>NZ_JBFTLA010000015.1:0-132608 GCF_056396205.1 Paenibacillus sp. 05T425
TAAAGAACGATATTGATGATTACATCCACTTTTACAATTACGAACGATTGCAGAAAAAACTAAACGGCCTCAGTCCCCTTGAATTTAGGGCTAAGGCCGCTTCATAGATCTTTATTTTTTGTACTGTCTACTTGACGGGGTGCAGTTCACTAATAGCGCAGGGCGGCCTTTCGTGTATATACAAGCCGTTTATACGAGCGACATGCGGTAAAGAGGCATAAGCGTCTCGAACGTCGAGGAAGCGAATTTCAGCAAAATATCGCCGCTGCGCAGCAACATGTCATCCGCCGGAATGTGGCGGCCGATCAGCAGCTCCGCTTTCTTCACGTCGCGGAACCGGACGAGCGCCTTGTTCCAATCCTCGGCGCTCATATCTCCGGTTCTCGTCGCTTCCTTCATCGTATGGTCAAGAGAGATCATATAGTTGTCAGGCACGGAGGCGATGACGTCATCGAGCTTGTCCAAATAAGCGGTAGCAATCTGCGATTTGTTCGGCACTTCATAGATGAGCGCCAGCCACAGGAACAGATGGTCATCGAACAGGCCTAACTGGAAATGCGGATGAGATTTGTATCCGCGTTTGTTGTTGCAGATGCTGAGCCAAGTATCCTTCGGAGGATTGACCGTGCGTCTGGCGTGTTTCGCGATATGCAGATACATTTCGTCGCCGGCATGGACGGCAAGCTCGCCAGCCAGCCGTTCGCCGATAGCTTGGAATTTCGGCTGAATAAGCTCTTGAATGCCAGCCATGCGTTCCTCCAAGCCTTCCAGTTGAAATACGTCAAAATCCTCTTGCGTGAAGCCGACTAGTCCGGCTGTTGCTGTTTTCGTTGCCATAATATAATTTCTCTCCTCTATGTCTGTGATGGACTTACAAGCCCTGCAAGAGCTTCAAATAATAGATCGCAAGCTGCGTCCGATCCCGCAATTCAAGCTTGTTAAGAATTTCGGAAATGTAATTCTTAATCGTTCCTTCGCTTAGAAAGAGCGACGAAGCAATTTCCTTGTTCGACTGCCCGTCCGCTACGTGACGGACAATCTGGCATTCCGCCACCGTCAAGCCTTGCTCGGCTAAGCTTTTGCTCGCTTGATCGAATAGATAGGATGGCTCAGCCGAAGAACCGCCGCGAGGCGATTCAAGCATGCCAGCCAGTTTGCGGGCAATGTCGGGATGAATGAGCATCGTGCCTTGATGAACGGTCTTAATGCCATTAATAATTAGGCTCGGCGAAACGTTCTTAAGCAGGTAGCCGTTCGCACCATTGCGAATGGCCTGCGCAATATAATCGTCATCGTCGAATGTCGTCAGAATGAGGACGGCAGGCGGATTCGGCAAGGCACGAAGCAGCTTCGTGCCTTCCACGCCGTCGCAGACCGGCATTCGAATATCCATCAACACGACATCAACAGGGTGAACAGCCGCGAATTCGGCGGCTTCTTTGCCGTTTTGACTAACGCCGACGACTTGAAGTTCCTTATCCAGATCCAAAATCACTTGCATGCTTTCCCGAATGAACGGATCGTCATCGACGACAAGAACCTTGATCATCGTATGCACCTCCTTATTTATGGCGCTCGCATATGTAATTCCGTATCACGCCGACGCCTTCCGATTGACGTAACCTACTTCGTTAACAGCGGCAAAATAGTTGTGATGGCAAATTGCTCCGCGGTCGCAACCTCCAGTCTTCCGCCAATGAGGGCGATCCGCTCTCGCATGCCGCGTATGCCAAGTCCGGCTTCTACAGGCTCGCTTGGCAGCATGCCGTCATTCGCAACCGTCAAGGACACGCTGTCGCTCTCGAACCTGAGGTCGACGGTAATGACCGTTGCTTCGCCGTGCCTAACCGCGTTCGTTATCGCTTCTTGCGCGTTCTTGAACAATATAAGCTCCATGCTCGGGTAAATCGGCCTCGGATTGCCGTGCACCTCGAAGCGGACCTCGTAGCCTTGTCCGTCTACCGATTCGGCCATTAACCGATCCAGCGCGTAACGACGCGGTTCGCTATCGCTATCCGAAGCGAGCTTGCGCACGGTTCGGCGCATGCGCTCCATGCTGTCCTGTAATTGATCGCGGATTTGCTCGAGAATGCCGCGGGCTCTATCCGTATCGACGTCAAACAGATGCAGCGCGGCTTCCGACATCATTTTCACGCGAATGAGCCGGTGCCCGAGATCGTCATGGATATCCTTGGCAATTCGATTTCGTTCTTCGGTCTGGGCGTATTGCTCGATTTGGGCGGCGTAATCTTTCATACGGTCTTTGGCGGCATCCAATTGCTCATTGCTAATCGTGAGCGCTTCATACAGCTCTTCGAACTTAAACCTCTTTTTCTCAAAATCATTCGTAACGAAGAGCATGCCCGCGGCCGTTCCCCATAAGACGAGGAGAGAAACAATCAACTCAAGCTCTCTGCCGTACAGTCCGACCGTAAGCGCCGCACAGCCGATGGCCGTCCAAGCCGCGCACTCTCGCACGGTCGCTCCTCTGCGCAATGCCGCAATGAGCGTAGCGAAAGGCAGGAGGTATAAAATTCCGCCGTACGTATAAGAAAACCAGCTAAAGAAGACGAGCTCCGCAATCAGTATCGGTCCTGCTAATCGAGGCATGATGATGTCGGCTTTGCTAATTAAGAGGGCGATCAGTGCGAATGCGGTATACGGGGCGTATGTTCTTGCTTCAATATCTATGATGGTTACAAGTGCCGGTATAGCTATGAGCAAGCTTCGCATTCGGAGCAGTATGACATTCATATGGAATGGTCTCCCGAAACTGAATTTGTTCCCAATCTATGCTTTTTTGACGGCGTTAGCCATATCTGCTTCCATATACTGCGATAGGCGTTTTCTCATTATATCACAGACAGTCAACCTGGTCGCCGGTATCGCAGGCATGCATCATTTTGGCAAAAATGACTTTCGTCACCTCGAACTCATGACTTTGGAGACCTGACTGCATCCAGTTCCTTCCGTATAATCAGAGTTAACAAGGGCGCAAGAGAGAGGATGAACAGACATGAGTTTGGTTTCATTTCGAGATGTGGTCAAAAAATACGATACGAAGGTGACGGTCAATCATTTGTCGCTCGAAATAGGCGAAGGCGAAGTGTTCGGTTTGCTTGGTCCGAACGGAGCGGGCAAAAGCACGACAATTAGCATGCTGGCCGGACTATTGAATGCCACCAGCGGGGACATTACCGTCGGCGGTTACTCGATCGGCAAGCAGCCGCTGGAGGTCAAGCGAAGAATCGGTCTCGTGCCGCAGGAGCTTGCGATCTACGAGACACTGACGGCCAAAGAAAACGTTACTTTCTTCGGAAAGCTGTATGGACTTAGAGGCAAGCTGCTTAAGGAGCGTGTGGCGGAGGCGCTGCAATTCGTCGGATTGCTGGAGAAGGCGGGCGATCAGCCTAAGACGTTCTCCGGCGGCATGAAGCGGCGGCTGAACATCGCTTGCGCGATTATGCATCGGCCGAAGCTCATTATAATGGACGAACCGACGGTCGGCATCGACCCGCAGTCCAGAAATCATATTTTGGATTCGGTGCGCGAGCTTAATAAGCTGGGTTCGACCGTTATCTATACGAGTCATTACATGGAAGAGGTTGAAGCGATCTGCTCGCGCGTAGGGATACTGGATAACGGCAAGCTCATTGCATGCGGAACGAAGGAGGAGCTGAAGCAGCAGGCTGGCCAAGACGAGAAGCTGATCTTCGAGATCGACCGCCAGCTGGGGCAAGCGATGGAAGAGCTGAAGCAGCATCCGGGCGTTCGCCAGATCGATGAGCAAAACAATGGAACGACATTAGAGGTGACGGTCAAGGAGTCGACTTCGATGCTTCAGGATTTGCTGTTCATCCTTCAAAAACACGGCATTACGCTTCGGAAGCTGACGCGGGTCGAGCCGAATTTGGAATCGATGTTCCTGCAAATGACGGGTCGCACGCTGCGGGACGATTAGCGGAAATGCCGAATGCTCGGTTAACAAGCTTGGGAGGGAACGATAAATGCGGATTTGGTGGACAACGGCTTATTACGAGCTGCTTAAATACAGTCGCAAAAAATCATTGATTTTAATATTGATCGTATTGCCGCTTATTCTTATTTATATGCTCGGAAGTGCTTTCGATACGGAGATTAAGCCTGCGAAAGTGATCGTATACAACGGCGATCAGGGAGAGCTGCGGGCGAGCGTGGACGCCTTCTGGGAAAATGATGCCATCAAACCTTACGTTCGGCTTATTGCCGCGGAGGAAGAAGGAGACGTACAGCCGTCCGTGACGGAATCCGAGTCCGACTATGGCATCGTCATTCCGACTGATTACTCCAGTCGTGTTCTTAGCGGCGAGAATGTCTCGTGGCGCACGTATTCGGGAAGGTACGCGGAGAAAAATTTGGCCGTGGAATCGGTCATCAACAGTTACTTGGCGGAGGTCAACAGAGAAGTGGCTGCGCAAGCCGTTCTTGGGCCGGAGGCAGGAAGCGGGCAGGCGGCAGGCGGYGATACGGATTCAAACGAACCGCTCGTAAAGGTCGGCATGCTTGGCGTTGACAGCAACCAAATCTTCCACTCCGTATCCGCGATGCAATATTATGCGGCGACTTACTTGATTATGTTCCTTCTGTATGGCGGCATGCTGGCGGCCATCGAGCTGTTGAACCAGCATAAGAACGGCACGCTGCAGCGCATGTTCACGCTGCCGCTATCTTTCGCCGGGCTAGTTCTCGGCATCATCACGGGCTCCTTCCTCGTTGCGGGGCTGCAGGCTGTTATTATCGTCGTATTCACGACTTACGCATACGGCGTCGACTGGGGCTCGAATTACGTTTGGCTATTCCTCATCAGCTTGCTCACAACGGCTATCGGAGCGGGCATCTCGATTATCATTGCCTCCTTCGCCAAGACGGTCAAGACAACGCAAACGGTGTTCGGTATCGTGGCATTCACCATGACCTTTGTAAGCGGAGGAATGATCGCGGATATTGACGTCATCATCGGAGATGTCTCCAAGTGGACGATTAATCACTGGGCCAATGAGGGGCTCCGGGCGATTATGAACGGTTCAGGTTGGTCCGCTTATAGCCAAGCGGTAACGATTCTGGCTATTATCGCGGTCGCACTATCCGCACTTGCCGTGATCAGATTGCCTAAGGTGGTGAAGCAGGATGCCTAGTATCCATATTGCTCTGCAGTTAATCAGACGGACAATGGGCTCAAGACGGGGGTTATTCCTCAACATGCTGCTTCCGGCTATCATATTATCCGTGTTGACGGGTCTGCTCGGCGCGCAAGGTCAACAAGCCGTTATCGCTGTTGCGAATGCGGATGCCGGCGAGCTAGGCGCTTACGTAAAAGAAGCTTTATCGCGCGAAAAGCTGTATGATGTCCGCGATGTGACAGGGAGTACCGAGGAGGAAATCAAGCAGCAGGTGCTTGATGGAAAAGCCGATGCCGCCGTATTCATTCCGTCGGATTATACAGCCGCTTTGCTCGAGGGCAATCACGTTCCAGCCGTGATGTACCGGATGAATATTCAGCTTTGGAACGCCTCGCTGGCTACGACGCTGGAAGCGGAGACGAAGAAGCTGTCCGCATCCGCCGCGATGGTTGTGGGTACGGTAGGAGTCGATAAGGAGGGGATCATGCCGCTCCTCAAGGAACTATTGGCCGCGCAGGAGAAGCCGCTGGTCACGACGGAGCATGTCGGGACGAAGCTTGGCAATATTTTGTCCAGTCCGATTATGGTCGGTATTCTGCTCATGTTCGTCATGATGCTAGTCAGTCAATCCATCGGGTTCATCATGGAGGACAGAGAGCTTCGCACGATGGCGAGGATGTATACGGCGCCGGTCAGAGCGATCGACATCTCGCTCGGCAACTTTATGGGCAGCATGGCCGTCGGTACGCTGCAGCTTCTTATCGTGCTAAGCTTGACGTACTTTGTGTTCCAATACGATCCTGGCGTTTCGTTCGGCTATATGCTGCTGGTGCTTGAGTTTTTCTTGCTGGCTGCCGTCGGTCTTACGTCGGCTATTGCCGGGCTGGTCAGAGACAGCCGGCAACTTACGCAAATTAATAACCTCGTCATCATGCCAAGCTGCATGGTCAGCGGTTGCTTCTTCCCCTTGTCGATGCTGCCGACGTTCATGCAGAAGCTGGCGAACTTTTTGCCGCAGAAATGGGCTCTTCAAGCAATCGACCGGCTCGGCGGCGGCGGTAGCGTTGCGGATATCGGCTTGCAGCTAGCCATTCTGGTCTTGTTCGCGGCCGTACTCATCGCCTTCGGTTCGGCGGTGCTTAGGCCGAGCAAACAAAGTCTGTAGGCTGAAGTCGGAAGCGTCTTGACTTGTGGCAAGCGAATATTGTAAATTATTCAAAAGCTTATCTTACGATATCACAATAGCATTGACCAAGGTTATGCTGATCGGAACAACGTTCGCGACAGAGAGGAAGCCCGCCGGTTGAAAGGCTTCCGCGAATGGCCGATAGGCTCCCTGCCTTGCGAGCTGCGTTGGCTGCCAGACGATCGTTATGGGAGCTTATCGCCGGAATGTCAACATTCCGTTATTGAATGAAGAACTGCCGTTTTCTTGGGCGGTCAGAATTAGGGTGGTACCGCGAACGCATTCGTCCCTGACGAACGCGTTCTTTTTTTTATGCTCAAAATCCACGAAAATCGGGGGAATTCTCATGCGTCAAAGTAAAATGCTAATGCCTACATTACGTGAAGCGCCGGCTGAGGCGGAAGCAGTCAGCCATCAACTGCTGCTGCGAGCCGGTCTTGTCAGACAGCTTGCCGCCGGCATCTATACGTACTTGCCGCTCGGACGCCGCGTACTGCGGAAGCTGGAGGGAATCGTACGCGAGGAAATGGATAAGGCTGGCGGGCAAGAGGTGCTCATGCCGGCGCTGCAGCCCGCGGAGCTTTGGCGGCAATCCGGTCGTTATGAGGTGTATGGACCGGAGCTTGTCAGGCTGAGAGATCGTCATGATCGGGAATTCGCGCTTGGTCCGACGCATGAAGAGGTTATTACGGCGCTCTTGCGCGGCGAGATCAGTTCGTATCGCCAATTGCCGGCGACACTCTATCAGATTCAGACCAAATTCCGCGATGAGCAGCGTCCGCGCTACGGGCTGCTGCGAGGCAGAGAGTTTTTGATGAAGGACGCTTATTCATTCGATGCAGATTGGGAAGGGCTTCATCGGAGCTACATGGCCATGTATGACGCCTATCACCGCATATTCACGCGCTGCGGTCTCAACTTCCGTGCGGTAGAGGCAGATGCGGGCTCCATTGGGGGCGAAGGGGGCACGCACGAGTTTATGGCTCTCGCCGATATTGGCGAGGATACGATTGCCTCATGTACCTGCTGCAATTATGCGGCCAATCTGGAGAAGGCGGAGTACGGCATCGCACATATGGATGCCGCAGTAGTTGAACCAGAAGCGCCTAAAAGGCTGCATACGCCAGGCATCAAAAAAATCGAGCAGCTTACGGAATCGCTTGGCCATGACGCATCCGTATTCATTAAGACGCTTATCTTCGTAGCGGATGGCAATCCGGTAGCCATTCTCGTACGCGGAGATCACGAGGTGAACGAGATTAAGGTGAAGCAGGCACTGGCCGTTGACTCGCTTGCGCTCGCTGATCAAGAGACTACAGAACGGGTAACAGGCGCGCCTACAGGCTTTGCGGGACCAGTCGGACTGGCGATCCCGGTCTTTGCTGATTTTGCGGTTACGCAAATGGCTGCAGCCATTGTCGGTGCTAACGAAGCGGACTATCACCTTGCCAATATACAGCCGGGCGTTCACTTCAACAGTAAGGCGAGCGGCGATTACCGCAATGCGGCGGAAGGCGACCGATGTCCCCGTTGCGAAGAGGGGCGGCTTCAATTCCATCGAGGTATCGAAATCGGACATGTGTTCAAGCTGGGGACGAAATACAGTGAAGCGATGGAAGCCACTTTCCTCGATGCTTCAGGTAAAGCGCAGTCTCTTATTATGGGCTGTTACGGCATTGGCGTGTCGAGGCTGCTCTCGGCTGTCATCGAGCAGCATGCCGATGATCAAGGCATTGTGTGGCCGGCTTCAATCGCGCCGTACCATGTCCATATCGTGCCTGTGTCGGCAAAGGATGACACTCAGATGGCGCTAGCCTCGCAGCTGGCAGAACKACTTACGGCTGCCGGCATTGAAGTGCTGCTCGACGATCGGGATGAGCGGCCGGGCGTTAAGTTCAAGGATGCCGATCTGATCGGCATTCCGCTGCGCTTGACGGTCGGCAGGCAGGCGGCGAACGGCATCATCGAAGCGAAGCTTAGGACAGAAGCGGCGGCTAAGGAATTGACGATCGAAGAAGCGCTTACAATGGCGTCGTTGCTGAGTGCCGGTCAATAGTTGTACAGATAAGGGACAAACCGCTTAACATAGGCGGACTTGCCCCTTTTTTTTACAAACAGGCGCCCGATTCTATAAAATTAGTCAATAATCCAAGTTGCCATTACATAAGATGGAGTATAAGATAATGGTAAGAACAAATTATCAGATTATTTCGTCAACTATCATGAAGCAAGGGAGGGATTGCCGTGAACAAGAGCTATGAAGTCGAATATTGCAATCTAGAACTGCGATTTGACCGCCGGCAAATCCAAAATCTCATCCGTGATCTGATTCAGGAAGGGTACTCCTTATACTGGAGCGAGACGGAGGGCCAGTTTCTCGTATCCATCCGCACCGGCCGCAAGCTCGTCAAGCTTCGGTTTCAGCGAATGAAGAGTCGGTATAAAATTGTCGGAGATTATATCATTAAGGACGAAAAGTTGTCTGAGTTGATCGAGAAGCTGATTAATGACACGCGTGGACATGCGGTAGTGAAGCGAATCAAAGATCGTCAAATCGTCATTGAGAGCATTATGTTCGGTGAGATTATACGACTCGTGGAGGTGTCAGGTATGGAACATCGCATTATTTATCAAAAGAAGCCTTTCGTGACAATAGAGGAAATGATTAAAGCTTTCCAGTCGAAGAGAGCGGAAGAGCGAGCAATCGTCCTGCGCTACGAGCTTGATTACGAGCTGTCGATGTTGTTCGACGCGCTGCAGGACGGCAATGAGGAGGCGGCAAACGCATCGAAGGGGAAGCTGGCTGTTCTTCGAACAGAAATGTTGCAATTAGAGTTATAGAGATGAAAATTTTTTTCATACTAAAATGCTAAACGATTGAATGCTGCTCCGATGAGGCACAGCGTTTGATCGTTTTTTTGTTGTGCGGCAAGCAAAGGACAAATGCCTGGAAGCCGCGTCACGCTTGATTTTTTGATTAAATAGAAGGGGATCTTTCACGAGCGGTCAATTTTATTAGTAACCAAAAGAAATTTTTTTTCATCCAAACGGTTTTCTTCTGCCAGCAAAAGGAGTAGAATAAAGTCATTGCAAAACAAATAAATAACAAAGGATGGACGAAACCAAATGTCGAAACAGCAAATTGGCGTAATTGGATTGGCAGTAATGGGCAAAAACTTGGCACTCAATATCGAGAGCAGAGGTTTCACGGTATCGGTGTTCAACCGTTCCCGCGAGAAAACAGACGATCTTGTACAAGAAGCAGCAGGCAAAAACCTCGTTCCTACTTATACGATCGAAGAATTCGTTCAATCGCTTGAAGTACCGCGCAAAATCCTGATCATGGTTCAAGCAGGAGCAGGCACAGACGCAACAATCGACTCGCTCGTTCCGCATCTGGAGCAAGGCGACATTATTATAGACGGCGGCAACGCTTATTTCCCTGACACCGTTCGCCGCAGCAAAGACCTTGAAGCCAAAGGCTTCCGCTTCATCGGCACGGGCGTTTCCGGCGGCGAAGAAGGCGCTTTGAAAGGCCCTTCGATCATGCCGGGCGGCCAAAGGTCCGCTTACGAGCTTGTAGAGCCAATCCTTACGGCTATCTCCGCGAAAGTCGGCGAAGACGCATGCTGCACATACATCGGACCAGACGGTGCCGGCCACTACGTGAAGATGGTTCATAACGGCATCGAGTATGGCGATATGCAACTGATCTGCGAAGCTTACGACCTGCTTAAGAACGTTCTTGACGTTAGCGCCGAAGAGCTCCACGAGATCTTCACGGAATGGAATAAAGGCGAGCTCGACAGCTATCTGATCGAGATTACGCGCGACATCTTCTCCAGATACGATGAAGAGACTGGCAAACCAATGGTAGACGTCATTCTTGACTCCGCTGGCCAGAAGGGTACTGGCAAATGGACAAGCCAAAGCTCGCTTGATCTTGGCGTACCTTTGTCGATCATTACGGAATCGGTATTCACACGCTTCCTGTCCGCTATGAAGGAAGAGCGCGTTGCAGCAAGCAAAGTGCTTAGCGGTCCTGCTAAGAAGCCTTTCCAAGGCGACAGAGCGGCATTCATCGAATCCGTTCGCAAAGCATTGTTCGCATCCAAAATTTGCTCGTACGCGCAAGGCTTCGCACAAATGCGCGCTGCTTCCGAAGAGTACGGCTGGGATCTTCGCTACGGCGACATCGCAATGATCTTCCGCGGCGGCTGCATCATCCGTGCTCGCTTCCTGCAAAACATCAAGGACGCATATGATCTTGATCCAGGCCTTCGCAACCTGCTCCTTGATCCTTACTTCAAGGAAATCGTCGAGTCGTACCAAGGCGCATGGCGTGAAGTTGTATCGATCGCAGTTGCTAACGGCGTACCGGTACCGGCTTTCGCAAGCGCGATCGCATACTTCGACAGCTACCGCACGGAGCGTCTGCCAGCTAACCTGCTGCAAGCGCAACGCGACTACTTCGGAGCGCATACGTTCAAACGCATCGACAAAGAAGGCACGTTCCACTACAACTGGATTCAATCCTAATCGTCAGCGCCCGCGCTGCGATCGATTACCTTGCTTTGTTCGAGTTGATGCCGTATGAGGCTTCCCTGAGCCAATCGCGTAATCGATCGGCTTCTTGATCGCAGTAATGCTTGCGGTTAATGAGGGACATAGCCACTTCGGCAAAGTAATGAAAGTTCTGTAACAAGCGTGGCTGCGAGAGATCCATTAAGGCGGGATCCTCGTCAGCCACCTTTTTTTTGATATATTGAAGCATCCATACGACATCTGAGCGGCATAACGGATGGTCGGGATCCATTATGCGGTCGATATGCGATTCGGTTCGGTGCGGCGGAGGTAAATCCAGCTTGCTATTCATCTCTAGCTTCACTCCTGTCCGGAAGTTATGCATCTTTAACATCCATACGGCATATGCAACTTTTTTATACCCTAGTATTCAAAAAAAATGATATGATGTTGTGGAATATGTGCGAAGATACAATGGTTATAAAGGGTGGATCAGCTACAATGGAACGGCAGCTTGGCAACAAATTGATTTTGGTCGGCTTTATGGGGACGGGTAAATCAACCGTCAGCAAACTGCTCGCCGGCCGCCTAGAATGGGAACGCGTTGATGTCGACGAGCAGATCGTAAGCAGAGCAGGACAAGCGATTTCGGATATCTTCGCCGAGAGCGGGGAAGAAGGCTTCCGGGATATCGAGTCGGATGTGCTTGCGAGCATACTGGCAGATGAGGCTTCATCGGTTGTAGCTACTGGCGGCGGAGCTGTGCTTCGCGAAGCGAATCGCAACCTGATGCTGGCATCGGGACTCGTCGTTGCTCTTAAGGCGGATGCTGCCCAGATTATTGACAGAGTTCAATCGGACGACGCTCGTCCGCTGCTTCAAGGAGATGCCGCAAGCCGGGTGAATACGCTGCTCGAGCAGCGGAAGCATGCGTATGACTTTGCGCATATCACCGTGGATACGACAAGCTTGACGGCAGACGAGGTTGTAGCCGCTATAATGGAACGTTGGGGCAACGGCAAGCAGCAGTAGAGGATACTATTATAGTAAAAGGAGATCATACGAACTATGGACGTGTTAGTGACACCTACTCCAAAGCTACAAGGGGAAATTCAAGCGCTTTCCTCCAAAAACTATACGACGCGCTACTTGCTGGTAGCCGCGCTTGCTGAAGGAACAAGCACGATTTATTATCCCGCGCATAGTGAGGACAGCGATGCGATGCGCCGCTGTATCCGCGATCTTGGCGCTATCGTGGAAGAGGATGACGAGAAAATCGTCATTACCGGCTTCGGCCGCAATCCGAAGCCTGCCGAGCAGCTTGATGTAGGCAATGCGGGAGCGGTGCTTCGTTTCTTGATGGCAATCGCGGCGCTATGCCCTGACGTTACGTTTATTAACCGATACCCGGACTCGCTCGGCAAGCGTCCGCACGATGATCTGATCGAATCGCTGAGCTCGATGGGCGTTAAGATTGATCATAACGAAGGCAAGCTGCCGATTCGCATTCAAGGCGGCAAGCCGAAGGGCGGCCACATTCAAGTATCCGGCAATATTAGCTCGCAGTTCCTTAGCGCGTTGCTATTCCTTACTCCATTGCTTGAGGAAGACAGCGAGATTGAAGTGCTTCATGACTTGAAGTCGAAAGTCGTTGTAGGCCAGACGCTGGAAGTGTTGGAGCAGGCAGGAATCGTTATCCATGCCGACGAGGACTACATGCGCTTCCGCGTTCCCGGCAACCAAAGCTATGCGGCGAAGACGTACTCCGTGCAAGGCGACTACCCGGGCTCGGCTGCGATTCTGGCTGCTGCTGCGGTTACGGAATCCGACGTGATCGTACATCGTCTCGAAGAGCGCAGCAAGCAGGGCGAGCGCGCAGTCGTGGATGTACTTAAGATGATGGAGACTCCTCTGACTCATGAGAACGGCATCGTTCATGTGAAGGGCAACGGCAAGCTGAAGGCCGTTGAATTCGATGGTGACCACGCAACCGACGCTGTACTTGCGATGGTAGCGGCTGCCGTATTCGCAGAAGGCACATCGCGCTTCTATAATGTAGAGAACTTAAGATACAAGGAATGCGACCGCATAACCGACTACTTGAATGAGCTGCGTAAAGCAGGAGCGAACGTCGAGGAGCGTCAAGCGGAAATTATCGTGCACGGACGTCCCGAAGGCGTTGAGGGCGGCGTGGAGATTAATGCGCATTACGACCATCGCGTAATTATGGCGCTTACGATTGTAGGCTTGCGCTCGAAAGAGCCGATCCGCATTCGTGACGCGCATCATGTCGCTAAGTCTTATCCGATTTACTTCGACCATCTGAAGGCGCTTGGCGCGAACGTAGAATGGATTGAAGCGTAAAGGGCGCAAGAATTCGGTTATTCGAACTTACAGCAATTCAATATGATGAATTGAGGTGCGGCAATGGCCTATCAACATCCGTCTCGCGAGGAAATCAAGTCGATTCTGAAGGGAAGTACAACAATTGCAGTTGTCGGGCTGTCCGATAAGCCTGACCGTGTATCGTATATGGTATCCGAGGCGATGCAAGCCAAAGGGTATACGATTATTCCGGTGAACCCGAACGCGGAATCGATTCTCGGTCAGAAGAGCTATGCTAGTCTTAAAGAGATTCCCGTGCCCGTCGATATCGTGAACGTCTTCAGACGGAGCGAGCATACGCCGCCAGTGGCTGAAGAAGCCGTTGCGATCGGGGCGAAGACGTTGTGGCTGCAGCTTGGCATCGCAAGCGAGGAAGCAGCTTCCATTGCAGAAGCAGGCGGCCTGAATGTCATTATGGATCGTTGCATTAAGGTAGAGGATTCCATCCTTCTTCCAGACGGCAAATAATAATACGGTACAAAGAGCTTTTTAACCGCACTTCGGTTAAAAAGCTTTTTTGTTGTGTCCTTACCGGACCGGCAGGTTAGACGAGCACGACTCTTTCCGCTATGCTTATAAAATAAAATAGTAATGCTGGGAGGGAATTGCCAGTGAGCGATACGATACTGATTGTAGAGGACGAGCGCCGGATCGCCCGTTTGCTGCAAATCGAGCTCGAGAGCGAAGGGTACGGGGTAAGGCTTGCGCCAGATGGCGTGGAGGGCTGGGCAGAATATAAGGCAGGGGGAATCGCCCTCATTTTGCTCGATGTGATGCTTCCAGGGATTAGCGGAATTGACCTGCTGCAGCGTATTCGCGCTGTGGATGCAAACACTCCCGTCATTATGCTCACTGCCAAGAGCGCATTATCGGATAAAGTAACCGGTCTTGATCTGGGCGCTAATGATTATATGACGAAGCCGTTCGAGATGGAGGAGCTGCTCGCCCGCATTCGCGCAGCCTTGCGCAAAGCTGCCGGGCAAGTCACGGGGGACCAGCAGCCCGGCCAGTGGATGACGGCGTCCGATCTCCGGTTGAACGAAAGCACGCGCGAGGTGGAGCGGGCCGGGCAGTCGATTACACTTACTCAGCGGGAGTTCGACCTGCTAGCCTATTTGCTTCGCAACAAAAAACTGGTCTTAAGCAGAGATCAGCTGCTCGCCGAGGTATGGGGTTATGATTATGCGGGCAATACGAATGTCGTGGATGTTTATATCCGCTATGTACGCAAAAAAATAGACGAAGGCTATGATACGGAGCTTATCCATACGGTGCGGGGCATCGGCTATTGCATTAAGGACGCGACATGAAGCTGCGAAGCAAAATACATCTGTATTCGTCGGTATTGTTCACGGTGCTGCTGCTGCTTGCCAATGCAACGGTATACACCATGTTCTCTTCCATGATGCTGGAGCGCGAGCTGAACAATCTCGCGGCGGAAACCCGCCAGGCGGCAACTGCATTACGTCAGGCAGACCACAATGCTGCATTAGTGGAGCTGCTTCGCGCATACGTGCCGCTTAACGGCATGCTTAGGTGGGTGCCTGAAGGGGCGGACGGCGGCGGAACGCTCGTTACTTCAGCCTCGGAAACAGATTTAAGCCGCCAAGCGGCTGTATATTCCAGCGAGCAGAAGCAGCATCGATTGAATATCGCGGGCAAAAGCTACGGCTTCGTGTCCATTCCGGTTATCGGAGGGGATGGGGCGGTTGCGAACGTGCAGGCGACGGCGAGTCTCGAGGAGCTTAAGGAGCTCCTGCGGATATTGCGGCTTGTGCTGATCAGCGTTTCGGCAGCGGTGCTGATACCTGTGCTCGTTTCCAGCGTCGTATTAGGCAAGGTGCTGATGCGTCCTATTTCTGCTATGACGAGAACGATGCGTCAAATTGCCCGCAGCGGCGAGTTCGTCAAGCTGAAGCAGCAGGGACGCTCCCGCGACGAGCTCGTGGAAATGGGAGAAACGTTCAATGAGATGATCGGGCTGCTGGAGGAAAGCTTTGCGAAGCAGGAGCAATTCGTGTCTAACGCTTCGCACGAGCTGAAGACGCCGTTAACGATTATCGAAAGCTACGCCAGTCTGCTCAAGCGAAGAGGACTTGATCGGCCGGAGCTGTTCGAGGAATCGATTGAAGCGATCCATTCCGAAGCCGTGCGAATGAAAGGGATGACGGAACAGCTGCTGCTGCTCGCGACGTCCCGGCGGGAGTGGAAGGTGGAACGGGAGCCGCTGGAGCTGCTGCCGTTCGCCGAGCAGACCGCCGAGTTTTTCCGCAGCGCATATAAGCGCGATGTCCGGGTGGCAGCGCTGGATCTTGCTGACGTGACGGTTAGCACGGATCAAGACATGCTTAAGCAGATTCTTTTCATTTTGTTGGACAACGCTCGCAAATACAGCAGCGAGATGATTCAACTTGAGGTGGGACGCGTGCAGAATGCCGGGTATATACGAGTGAGGGATCATGGAATCGGGATTCCTGCAGAAGATCTCAAGCAAGTATTCGAGCGCTTCTATCGCGTCGATAAAGCCCGCAGCCGTGATCAGGAGCCGGTGGGCGGCGCAGGGCTCGGCTTGTCGCTTGGCAGGGAGCTTGCGCACGCCATTAGCGCCGAGCTTGTGCTGGAGAGCGTGCCTAGCATTGGCACGACGGCAACAATCGTCATTCCTATCGAGGCGTCAGGCGGTCGTTCTCAGTAAATTGTAAGAAAAGGGAGCTAGAATAGACGGTATAAAGGAATAGGAATGACTGGAGGGATGGATTGCATGAATTACGCAAAATGGCGGCTCGGTGCAGCGGCAGCAGCCGTCATCGTTATTGTTGCCGCTGGAGTTATTTATTTGGTGGTCCGGGCCGATAGCTCGCCCGAACTTACGCTAGCTGCGGCCGAGGAGGAGGTACTCGGACAATATTCGGGTGAGATCGTTGGAAGCAAACCGTTAGGCGAAGGGTACGCGATCCAGCTCCGATCAACGCAAGGTTTGTATGAGCTGACAGTCGAGCCGGCGGGTATTGCCGCTATTCGAACGTTGGAACGCTACGGCATCGAAGAGGGGGGCGCGTCTCCGGAACCGGGTTCGCCCGAACCGTCGCTTTCGCCTCCGCCAACGGCGACGCCTAAGCCGACTCCTCCTCCACCTGCAAGCAGTCCGTCAACCAATCCGTCCATTCTGATTACCGAGCAGAAGGCAACCGAGCTGGCTCTGGGCAAAATTCCTGGCAGGGTCAAGGATATCGACATGGAGCAAGAGGGCGGAAAGTGGTACTATTTCGTGGAAATCGAAAACAAAGACGGACGTGAAGCGGACGTACAGCTGAATGCCGCTTCCGGTAAGGTCGTATCTGTAACTTGGGACGACGATGACGACTAGCTTTATCATCAAATTCTAATGTTTCTGTAATGGTTCTCTTAGATTGCGGGTGTAAGTTATAGATGTAGCAGCAAGAGCCGGCAACGGTTCGCAATCAGAGAATGGTAAAGGAGATGTTAGAGTATGATGAATAGAAAAATCTGGATGATCGGATTGGGACTTATCGTGGTGCTAGGAGGGGCGAGCGCGGCCGTGGCTGCCGAAGGGGCAACTTCCTATATCGGCAAGACCAAGGCGAAGCAAATCGTCTTAAACGCAGCTCCAGGGACCGTGACGGATATTGAATTGGAGCGTGAACGCAACACGGTGTACTACGAGGTGGACATCGACCGCAAGGACACCTTCCAGGAAGTGGATGTCCATGTAGATGCGGCAACCGGTAAAGTGCTGAAGGTTAAAAACGATGACGATGATGCTCCGCGTACTACGGTTGCACCAACAACGTCGCCGACAACAGCACCGTCAACAGCACCGTCAACAGCACCGACAAGTGCTCCGTCAGCCGAATCGGCATCGACGACGATTACGAAAGAACAAGCCGGCAAGCTGGCTCAGCAGAAGGTGAAAGGCGAAGTCATCCGGGTGGAGACAGATTGGGATGACGGCATCAAGAAATTTGAAGTCAAGCTAAGAACAGCTGCAGGAAGGGCAGAAGTGGACATTGCAGCCGCAACAGGCAAGGTACTGGATGTCGATTACGATAATGATGATGACGACAATGACGATGACGATGATTACGATTCTGATGATGACAAGCATGATGACGACGATCGTGATTAATCCCATGGATCAAGCGCGAGTACCGAGGCTGACGAAACCTCAGGTGCTTGCGTTTTTTTTGACGTATAGGAAAGTATATGATTTTGCACATACGTTCTCTATACGTTTCGACGAAGCGTTGGCGTCCATAGATAGGACGCCGCTAGGAATGATTTCAAACAGCTAGACTAAAGAGAGGCGGGTTTTGTTTTGACAAAACGGACATATGCGCTTAACATCGTAATAGACATTTTGGTTCCATATCACAATAGACGCAAACGGTTAGGGGGTGCGTAATGATCTCCATTGGGAGCTTTCAACAGCTCGGCAGAGCGATCATGCTGCCGATGGTTGTGCTGCCTGCGGCAGCTATATTTTTAAGCTTAAGCACGCTGCCATGGGATATGGTCGGGATGCCCGGCATGTCCGGCTATTTGCAAGCGGCGAGCGAAGCTGTATTTATGTTTTTGCCTTACATATTTGCCGTCGGCATCGCGCTGGGCATGACAGGCAATGCGTTGTCGGCCGGTATGGCTGCCCTTGTTGGGATGTTTATTTACGAAGGGATTACGGGCTCCGTAGAAGCGCAGATTGAGCCGACCGTGCTCATCGGCACCCTTATAGGCGTGGCATCGGGTTTAAGCCATGCACAGTTCAAAAATCTTAAGCTGCCTGAGTACATACAGTTTTTTGGCGGTCCTCGGTTCGTACCGCTGTTCGTCAGCTTTATTTCGCTTCTGTTCTCAATAGGAATGGTCGGTGTAGCTCCTTATTTGCAGCAGTTACTGATTGATCTTGGCGACATCGTTGCCTCAGGCGGCGGATTCGGCGTGTTCTTGTACGGCTTCGTTCATCGAATACTCGTCGTATTCGGCCTGCACCATCTCGTCAGCCATGTGTTCTGGTTCCAGATTGGCGGCTATGAGACAGCAACAGGCGAGATGGTCTATGGCGATTTGCCGCGTTTCTTCGCCGGCGATCCAACGGCCGGATCATTCATGGCGGGTATGTACCCTACGATGATGTTCGCATTGCCTGCGATTGCGTTCGCGATCATTCATGAAGCGCGCGAGGATTTGAAACCGAAAATCCGCAAAACGTTTATGTATGCGGCATTGTCTTCTTTCTTGACAGGGGTTACCGAGCCTGTCGAATTCGCTTTCTTATTCGTAGCGCCGTACTTGTACGTCGTTCATGCGATTCTGTCGGGCGTTATTATGTGGGTAACGTATGAGTTAGGCATTAAACACGGCTTTTCGTTCTCGGGCGGCGCGATCGATTACCTTATTAATGAACATTTGGCTACGCGCGGGTGGCTGCTCATTCCGATTGGCATCGTCGTTGGTTTGGTTTATTATTTTCTGTTCCGCTGGGCGATTCGGAGATTCCGCATTCCAACGCCGGGACGCGAGGAAGGGTCGCAGCTCGATGAATGGGCAGGCGATATTCCTTACCGCGCGCCGCTCATTCTCCAAGCGATCGGCGGCAAGCAAAATATCGTGCAAATGGAGTCCTGCATTACTCGCCTGCGGCTTAAAGTATCAAACGAGAGGCTAATAGATACGAACGCACTGCGCAATCTCGGCGCGGCAGGCGTTATCAAGCTTGGAGGCGGGCATGTTCAAGTCGTCTTCGGGACCTATTCCGAGCTTATACGCGAGGAAATGAACAAGACGATCCAGCGCGATCAGGCGCAAATCTTGTTCAATTCCCCGATGCAGGGCAGAATGATTCCGCTCGAGGAAGTGCCCGATCCAATCTTCGCCGGCAAGCTTGTCGGACAAGGGGTGGCCTTCATTCCCGACCGAGGGGAGCTCGTATCGCCGGTCAAGGGTGTCGTCATTCACATTTATCCGACGATGCACGCCATAGGCATCAAGACTGGGGAAGGACTTGAGGTGCTGCTTCATATCGGTATCGATACGTCGAAGCTTGCTGGCAAGTCGTACTTCAACGCTGTCGTGAAAGAAGGGGACGAGGTTACGCCGGGCATGCTGCTTATCCGCTTCGATCTGCAGCGCGTTAAGAAGGAGAGCAAGTCGCTTGCAACTCCAATGGTCATTACGAACTCCGATCTCGTACACTCCTGGCGCTTTGCGCCGTTCAAAGYGGTGAAGAAAGGTCAGTCTTCGGTGATGTCGGTTGTACTTAAAGAGAGAAATGGTGGAGGGGAAGCACAATGATTCAAGGAATAGGAGCGTCAGCTGGCATTGCGATCGGGAGAGCGTTCGTGCTGCCTAATTGGGAGTGGGAGCTTCCGGAGCAAAAAATTGACGTTGCCGATTTTGCGCGGGAGTTCGAGCGTGTATATGAAGGCATTCGGACGTCCAAAGTCGAAATCGAGCAAATCAAGGATGAGCTTCGAGAGGTTGTCGGTTCGGAGGAGACGCATATATTTGACGCGCATCTCGCTATTTTGGACGATCCTGTATTCATGAATGAAATTCAAGGCATCATCCAGCGCCAATACAAGGCGGCTGAAGTTGCTGTGAAGGAAGCGATCGATCATTTCGTGACGATGTTCGATCTGCTGGACGATGAATATATGAAGGAACGCGCGCTGGACATTAAGGATGTCGGCAACCGGCTGCTCAAGCACTTGTTAGGCGCACCGGAAATTACGCTTCCTTCCGACACGCAGCCATTTATTCTGATAGCGAAGGAGCTGTCCCCTTCACAGCTCGCTCATATTAATCCACAGCATGTGCTTGGCATTGTGACGCTGCAAGGCAGCACGACTTCCCATTCTGCCATAATGGCGCGAGCGCTAGGCGTTCCGCTAGTCGTTGGCGTCGAGATCTCTTTAGAGGAGCCGCTTCAGACCGGTCAGACAATCATAATCGACGGTAGTGACGGCAAAGTATTCATGGAGCCGACGCAACAAATTATTGAGACCTACACGCAGCTGCACAGCCGGCAGAAGGAGGCGAAGAAGAAGCTTCATAACATTGCTGGACATCGCCCGATGACGCCGGACGGCAAGACGCTGGAGCTTGCTGCTAACATCAGCTCCCTCAAGGAGCTGGAGATTGCGATGGCAAGCGGGGCGCATGGCGTTGGTTTGTTCCGAACCGAATTTCTATACATGGACCGCAATCGATTCCCAAGAGAAGATGAGCAGTTCGACGTATATAAAGGTGTAGCCGAGAAGTTGGCAGGAGATGCGCTCGTCATTCGAACGCTCGATATCGGCGGCGACAAGCAGCTTGATTATTTCGAGCTTCCGGAAGAGGACAATCCGTTCCTTGGCTATCGTGCGATTCGTATATCGCTTGATCGGCAGGACTTGTTCAAGACACAGCTTCGAGCGATTCTTCGAGCGAGCCATTACGGTCAGGTGAAGCTGATGTACCCGCTTATTTCCTCGGTCGACGAAGTAAGAGCGGCGAATGCCATACTGGAACAAGCGAAGCGGGAGCTGGAGCAGGAAGACATCCCATACGATAAAGAAATTAAGATCGGGATTATGATTGAGGTTCCTGCAGCGGTCATGATAGCCGACATGCTCGCGAAGGAGGTTGACTTCTTCAGCATCGGAACGAATGATCTCGTTCAATTCACGTTAGCGGTCGATCGGATGAACGAGGAAATTTCACATCTGTATGAGCCATTCCATCCTGCGCTGCTTCGAATGCTGATGTTGACTGTAGACGCGGCAAAGCGCAATGGAATCAAAGTAGGCGTATGCGGTGAACTGGCGGGGGATTTGCGGGCGCTGCCGATATGGCTAAGCCTAGATGTCGAGGAACTGAGCATGTCCTCGCACTCGATCTTGCCTGTGAAGGAGAGACTGCTCAGCACGACGCAGAATGAGAGCCGCGAGGTGCTCCATCAGGTGCTGGAATGCCGCACAAGCAATGAGATTATTGGTGTGCTGACTCGTTTCATGGAACGTGTGGACGTAAAGACAGCGAATGGTTAACCCATTCGCTGCTCTAATGCGTCTACGAAAGCCTTTGCGTATTCCGGCAGATCCGGCGGACGTCTGGCCGATATGAGATTGCCATCGACAACGACGGCTTCATCATACCAGGTCGCGCCTGCGTTCTCCATATCGTCGCGAATGCCCGGAGTCGACGTGACTTTGCGTCCTTCGAGTATTTTGGCAGAGATGAGCACCCAGCCGGCGTGGCAGATTTGTCCGATCGGCTTATTTTGCGCATTTAGCTCTTGTACAAGCTGGAGCACCTTCGGATAACGGCGGAGCTTATCCGGCGCCCATCCGCCAGGAACGAGCAAGCCGATGATATCTTCGCTGCTCACCTCATCGAACGAGAGGTCGGCAACAGCGGGAACGCCATACTTGCCGATATGCTTCTTGCCCTTCTCGGGTCCAGCATAGAGCACCGTTGCTCCGGCTTCACGGGCGCGATATACCGGATACCACAATTCCAAATCTTCAAATTCATCATCCAGCAAGCAAATGACCGTCTTATTATGTAAGGACATTTCGATTTTCCCCTCCAACGTGTACGTTTAACCATCTCTATTATTGTAGCGAAGGAGTTTCAATGAAGCAAACAGAACAAATAATGATGCAGACTCAACGGCGTATTTCCATTTATCGATTTATTCCCGCTTTCCTTTGGATGGCGATTATCTTTATATTATCCTCACGAACAGGCGAACAGCTGGATACCGTGCTTCCGCTGTTTCAGAAGCTGTTTCCATTCATGGATAATTTCAATTGGGGTCACTTTGTTTCCTACTTTTTGCTTGCCATGCTGCTCGACTATGGTTTTGGACGCCGCTCGGAGCTTTTATCCTACAAGCTGCTCGTGATCTTATTATGCGGCTTATACGGCATTACGGATGAGTATCATCAGTCATTCGTTGGAGGCCGGATGCTTGATCCGCATGACCTAAGGAACGACCTAATTGGAGCAACTATATGGGTTGTTATCGGGTTACTGCCGCCCGTGAAGCGGTTAAGATCGAAGTTGTCCAGAGCGAATAGTCAATAGGCTGGCGATTAACGCTTGTTGCCTGCTGTAGTAAAAATTACATAGACGACACAAGAAGGATTTTTTGCGAAAAAGGTCGAATTACCTATCTATCTCTTTGTGCCTAGATTTCTACTTAGGCTCAAGCTGCCATGAGAAGGAGTGGACCACTTTGCAAAAGCGGTGTCATTGCGGCGACATTATGACGATGAAGCTGCGAACAGTTATATTTTCCGGAAAAGTAGAAATTGATAACGTTCCGATATTCTCCTGCACGATATGCAACCGGAGCGAGGTTATTCCCGAGGTTAAGCCCGATTTGACTGGACTAATCGCCCAGCTAGGGGCAGAACCCGATAAGCAAACGTTTTTGTTTAACGAATGCAATGAATGGGCAAGTTTGTTAGTAGAAGCGAAATCCTATAAGCAGCATACGGATCGCAGCGCGGTCGAGCGCCTCTTCGAGGAGCGCGTCAATCAATTGCTAGATCTATATTTGCTTGCGCAAACGCTGAAGGACGAAGCATGGATTCAAGATTTGGATAAGCGGTTGAAACAGCTTAGCCGCCGCACGCTTCTTACATAACGGTACAACGACTGCACTTTTAGCCAGATCTACCCGGGTGGGCGATGTGTAATTAAATCGTTCATACGGCTATTTTACTTACACCGTAAGCGTAAACGATAAGCGTTAACATTGCGAAAAGTAATATTTTGTCGTATCATTACTGTAATATGCGGCGTACGTAACAATAAAAATCTGAGCTAATGGAGAGAAGGACCGTGACTGTAACCATTTATGATGTAGCAAGAGAAGCAGGAGTATCCATGGCAACGGTTTCTCGGGTTGTGAACAACAATCCTAACGTAAAGCCTGCAACACGCAAGAAGGTATATGAGGCGATTGAACGGCTAGGATATCGTCCGAATGCGGTCGCACGCGGATTGGCAAGCAAGAAGACGACAACGGTAGGCGTCGTCATCCCCGATATATCGAATGCTTTGTATGCAGAGGTAGCGAGGGGCATAGAAGATATAGCTAATATGTATCATTATAATATTATTTTGGCTAATGCGGACAAGAAGAAGGACAAGGAGATTCGCGTTATCAATACGCTGCTAGAGAAGCAAGTCGACGGTTTGCTGTTTCTAGGAGCGCCTGTAACCGAAGAGCACTTGCAAGCGTTCAAGACGGCCAATGTGCCAATCGTGCTATGCGCGACTACGGATGAGAGCGGACAAGTTCCATCGGTAGACATTAATCACGAGAACGCTGCTTTCGACGCAGTCATGAGCTTGGTTGGGAAAGGCCACAAGCGCATTGCGATGATTAGCGGAACGCTGCAAGACCCGGCTAACGGCTATGCTCGTTTCCAAGGATATAAGCGCGCGCTGGAAACTTCCGGCATTCCATATGACGATTCACTCGTTCGAATCGGCAACTATCGTTATGAGTCCGGTGCTGACGCAATGAAATATTTCATTGAGCTTTCTGAACGTCCTACGGCCGTATTTTCAGCTACGGATGAGATGGCGATCGGCGCTATTCATGCGATTCAAGATGCGGGACTGAAAGTGCCTAACGACTTCTCCGTTATTAGCGTGGACAATAGCCGTATGGCTTCAATGGTAAGACCGCAGCTAACAGCTGTAGCTCAGCCTATGTATGATATTGGCGCAGTATCGATGCGTTTGCTTACGAAGCTGATGAAGAAAGAAAACGTGGAACAATCTCAAGTGGTTTTGCCTCATGAAATGGTTGTGCGTCAATCAGTTGGAGGAATTTAATAGAAATGCCGTTTAACAAAATCGGAATTATTGGCGCTATGGTTGAAGAAATTGAATTGCTGCATAAGCATACGGAAGTAGCTTCCGAGGTGACGAAGGCAGGGATTACGTATTACGAGGGCAAACTGCACGGCAAGGAAGTTATCTTCTGCAAGTCGGGTGTAGGTAAAGTGAATGCCGCCGTATGTACGCAAATTTTGCTTGATCTCGGTGCAGACTGTGTGTTGTTCACAGGCGTTGCAGGCGCGGTTGATCCCAGGCTTAACATCGGCGATATCGTCGTATCGACAACCAGCATTCAGCACGATATGGATTGYTCGCCGCTTGGCTTTGCTAGGGGCACGATACCTTTCCATAACCGTTCGGAGTTTCCTGCCGACGACAGATTGATCGAGCTTGCTGTATCGGCTAGCGATCGTCATTTCCCAGGCCGCAGTCTAAAGGGAATCGTATTGTCTGGCGATCAGTTCATTGCAAGCCGCGAGGCGGTCAAGCTGCTGCATGAGACGTTCGATGGCGCATGTGCAGAGATGGAAGGCGCGTCCGTTGCGCAAGTTTGCGACATGAATGGGATCCCATATGTCGTCATTCGTTCCATGTCGGACAAGGCCGATGGATCTGCTCATGTGAATTTTGCGCAATTTACGATTCAAGCCGCCAATAACTCGTACCAGATCATTGATGAGATGGTCAAGCATATGTAATTATTATGATTAGACACATAAGCACCCGCCAGTTGATCGCTTTCGATCGACCGGCGGGTGCTTTTTAATTATCTCCCTTAGAGCTGTATCAGCCTTTTGATTGGAATTTCTAAATTGCATGAGATACAGGCAAAACATAATTCTATTAAATAGTTCTACAAATCCTGAATGGCAATTTGCTGCGTCACGCGATTTTTGAGTGTAATTTCTTCACGTCGCGGAATAGGCGGGATGTGCGTCAGATCATCCAACCAGTGTGAAGGAAGCTCATGCGGACATGAAGATGACCAGTGCTCCAGCCAATCCGCTGGCAGTTGCGGCATTGTAAGAGTGTCTTGGAGCTCTGTCGTTACAGGATGCTCGGTCATCGTCAGCCACACGAGCGCCCAAGCTCTTGGAACGACACGCCATATATCGTAACCTCCGCCGCCAAGCGCAACCCACTTGCCGTTCGTATAATCATGCGCGAGCTCATGAATGATGGCCGGGATTTCCCGATAGATGCGCATGCTGCAATGCATATGGGAGAGAGGATCATAGGCGTGAGCGTCGCAGCCATGCTGGCTGATGATGACATCCGGCTTATGAGCGGCAATGACTTTGCGAAGCGTCACATTAAAGCTCTCCAGCCATGAGTCATCTTCGGTATAGGGCTCGAGCGGCACATTGAAGCAAGCGCCAAAACCGCTATCCGCGCCTTTCTCATGAACGAAGCCCGTTCCCGGGAACAGGAAACGCCCGGTTTCGTGAATCGAATAGGTGCATACGTCCTGATCGGCATAGAATACCCACTGTACGCCGTCGCCATGATGGACGTCCGTATCGATGTAGAGCACTCTTGCGCCGTATGTACGGCGTATATGTTCGATTGCGATGGCGGCGTCATTGTAGACACAGAAGCCCGATGCGCGCTCAGGGAAGGCGTGATGCAAGCCTCCAGCGAGGTGGAACGCATGAAGCGACTGTCCGCTCATGACGGCATCAGCAGCGGCTACGGAGCCGCTAACGATCGCAGAAGCGGCTTGATGAATGCCGGCAAAGAACGGGGTGTCTTCGGTTTGCAGACCGTATTTCTCGGCAAGCGTGTCGCTATGATCGACAGATGCGCTTAATTTCGTAACGGCGTCCACGTAATCCTGCCTATGCACTAACGCAAGAAGCTCCTCATTTGCGCTTAGATGGGGCTGCCTGATTTGATCGTCCGTCAACGCGCCCATTCGTCTCAGCAGATCAATCGTCAATGTAAGACGCATCGGATCAAAGGGATGCTCCTCTCCGAATTTATAGTTCTCGGAACCCGGATGGTGAAAAAATATTGCGTTTGCTTTTGAAGACATTCCCCTTATAGCCTCCTAGAAAGGTTAAGCCTATATCTTAAGCTCTAACCGTGTTAGTACATGAATCGCTGACGGAACCGGACGCGGTCGAATTGTTCAACGGAGCTTAGCGGCACTTCCTTGCCGATCTTCACCATTAGACAGTTAGCAGGGTGGGAGCAAATCTCGGGATCATCCGTTGCGAACCAGATCATGCCTACCGACTTCATCAGCTTCTCCATCATATTGCGATATTCCCATACATTAAGCTTCGTACCCTCTAAGTCCCAATGCCAATAATATTCGGTTGTAAATACAATCATATTGTCCAGCTGTTCTTCAGCAAAAGCGATATTTATCATCTTCTTGCCGAGTCCATACGAGCGGTAATCGTCAGCAACCTCAATCGCGCCGAGCTCGATTAGGTCGTTCATCCCGCCCTCAGACCAGCGCTCAAGCTCATCTGCATAATGGAATGTTACATAACCGACAATTGTATCTGCTTCCCGTACGAGTATAATTCGTCCCTCGTCAAGCGCTGCGATTTCTACCAAAGCCTCATGCTGGTCGCGCGGCCTTCTGAACGCGTCAAGCGCAGGATGCATAACGAGCTGTGCAACTTGCTCAGGCGGTACAGGACCTTCAATGACAAGCTCACGATTGCCAGGCAGCTCGATACGCTCATGCTGCAACCGTTTTCGATGTTCCAAAGCAAATCCCCCTTTCGTCTACTCATGCAGCCCGTGCTCAAGGCGATGCTCTATTAATGGTTATAACAAACATTGCGGGAAATGAAAAGCATAGTCGAGATGAAAAAGGTTATGCTATAATAGTTGTGGCGGTTAAATGCCATACGAATCGTTTAGGTTAGTCGGCTTGTTTGCCTGCAAGAATAGACTACTTTATGAAAGCGTATTCTATGGTAGCAATAGACAGATTTGATGGGAGAGTGATAGAATGATCAACTTGCATCAAGAGCGTATTCCAGCAACGGCGACAAATGCGAATTTGACGAACTATGAGGATGCGGCAGCTAACTTTAAATGGGAACAAATCGAAAGTCAATTCAGCTGGTATTCAACTGGCAAAGTAAACATGGGTTATGAAACGATAGATCGTCATGTGGAGCAGGGCAAAGGAAGCAAAATCGCGCTTCACTACAGCGACAACGACCGCGATGAGTCCTACACGTATGAGGATCTTAGCAAGCAGTCGAATCGATTCGCGAATGTGCTTCGGAAGCATGGCATAACGAAAGGCGAGCGTGTATTTATTTTCATGCCTAGAACGCCTGAATTATATTTCAGCGTGCTCGGCGCGCTGAAGGTGGGTGCAATCGTTGGACCGCTGTTCGAAGCATTTATGGAGACAGCTGTAAAAGATAGACTGCAAGACAGCGAAGCAACGGCAATCGTTACGACTCCTTCCTTGCTTGGACGGATCAAACGCGAGGAGCTGCCTGCGCTTAAACATATTTTCGTATTCGGCAACGACGTACAAACGGAAGACGGCATACTGGATTTTGCCGCTGAGATGAGCCAAGCCTCGGAGGAAGCTGAGATCGAATGGCTTGATCGAGAAGATGGTCTGATCCTGCATTATACATCCGGATCAACCGGCAAGCCGAAGGGTGTATGTCATGTTCAGAACGCAATGATTCAGCATTATTATACGGGTAAGATCGTACTTGATTTGAAAGAAGACGATGTCTATTGGTGTACAGCGGATCCAGGCTGGGTAACGGGCACTTCGTACGGCATCTTCGCTCCGTGGTTGAATGGCGCTACAATCGTCATTCGCGGCGGCCGCTTCAGCCCTGGCGACTGGTACGGCGTCATTCAGAAGTATGGCGTAACCGTATGGTATAGCGCTCCGACGGCCTTCCGGATGCTTATGGGGGCTGGCGATGACGTCGTAACACAATACGATCTATCCAGCCTGCGTCATGTCTTGAGCGTTGGCGAGCCGCTTAATCCAGAGGTTGTCCGCTGGGGGATGAAAGTATACGGCCAGCGTATTCATGATACGTGGTGGATGACGGAAACAGGCGGTCAGCTAATCTGCAACTACCCGAGCATGGATATTAAGCCTGGCTCCATGGGCAAGCCAATTCCAGGTGTATCAGCCGCGATCATTGACGACAACGGCAATGAAGTGCCGCCGTATCGCATGGGTAATCTGGCTATACGCACGCCATGGCCTTCGATGATGCGCAAGATTTGGAACAACCCGTCCAAATACGAGGAATACTTCCGCTTGGAAGGCTGGTATGTATCAGGAGACTCCGCTTATATGGACGAAGACGGTTACTTCTGGTTCCAAGGACGGATTGATGACGTTATTAATACGTCCGGCGAGCGGGTAGGACCTTTCGAGGTCGAGAGCAAGCTGGTCGAGCACCCAGCGGTAGCGGAGGCAGGCGTAATTGGTAAGCCTGACCCGATGCGCGGCGAGATTATTAAAGCGTTTATCGCCTTGCGCGAAGGTTACGTCGCTTCCGAAGAGCTTAAGAAAGAAATCTCGCAATTCGTTAAGGTTGGCTTGTCCGCTCACGCGGCTCCGCGCGAGATTGAGTTCAAGGATAAGCTTCCGAAGACGCGAAGCGGCAAGATTATGCGCCGTGTGCTGAAGGCTTGGGAGCTCAACTTGCCGACTGGCGATTTATCTACAATAGAGGACTAATCTTATAATGAACGAAGGCGGTGCAGGAAAGATCCTGCGCCGCCTTCATTTGTTCTGTACAGTTTACCGCTGGAACAGCTCGATCCGCTCGTTGTCAGGGCCGCTGACGAAGAAGTAGCGGTAACCATTCGGCAAAGTCGTAATATCCTCATCAACGAATGGAACTTCCAGCAGCTTCAGACGCTCGAACTCCGCCTCAATATCGTCCACCTTGACCGCAAAGTGATGCACCTTGCCTTCGATCGGCAGATCGCCGTTGTAGCCTTGAATGAGCTCCAGATCGGTTTCGTCCGAATGTCCGAACCCCAGGAATGCAAGCTGGATTACGCCATTTGTATGCGGGACGCGGCCCTTCTCCTCAAATCCGATTACTTCCGTATAGAATCGGATGGAGGCTTCGATATCTTTAACCATTACGCCTACATGATCGATACGTTTATTAGTCAAAACAACCATTCCTTTCATTTGTTATTCGAATTAATTCTGCTCTATGTTAACGATCTATTTCTCAGCTGTCAAGTCGGGATTGTATAATTAAAGTAAAAACGGTATCCCGCTGCAAGCCAATGGCTGAGGGGATACCGTTTCTTATCGCTAATTAACAACGATGATTTGAGAAGGTGCGGATTGGCCGCTTGCGTTCTCAGAGGTTACGTAGAATGCGCCAGTTACGAGTACATCGATATACTCGAACTGCGATTCGCTAGTGGAGCCGATTAAGGAATACTGTCCGTTGTTGCCCGGACTATGGTAGATATGGTACTGCGTAACTTGATCCGATACGGAGTTCGGCGTCCAGCTAAGCGTGACGCTAACTTCGTTCTTGTTAGCTTGCAAGCCTTCCGGAGCAGCCGGAGCATTGCCGCTAGGCTGCTCTGTACCGCCGCCAGGCTCTTCGCCGCCTTCCCCAGGGCCAGTAGGCAGCTCAGGAATGACTGGGGCGTCACCGTAATGAACCATCAAGCTAGGCTGAGATTCGTTGCCTACGACATCGACAGAGGTAACATAGAAGCTGTAGCTATGCGCGTTCGACGCGTATAGCTTCGCCTTGTACTCGTTGCCGGCAGGTATCGATTCGCCCTCTTTCGTAGGCGCGTTACCGTCAATTGCTTTGTACACACGGTAGCCGACAACATCCTTCGCTGCACTATCGGTGAACGTTAGAATGAGCACGCCGTCGGCTTGATTTAGCCTTACATTGCTCGGAGGCGGAGGCGCTGCGCCATCGTCTACACGAGGATCGGGTTTGGATGGCGCGTCATTAGCCGCATCCTTCGGCAAGTAGACCGACATCGGCCGTCTGCTCTTCGCAGGAAGCTTCGCTTGCGCTGCGTTGATCTCATCCATTAGCGCATCAAGCGGTTTCTTGCGCTTGACAACGATTTGCTCCTTCAGCATATCGAGCGGAGTAGCCGGATTCGGCACATAGTTGACGCCTTCATAGGTTATGAAAGCCATCTTCACAAGTGATTCGTCAACCGCCTTCGGCACATATTTTTTGTTGAACCAGTCGGTTACAAGCATGCCTGCTTCTTTCGTCAATTGAGAAGGAAGCAATCCGCTTGCGCTGGATACAGTAGCCTTCACAATGCCGTCCGGTTTATTGAACTTATCCGTAACGAGCAGCTCAGGTTTCTTTTCTACAAGCTGATCCATAATCTTTGCCCAGATTGCCCGAGCGCGTTTCTTGCCTTCGGTCGAGAGAGAGTTGATCTGCTCCTCGTAGCCCGCCCATACGCCGAGCGTAACGTCCGGCGAGAAGCCCATGAACCATACATCGCCGTAGCTTTGCGTTGAGCCTGTTTTGCCGGCAATCGGAATGTCGCCGTAATGCTCGAACTGAGAGGTCAGACCATGACCTGAGCCCGATGGGCTGGAAATGACGGTCGACAGCATATCTGTAATAAGGAACGCGCTTTGCTCGGAGAATACGCGTTCAGGCTTTGCCTCGTGCTCATAGACGATTTTACCTTCGGCATCGGTAATTTTCTCGATCATGTATGAATCATTGTATATGCCGTTGTTCGGGATAGAGCCGTAAGCGTTCGTAAGCTCCTCCACCGAGACACCGACGCTGAGACCGCCGATTACGCCTGTCTGAGCGCCAGCGTCCTCCGGCTGAAGCGTAGTAATGCCAAGCTTCTTGACGAACGCCCAAGCGTTCTCGATCTTAAGCTCTTCGTTAAATATTTTTAGCGCTGGTATGTTCATCGATTTGTTAAGCGCTTCACGCGCCGTTACAAGTCCGGAGAACTTCTTATCGACGTTCATCGGGATATGGAAGCCCTTTTGATAGTCTTTCATGACGATCGGCGAGTCATCGATAATGCTGGCCGGTTGAATAATGCCTTGCTCAATCGCAGGCAGGTAAGCAGCGATCGTCTTCATCGTTGAACCCGGCTGGCGAGTCATTTGAGTAGCGTAGTTCATTTGCTCTTCATAAAAATCGCGACCTTCAAGCATGCCGAGAATGGCGCCAGTCTTATGATCCAGCATGACGGCAGCAACTTGTTCAAGGCCTTTCTCTTCGCTATAAGGCGTGAAGTTCTCCTCATTGGAGCCGATCTCGCGCATAAACTTGTAAATATCTTTATCAATCGTGGTGTATACTTTGTACCCGCCGCGAAGCAGATGATCTCTTGCTTCTTCAAGCAATTGCGGGTTTTCCTTCAGGTCTGCCTTCGTCAAGTCCGGGTCTTGCTGCATGAGCATAATTTCCGCGGCTTGGCGCTCGGCTTCCAGCATGAGATATGGATAAGTCGTATAAGCTTTCTCGCTTGGCGCAGCAAGCGTCTTGCGAACGTCGAAGGCGAGCGCTTCGTCATATTGCTGCTGATCGATGCGTCCAGTCTCGAGCATGCGGCGAAGCACCATTTGCTGGCGCTCGATGGCTAGCTTGATGCCTTCTTCGTTGTATTGCCCTTTGCCCGTGTATGCCGTATAAGCGGACGGGCGCTGCGGCAAGCCTGCGAGATAGGCGGCCTGCGCGATATTAATTTGATTCAGATCGGTAATGTTGAATATCCCTTTGGCTGCAGCCTTAATCCCGAATACTTGATAACCGCTCGAACCGTTGCCGAAAGGCATCTTGTTCAAGTAAGCGGCCAATATTTCCGGTTTCGTCAAATATCTTTCCATACGGAGAGACAAGAAGATTTCTTTGATCTTCCGGCTGTCGGTTTTGTCCAAGCTCAGAAATACGCGTCGTGCGAGCTGCTGCGTCAGCGTACTGCCGCCTGTCTGTGTTTCCTCGTTCAGAAGCTTCTGCTTGACCGCACGGCCGAGGCCGTTAATATCTACGCCGTAATGCTCGAAGAAGTTGTTGTCTTCAATAGCGAGCAGGGCGTCTATTACTTGCGGAGGCAGATCCTCATATTCGACGATCATACGGTCTTCGTCGGTACGAAGCTGCCCGACAAGCGAATCATCATTAAAATAAACATAACCGGTGAGCGAGTTCTCCCCGACTCTCTCCTCGATGACGGTACGGGGCCGGACCTCTTCGTTTTTGACGAGAGCAGCCACATAGCCGGTTACGGCTCCGCCTGCTAACAAGCCGATGAATATGCCGAAATATACCATCCATTTTACAGTTATAAAAGTTACGATTCCGAATGTTCGCCATTTGCTTCGTTTCGTTGGCGCCGGCTGACGATCTTCTTGCATCTTTTTAATTCCCCCTCCAAAATAGCAAGTCCATTATAACATAAAACACCAATAGAAGCAGGTACTAACCGTATGGTCATATATATTCGTTATCTCATTGACGTATCGGGGGGCTAAAATGTTTTGCTTAAACGTGAAATTCAGCAATAATCAGCCTGAGACCGTAAAAACTGCTGTAAACGGAGCAATTTACAACTTTTTTGCTTATTTTTCGACGATTTTGAAACATATTGGGGTTTATGGCGTAATACATATTGGGGAATGGTTGGAAAATATGGTTATAGAAAGAGGGTGAGGGAAAGTGGAAACGCTGTACTTAGCCTGTCTGATCGGCGGCATTCTGTATGCGATCGTCAGCGTCATATTCGGAGATTGGCTTAGCCTGGCTTTGGACGGCGTGCTTGATTTTCTATCGTTTGACGGCCATTCATGGCTGCAGCCAACCGCACTTGTTGGAAGCATTACCGTATTTGGCGGCGCCGGCATCATGCTTACCAGATATACTTCGCTAAGTATAGGCGTCGTATTGGCGCTTGCGTTGCTCATTGCTTTAGCCGCTGGCGTCGGCGTGTTCTTTCTATATGTTCGACCGATGGAGCGAAGCGAGAATTCCATAGCTTTCTCAATGAATGCTTTGTCGGGCTCGCTCGCAGAGGTGCTTGTCTCAATCCCCGATAAAGGATATGGCGAAGTGCTCGTTAAAGTAGGGGCGGGGTTTACGAATCAGATCGCGGCGAGCTATGAAGGCGTCCMGATAACTGCCGGTTCCCGTGTCGTCGTCGTCGAAGTGAAAGACCGTACATTATTTGTATCCGAAGTGGACTTATCCTAAATCCAAGCACGAGAGAGGAGTCATTCGATATGCCGGAACATTTGTTAATACCGATCATTGTTGTTGGAGTGCTTGTTGTGCTGGGGCTTGCCTTCTGGGCTCGTTATCGAACCGTTAGTCCCGATGAGGCAATGCTGGTTACGGGGTCATTCTTAGGCAGCCGTAATGCGCTGACCGATGACTCTGGAAGGAAAGTAAAAATCATTCGCGGCGGAGGCGCCTTCATCCTGCCGATCTTCCAGAAGGCTGAGTTTCTGTCTTTGCTTTCGCATAAGCTGGACGTATCAACCCCGGAGGTGTATACGGAGCAAGGCGTTCCTGTTATGGCCGACGGTGTCGCGATTATTAAAATCGGCGGAGCTGTAGAGGATGTTGCAACCGCTGCCGAGCAGTTTCTAGGCAAGCCGACCGAAGCGCTCAAGGGCGAGGCCCAAGAGGTGCTGGAGGGGCATTTGCGAGCGATTCTAGGATCGATGACGGTGGAGGAAGTGTATCGCAACCGCGATAAGTTCGCCCAAGAGGTACAGGGAGTAGCCGCCAAGGATCTTAAGAAAATGGGGCTGCAGATCGTATCATTCACGATCAAGGACTTGCGCGACAAGCATGGTTATCTGGATGCGCTGGGTAAGCCGAGAATTGCAGCGGTGAAGCGTGATGCGGAGATAGCGGAGGCGGAAGCGGTCCGCGATGCGCGTATTCAGAAGGCTTTAGCGGCCGAGGCGGGGCAGAAAGCAGAACTGCTGCGCGATACGAATATTGCCGAAGCGGAGAAGGACAAGGAGATGAAGGTGGCTTCGTTCAAGCGCGATCAGGATACGGCGAAAGCCGAAGCCGATCAAGCCTATTCGATTCAAGAGGCACGTGCCAAGCAAAGCGTCGTCGAGGAGCAGATGAAGGTCGAGCTCGTCCGAAAGGAACGCGAGATCGATCTCGAAGCGAAGGAAATATTGCGCCGCGAGAAGCAATACGACGCGGAAGTGAAGAAGAAGGCGGATGCCGACAGATACGCCGTAGAGCAGGCAGCGGAAGCGGACAAAGCGAAGCGGTTGCGCGAGGCGGACGCGGTGCAATACCGCATTGAAGCCGAGGCGAAAGCGCTCGCCGCGCAGAAGCGGCTGGACGGTCTTGCGGTAGCCGAAGCAGAGCGAGCCAAAGGTACGGCGGAAGCAGACGTAATAAGGCTGCGCGGACTGGCTGAAGCAGAAGCGAAGGAGAAGCTTGCTGAAGCGTTCGAGAAGTTTGGCGAGGCAGCGGTTCTTGATATCATCGTGAAAATGTTGCCAGAGCTCGCTAGTCAGATCGCGGCACCGATTGGGGCGATCGATACGCTCACTGTCGTAGATACCGGCAAAGGGGAAGGCGCAGCGCGTCTAAGCAATTATGTAACCGATCTAATGGCAACCGCTCCCGAAATGCTTAAGAGTGTGTCCGGCATCGATGTGAACGGGTTGATCAGAGGGCTCACCTCACGAGCGGCAGCGTCAACTTTGCCTGCCTCATCTGCGCTAAGCCGAATGACTGAGCAAGATTAATCGTATTTAATGGAAATATAAAAAGCGTAGAAGCCCGCTTGGCGAGCCTCTTCGCTTTTTGTATAATGATGTGGGGTAATGTCTGATTGTGCATGACGGCAACCGTACGGAGCATTCAGTTAGTAGCCGTAACCGCCGCCGCAGCCACCGCCGCTAAAGATTCCACAGCTACATGCAATAATCACGAGCAGAATAAAGAGAACCAAAATTGTACCAAGGTTGTTGAAAGCACCACCTACGTGTCCGGACATTATACAATGCACCTCCTTACGTGTTGAGTACTCTTTACTGTATGAATGTCTTGTGCCGATTGATTGGGTATTTGTTACGGGAGGCTATCGTTTATATACAAATTGGGCGGGGAGCAGGAGTAGCTGAAACAAAGAAAAGCCGTATGAATGCAGCTGCATTCATACGGCTTCGTCTTATTAACGGCTGTAGAACTCGACGATTTGTTTCTCGTCGATGTCTTGGGACAGCTCGCCGCGGTCTGGCAGGCGAACGTACTTGCCTTCCATTGCTTKCTCGCTGAACTCAAGGTAGTTAGGAAGGTGATGACGGCCTTCCATAGCTTCTTTAACAGCTTTCAGGCTGCGGCTGCGCTCGCGCAAGCCGATTACGTCGCCAACAGCAACCGTGTAGGAAGCGATGTCGACTTTTTTGCCATTAACTGTTACGTGACCGTGAGCTACCAATTGGCGCGCTCCAGCACGGGAGTTGGAAAGTGCAAGACGGTATACAAGGTTGTCAAGACGGCTTTCAAGGAGAGCCATGAAGTTTTCGCCGGCTTTACCTTTCATGTTTGCCGCTTTGTCAAACAAGTTGCGGAATTGCTTTTCGTTCAAACCGTACATGTGGCGAAGCTTTTGTTTCTCTTGCAATTGAACGCCATAACCGCTCATTTTTTTGCGTTGGTTAGGGCCGTGTTGACCCGGAGGGAAGTTGCGTTTCAATTCTTTTCCTGTACCGCTCAAAGAAATGCCTAGGCGGCGGCTTAGTTTAAATTTAGGTCCTGTATAACGTGACATGCGTCGTGTTAACTCCTTCATCAAATAAATTTTGAGAATGGGGTTGTGTTTCGCCGTTTACGTCCAATGTCCGAGCTCGCTCGTCCCTGATCTGCACTTCAGCCGCTGGCCTATCAGTGTACGTAATCATTGAGGGTGACACAAAACCGTACGCCCATGTATTCAACAATAAATATTATATGAAATTCACCCAGAATGTCAAGCTGTACTTCATAAAATTAAAACTTTGTAATAAGCATCTAAAGTCCTATAAATTTTGGGGAGAGTAGTGCAAAAATATCAAAAATGAAGTAAGATAATAATTATTACAAGAAGGAATTATTGGTTGCCGCACCGGATTTAGGTCGGCTCTTGAAATGCCTTCTGCTTATTGAATAAGCTACGGTATAAGCTGAGCTTAACTTTATGCCTATCATATAATGTAACCTCATCTCCTGGCTATACAGACGGAAGGGTTGGGTGCCGTATGGTTAATCGGATTAACAGCGATGCTGCTTATAGTGAATCGTTAACGGAAGATCGCGCATCAACAAGTACTGAAGCCGTTTGGTTTGCCAGCGAAGATATTACGGAAGCGGACGAGCCCTATTTGCCGCCTTTACTTAACGACAGCTTTCACCAGTGGATCAACGAGGCGGAAGGACTCCCTTTGTTCCAGTCTGGTGAATTTTCATTATTCGGTACTGATTGCCAGCGTATTGCTGTTACCGGGAAACTCAGCATTGATCGGCCGGATGGTTTAACCGCTATAGTGAATACCGTTATTTCCTCCGTGTTCGAACAGAGGTTGACGGTTGCAATGAACTTGGACAAACTGCATGTGGTTGGCGTTCCGGTGAGGAAGCGTACGGAGGATCTGGTGTTCTCGGTCTTATGTTATGTGACCGAAGCGGAAGCAGATGCCTCATCAGCGCACCATGCGCAGAATGTTGAGATATGCGCTTATCATTTCCGAAGTTGCTTCTACAGAAGGTTCGAGCAGCTTTATGTTCAGGATCTGCTCGTGCAACAGAAGCAGACGGAGAAGGAAGCAAAGCGAAGAGATGCGCTGTTTCTTGCCGCGAAGCGGCTTTATGATCAGATCGATGTATCGTCGGTGCTGTCAGAGATGCTGAGCAGTCTTGAACAGCTCTATCCAAACTCAGAGGTTCATCTTTACTTATCGCAGGACCATCTCAATGGAGACGAGCGTGTGAAGCCTCTCGTATTCAAGAATGCGGCGCATGATCTCGTTGCGAAAGCGTTCCTGGACGGACAATCCGCAAGCGAGCACGATCGTGACGGCACGATTCGCCTGGCGGTTCCGATGACGGGCAAACAAGCAGCATATGGCGTCTTATGTATGACGATTGGACCGGGCAAATGGGACGAGGCAGACCTTCCGGCGTTTCTGCTGCTCGCCGACACGGCTGGTTCGGCGTTCGAGAACGCCAAGCTATACGAGCAGTCCAATCTGCTCATTAACGAGCTGAGGCTTATTAATGAGCTCACGAAGCGTCTTAATCAGTCGCTGCGCCTCAAAGAAATATTTCAATTCGCGACAAGCGAATTGCTTACGATATTCGATGCCGATTATTGCTGCGTTCTGCAGATGAATAAGGAGAAGGATCAGTTCGTCGTTATGTCGAGCAACTTTCCGGCACTGGCGAGCGAGCATTTCTCGCCGGAATACGGGTTCTGCGGCATGGTATACAGGACAAGAGAACCGCTCATCATATCCGATTATTGGCATACGAGAGTCGTGACGTCGAAGCTGATGGACAATACGGGTTCGCGTTCGCTTATCGCTGCGCCGATTATGGTGGATGGCGAAGTGGTAGGCGTTATTCTAGTCACGCATAAGGTGCCGAACTTCTTCTCGTATGATAATTATAAGCTGCTGCAAGTGATGAGCACGCATATAGGTCTTGCCGTTACGAATGCCTCCTTGCATGCCGAGGTGCGTCGAATGGTCATTACTGACAATTTGACTGGTCTGCATGCGCGTCATTATTTGAATGAGCAAATTCAGAACCGCCAGCGGAAGGACCCGTTCGGAGCACTTATTCTCGTCGACATTGATTACTTTAAGAAAGTGAACGATACGTTCGGCCATCAAGTAGGGGACCAAATATTGATCCAAGTGAGCAATATTATTAACGCATCGATCAGGCAAGGCGATATAGCAGCCCGTTGGGGCGGAGAGGAGCTCGCGGTGTATTTGCCGGGCATTAGAGCGGAGCAAGCATATCGGATTGCCGAGCGCATACGGATGCATGTCGAAGCGGAGACCGATCCGGTCGTCACCGTATCCTGCGGCGTATCGGAATGGACGTTCGAGAACGAGAAAATTAGCGTGGAATCGTTGTTTTATCGTGCGGACATGGCGCTGTACGAAGCGAAGAACAACGGAAGAAACTGCATTTTTGTCGGACAGAATTAAAGGGTCGTGACATATACAGATTAGCGTAATTCGTTAGGGAGCGTCGTTATCGGCGCTCTTTTCTTTTGTTTTCTCTTCGGCATGAGGAATAAGACGGGGATACGTGTGGGGAGTCTACGTAGAAGGTCTGTAATGCGGAAGGAGAGCTTATGAGAGACAAACCTAAGATGAGTGCCGCTTGTATCTTAATATGCGCCAGCATCGCTTTAGGGGGCTGTGGCGGCATGAATGTGCAGAGAGAGCCTGAGCGGTGGCTGTCGTTATCTTATTCGGGTCTTGCGGCTATGGATCAATATGCATTCACAGGGTCAATGGACATGAGCTTGGACGGGGGAATGCCAGTCAGCCCGCAGACATTCCAAGGAAAAGTCACCGATCATAAACAGTTAACGCTCCAAACGAACAGCGGTGATCAGCTCCATATTAACCCAGCCCATGTTCTGGAGTCGCTTACGCAATCCGACAACATAAAAATCGTTGTAAGCGATTCGTCCGACCCAGATACGATTACGCTGCTAATTGCCGAGGACGCCGCTTCAGCAAAGGAGAAATGGGAGCAGCGTCTTAGGCAGCAGCTTGAGGCGCTTGTGGTGAATGAGCCGCCTGACTCTGCGCCTTATAAGAAAGAGTGGGAGCAGGAGGCCGAGCATTCTCGCAAGCAGCTAGAAGCGATGCTGAGCTCGCTGAGTACGAAGACGAGCTATGAGCTCGTTATTGACGAGAACCGGCTGCTTCCGCTAAGGCTGGATGAGCAGACGGAATTTCTGTATGAATATGGCGGTAAGAAGGCTTCCGAGGCGCGCCATACAACTATCCGATTTTACGCCTTCGATGGAGCCTCAAGCGCAGCCGTTCAATGACATTGAACCGTAAGAATGGCGACAGCCGTTTCACCTTATGGTACGATATTAGGGATGGCACTAATTAAGCAATTGAACACTTAAAGGAGATGAACGAACGTATGCGCGATCCAAGAATTCAGAAACTTGCACAAAATCTAGTCTGTTACTCCATTGACGTACAGCCTGGCGAAAATGTGTTGATCGATATAATCGGTTCTGAGCGTGAGCTTGCCAAAAGCTTGATCGAGGAGGTGGCTAAGCGCGGCGGCAGACCGTTCATCGAGACGAGCGACCGCTCGGTACTGCGGACAATGCTTCATCATGCAACAAAAGAGCAGCTTGAACTATGGGCAGCGCTCGATCTGGAGCGCATGAAAAATATGCAGGGTTACATTGCCGTTCGCTCCGGCGAGAACGCGAATGAGCTTTCCGATGTTCCAGAAGAGAAAATGCGCTTATATGAGCAAATTTATCGTAACCCCGTACATATGGAGCAACGTGTTAAGAAGACGAAATGGGTTATTTTGCGCTATCCGAATCCGTCCATGGCGCAGCTTGCTAACATGAGCACAGAAGCGTTCGAGAACTTTTATTTTGACGTATGCAATCTTGACTATGCGAATATGGATAAGGCGCAGGATCCGCTGCAAGCGCTGATGAAGAGGACGGACCGTGTCCATATTGTCGCGCCAGGCACCGATCTTGCGTTCTCAATCAAGGGCATAGGAGCGAAGAAATGCTCCGGACATCGGAACATTCCTGACGGCGAAGTGTTCTCTGCCCCTGTTCGCGATTCCGTACAGGGAACGATTACGTACAACGCGCCAAGCGTGTATTCCGGCGTTTCGTTCCAGAATATTTCCTTTACGTTCGAGAATGGCAAGATCGTCAAAGCTGAGAGCAATGATACGAAACGTCTGAACGAAATATTGGATGCAGATGAAGGAGCTAGATATATCGGGGAGTTCGCGATCGGCTTCAATCCGTACATTTTGCATCCGATGAACGACATCCTGTTCGACGAGAAAATCGCCGGCAGCTTGCATTTCACTCCGGGTCAAGCGTATGAAGAGACGGACAATGGCAATCGTTCGTCTGTGCACTGGGATTTGGTACTCATTCAGAGACCGGAATACGGCGGCGGTGAAATTTATTTCGATGACGTATTGATTCGCAAAGACGGTCGATTCGTTATTCCAGAGCTTGAAGCGCTCAATCCGGAGAACCTTAAAGGGGAGTAATAATAGCTTCTAACTCCAAATATTATGTGTTCTAACGGGGGATCTCAGGCTATGAAAATTGGAAAATAAAGCGTTTTTCATTTTTCCTCTTGATGGATGTGAGATTTCGGGTTATCATGGTGTCAAAGGTAAGCTTTACTAAAATAACTGGAGGGATCTCCCATGTCCAATAATGCTGCAATAGTTGAAATTTCCCAAACGGCTGGCCAATTCCGCTCATCCATCGTTCTACAAGCCGAGAGTAAATATATCGATGTAAAGAGCATTCTCGGACTATTCACGACGCTTGTGGGAGGCCACGCTTACGAGCTTCACGTTCACGGACCTGACGCTGAAGAAGCGAAGGCTGCAATGGCAGCTGTATTCGCTAAGCATAACCTTAATGTATCTGTAATTACGGAATAATTGTACGATTGTTTCCAACTGGAGCACTCCTCGCTTTTGCGTAGGAGTGCTTTTCTGTTTTGTCCTTGTATATTCGTCCTTTTTCGTCTAATATAAAGGTATAGAAGACGGCGGTACGCGCACAGGGGGGAAAACGATGTCTTCACCGGAAATAACTGTTCAATTGCATGAGAAAGCGCTTCGTCTCCTTCAGGAAGATGCGAGTAAAATAGAAAAGTTGATCGAAGTTCAGATGGAGAACTTGACGACTCGTCAATGTCCGCTGTACGAGGAAGTTCTAGATACGCAAATGTACGGTTTCTCGAGAGAGGTCGACTTTGCCGTTCGCGCCGGATTAATTGCCGAGCTGGCCGGGAAAGAAATCGTCAGCAGGCTTGAGAGAAATCTTGCCATGCTGTATGAAGCGTTAGATCGCAAAGAGTAGTCCCCCGATTCGGGAGACTACTCCTTTTTTTTGCCTATGTGATTGTCATGCGCAACGTTAGACGAGATAGAACGCAATCCCTAGTATGACGTATACCATAAGCAGAAGTACACCTTCGTACCAGTTCGTATTGCCGTCCCTGGAGACAGACTTGGCGATAAAGACCGATACGCCGATTGCGGTTAGCTCGATTGGGGTGAATACGATATCCATCGTATTGCCGAATAGCGTACTGACGATAATGAGCACTGGAGCAACGAACAAAGCGATCTGCAAGCTGCTGCCGATGGCGATCTCCACGGCTGCCCCGATCTTGTTCTTCATTGCGAGAATGACCGCAGCGCTGTGCTCAGCCGCGTTGCCGACGATGGCAATGACGAATGCCCCGATGAACAGTTCTGACAGTCCGAAGCGCTCCGAGAACGTATCCAGCGTATGTACGAGCCATTCGCTGACGAATGCGACCATTACGGTAGCCAGTACGAGGAAGAGGATTGATTTCATTTTCGACCAAGCAGGCTCTTCGCCGTGATCGGCATTCATATCCACGTCGGCAAGCATATCCTTGTGCGTAACCATCGAGAAGAGAAGCCAAAGCACATACGAGATTATGAGAATGCCTGCTACCGCAAGGCTTAGGAATTGGTCCTTATCGAAGGTGAACTTCTCGGATACGACGAATACAGCCGGGACGAACAGACCGATGACGGCCATAATCATGAGCGTAGAGTTATGATCGGCGAGCCGGTTGTTGAACCGCTGCTCCTTGTACTTCAAACCGCCAAGCAAAATACTAAGTCCAAGCACAAGCAACAGGTTGCCGATAATAGCGCCCGTCAAGCTTGCCTTCACCATATCGAACAAACCTTCCTTGACGAGGAAGATGGCGATAATGAGTTCGGCCGCATTGCCGAACGTGGCGTTCAGAAAGCCGCCAAGACGTTGCCCTGCATAGTGTGCGACGCTTTCCGTAGCTTTGCCGAGGAAGCCCGCCACAAATATAATCGCAATCGCGGATATGACGAACTGCACCGTCATGTCCCAATGAGCGTAATGGCCTACTGCGCTGAGAACGAACATGACAATAAGCCCCGAGAAAAACAACTTCTGATTCAATAGCTCCACCTCTTCTTGACTGTGCTGAAATCCTGTTAATAATATAGCGAAAAAAAAGGGAGAAGTAAACTTTTACCAATATAATAACATTCGCGGGTATATTCAAAGCTTAGCCTCCTTGATTACATCGTATCCATCTATTACAATGTTCATATATGGCAAAAACGAGGAGTGAATCACATGACCGAAGACCTTCAAACAGGTATTATTCGTATTTCTGATGATGTAGTGGCTACGATAGCGGGACTTGCGGCACTTGAGACACCGGGCATTGCAGCGATGTCGGGCGGCATCTCGGAAGGTTTGGCTAAACGTCTAAGCGGCAAAAACGTTCAAAAAGGCGTTTCCGTCGAGGTTGGCCAAGTTGAAGCAGCAATCGATCTTCGGATTATCGTTCACTATGGCATTCCGATTCAAGAGGTATGCCGTCAGCTTCAACTGAACGTACGTGAATCGGTTGAGAATATGACGGGGTTACATGTTGTCGAGGTGAACGTGAAGGTCGAGGGCGTCGCGTTCAAAGAGGAAGAGCTTGAAGAGGCTCAAAGACTTAAATAAAGCTTTCCATAATAAAACGGTATCCATCTTAGCGGATGGATACCGTTTTTTGGCTTGAGCGAGTTGTAGCAGTTGTACTGCGGGAGGTACTCGCTTTCTCGCTTCGATTCGATTCTCTCGATATGCTGAGCAGGACGCCCATACTCATCAGACAGACGAGTAAGGAAGAGCCGCCATAGCTAATGAATGGCAAGGTTACTCCTGTAAGCGGGATAGCACCGGTTACGCCTCCAACGTTGATAAAGGCTTGAATGGCGAGCAGACCAATGATCCCGACGCCAACGACTGTACCGTATTCATCCGAGCATCGCAACGCTATGATAAGACCGCGCCATAGGAAGCATAAGTAGAAGAGAAGGAACAGCGTGCCGCCGATAAATCCGAATTCTTCGCCAATGACAGCAAAGATGAAGTCATTGTATGCGTATTGCAAGTAATGAAGCTTCTGTACGCTCTCACCGAATCCGGCGCCGCTGATGCCGCCATGACCGAACGCTTGAAGCGAGGATACAAGCTGCCAGCCCGAATCTTGCGCATCGGCTAGCGGATCCGCATAAGAGGTGAAACGATCGATCCGATATTCCCACTTCTTGGGTTCCATCGCCATCGAAATGCTGAATACGACGGTGACAAGAAGCACAACGGCAAGTCCCGATGTCGCTGCCTGCTTCAAGTTCGCTCCCCCTGCGAAAATCATTACGATCGCGCAGGAAGCAAGTACGAGACAAGAGCCGAGATCGGGCTGCATCATGATAATGCCGCACACGGCGCCGACAATAATGATAACCGGAAGCAGCCCCTTCTTGAAGTCGCGGAACTTGTCACCCTTCTTCGAGATAAGCGCTCCAAGGTACAGAATGACGGCAAGCTTGGCCGGTTCCGTAGGTTGTATCGTAAAGCCGGCGATGTTAATCCAGCTCTTGGCTCCGTTAATATCGGGCGCTATGAAAGGCACGAGAATGAGCAGAGCCATTACAGGTAAGAAGTATAGCAAGAATAGCTTCTTGTAAACCTGGTAGCGAATGTTCATGCTGAACAGCATGGCGAATACGCCAAGGCCAGCCCACATGAGCTGGCGTTTTGTGTAGTGAAGCGCGTCGTTTTCTTCAACGAGCGCAATGCTGGAGCTTGCGCTGTAGACCATGACAAGTCCGAAGCCGACGAGCAGAAGCGTCATTACGAGAAGCAGAAAGTCTGGTCTTCCACGGCCACCGTTCTGCGGTTGCTTCATAAATCGACCGCCTAAGCCAACAGTTGTTTCAATTGCTCGATGCGTTGCGTTGCCGTGTTCATGATCGCTTGCGGAATCGGCGATTCATATTCCATTCCGTGCGGGAAAGTAGCTCGTCCAATATAGACAGCCTCGATAGCGAGCACAGCATGCGGCGATTCCAGCTTGCCTTCAACTGCGCGCGTGTTGATGCGCAGGAAGTATTCGTTGCCGTTCACGTGATCCTCAAGCTTCAAATCGTATGTAGCGCGATAGTATTCCCATTGCCAACGAACAAAGCCAACTTTCTCGGCGGATTCGTCCAAATGGTACAGTTCGCTCTTAACACCGTTTAATCCGGTATTTTCAATAATCATGGTAGTTCCTCCTAAAGGTTTTGTTGAAGCAAACCTGGCTCTGCAAGCTACTGCTTCCAATCATCAGACATAAGTTGTCCATTCTTTACTCATGATAGTATGTTTCCCCAGCTAGCGCAACCCTTACTCCTTAGTCATCATTACCTTAATAGTGACATTTTTGAGAACAGTAGCGGAAGGTATAGCGGCTCGTTTAATAAGCTTCCTTAAAGCTGCGATTATCTGTTAAAATAGATGAAAAAAGTTCGTGCGGAGAGGGAGATTCGAGATATGCACAATTACAAAGAAATAGAGCATGCGATGCAGCGTCTCTATCCCGACATGGTACGGTGGCGCAGACATCTTCATCAGTTTCCGGAATTATCCTTTCACGAGAGAGTAACGTCGCAATGGATTGCGACCAGACTTGCAGAGTTTGGCTGCACAGTGCGGAGCGACGTAGGCGGACATGGATTGATCGTTACGATAAAGGGAGATAAGCCCGGCCCCGTAGTGGCGCTACGGGCAGATATAGACGCATTGCCGATTCAGGATGAGAAGGAATGCGCATACGCATCGAAGGTGCCGAATGTGATGCATGCGTGCGGACATGACGGCCATACGGCCGCTTTGCTGGCCGTAGCCGCTTATTATTCGGCGAATCGCGATCAGATTGCCGGTGAACGCCGCTTACTGTTCCAGCCTGCCGAGGAACAGACGCCTGGCGGAGCGAAGCCGATGATCGAAGACGGGGCGCTTGATGGTGTAGATGCAATTTACGGCGTACATCTATGGACACCGATTCCCTATGGAATAGTTGCGTCGAGACCTGGGGCGTTCATGGCGGCTGCGGATGAATTCGTTATCGATATTATCGGTCGCGGAGGTCATGGCGGACTGCCGCACCAAACGATTGACTCGATCGTTGTCGGTTCGGCGATCGTGCAAGCCGCGCAGACGATCGTGAGCCGCAGCGTTAATCCGCTGCACCCGGCTGTCGTATCGATCGGATCGTTCCAAGCCGGAACGACGAACAATATTGTGGCGGAGAGATGCCGCATGAAAGGCACGGTAAGAACGTTCGACGAGCATACGAGAACGCTTATACACGAGCGCCTGGAGTCCGTGATCCGGCATATTTGCGAGATGCACGGAGCGAAGTATGAATATCATATGCGCATCGGCTACCCGCCGGTCGTCAATGACGACAAGGAAGCGGAACGCTTCTTCCAAGTAGGCGCAACCTTATTCGGCGAAGAGTCGGTTCAGCGTTCAGAGCCGCTAACCGTTGCCGAGGACTTCTCTTATTATTTGAACGAGGTGCCGGGCTGCTTCATGTTTGTTGGCGCTGGCAATGAGGAATGCGGAGCAACGTTTTCGCATCACCATCCAAGATTCGATATCGACGAGCGGGCGATGAGCAAATCGGCTTCGCTGCTAATTGGCATGGCAGAGCATTATGCAAGTGAATTTGCAGGTTAATCATAAACATCCCGTTATCTGGACTTCGTATGAACGCAGCGGCCGAAGGGCAAGCTAATCGCCGATGCACGTTCAAGGAAGGATGATAAAGGAATGAGTAATCATACAGTCGAACAATTAATGTCAACGAATTGTGTTACTGCGACGCTGCTCGATAACGTCTACGAGCTTGCGGTGAAGATGAAGCAACATGATATCGGATTTATACCGATTGTTAATGGAAATAAGCTGATCGGTGTCGTAACGGACCGGGATTTGGTCGTGCGAGGATATGCCGAGAAAAACCCAGGCTCGGAAGCTGTAGAGACGGTGATGACGCCTTCTCCAATCACGATCGAGCCTTCGTCTTCCGCTGACGATGCGGCGGCATTAATGGCGGAGCATCAGATTAGAAGGCTGCCGGTCGTTCAGGAAGGGATGCTCGTTGGCGTAATCGCCATAGGCGATCTAGCTGTAAGGGATATTTATGCCAATGAAGCCGAGGCTGCTCTTAGCGCTATTTCCGAGCACAGCCATAGCGGTCATCTGCATTAAATATTAAAAGGCTGGCGGGGGCATTGAATATGCCTCTTGCCAGCCTTTCTTTTGCACTACTTATCTTCCCACACGGTGACAAGCTCATTACTCGCGTTGTACAGTTCGCCGGGATCCGTCTCGCTATTGCTCCACACGCTTTCCTTGCCCCAACGCAGCGTTTTGTCAGGCAACAGCTCATTGCCGCTATTAGAAGAGATCGTAACCTTCTCGCCTGCGGCCAGCATGTATTTCTCGAATTCATACGTTTGATTGCCGCGGACGCTCACGAGCTTCCAACCGGCTAGCTCTATGTCCTGTCCGGATTCGTTGCTTATCGTTGCAAGTTCGTCTTGCTTATCGACGGTAAGCAAGATTCCGGTTTGTTCAGCTGTCTTGACCGGATAGGCATTTTTGAATTTCTCGCGATCGGTTCCCCAAAGGCCTAGCTCCGCTTGTTTCGCGGTTTGCTCGATCTGCTTGTACACGTTCTCAAGCTTGACGTTCGGCTCGACGATCATAACCTTGGCAAGCCCTTCCTTAAGCAGCAGCTCATTCAATATTCGTCCGTCTTTCAGCTCAACCACGGCCAAGGTTCGTTCGTACTTGTCCATCTGCTCTTTATCGAAAGTAAGCCTAACCTCTGCAGACTCCGTTAACACTTGCTTCGTATATATGGATGCCTCGCTGCCGAAAGGTTCCTCAGGTCTACTCGAATCCTCATGGGCAATTTCCGGAGTATTTACATAGAGCAGTCGGATGGTACGGTTGTCGTCTCCGACATTTATTTTGAAGGTATCGCCGTCGATGTAATCGGATACGGAATACCATACGTTCGTTTGTAGTTTCTGAGGGGTTGTTGTTGCCCAAGAGCAGCTGGCTAACGTCAAGCAGCCAAGCAGAAGCAACGTTATTCCTATTCGTTTCACCTTCGCATACCTCCAATCAGTCGTAATGATGAAGCCTATTTCAATTAATATACCACAAAATACGACCAAGAATCGCAATTCATTGGTCACGGTATGGCATAAAATCATAAAAAACCTTTCATACTGACAGAAGAAGGACTCTGTTTGAGGAGGGAAATCGATGCTGGAGCAATCAGAAGGAGCGATAATCGTCCAATCCGATTTGACGATATTGCTGGATGAGGAGAGTAGTGGCGCGGAGCAGGCAAGAGAAAAGCTGCTGCTGTTTGCCGAAGCCGTGAAGCAGGCTGGAACGCTTCATACCTATCGGATTACGGCTTTGTCTTTGTGGAATGCTGCGGCTGCCGGTTATAGTGCGGAGGAGCTCATTGGCTGGCTTAACGCATTTGGACGTTATGACTTGCCCTTCGCTGCGGAATCATCCATTCGCAGGCTGATCGGAAGGTACGGCAAGCTGACGTTGACAGCTGATCAAGACGTGCTGCTGCTTAGGGGAGACAAGGAATTGATGGAAGAACTTGCTGCTCAGTCGGCCATAGATAAGTGGGTTGCCAAGCGCCTTTCAGAGGAGACTTGGCAGCTATCCGATGCTTGCCGGGGAGAATTGAAGCAGGAGCTCACGAGGCTTGGATATCCGATTATTGACCTGGCCGGCTATCATACGGGAGAAGCGCTTGCCGTGAAGCTGAGAGATGTAACGCTGCAGGGGAAAGTTTTCGGACTTCGGCCATATCAGAGGCTGGCGGCTGAGCAATTCTATCGTGACGGTACGGCGCAGGGGGGCAGCGGCGTTGTCGTTCTGCCTTGCGGCGCAGGGAAGACGATTGTCGGTATTGCCGCGCTTGCGAAGCTGAGCAGCGCCACGCTTATTCTTACATCTAATTCAACGTCCGTTAAGCAATGGAAGGATGAGTTGATCGACAAAACGACGCTGAGCGATAACGAAGTCGGTCAGTATTGCGGGGCATTGAAGCAGGTGCGTCCCGTCACGATTGCAACCTATAATATTTTGACCCATCGAAAGTCGAAGGATGAGCCCTTCTCACATATGAAGCTGTTCTCGGAGCGGGATTGGGGACTCATTATTTACGACGAGGTGCATCTGCTTCCCGCGCCGGTGTTCCGGATGACGGCGGACATTCAAGCTACAAGGAGACTCGGCCTAACGGCTACGCTCGTGCGCGAGGATGGCTGCGCGGAGGACGTATATTCGCTTATTGGGCAGAAGCAGTTCGATCTGCAATGGAAAGCAGCCGAACGGGACGATTATATAGCTGCCGTCACCTGTGCAGAGATAAGAGTACCTCTGACGCCAGCCTATGAGGATGAATATAACATCGCGGGAGCACGTTCGCGCTTGCGCCTTGCAGCGGAAAATCCAGGCAAGATGGAAGCGTTGAAGAAGCTTTTGGGAGAGCACGCAGGCAAGCCGACGCTTATAATCGGCCAATATTTGAAACAGCTGCGTGACGTATCGCAGAAGCTTAATGCTCCTTTACTCACAGGGGAAGTGCCGCATGTCGAGCGGCAGAAGCTCTATGATCGGTTCAAGTCGGGCGAAATTGGGGTGCTGATCGTATCCAAGGTGGCCAACTTTGCCGTTGATTTGCCGGACGCGGCAGTTGCGATCCAACTGTCGGGCAGCTTCGGGTCCAGACAGGAGGAGGCGCAGCGCATTGGAAGGCTGCTGCGTCCCAAGGCAGCCACGAACGAGGCTTGGTTTTATACGATCGTTACCGATCACACGAAAGAAACGGAATTCGCGTTGAAACGTCAGTTGTTCATGCTGGAACAAGGCTATACCTATGATCGACTGCTGCTCTCTGATCTGGATGCCAATAAGGAGGCTGTAAACCAGTGAAGCTGAGCGAGTTGTCCAAGAAGTTAACGAAACAGCAACAAATGGACTTCATTAATCATCGCGTCTGGTCGGACGCTAATCGAAGGCGGATGGACTGGGCGGAAGCTGCTTCGAATCTTCAAGCAGTAGGGGAGGCTGCGGATAAGCTGTCTTCTCATGCCGCGATGCTGCTTACAGAAATGATCAGGGCATTCGGGGCAGAGCCGATAACCGAGGAGCGTCTTATAAGAGAAGTGCGGAGGCGAACGATGATGTCGGGCGCGGAATGCGATATGGCACAGGCGGAGCTGGAGCAAGCCGGCATTCTGTTCGCTGTCGTTAAAGTATGGGGCGAGCGGATATGCTTCCTGCCTAGAGACAGCTTCCTGCCATGGCAGCAATCGTTGTTTCCGGCCGAAGTGCAGCAGGTCTCGTCTAGCGATATGCTGTTATCAGGCGCAGTGACGGCAATGCCGGTCAACAAATCGCTTGGCAAGCAGTTAATGGATGCGCTGGCTGCGATGGGGCAAAGCAGTATGTCGTTGACAGCAAAAGGCGTATTAGCGAAAAAAACAGTTGCCGCTATCGTGCAGAAGGCGGTGTTCGAGGAGCATACGTTGATGGCCTCCGGATTAAGCTGGTCTAAGCGAGAGCACTATTCCTTGAAGGCGGCATTCCTATTAGAAGCAGCAGCGGCATTCAATTTGATTCGAATCGATAATGATATGGTCCGATGGAGCGAGGATCGTCTAGCCGCTTGGCTATGGCAAGACGAAGAAGAACGAGAATGGCGTCTGCTGCAATGGTGCTTGGATCTGCTGCTGCCCGTGGATACCGCATCCGCGCATCTTGTTTCTGCCCTATGTGCGCTGGAAGTCGGCAAATGGTATCGAACCGATGATATTCGAGGTTTGCAGATTCAATGGAAGCTGGATAAGGAAGCGGGAGGGAAGACGCTTGATTGGCCGACGCTGCTGCTAGCATTCGGATGGATGGAAGCAGCCCAAGCAACGTCAAGCGGAAAGACAACGGAGTTTATTAGATGGAAGCTGAACGCAAATGCAAGGAATATAGATGCAGTGGAGGGATCTGCTGCTAGTGTCAATTATGGTGATCGCCAGCTGCGTGTGCAGCAGAATGGTGAAATCATCGTAGAGCCTGGCTGCCGCTTGGCGGTTCATTGGGAGCTCGCGCTTATCGCCGAGCTGGTCGCTGATGAAACGGTTGCTATATATCGATTGACAGCAAGCTCCGTGACGCGTGCCCTGGAGTTCGGGCGAACGAAGCTGTCAATGATCTCATGGCTGGAGCAGCAGAGCGGACAATCGGCGCTGCCCGAAACCGTCGGTGTGATGCTGGAGGAGTGGACGAGCAGAGCTTGCCGCACTTGGTTCGAAGAAGTAACGCTGCTGCGATGCGATAATAAGCAGATGGCAGATTGGGTTCGTATGAGCAGTGAGCTTGCTCCGATGCTTTTGCATGAAATCGGCTCAACCGATTTCATAGTTGATTCATCACTAGTCCCTGATATCAGAAAGCTGTTGCAGCGTGCCGGTTATCCGGCGCAGAAGGCGCTGCGCTCGAAGGAGACAGCAGCATCTTACGTATCAGCCTTGTATCCTGTTATTAGCGAGGCGGTATCCGGTTCGGATAAGGAAGCCGAAGCGGATGATGCTGAAGCAAGACGCACTGGCACGTATTCGTTCCTATACGAGCCGAGCACGCTCGCGCACTTTGAGCTCGCGAGCGCTAAGGTACGACTGAACGATCAATTGCATTCGCGGGAGCAGACTGTGCCTGCAATGTGGACGAAGCAGCTGCGCGCATACCATCATTCCACGCGCAAGGAGCTTATTGAGAGAGCGYTAGCCTGGCAATCTCCTCTTCAGCTTCGGATGGATAACGAGCTGCATTCATTCGTTCCTGAACGTCTCGAGCAGCAAGGTGGAGACTGGGCAGTTGTGGGCATACTCAGAAATGATAAGGCGACGGATCATAAGCCGATAAGGCTGACACCGGATATGTGGGACGAGATGAGGATCGTTATTCCTGGCCGTCCATATCCATAATAATCTCTACCTATTGGCTAAGCGGTTATGATATGATAGTGTAGAAGTAAGCAAGTGGAAAAGAGGTGGACGAATGCCAACTGTCGAAGGGGTGCAGGAGACTCTGTATGAGCAGCCCGAAAGCGGCGTGTCTTCGCTCGATATGGCGTCGCTGCTGCTTTGTGCCTATGAATTAGGTGATTGGATCAATGAATCGGCGGAAGTTGCCGAATATTTATATTGGAAGTCGGCTGTGAATGCCGATGAGCAAGTGAAGCAAATGTCCAGGCAGTTCGCGAAAGCGAAGGAGCTGTTCGAGGAATGCGAGCGCTTCGGAAGATTCCATCCGGATTATAATGCCGCTAAGGACAAAGTAAAGTTGATCGAGCGGAGCTTAGGCGATATTGAGAGCGTACGCAATTTCAAGCTTGCCGAGCAGGCAGTCGACGAAATGTTGTATGAAGTGTCGCGTATGATCGCCGAATCGGTATCCGAGAATATCAAAGTGCCTAGCAACGAGAAAGCGTCTGGCGGCGGCTGCGGAAGCGGCGGCTCTTGCAGTTGCGGAAGCGGTGGCTGCGGTTAATATATGAAGCAGGAGGTAAGCGAGCGATGCTGCCGGAGAGAACAGGTTATATCGTATGGGTAAGTGATTTGAAGGCGGCAAGGTCGCTGGAGCGTTTCGGAACGGTTCATTATATGTCGCGCAAGATGCATTACGTAGTGATGTACATGAATGCCGACCGTGCAGAGGAAGCGGTGCGCCAGATGGATAGATTGCCTTATGTCCGCAAGATCGAGCGCTCCTACCGCAATGAGATCAAGACGGAATACAGCAAGGATAGCGAAGATAAGACAAGATCCTATAGCCTGTAAGCGGATGAGGTATAAGTAGAATAGAACGCGTCTAGCATCTTAAAGTTGCTAGACGCGTTCTTTTTTGTTAGGGTAGATTTACATATAATTACATATATGTATCGTCTTTAATTTAATGTTGAAAAATCGGACGAGCGTGTTAGAATGGAATTAAATTCATAGTAAAAAAGCCCTGGTTCGTTAGGAGGAGTAGGTTGCGTAATGAAGGATAAAATGACGAGAAGATGGAATACATATGAGTCGTTTTATGTCGGTCTTGGCGATAAAAAAGTAGCTGATATCGTAATTACGAATCACGCCAAAAGCCGCTGGATCGACCGTATTGAGAGTGAGAAGACCGGATTTGAAGATATTGCCGAGTATTTGTGGGAATGTCTTAAGAACGGACGGATCGAGCCGTACTACCGCAACGAGCAGGACGTTTATTTGATTGATGACGATTTAGTATTTGTGGCCGAATTCGCAGATTCCTTCACAGAAACCGATATTACGGGCCGCCCGCTGCAGAAGATGATTGTTGTGACGTTTCTAGGACGCATGTCGGAGACAATCGAGCTGCGTGACCTTAAGTCCTATTACTCATGGCTGCGTCATTCGCGCCGCATGACTTTAGTGAAGAACAGCAGAAAGCGCAAGTAATGGCAACAACATAGATGTACAGCCCTCAGGCATGCGATCTTTTATGGATTGCATGCTTTTTTTGCATATACGATACGACTATGCAAACGCTTTGTAGTATAATAACGGGAATACAAAGGAAGGATGACTTACCAATGGCGCTTAATTTTCATCAATTGCATATTTTCTTTACGGTTGCGGAGAGGGGCAGCTTCTCGGCAGCGGCACAGGCGCTGCATATGACCCAGCCGGCCGTGACGATGCAGGTGCAGTCGCTTGAGGATTACTTCGGGACGAAGCTGCTGCAGCGTTCGACCAAGCGAATCGATCTGACCGAGGCGGGCCGAGCGCTTATGCCTTACGCGGAGCGCAGCATTGATTTGATACGAGATACCGATCAGGCGATGTCAGCCTTCACGAAGCAGTTGAAAGGAAGACTGCAGCTAGGCTCAAGCTTAACGATCGGAGAGTATATATTGCCGAGGCTGCTAGGGCCGTTCGGTCAGGAATATCCGCATATAGCAATCAGCATGAAGGTTATGAATACCTCTCAAATAATGGAAGATATTTTGAATCATCAATTAAATTTCGGCCTAATCGAAGCGCCTGTTAATCATCCCGATATGCATATGGAAGCGGTGATGAGCGACGAGCTGCGGCTTATCGTCTCGAAAGATCATCCGCTTGCGGACCGAGAGTCGGTAGCGCTTGAGGAGGTCATGGAGTATGCGTTCGTCTTGCGAGAGCAGGGATCGGGAACGCGGATTGTCATGGAAGAGCAATTGAAGCGGAAGAAGATTGATCCGGCAAGCATGAAGATCGTAATGGAGCTCGGGAGCACAGGTGCAGTGAAGTCGGCGGTGGAAGCGGGTCTTGGCATCTCGTTCCTCTCTGCGTCGTCAGTCAAGCACGAGGTAGCGCTTGGACTTATCCGGATGATAAAAATTCCTGATGCCAACTTCCAGCGGCAATTTTATTCGATCTATTTGAAATCGGCGCTGCTGCCGATCTCAGCGGTTACTTTTTTGACGTTTCTGAGAGAGAGGGACTTGCAGCAATGGTTATAAAAGATGGGTTAGCTGATCTTCATACACATACGACGGCATCGGACGGCCTGCATTCGCCATCGGAAATTGTTCAGTTCGCTAAGGCTGCTGGACTGGCTGCTGTCGCGATAACTGATCATGATACAGTGGCTGGAGTAGACGAAGCGCTGACTGAAGGCGAGCGTCTTGGCATAACGGTCGTGCCGGGCGTGGAAGTAAGCACCGTCGCAAGCGGCAACGATATTCATATTCTCGGCTACTTCACGAATGGATCGGATGCAAAGTGGCTCGCAAGGCTGGAGAGCTTAAGAGATGTCCGTAATCGCAGGAATGAAATGATCGTTAATCGGCTGAATGAGCTCGGTGTAGACATTACGATGGACGATGTGCGTGAAGCAGCACGGTCCAAGCAGGCTTCAAGCGAGGCCTCCGTAAAGGCGTTCAGCATTGGACGGCCGCATATTGCGGAGGTGCTCCTTCGCTTAGGTGTCGTCACTTCGATAAGCGAGGCGTTCGATAAGTATTTGGGGAGCGGTGCTGCCGCCTATGTCAATCCACCGCGGCCTACGCCATTCGATGCGGTCGATTGGATACGTGAAGCCGGCGGGACGAGTGTTATCGCACATCCAGGTTTGTATGGGGACGATGAGCTTGTTGAAGCTATTGTGAAGCACGGCGTGAACGGAATCGAAGTGTTTCACTATGATCACGGCGAGAAGGAAAAGTCTCGGTATGCTGCAATGGCGGCTCAATATAACCTGATCGTTACAGGCGGCTCGGACTTTCACGGCTCTCGGCAAGGGAAAGTATTCCATGGCGCGGTCGGCAGCCGTACAGTAGATGCAGGCACGATTGCATATTTGCGTCGACCGAACGTATGAAGGGTCCATAACGCCAAAAAAATCACGGCAGCTTGTTCAGTAGAACAAGTCCGTGATTTTTTTTGCGATGATGGTGGAAGGTTAGCTGCTTACGGATACCAGGCTCTTGATCCGCTCTTCATCCGGCGTAATAAACAGCGTCTTCTGATTATCGTAAATGACGAAGCCCGGCTTAGCGCCATTCGGCTTGCGGACATGACGGATGAACGTGTAGTCGACCGGAATCAAGCTTGAGTCTCGCGCTTGGCTATAATGCGCCGCAAGCATTGCCGCTTCCTCAAGTGTCGCATTGCCGAAGTCTCCGCCCCGAATGACGACATGGGAACCGGGAATATCCTTTGTATGCAGCCAAGTGTCGGACGGAGAAGCTAGACGGTTCGTTAAAAATTCGTTTTGCGTGTTGTTTTTGCCAACGTATACTTCTACGCCCTCAGAAGAAGTGTAGCGCAGCAGCGTAGGCTTAAGCGATTTTTTCTTCTTAGGGCCTCGCCGACCGCGTTCCTTCATATAACCTTGCTCTACGAGCTCATCGCGTATCTCTTCAATGTCGGTAATGGCCGCATTATCGAGCTGTTGGAGCAGCGATTCGAAGTATTCAATCTCCTTCTGGGCGATCTCCATTTGCTCGGCGACGATCGTGAGACTGTTCTTATGTTTCGTATAACGTCTAAAGTAGCGCTGAGCATTGTCTGAAGGGGTGAGCTGCGGATCAAGCTCGATCGTAACGACGGCTTGCTCCTCGTCATAGAAGTTGACAAGCTCGATTGTCGTATCGCCCCGCTTTATCTGATGCATATAAGCGGTCAGCAGTTCGCCGAGCACTCTATATTTCTCCGCATCCTTCGCTTCTACGAGCGTATCTTCCAGCTTCGTGATCTTTGAGATGTTCTTCGCTTTCTCATTCTGTACGAAGCGGATCAGATCGGCTGCGCGTTGCTTGACAGTATCCCGCTGCGCCTTGTCCCCAAAGAACGCCTGCAGACATTCGCTAACGGCCGGATAGGAGGCCAGGGCACCGTTAATATGAGTTAGTTCGGTAACGGAGAAATACATTTTGCCGCTATTTTCATCGGTTTTGATGACGGGGGAGTATCGGTGCGCTCTCATCTCACCTATAAACGACTCGAAGCTGCGCCATATTGCGCCCGTGTCCTCCGCCTCTGTTCCAGCGCGATAAGCGATTTCCTTGGCGATAAGCGGGCTTAATCCGCTGAATGCTTCAACAAGCCGTTTGCCTGCTGCCGAGCCTTCCGTTGTATGTTCGTACGCTTCTCGGAATTGTTCCTCGCTGTCAATGACGAACGGATTTGTCTTGCTTTGGTCAGGTGGCGGTGTATAGTTGCTGCCCGGCATGACGATCCGATAGCTGCTAATCGAGGGCGTGACATGATGAATGCCGTCGTGAATCGTTTGTGTGGCAGGGTCCACTAAGATGATATTGCTATGACGGCCCATTATTTCGATAATAATCGTCTTGACAGAAATATCGCCGAGCTCGTCCCGATGCTTCACATCGATATGAATGACACGCTCGTTATCGATTTGGCGAATGCCTTCTATAATGCCGGATTCACAATATTTGCGGAGCAGCATGCAGAACATCGGCGCTTCCATCGGATTCAAGTAGCTTGAAGTCGTCCAGTGTACCCTCGGATATGTCGGATTCGCCGACAGCAGCAGCTTGCCTTGCACGCCCGCACCTCTGATGCTGAGTACAAGCTCATGCTCGGTTGGTTGATGGATCTTATGTATACGCGCTCCTATGCAGCGTTGCAGGTCATGGGTTATTGCTCTGGTGACAATACCGTCTAAAGCCATAGCTGTTATTCCTCTCTTCCTTCGCGTAAGTCTTCTCCTATCATGCCATAGTTAAGCCAAAAACTTAAGTCCCTTTTGGGATAATTTCCAGGATGTCCGAATACATTTACCCTAGAAAGGCTGTCCGAAGGGCCGGCGTCGGCCATTACGCTGCTTCGCTTGCAGCGGGTAGCGGGTACAATATGGGAGGGAGTTATACCATGGAACAAAAGAATTGGCATCAAATGGGGACAAGCGAGCTTGTCGACATGCTGTCCATCTCCCCTGAGAAGGGGCTGACCGCGTCCGAAGCGGCGCAGAGGCTGGAGGAGAACGGGCGCAATGAGCTGTCTGAGGGAAAACGCGTTTCTCCGATCATTCTATTTCTAAATCAATTCAAAGACTTTATGGTGCTTGTGTTAATGGGCGCAACGCTTATATCGGGGCTGCTCGGCGAGTACCTGGACGCTATTACGATTATCGCCATTATTGTCATTAATGCGGTTCTCGGATTTGTGCAGGAATTTCGGGCGGAACGTTMGCTGCGCGCGCTTAAGGAGTTATCTGCCCCGGCAGCCAAGGCGATGCGCGGAGGCGAATGGGTTACGATACCGGCTAAGGAGCTTGTCGTTGGCGATATCGTCAGTCTGGAGAGCGGGGACCGTATTCCGGCCGACCTGCGGTTGATCGAAGCAAACAGCTGTTATGCGGAGGAGTCGGCGCTCACCGGCGAATCGGTCCCTGTCGGCAAGCATGCCGGCGCGATCGATGACGATGAGCTGCCGCTGGGCGATCAGCGCAATATCGGCTTCATGGGCACGATGCTGACGCGCGGAACGGCCAAAGGCGTTGTCGTCCGAACGGGCATGAATACCGAAATGGGCAAAATCGCCGATTTGATCCAGCAGACGGAGTCGATGGAGACGCCGCTGCAGCATCGGCTGGAGCAGCTTGGGAAGCTGCTTATCATCGTCGCCATAGGGCTAACGATTATGGTTGTCGTTGCAGGCATTTTGCACGGTCAAGAGCCTTACGGCATGTTCCTTGCAGGCGTCAGTCTTGCAGTCGCAGCTATTCCTGAAGGACTGCCGGCCATCGTGACGATTGCGCTTGCTCTTGGCGTACAGCGGATGATAAAGCGAAAGGCGATCGTGCGCAAGCTGCCTTCCGTTGAGACGCTTGGCTGCGCCTCTGTCATCTGTTCCGATAAGACGGGTACGCTGACGCAAAATAAAATGACGGTTACGCATGTCTGGCTTGGAGGCCGCCAATTGGAAGTGAGCGGCGAAGGCTATGAGCCGGTCGGCAACATATACGAGGACGGCAAGGCGCTTGACGTGAAGCATGACCAGTCGGTCAAGCGGCTGCTGCAAGTTGGCGCGTTATGCAATAATGCGCAGGTTGTGAAGGTTGAGGCGGAGGAGACGAAGCGCCGCAAGAGCAAGGAGCCGCAGGAGGAATGGGTTCTGAAGGGCGATCCGACAGAAGGAGCGCTTGCCGTTCTTGCCGCGAAGCTAGGCTCATCGGCGAAATCGTTGGAAATGCTCTATAAAAGGGAGCAAGAGTTTCCGTTCGATTCCGAGCGCAAACGAATGTCTGTCGTTGTATCTCATCAGGGCGGCAGGCTTGTATGCACGAAAGGCGCGCCGGATATGCTGATGGAGCTGTGCAGCTACGTACTGTGGGACGGCAAGGTCGTGCCGTTCACGCAGACGCTGAAGCGCAAGTGCGCGGATGCGGGAGAAGTGATGGCGCAATCGGCGCTTCGCGTATTGGGCTTCGCTTACCGCGACCTGCGAACGACCGACAAGTGCGATTCGGAACAAGATGTCGAGAGCCAGCTCGTGTTCGTTGGTTTGACCGGCATGATCGATCCGCCTCGCCGCGAGGTGAAAGACGCGATTGCAACTTGCCGCCGCGCGGGCATCAAGACGGTTATGATTACAGGCGATCACCAATTGACGGCGGAAGCTATCGCCGGGCAGCTTGGCATTATGCCGCGCGGAGGTATCGCAATGAGCGGCAAGCAGCTTGAAGCGATGACTGACGAGCAGCTTGATCGACTCGTCGATAACACTTACGTCTATGCGCGAGTATCGCCTGAGCATAAGCTGCGTATTATTAAGTCGCTGCAGCGTCAAGGCCATGTCGTGGCGATGACCGGCGACGGAGTGAACGATGCTCCTGCAATCAAGGCGGCCGACATCGGCATTGCGATGGGCATAACGGGCACGGACGTATCGAAGGAAGCTTCGGCGCTCGTGCTGAGCGATGACAACTTCTCCACAATCGTAGCTGCTATCGAAGAGGGCAGGGGCATCTATGAGAACATTAGAAAGTTTATTCGTTACTTGCTCGCATCCAACGTTGGCGAAATACTCGTTATGTTCCTTGCGATGATGGCGGGTCTGCCGCTGCCGCTCGTGCCGATCCAAATCTTATGGGTCAACCTCGTAACCGACGGCCTGCCTGCCATGGCGCTTGGCGTCGATCAGGCCGAGAAGGATCTGATGCAGCATAAGCCGAGAACGTCCAAGGAAAGTATATTTGCCCGCAGGTTGGGCTGGAAGATCATAAGCAGGGGCATTCTGATTGGCGTCTGTACGCTGGGCGCTTTCTGGATTACGCTCAGGGAGGCGCCGGGAAGCGCCGACCACTTGATAAAGGCGCAGACAGTCGCATTCGCCACTCTCGTTATGGCCCAGCTCATTCACGTATTCGATTGCCGCAGCTCGCGCTCGATTTTCCACCGCAACCCGCTGCAAAACAAATATTTGGTGCTGGCCGTGCTCTCGTCGCTCATCCTTATGCTAGGCGTACTCTATATCGACGCGTTRCAGCCGATCTTTAAGACCGTTCCGCTTGGCTTCCGCGAATGGTGTCTCGTCTTCGTCGCGGCAGGCATTCCTACCTTCCTCATGGGTATCGGCAGCGTCATGGGCACGCGAAAAAACAAGTCGCAATCGAAGACGCCATTCCGTCCGCAAACGGCAGCCAGATAACGGAATAATGCAAATGATGATACAAATTATGAATAGCCTTTCTCCTTTCTTTACGGTATGCTAATAGCATTATTAATAGCTTATTAGACATACGTAAGGTTAAGGAGAGGGCTAATAGATGAACTTTACAAAGATGAACGGACTAGGAAATGACTTTATCGTTGTCGCAGGCGAGCAGCAGCTTCCAGGCAACGCTGCTGAACTTGCTGCCCAGCTATGCAACCGATTTTTCGGTGTCGGGGCAGACGGTCTCGTCTATATTTTGCCATCAGAAATCGCTGATTTCCGTATGCGCATCATTAATTCGGACGGCTCAGAGGCCGAGCAATGCGGCAATGCGATTCGTTGCGTCGCGAAGTACGTCTACGATAACGGTCTTACGAATAAAGAAGAGATTACGATCGAGACGCTGGGCGCAGGGGCACAGAAAGTGCAACTGACGGTTAGCGACGCTAAAGTGCAAAGCGTACGCGTCGATATGGGCGAGCCGATCCTGAATGGTCTGCAAGTGCCGACGACGGTAGACGCAGAGCGCGTTATCGAGCATCCGATCGAGGTTGACGGACGCGAATTCCGCTTTACTGCCGTATCGATGGGCAATCCGCATGCCGTGATCTACGTGGACGATGCGGTGAACTTCGATCTGAATACTTGGGGACCGAAGCTGGAAACGCATCCGATGTTCCCGCGCAAGATCAACGTGGAATTCGTTACGGTCAATTCGCGTACGCAAACCGATATGCGCGTATGGGAGCGCGGCGCAGGTCCAACGCTCGCTTGCGGAACAGGAGCATGTGCGACTGTCGTAGCGTCCGTGCTTAACGGAGCGACAGACCGCGAGGCAACCGTATCGCTTAAAGGCGGCGATCTGTTCATTGAATGGAATGAAGCGGACAATCACGTATATATGACAGGACCTGCTGCGGAAGTTTTCCGCGGGACGCTGTAGGCGTCCGCGCAGGATGGGTGAAAGAGAAAAGATGAAGCCGGATTTGCGACAAGCTCTGCAAGAGCGCATATTGACCGGAGACGGCGCGATGGGAACCTATCTGTATCAGATGGGGTTCCCTGTTGGCGTTTCTTACGAGGAATTCAATACGCTTAGACCTGATGTCATTGAACATGTTCACCGCAGTTATTATGAAGCGGGCGCAAGAGTGATTGAGACGAATACGTTCTCGGCCAATACCGAGAAGCTGTTGAAATACGGCCTTGAGGCAGAGATGGAAGCGATTAACCGCGCAGGTGTCCGAATCGCGCGTTCGGCCGTCGGAGCGGATGCGTATGTTGTCGGCGCTGTCGGCTCGATCCGCGACGGCAAGCTGAGAAACATGCGTACGGCGATCGTAAGCGAATCCTATGAACGCCAAATCCATGCTTTGCTTGAGGAGGGCGTGGACGGCCTCTTGTTCGAGACGTTCTACGATTTGGACGAGATGCTGCTTGCCCTGCGGATTGCAAGAAACGTGTCGAAGCTACCTATTATTTGTCAATTCGCAGTTGACGATATCGGCCGCACGCAAGACGGCATCGGCCTAAAGGATGCCTATGAGACGCTTCGCCAGGAAGGCGCAGACGTTGTTGGCCTTAATTGCCGAAGCGGCCCTAACGGGATAATGCGGGCGATTGATACGATAGACGGTCCGATCGGACTTCCTTTGTCCGTATTTCCGAATGCGGGCTTCCCGGATTATGTGGACGGCAAATATACGTACTCGGCAGGACCGCAGTACTTTGCCGAGACGGCGCTTCGCTTCGCGGACCGCGGCGCGCGTATTATCGGCGGCTGCTGCGGTACGACGCCGGAGCATATCGCCGCTATCGCGCAGGCGTTAGACGGCTATGTGCCGCAGAGCGGAAACGCTGCCCCGCTGCGTACGCCTGCGGCGCCGCAAACAGAAACGATCACACCGCGAACCGCTAACGATGGAGCGTCTCAAGAGCAGCCGGCTGATCAGTCGGCGGTTGAACGCGAGCCTTCGATCGTAGATCTCGTTAAGCAGCGGCATACGGTCATCGTGGAGCTTGATCCTCCGCGCGATCTAGACATTCGCAAGTTCATGGACGGTGCGGCGGCGCTTAAGGCGGCGTCCGCGGACGCCGTTACGATGGCGGACAACTCGCTTGCGGTTACGCGAATGAGCAACATCGCATTGGCCGCGCTCGTTCAAGAGCGGGTCGGCATCCGTCCGCTCGTTCATATTGCCTGCCGAGACCGCAATCTGATCGGCACGCAGTCGCATATGATGGGACTTGATGCGCTGGACATCGACCATGTGCTCGCCGTAACGGGCGATCCGGCACGCTTCGGCGATCTGCCTGACTCCAGCTCGGTGTATGACTTAACATCGTTCGAGATGATTCGAATGATTAAACAGCTTAACGACGGAACGGCATTCAGCGGCAAGCCGCTGAAGCAGAAGGCGAAGTTCGTGGTCGGAGCGGCGTTCAATCCGAACGTCAAGCACTTGGACAAAGCGGTTCAGCGACTTGAAAGGAAGATTGCTTCCGGCGCCGACTATATCATGACGCAGCCTGTTTATGATCCCGATCTGATCGTGAAGGTTGCGGAAGCGACGAAACAACTGTCCGTGCCGGTATTCATCGGCATCATGCCACTGGCCAGCGGACGGAACGCCGAATATTTGCATAACGAAGTGCCGGGCATTCAACTGTCGGACGAGGTGCGGCAACGGATGGCTGGGCTCGAAGGCGAGGCAGGCCGCGCGGAGGGCGTTAAGATCGCAAAGGAGCTGCTTGATTGCGCTTTGCCTCATTTTAACGGCATTTACTTGATTACTCCGTTCATGTTCTACGACATGGCGGTTCAATTGACGGAATATGTATGGCGCAAAACAGAGAAACAATGAGCACCATTGCCTAAGAGAGAGCGAATATGAGCATTTTGTGCTCTTTTCGCTTTTTCCCTTGTTCGTAAGCGGAAAATCAATTAGAATATAATAAAGTTTGGATACCGTTGCCATGCTCCTTCCAATTCAGACAAGCACGAACCTGTGCCCCAGCACGAAGCGGGCAGCAACCGTATCACGTATGCTCCGAGGTTTTTTCGTCAACAATAGTGCAGTAGTTCTGTCGGTATTTGGCAAGAACGCAAACTTCGTCGTATTCACATTATTAATAATAGAAGTTTATTAGAGGCAGAAGCATAAGGATTAGTGGGGGCGAAGGGGGAACCTGGGTTGGCTATAAAGCTTATTAATATCGGGTTTGGCAACATTGTATCGGCAAATCGCATTATTTCGATCGTAAGCCCGGAATCGGCGCCTATTAAGCGGATCATCCAAGAAGCGCGCGACCGTCACATGCTTATCGATGCGACATATGGACGCCGGACGCGTGCCGTTATTATTACGGACAGCGACCATGTCATTTTATCGGCTGTACAACCGGAGACGGTGGCACACCGGTTATCCACCAAGGATGACGATAACGACGAATAGTACGGGGAGTATTAAGAATATGGGATTGCTAATTGTTTTATCCGGACCTGCCGGTGTCGGCAAAGGAACGGTGTGTACGGCTCTTCGGAGCAAGATGCCGGATATCGTCTACTCTGTGTCAGCTACTACGAGGCAGCCGAGACAGGGAGAGGTTGACGGCGTCAACTACTTCTTCAAATCGAAAGAGCAGTTCCAGGACATGATCGCGCGCGACGCGTTGCTTGAACATGCCGAGTATGTAGGCAACTACTACGGAACGCCAAGAGACTTTGTCGAACGCACGCTTGCGAGCGGCAAGGACATTATTCTGGAGATTGAAGTGCAAGGCGCCCTTAAGGTGAAGGAGAAGTTCCCGCAAGGGATATTTATTTTCCTAATGCCTCCTTCCATGGAGGAATTGAAGCAGCGTATTACGGGCCGAGGCACGGAATCGCAGGATACGATTAATCATCGGATGAACGTTGCAGTGGAAGAGATGAACCTGCTTCGCCATTATGATTATGCAGTCGTGAACGATCAGATCGACTCGGCTTGCCATCGTATTCAGAGCATTGTTGTCGCTGAGCATTGCCGCAGTGAGAGGGTTATGCCTTACCTAGCGGAAGCGCAAGCGGCTATTGAGAAAGCATGAGTGAGGAGAATGAATAATGTTATATCCGTCCATTGACGAAATGGTTAAGAAGGTAGACAGCAAGTACACGCTGGTCGTTGCGGCTTCCAGACGCGCACGCATGCTTCGCAACGGTGAGAAATCCGAGCTTCGCAACCCGCGTTCCCGCAAATATGTTGGCGTAGCGCTTGAAGAAATTTATAACGATATTTTAATAGTGGAATCCAACGTCACCAAAGACGAGCAATAAGGCACGGAATATGGAGGCTGTCCGGTGGTCATTGACCTTCGGACAGCTTCTTTGTATTTTCATAGAGTCGGCGCGTAATAAAGAGGGCAGGAGGAAAAACGAATGTACACAGAGTTGGAGCAGTATAAAGCTTTATCGCAGCCTATTGTATGGGGAGCGGTAGAAAATTGTTTTACGCTGGATATGGAGATAGATGAATCGCTTGTAAGCAACATTAGCATCATACCGACAGTCGGTGAGCATTACGCGGTCATTCAGCTTGAGGATGGACGGTGGGAGCTCGCGGGGGGGACGCTTGAGCCCGGCGAGCATTATCAGGATGCGCTTGTGCGCGAAGTGCGGGAGGAGCTTGGAGCCGAGCTGAAGTCGTATACGCGGTTTGGCTGCTTCAAATGCCGATCTTCGGCTGCCCAGCCGTATCGGCCGCATATTCCGCATCCTAGCTTTATTAGGCTTGTCGGCTATGGCGAGGTGGAGCTTGTCGGCAAGCCGCTGAACCCGCCGGATGGGGAACAGATTTCCGTCGTCGACGTCGTAGATATTGATGAAGCCGTACGGCGTTTCGAGGAGATCGGTAGACATGATATCGCCGAACTTTACTTGCTGACGCATCAATTAAGGCAGGCGGAAAGACGTCTGTAATCGGCCAAAAAAAGATGAAAGCGCAGTTAGATTTTAAATCGGCATATGGTATGATAGGGAAAATAGGTGTCAGGAGGCGAAGCAAATGGAAAAGCTGCGTTACCCGATTGGCAGATATGTGTACGAAGGTATGACGACGAAGCAGAAGGATCAATGGATTTCCGATATGGAAAAATTGCCCGGTCAGCTTAGAGAGGCTTTATCCGGATTGTCCGAGGAAGGGCTTGATACCGCTTATCGAAGCGGAGGCTGGACAGCCCGTCAAGTCGCACATCATCTTGCAGACGCCACAATGAACTCTTTCTCCCGCTTCAAGCTTGCCTTGACGGAGAAAAATCCGACCATTAAGCCATTCGACGAAGAGCAGTGGGCGGAAACAGCTGATAGCTTGAACGCATCGCCGGATATTAGCCTGGCAATCGTCGAAGGCATTTATGCGCGCTGGGTGCTGCTGCTTCGTTCAATGGAGCGTTCCGATTACGATAAACAGTTTTATCATCCCGGGGAAGGTAAGCAGATCGGTCTTGCTTATTTCCTAGGTTTCGTAGCTTGGCATGGCAAGCATCATGTAGCGCATATCAATATAGCGAAAGAACGGACGAATGGGCAGTGACAGGAGACATAAGCATGCTAAGAGGAAAATCTATTATTCTTGGAATTACCGGCGGAATCGCCGCTTATAAGGGAGCAGCGCTATGCAGCAAGCTTGTGCAGGCCGGCGCTAACGTTCGCGTCATCATGACGGAGTCCGCGACGAAGTTCATTACGCCGCTAACGTTGCAAACGCTGTCGCGAAATCCTGTATATATCGATACGTTCGATGAGCGCGACCCGGCTGTCGTCTCGCATATCGACCTAGCCGATCATGCCGATCTTATTATTATTGCTCCAGCGACCGCGAATGCGATTGCCAAGCTTGCCGGAGGGCAAGGAGACGATATGCTGAGCACGACGCTGCTCGCCGCGACGTGTCCGATCGTTGTTGCTCCGGCCATGAATGTGCATATGTATGAGCATCCGGCCGTTGTTGCGAATATGGAGCTGCTTGCCTCGCGAGGCGTTATGTTCGTCGAGCCTGGCACCGGGCAGCTCGCTTGCGGTTATGTCGCGAAGGGGCGTCTTGCCGAGCCCGAAGATATTGTGGCAGCGGTTGAAGATTGGCTCTCCAGCGGGAGCCTGCTTGCCGGCAAGCGGGTCATCGTGACGGCTGGCGGAACGATGGAGCGACTTGATCCCGTTCGTTACTTGACGAATGATTCCTCCGGCAAGATGGGCTTCGCTATTGCAGAGGCTGCCCTGCTGATGGGCGCGGACGTGACGCTCATTGCGGGCAGAACGTCTGCCGCCCCGCCTGCGGGTGTTAAGCTCGTTAGAGTAGAATCAGCTGAGCAGATGCTGGCTGCCGTTACTGCGGAATACGACGAGGCTGATATTGTCGTGAAGGCGGCGGCTGTGGCCGACTATCGACCGGTCGTTGTCAGCGGACAGAAGATTAAGAAAAACGGTGACCGGCTCACGCTTGAGCTGGAGAGGACAACCGATATTTTGCAGAAGTTAGGCGAGAGGAAGCGGCATCAATTTCTTGTTGGCTTTGCTGCCGAGACGGAGCAGCTGGACCATTATGCAATGGACAAGCTGCAACGCAAAAACTGTGATCTGATCGTAGCGAACGATGTGAGCGAGAGCGGAGCGGGCTTCAACGGAGAGACGAACATCGTTAAGCTGTTCGATGCCGGAGGGCTCGTGGAATCGTTGCCGTTGCAATCGAAACGGTCGATCGCCCGCAGGCTTCTAGAGGTTGTCGCGGAACGGTTGCCGCGCAGCAGCGGGGGAATGAAGTCATGATTGCCAAAGTGATCGTAGACGTGCCGAGCCGCCAGACGGATCGGCCGTTTGACTATTTGGTCCCATTCGAGATGGAGACGTGGATCGAGGTCGGCAGCAGAGTCGGCGTGCCGTTCGGCGGACGCGTGCTGCAAGGCTTCGTTGTTGGACTTGCCGGTGAGGCGGATATTGATCCGAAACGTCTTAAAGCCGTGTCTGAGCTGCTTGATCCGATGCCGCCGCTGCTGCCTGATCTAGTAGAGCTCGCGAAGTGGCTTAGCGATAAATACTGCTGCTCATGGACGACTGCTCTGCAAGCGATGGTACCGGGAGCCCTGAAGGGGAAAGCCGAACGTGTAATCGAGCTAGGGGAGACTTCCGAGGAAGACGAGCAGGAGCTTCCGGATGAATTGGTGGACTGGCTGAACTCGCAAGGAGGCGCAGCGAAGCTTGATTCGCTGCTCGCGCTGTTCCCTCACTATGCGAAGGAAGTGAAGAACGGACTTCGAGCTGGCGAGCTCATCGAGCACGCCTCAATTAAAGATCGGTTATCTATTAAGAAAGTGTTAACCGTCTTCCTCGGCACAGCGGGAGAGGCGGCCATTAGGGCCGCAGCAGAGGAACTGCCCGCAAGAGCGGCGAAGCAGCGCGATATGCTGCTTTATATGCTCAGTCATGGCAAGCCGCTCCAACTGCAGGCGTTAATCGCGGCGACCGGAGGTTCGGCATCGACTGTTCGGGCACTGGGGGGCAAAGGGTTGCTCGAGCTTCAAGAGGTTGAGCAGCAGCGCGATCCATATGCCGGCCGCGAGTTCGAGCGCACGAAGCCGTTGCCGCTCATGCCGGGGCAGCAAGCGGTGTTCGAGCGTATTGTTCGCTCGGTACAATCGGGCGAGCCGGATACGATGCTGCTGCACGGCGTAACGGGCAGCGGCAAGACCGAGGTCTACCTGCAATCGATTCAATATTGCTTGGAGCTCGGCAAGCAAGCGATCGTGCTCGTGCCGGAGATATCCTTGACCCCGCAGATGGTGGAGCGGTTCAAGGGACGCTTCGGCGATGCGGTAGCCGTTATGCACAGCCGGCTGTCGAATGGCGAGCGGTACGATGAATGGCGCAAAATCCGCAGCCGCCAAGTGCAGGTCGCCATCGGCGCACGATCGGCGATCTTCGCTCCCTTCGAGTCGATCGGTCTTATCATTATCGACGAAGAGCATGAATCCTCCTACAAACAGGAGGAGAGTCCGAAATACCACGCGCGCGATGTTGCGGTGCGCAGGGCGAGGCAGCATGGCGCAGCCGTTGTGCTTGGTTCGGCTACGCCTTCGATCGAGTCTTTCGCGGCAGCGAACCGTTCTGCGCAGCTATCGGGTACAACTGGCGGCCGGGAGCCGGCGCTGCTGCCGATGCCGGAGCGGGTAGGCGGACGTCCGCTTCCGCCGGTTGAGGTCATCGACATGCGCGAGGAGCTTCGCGAAGGCAATCGCTCGATGTTCAGCCGCAAGCTGCACGAGCTGCTGACCGATCGTCTAGAGAAGGGCGAGCAATCGGTGCTGCTGCTTAATCGGAGGGGCTATTCGACCTTCGTTATGTGCCGCTCCTGCGGGTACACCGCGCAATGTCCGCATTGCGATATTTCTCTTACATATCATCAGAAGACGCGCGTCATGCGCTGCCATTATTGCGGCCATGCCGAACAAGCGCCTGCCAATTGTCCTTCTTGCGAGAGCGAGCATATTCGCTACTTTGGAACAGGCACGCAACGGGTCGAGGAGGAGCTTGCCAAGCTGTTCCCCGGCATACGCGTAATTCGGATGGACGTGGATACGACGACCGAGAAAAATGCCCACGAGAAGTTGCTTAAGCAGTTCGGCGAGCGCAAAGCCGATGTGCTCCTAGGCACGCAAATGGTAGCCAAAGGGCTGGATTTTCCATACGTTACACTAGTGGGCGTTATCGCGGCCGATACGTCGCTTAACTTGCCTGACTTTCGCGCGGCTGAGAGGACGTTCCAGCTGCTTACACAGGTGGCGGGACGCGCGGGGCGGCATCATTTGCCCGGGGAGGTCGTCATTCAGACGTATTCGCCTGAGCACTATGCAGTTACAACCGCTCAGCACCACGATTATGCTGCGTTCATCACTGAGGAACTGCGCCATCGCGGTGCAATGGGATATCCGCCTTATTGCCGCTTGATCCTCATAACGATGTCGCATGAGCAGCTTACGCTGCTTTCCTCGGTAGGCGAACAATTCGCTTCGCGCCTGCGCGATCTGGCGGAAGAGCAGGGCATTCTCGTTCCGCTCAGCAGCGGCTTGCCGAGAGCTTTCGACGTGCTTGGACCGGTCGCATCGCCAATCTCTAGAATGAAAGATCGCTACCGTTTTCAATGTGTGATAAAATATCGTGGTAGCATTGACGCTTCCGCGCTTATTAAGGAGGCGCTCGCACCGTTTAGCGACGGTCCGCCCCAGCGTCAGGTGCAATTCAGCGTCGATGTGGATCCGCAAGTTATTTTATAAACATAAGCATGTTCAAGATTTACGTCCATACCATATAGACGTTATATTCTCACTATTAACATGAGTAAAGGAAGGGAATACCATGAGTATCCGTATCATTGTGAAGGACCCAGATCCTGTATTGCGGGAAGAGGCAAAGGAAGTAACGAAGTTTAATCCGAACTTGAAAAAATTGCTCAAGGATATGGCGGAGACGATGTACGATGCGGAGGGCGTTGGCCTTGCTGCGCCGCAGATCGGCATTTCGAAGCGCGTTATCGTTGTAGACATAGGCGATGAGACAGGTCTGATCGAGATGGTTAACCCAGTAATCGTCGAGCAAGAGGGCGAACAGCTTGGACCTGAGGGCTGTCTAAGTATCCCGAACTTGAACGGCGAGGTTATGCGCGCGGATCGCATTGTCGTGAAAGGGCAAAACTCCGACGGCGAGTACTTTACGGTAGAAGCCAGCGGCTACTTGTCACGCGCCTTCCAGCATGAGGTCGATCATCTGAACGGCATTTTGTTCACCGATCTTGCCGAGAGCATTTACGACATTTCGGAGAGACCAAGAAAAGGCGGCGAATAGATTCATGCGTATTGTATTCATGGGAACGCCTGAGTTTGCCGTTCCCTCCTTGAAGCTTCTGCTGGAGCAGAACTACGAGGTTGTTGCTGTCGTATCGCAGCCAGACCGGCCGAAGGGCCGCAAAAAAACGCCTACGCCGCCGCCTGTGAAGGAAGCGGCGTTGTCGCTTGGACTGCCTGTGCTGCAGCCGGAGAGGATGCGCAGCGCAGAAGCGGCAGCTGCGATTGCCGAGCTGGCGCCTGATCTGATCGTTACGGCAGCTTATGGGCAAATACTGCCGAAGGCCGTGCTCGATGTTCCGCGTCTCGGCTGCATTAACGTGCACGGCTCGCTGCTTCCGAAATACCGCGGAGGAGCGCCGATTCAGCGTTCGATCATTAACGGCGAGGACAAAACCGGCGTTACGATCATGTATATGGCTGAAGGGCTGGACACCGGCGATATGATCAGCTCGGTAGAGGTAGCTATCCAAGAACATGACACTTCGGGTACTTTATTCGAGAAGCTAAGCGCGGCAGGAGCAGAGCTGCTGGGCAGAACGCTGCCTTCCATCGTGGACGGTACGGCAGTTGCCGTACCGCAAAATAACGAAGAAGCGACCTACGCCCCCAATTTGACCCGCGACGACGAACGTATAGATTGGAGCAAATCAGCTCGAGCGATATACAATCAAGTGCGCGGACTTTCGCCGATGGCGGGGGCTTTCACTTATTTGGGCGGTGAGGTGTTCAAAGTTTGGTCTTGCTCTCCTGCAGCGAACGGGGACAAGGCTGGAGCAACGCCGGGAACGATTATTCGTACCGATAATACGGGAATTACCGTTCAGACGGGACAAGGCCAGCTGCTGCTTACTAACATCCAGCCAGCAGGCAAGAAGGCGATGGCTGCCGCAGAGTGGCTGAAGGGAGCCCGCATCGAAGCTGGCAGCAGCTTTGATGACGGAGGTGCGCAATGACCGGTGCAAAGAACGGCAAGCCCCAAGGCAGACGGCAAAGTGGCGGCCATTCGCCTCGGAAGGCTCCGCAAGGAGCGGCTGTCTCTTCATCAGCGGCTCCGCAGACGCAATCCCGCAAGGCGAAGTCGCCCCGTGAATTGGCGATGGACGTTCTCGTCAAAGTAGCCGAGACCGGCGCATACAGCAATCTGCAGCTTAATCGTACGCTGCAGGATGCGAAGCTGGAACGCGCTGACGCAGGACTTGTTACCGAGCTTGTCTACGGCACGATCCAGCGTCAGCTGACGCTCGATTATTGGCTCGATAAGTTCGTAGCCAAAGGAGTAAGTAAGCTGCAGCCTTGGGTGCATCAGCTGCTTCGCCTGAGCGCTTATCAGCTTCTCTATCTAGACCGGATTCCGCCGCATGCAGCGGTGAACGAAGCGGTTACGATTGCGAAGAAACGCGGACATATGGGGATCTCCGGCATGGTGAACGGCGTCTTAAGAAGCATGGATCGCGGCAAAAGCGACCTAACGCCTGACCATATTAAGCATGATGATCCGGCTGTGCAGCTGTCGCTTCGCCATTCGTACCCGGAATGGCTCGTTAGACGGTGGCTGGCTTCATACGGCGCAGAGACGACGGAAGCCATATGTGCGGCAGGCAATGAACAGCCGCATTCCAGCATACGCGTCAATACGCTTCGGTCTACCCGCGAAGCGGCGCTTGAACTGCTGCGCGAGAGCGGTTACGACGCCGAAGCGTCCAAGCTTGCTCCGTCCGGCATTAACGTGGGCAAGGGCGGCAATCTGGCCGATACGATCGAATTCCGTGACGGATTATGGTCGGTGCAGGACGAGAGCTCCATGCTCGTCGCCGAAGTTGTTGCTCCAGAAGCGGGCATGAAGGTGCTCGATTGCTGCGCGGCGCCGGGAGGCAAGAGCACGCATCTTGCGGAGCTTATGGGCGGCAAAGGCAAAGTATGGGCGAATGATCTGCACGAACACAAGCGTGAGCTGATCGTATCGCAGACGGAGCGCCTGAAGCTGCGCAACGTCGAAGCGATTACGGAGGATGCAACAAAGCTGTCCGAACGGTTCGCACCGGGGTCGATGGATGCGGTGCTGCTGGACGCGCCTTGCTCCGGGTTCGGCGTCATTCGAAGAAAGCCGGAGATCCGGTGGACGAAGACGGCGGGAGATGTTGCAGAGATTGCAGCGGTGCAGCATCGGCTGCTCGATGCGGTATGCGGGCTTGTACGCATAGGCGGCGTATTCGTCTATAGTACGTGCACGATGGAGGCGGAAGAGAACGAGGAGCAGGTTGCGGCATTTTTGCAGCGTCATCCTGAATTCAAGCTCGATGCGGCCGGCTGGAATGAAGCTATCGTGGACAGCCTGCGGGAGGCGCGAGCAATCCGCGAAGATTTTGACGGGCAGGCACAGCTTCTTCCGCATCATTTTGGCAGTGACGGATTTTTCATTGCGAGGATGATTCGGCGCGCTTAGGACGATTATGGCTGAATATGGGCGTTTGTGGTAAAATAAATCGATGGCGGCTCGCAATAGTTCGAAGCCGCCCTACTTTAAGGTACAGGTGTGATGAGATGAAACCGTTCATTTATGACTATACGCTCGAGCAGCTTCAAGAATGGGTGAAGGAAAATGGTGAGCCTGCGTTCCGCGCGGGACAACTGTTTGACTGGCTCTACGTGAAGCGGGTCAAGAGCTTCGAAGATATGACCAACTTGCCGAAGCAGCTTCGCGATAAGCTGGAGGATCAATTCCAATTCGTGACGCTGACGGAGATTACGAAGTTCGAATCGAAGGACGGCACCGTTAAGTTTCTGTTCGGCCTTCATGACAACCATGCAATCGAGACTGTAATTATGAGACATAATTACGGCAACAGCGTATGTGTAACGACACAGGTTGGCTGCCGTATCGGCTGTACGTTCTGCGCATCTACGCTCGGCGGACTGAAGCGCAATCTGACTGCAGGCGAGATTATCGCACAGGTTGTTACTGCGCAGCAGATGCTCGACGCAACAGGAGACCGCGTATCCAGTATCGTTATTATGGGCTCTGGCGAGCCGTTCGAGAATTATGAAGCAACGATGACGTTCCTTCGTAATATGATTCATGAGAAGGGGCTCAATATTGGCCAACGCCATATTACCGTCTCCACGAGCGGTATCGTGCCTAGCATGTACAAGTTCGCGGACGAGAACACGCAGATCAATCTGGCGCTCTCGATCCACGCGCCGAACGATACGCTTCGCTCGAAGCTGATGCCGGTTAACCGCCGCTTCCCGTTCGAGGACGTAATGGCCGCTTGCCATTACTATATTGCGAAGACGGGACGCCGGATTACGTTCGAATACGCTTTGATCGGCGGCGTCAACGATCGTCCTGAGCATGCGCAAGAGCTGGCAGACGTGCTTCAAGGCATGTTGTGTCACGTCAATCTAATTCCGGTCAACCATGTGCCGGAGCGCAATTACGTGCGGACACCGCGTGAGGATATATTCGAATTCCAACGCATCTTGGAGCGCAATAAGATTAACGCGACGATCCGCAGAGAGCAAGGCCATGATATAGCGGCCGCATGCGGCCAATTAAGAGCCAAACATATGGAGTCCCAAGCGAGGTAGGTGAAGATCGATTGTTGACTGCAAATCGCAGCGATATTGGACGAGTTCGGCAAGTTAATGAAGATTATTCATGGGTGAGCCAATTCAATAACGGAGTTACGCTTGCCATTGTGGCCGACGGCATGGGAGGACACAAAGCGGGCGACGTTGCCAGTCAGAAGGCGGTTGACGCCTTCCGCAGCACGGTCGAGCATGGCGCAGCCAAACCCGATCTATCGCTGCAGGAGGGCAAGATGCTTATTCGACAGGCGATTTCGTCTGCGAACGAGGCTGTCTATGACTTGGCCTCCCGAAACGAGCAATATTCCAATATGGGCACGACGATCGTAGCGGCGCTTGTAAAGAGCGACAATGCGATCATCGGCTATGTCGGCGACAGCCGGGCCTATAAGATTGCCGAAGGTGACATTACGCAATTGACGGTCGATCATACGCTTGTCAATGAGTTGGTCAAGTCGGGACAGCTAAGCGCCGAGGAAGCGGCTCATCATCCGCGCCGCAACGTGCTGACGCGCGCAGTGGGAACGGATTCCCATGTAGATATTGATATTCAAACGGTTGATTTGTTGCAAGGTGACGTATTGCTGCTATGCAGCGACGGTCTCACGAATATGGTTACCGATCAGCAGATGCTGGAGACAGTAATGAATGAGCATTTAGAGCTGGACGCGAAGGCGGAGCATCTCATTTCGCTGGCGCTGCATGCAGGTGGAGACGACAATATTACGATTGTTCTTCTACAGGATGCGGCTGGCGCGAATCGAGAGGAGCGAGTTGGATGATCGGACATGATCTAGGCGGACGCTATGAGATACTGACTAGAATCGGCGGCGGCGGCATGGCGCTCGTATATAAGGCGCATGACGTGCTTCTGAACCGCAAGGTGGCCGTTAAAGTGCTGCGGCAGCAGTTCGTGCACGACGAAGAGTTTATTCGCCGTTTTCGCCGCGAGGCGCAATCGGCTGCGGCTTTGTCTCATCCGAACGTCGTAAGCATCTATGATGTAGGGCAAGAGGACGATACGCATTACATCGTCATGGAATACGTGGAAGGCAATAATCTGAACGAAGTCATTCAAGAGCGAGCGCCGCTGCAAGCTGATGAAGCGGTGCGCATTGCCATGCAAATTTGTGATGCGCTTGATCACGCTCACCAGAACCATATTATTCATCGCGATATTAAGCCTCATAACATATTGATCGGCAAGAACGGCCGCGTTAAGGTAACCGATTTTGGTATTGCCCGTGCAGTAACCTCCTCTACGATTACGCAGACGGGTTCGGTTATCGGCTCCGTCCACTATTTCTCTCCGGAGCATGCCAAGGGCATCAATACCGGCGAGAAATCGGATATCTATTCGCTGGGTATCGTTCTGTACCAGATGCTGACGGCAAGACTTCCGTTTCTTGGGGAAAGCCCGATTAGCGTAGCTCTTAAGCATCTTCAGGACAACTTCGAGGAGCCGCGCGTGGCTAACCCGCATATTCCGCAAAGCGTGGAGAATATCATCCTCAAGGCTATGCGCAAAAACCAAAGCGAGCGTTATAGCTCGGCTCGCGAAATGCTGCTCGATCTGGATACATGCTTGCGCCCGGATCGGCTTAAAGAGAAGAAAATTACGTTTAACAGCGACAGCGATATGGAAGAAACGAGAGTCATGCCCGCGATTCGCGACATGCAGGTGTCGAAGCCGATTGGGGGCAGCGAGCGGTCGGAGCAATCCGCCGCGGCAGCAAATGCGAATACGGATACGCAATGGAACGAGAAGGGCTTATCGGCCAAAGAGAAGGGCTGGAAGAAGCCGGTTACGATTGTTGGCGTAACGCTCGTCGTGCTGGCGCTCATTATCTGGGGCTTCATAGCGCTGCTCGGCCGACTTGACGTTCCAGAGGTTAAAGTACCTTATGTTGTAGACAAATCATTCGAGGTCGCCAAGGCGGAGATCGAAGCGGCTGGTCTGAGGGTGCAAGATCCGGTTACTCGGGAGTTCAAGAAGGACATTCCGAAGGATCAAGTATTCCAGCAGTCGAAGGCGAATATGTTTGTCAAGGAAGGTTCCCTTATCGAGCTGTGGGTTAGTGACGGGCCTGAGATGGAGAAACTGGATAATTACGTTGACAAGCTGCTTCAGGACGCCAAGGACGCGCTTGCTGCGCTTGGTGTTGAGGAGGGTCAGATCAAGACCGATCCTGTGTTCAGCGAAGAACCCGAGGGTACGATTCTGAAGCAAACACCGGAAGCCGGCACGGACTTCGATTCGGAGCAAGTGGAGATCACGTTCATGGTCAGCAAAGGCAAGGAGGAGGTTTCGATGCCGAATCTTATCGATCGATCGCTAGATGAAGCGAAGGACCTGTTGAAAGCGAGCGAGCTCGTTCTAAACAATGATGACATCCTCTATGAGCCGAGCTATCTGCATCAGAAAGGCTATGTCATTAGCCAAGGGCCATATCAGCCGAATGAGAAGGTTGGCAAAGGTGAAAAAATTACGATTACCGTAAGCTCCGGATCGCCGGCTGATGCGAAGGAGCATAAGTTCAATTTCATTATCTCGCCTGCTGAAGCGGGCAAGACGAGCCAAATACGAATCATGTATTCCGACGCGCGCGGCGAGGATTTGGAATGGGACAAACCGCGGCAAATTGACAGCACGCGGACATTCGCGGTAACGGTTGTCGTCGCGCCGGATACCGAAGCGAGAGTAACGATCATCCGCGATAATCAATTCGTCGAGACGATGACGATTACGTATGATGAAGTTGCGGGAGGGTCAACCTCATCGAACGTGACGATTCCGGGCAACGAGGCGCCTCCATCCGAGGAGCCGACCCAAGCGGAGGTAGGCGAAGGCAATGAGCAGCCAAAGCAAGAAGAACAACAACAGCAAGAGCAGCAAGACCAACAATAACAATAGTAATGGCACAGATAAGCTGAGAGGCACGATCGTCAAAGCGCTTAGCGGATACTATTATGTTCGCGCGGAGGGTGTCTCCACCGATACAGCGCCGGTCCAATGCCGTGCGCGCGGCATATTCAAGAAGCGGGGAATATCCCCGCTTGTTGGAGACGAGGTGCTTTACAGCATGACGGATAACGGCGAAGGAACGGTTGAGGAAGTGATGCCTCGCAGCACGGAGCTCATTAGGCCCCCGGTAGCTAATATCGATCTTGCCATTCTCGTGTTCTCAGTGACGGAGCCGGCGCTTAACTTGCAGCTTCTGGATAAATTTCTAGTCCATATCGAGCATGCGGGCATCGAGCCCGTTCTATGCTTAAGCAAGCAAGATCTTGAAAATGACGGTATGGAGACGGAGGAGGCGCAGCTTGCGGCCTCCTCCGTTAACCGTATTTACCGTTCTATCGGTTATGAGGTGTTTGGTACAAGCTCGCGCAAGGGCGAAGGCATCGAAGCGCTGCATGAACGTCTTAAAGGCCACTTGGCCGTCTTCGCAGGTCAATCAGGCGTCGGGAAGTCGTCGTTGCTGAACGCAATCGTACCTGGGCTTACGCTCGAGACAAATGAGATCAGCAACAGACTTGGCCGCGGCAAGCATACGACACGTCATGTTGAGCTGATCGCGATTGGCGGAGGTTATGTCGCGGATACGCCGGGCTTCAGCCAGCTTGACTTTGCTGAGCTGGGTATTGAGGATTTAAGCTACTGTTTCGTAGAGATGCGTCATCTTGCTTCCGACTGCAAGTTCCGCGGCTGCACGCATCTGCATGAGCCGGGCTGTGCGGTGCTTGCCGCGGTGGATAAAGGCGAGATCGAGCGGAGCAGATATGACAACTATGTATTGTTCATGAATGAAATGAACGACAAGAAACGGAGGTACTAACCTATTATGACTATTATTGCGCCTTCTATATTGTCGGCCAACTTCGCCAAGCTTGGCGATGAGATTAAGGATGCGGAGAGAGCAGGGGCGGATTGGATTCACGTGGACGTCATGGACGGACATTTCGTTCCGAACCTAACCTTTGGCCCGCCGGTTATTGCCGCGGTTCGCAGCGCAACGAAGCTGCCTTTCGACGTTCATCTCATGATTGAGCGTCCTGAGCTGTCGTTATCCGATTATATTGCCGCAGGTGCGGATCGAATTACCGTACATGCGGAAGCGTGCGTTCATCTTCACCGTACGGTTCACTTTATTAAAGAAAAAGGATTGCCGGTTGGCGTTGCCCTTAATCCGGCTACGCCGGTGTCCGTACTTACGCCGATTCTACAGGATCTCGATCTGGTGCTGATTATGACAGTGAATCCGGGCTTTGGCGGTCAATCGTTCATTCCGTATTCGCTCGTCAAGCTGCGCCAGCTGCGAGCCGCTCTGAATGAGCGCGGTTTGGACGGGGTGCATGTTCAAGTTGACGGGGGCGTTAATCGCGAGACGGCTCCGCTTATCCGTGAAGCAGGCGCCAACGTGCTTGTGGCGGGTAATGCGGTGTTCGCCGAGAACGATCGCGCTGCGGCGATTGCGGCTCTTAGATAGGGGATGTAACGATGAGCGATAGATTCAAGTCGATTGTATGGATGATTCTTTATTCGTTCGCGGCTGGGGCACTGCTGGCTGCTTTCAGTTTTACACCCGGATTTATGAAATACTTGTTCTCGCTCTTGGCCTTATATATCGGCATCCGCTTCTTTCGCAAGTACGATAGCATCGGCCTGCGAATCGCTTTCTTCGTTGTTGCGATCCTTTTTTATCTCGTTGTCGCGATCATCGTCTCAATCGTTACGTATATGCGCGATAATCCGGATTTGATAAACAACGTATAACAGCCCTTTCAGAGCACGCTCACGATGGAATAGGACAGACCAGGGACGCATAGGATGGTTACATAAGCGTATGTTCTGGTCACGGTACAATTCGATGAGCGTGTCTGAGGAGGGATGAGGCATGAAATTTTACACGATCAAACTGCCGAAATTTTTGGGCGGTTTCGTAAAGGCGATATTGAATACCTTCCAAAAAAGCTGATAGTGTTCCTGGCTGCCGCCTTACGACCGCGATCGCGTAAAGGGATAACAAAAAGCACCTGAGGTCTCAGGTGCTTTTATCTATGGCCAAAGCCATGATTATACGCGTGTAACTTTGCCGGATTTCAGTGCGCGAGCACTAACATAAACACGTTTCGGTTTACCATCAACAAGGATGCGAACCTTTTGAACGTTTACGCCCCAAGTACGACGCGTTTTGTTGTTGGCGTGGGATACGTTGTTCCCTTTGCCCGGTGCTTTACCTGTAAGAAAACATTTGCGGGACATGACTACACCTCCTTCAAGATTTGCGTATGCAAAAACTTAAGTTCGTTAGCGGATATTCATTAGAACGCATTTGAACACACTTGAACATCGTATCATAAACTAAGTTTCTGTTCAACCCAATTCTAAAGGATCCAGCGTGTAAAATATAATGAATAATTAAGCATTTTGCTTGATTATGACCGTATTTGGCGTGTACACTTCTATAAAGACGCTGTTTATAGTACAATGATACATAGTCCATAATACTTACAGTAAGGGAGTGTAGTTCTATGCCTCTGCAGCTTAGCACCGAGCTTGGTTCCATTCACGTTACAGATCACTGCATTGCCGTTATTGCTGGCTCCGCAGCTTTGGATTGTTATGGACTTGTCGGAATGGCTTCGAGAAAGCAACTGAAGGACGGTATCGCCGAGCTATTGGGAAGAGACAATTATACGCGCGGGGTAGAAGTGCGGCGGGAGCAAGAGAAGCTGCATATCGATCTTCATATTGTCGTGAGCTACGGCACTAAGATTTCCGAAGTTGCCCATAATATTCAATCAAAAGTGAAATATGTACTTAACAATGTATTCGATCTACAAGTGGAACAAGTCCATATATTTGTTCAAGACGTGAGGGTATCCAGGTAGCGGAAGGGGAATTTTCTTTGAGTAAGCGCTTTATTAACGGATCTGATTTTGCCGCAATGGCACTGCTAGGTGCAGAATATTTACAGCGTAACGCCGAACATGTTAACGCTTTGAATGTGTTTCCTGTGCCGGATGGCGATACGGGAACCAACATGAATTTAACGATGACCTCCGGTATTCGCGAGCTGCGCAGTAAACCGTCCGCAGGGGTGGGCAAAGCGGCAGAAGCTCTTTCGAAAGGGCTGCTCATGGGCGCGCGCGGCAATTCCGGCGTTATTCTATCGCAGCTGTTCCGCGGCTTCTCGAAGTCGCTGAGCGGGGTGGAAGAAGCGGGAGTGCTCCAGCTTGCGAACGCGCTTCAGCACGGTGTAGACATGGCCTATAAGGCGGTTGTTAAGCCGGTCGAAGGAACAATACTTACGGTTGCCAGAGAAGCAGCCAAACATGCGGTTCAGTATGCGCGCAGAACGAATGATGTTGCCGATCTGATGCGTGAAGTGCACGCGAAGGCGCATGAAGCGTTGCAGCGCACGCCTGATCTGCTGCCTGTCCTGAAGCAGGTCGGCGTAGTCGATTCCGGCGGGCAAGGGCTCGTATTTATTTATGAAGGCTTCGTGCATAGCTTGAACGCTGGTTCTGGAAACGCAGAGCAAGAAGGCTACACATTGCCTTCTGAAGCCGCGCCTCCTGAGGAAGTGGCCGTTCCCGGCTCAGCGCCAAGCATTMGCAAGCAGGAGCCAAGCTCTGCGCAAGCGAGACTGTCGACGGAAGCCATTGAGTTTTTATACGACATGGAATTTTTTATCAATCGCAAGCTGATCGGCAATAAAGCGGCGTTTTTTGATGAATCCGCTTACAAACGTGCGCTCGAGAAGGACGGAGACTCCATTCTCGTCATTACGGACGACGACATTATCAAAGTGCATGTTCATTCGCGCAAGCCTGGCGATGTGCTTAACTTATCTCTGCCTTACGGCGAGTTGACCGATATTCATATCTTAAACATGAGAGAGCAGCACCGCGAGCTGCTGGAGCAGGAGCATGAAACATCCAATTATGCGACTGCAAGCTTAGCTGCAGCGGAATTGCTGGCGGGGCAAGTGCCGGATGCGGCGGTAGCGCCTGGACAAGTATACGAACGCGCTCCTTACGGCATCATCGCAGTAGCTCTTGGCGACGGCATTGCCGACATTTTCCTCGAAAATGATGTGGATACCGTATTGTCCGGCGGACAAACGATGAATCCGAGCACGGAAGATTTCGTGAAGGCAATCGAGGCGCTCTCCGCTGAGCATATTTATTTGCTTCCGAATAACGGCAATATCATTCTTGCCGCTGAACAAGCTGCCGAGCTTAGCGAACGCAGTGTGACGGTTATTGCTACACGTACGATTCCTCAGGGGCTGGCGGCTGTGCTTGCCTTCAAAGAGGATGAATCGATGGAGCGCAATACGGACTGGATGCGGAATGCGGCTGAACAGGTCGTTTCCGGCCAAGTAACGAAGGCCGTTCGGGATACGACGATCGAAGGGGTCTCGATTCGCGAAGGCGAATATATCGGCATTAAGGAGAAGACGATTGTTGTTTCTGATCCGGCTGTGCTGGGCGCGTGCCAGTCGCTGCTAGCCAGCATGCTGGCGGACGGCGGCGATCTCGTAACCGTGCTTACAGGCGAGGATGCCGACCCGAGCGTAACCGCGGCATTGTGCGAATGGATTGCCGAGCAGTACCCAGAGCTTGAGACCGAGGTGCAAGAAGGCGGTCAGCCTCTTTACCCTTATTTGTTCGCCGTTGAATAATTGGCAATCGTTATTATGTCCGGGAGGGGATTCCTATGGGGAAGGTTCGAATTGTAACGGATAGTACCGCTGATATTCCGCTCGAGGTAAGAGAGAAGCTGGGTATTTCGATGGTGCCGCTCAAGGTTCTGTTCGGGGAAGAAACGTATTTGGACGGCGTGACGATCCAGAACGAGGAGTTMTACGCGAAGCTGACCTCATCGTCCGTTCTGCCGACGACCTCGCAGCCGTCGCCGAACGAGTTCTCCGAGATGTACGAGCAATTGCTCGCCGAGGATCCGGAAGGGCCGATTATTTCGTTGCACTTATCGGCAGCGCTGAGCGGAACGTATCAATCGGCGGTTATTGCGCAGTCGATGCTGGAGGACGCCGGCGATATTACGATCATTGATTCCAAGTCGGCTTCGTACGGCTTCGGCATGCGTGCTATTCGGGCGGCCGAGATGGCGCTGGCCGGTGAATCGAAGGATGTCATCCTGGCCGAGCTGCAGCGTCTCGAAGGCGAGATGCAAATTTATTTTTTGGTGGATTCGCTTGAATATTTGCAGAAGGGCGGACGGATCGGCAAAGCTTCGGCACTTATAGGTTCGATTCTTAATATTAAGCCGATTCTGTCGCTGGACCCGGACGGAACGGTCTATCCTGTCGATAAGGTGCGCGGAACGAAAAAAGCGATGGCGCGCGTGCTTGAGATGTTGAAGCAGCGCTTCGACGCGCAGGAGCCTGTGTCGATGACGATTGCGTGGTCTTCAGGTCATGATACAGCTATGGAGCTGTGTGAATACTTGAAGGGCCATTTCAATATTCAGCATATAGGCTTCACGACAATCGGAGCGGTTATCGGAACGCATACGGGACCGGGGTTATCGGCCGTATTTATGTACAAGGTGTGAGTGAATGATGATTAGCTTAGATCAAGTTTCCGTTAAACAAATTAAAGGCGTGAGCGCTCCTAAGGAACAGGAGCTTCACGCCTTTGGCATTCAAACCGTCGCCGATCTGCTCGACTATTTTCCATATCGGTACGAGGACTATCGCATTCGTAATTTGGCAGATGCCAAGGATGGCGAGAAAGTGACTGTGCTTGGCCATATCCGCGGTAATCCGCTGCTTCAACGATACGGAAAAGGGAAGTCGCGGCTGACCTGCAAGATTGAGATTGACGGATGGCTTGTGACGGCCGTCTGGTTCAATCGGCATTACTTGCAGGAGCAGCTTACGCTTGGGCGTGAAGTGATGCTGACGGGCAAATGGGAGCAGCATCGGCTGCAGATGACGGTATCCGATTCGGAGTTTCAGGATGGCGGCAGCACGGCTACAGGAGGCAAGGCGGCTAAGAGCGGTACGCTTCAGCCCGTCTATTCTGTAGGCGGCAGCATTACGCAGCCGTGGATGCGAAAGACGATTCGCCAAGCGCTGACGCAATACGAGACGATGATCGAGGAAGTGCTGCCGCATGAGCTGGTGCAGCGTCATCAGCTTATGGCTAGGCGCGACGCTGTGCGCCATATTCATCTGCCGGAGGACGCGAAGGAAGGACAAGCTGCCAGGCGGCGCCTTGTGTACGAGGAGCTGTTCCTGTTCCAGCTCAAGCTGCAAGCTTATCGCGCGCTGAATCGCAAACGCGGCGACGGCTTGGCGATGCGTGTGGAGAGCGAATGGATACGGCAGTTCGCGGCAACGCTGCCATTCGAGCTCACCGATGCGCAGAAGAAGGTCGTCAACGAAATATTGATGGATATGCGCCGTCCATCGAGCATGAACCGGCTGCTGCAGGGCGATGTCGGCTCGGGCAAAACGGTCGTTGCTGCTATCGCGCTGTATGGAGCGGTCAAGACCGGTCATCAAGGCGCGCTCATGGTGCCGACGGAAATATTGGCCGATCAGCATATGCGCTCCCTGCAGAAGCTGTTCAGCGGGATGGGGATCGAGGTCGGCTTGCTGACGGGAAGCTTGACGGAGCGGAAGCGCCGCGATGTGCTTGCCGGCTTGCAGATGGGGATGATCGATATCGCGGTTGGCACGCATGCGCTTATTCAAGACGACGTATTCTTCCGCAGTCTTGGACTTGTCGTGACCGACGAGCAGCACCGGTTCGGCGTTAATCAGCGCAGCGTGCTGCGGCGCAAGGGGATGAATCCGGACGTGCTGACGATGACGGCTACGCCGATTCCGCGAACGCTTGCCATTACGGCGTTCGGGGATATGGACGTGTCAACGCTTCGCGATCGCCCTCATGGGCGCAAGCCGATCAAGACGTATTGGGTGAAGCACAGCATGATGGACCGCGTTCTGGAATTCATTCGCAAGGAAGTGGATCAAGGGCGCCAAGCGTACATTATTTGTCCGCTTATCGAGGAGTCGGAGAAGCTTGACGTGCAGAACGCGATCGATCTGCATATCCAAATGCAGCAAGCGTTCCCGCAGTATAAGGTTGCGCTTCTTCACGGGCGGCTGACGGCAGCCGATAAGGATGCCGTCATGAGCGCCTTCGGTGCGAACGAGACGCAGGTGCTCGTCGCGACGACCGTCGTCGAGGTTGGCGTCGACGTGCCGAATTCGACGTTAATGGTCATTATGGATGCGGAGCGCTTCGGCCTGTCGCAGCTCCATCAGCTTCGCGGACGCGTTGGACGCGGCGAGCATCAGTCGCATTGCATTCTCGTGGCCGATCCGAAGTCGGAGACCGGACGCGAGCGGATGAAGGTCATGACGGATACCGATGACGGCTTCGAAGTATCGCGGCGAGACCTGGAGCTTCGCGGACCAGGCGACTTCTTCGGAACAAAGCAGAGCGGGCTCCCCGAGTTCAAGCTGGCCGATATGGTGGCTGATTACGAGACGCTGGAAGAGGCGCGCGATGACGCGGGCGAGATCACGGGACAAGACGATTTTTGGACCAATACATCCTATGCAAGGTTGCGCGCGCTGCTGCAGAAGGATCAAATTTTTCAAGGGGAGCAATTGGACTAGGCAATAATTCCTTAATTCCGGCATATAGTTAACCGTTAACACTGTCGGTTGGAGGTGTCTAGACTGTGAGTTACCAAAAGTACGGCATTAAGCCGCAGTTGGTCGAGCGCGTCAAATATAAGTTGAAAAATCCGGTCACGAAGGACCGGATTCGAGAGCTGCTGGGCAACGTAACGAAATATGATTTGCAGGAACGTCCGAAGGTGCGCAGGCTGGTGAAGGCTGCTGCCGTTATTTTGCAGGAGCCGCTCACCGATGTGCAGGAGGATCAAATCGTCGCTTTCGTTCTGGGACAAAAGATTGATCCGAACAATACGTTTCATTTGCTCAAGCTTTGGGGCATGTTTCGCTGACCTATCCGGTCGGCGATTTTTTTTGTTGTGGGGCAAGCTTAGCTTGCATTAAATTGCATTGCAGTGCCGTTGGTGCCGTTGCGGACTCATGAGTCCCCTATAGGAGGGGCTGGAGTCCATTAGGGACATCGGTGTTCGCATGATCCGTCAAATGATGCGAAACCCATTATTAAGGCCTCAGGTGTCCTCAGCTCCACCTTACTATGAACTAGATGATGCGTGTACGCCCGAGCTTAGAACAGCCGCAACTGCTCGTCCACCATCATTTGCTCAATTAATTCGGGGGAGTCGTTGCGCACGTTGCCTACAGCGGAAGAGACGGCGTAAGCGACCATGTCGCGCTCGTCATATGGGCGCAAGAGCGGCAGAATGGCTTCTACGTCCTGCGTCTTGCGATCAAGCCATAACGCTTCATTCTCTGGCTTTAAAATGACCGGCATTCGATCGTGAATAGGAGCCATTAACGGATTGGGTTCTGTCGTAAGGATGGTACAGCTGTTTATTTTGGCACCATCGGGAGAGATCCAAGTTTCGTAGAGACCCGCCATGCTGAATATCTCACGGCTCTTCAACGTAATCCGCATCGGCTGCTTGCCGCCGCCGCTTAGCTTCTTCCACTCATAGAATCCGTCCGCGGGAATGAGGCAGCGCTTGCTGCGAAGCGGCTTCTTGAATGCTGCCTTCGCGGCTGCCGTCTCTGCTCGCGCGTTAATCATCATGAAGCCGACCTTCGGATCATCGGCCCATGGCGGAACGAGACCCCACTTCAGCTCGCCGAGCCGATTGGCGCTCCCATCGTTAATGACTGCGAGCACTTGCTGGCTCGGGGCTACGTTATATTTTGGACGATGGAACGGAATGCCTGTCTCGTCTACCATATACCGCACCATTAGCTCTTCTATCGTTATTGTGAGCGTATATCTTCCGCACATCGCTTCCAACCTCCGTCTGCTGCTGCTCGCTTAAGGCAGAGCGTAAATTTGGCTCTATTATACTATGACTTCCCCTGTATGCCCAACTTGCACGCCCGCTTCCGTATGGCAGCCTGCGACTTGGAGGATACTGGTCTTATAAGGTGATGATCGGGAGGGGCGTGTATGGACAAACAGGGAAGTTTCCGAGGGCGAAGGCAGCAGCGGGGAAGCGGCGAATCGTTTCTCGGTCGGCTGCTTGCGCTTCCGCGCGCTGCTGTCGCTTATGCTGTCGGGAAGTGGAAAGCAATGAGCGTATCGGAGCAGATGATCGCGGAAGCATCTCCGCTCCTGCTGTCGCCAGCTGCGATATCCCGGCTGACGGCTGCGTGGAGAAGGCTGGAGGAGGAGGCGGAGACGTCGCCCCTTCATGCTTCCGAATCGTGGACGGATGAGGAACTGGCGCTCATCTCACAGATTCGCACGGAGACGGACAAGTGCAATCGGAATAACGTAACGCGGACCGAGGCGTACCGGACCGTCTATTTTCGCACGCCAGTGCTTCATTGGGCGCTGCTTGCGCATCTCGTCTCGCGCAACGGCGGCTGGAATATGACGGATCTGCAAGGGGAGTGGCTGCCCTATTTGCTTCGGGACGATCAGCGGGAGGAGCTGTTCTCTTTCCTGGAACGCGCGAATGCGCTTATTTTCCAAGATGCCTACCCGCAGTTGCTGCTCTACGAGCGCAGCCTGAGGGAAGGGAGAAGCCTATTCCATCTGTTGCCGGCGTTTGACGTTTCGGTGTTCATGGCGCCTGTATGGCGGCAGTTCTGGAAGGAACGGGATCCGGTTCCCTTGACGGTGGCGCTTATCGTTAACGAGCAGCATTACATCGAACAGCGCGTTATACAGAACGAGCATTTCAAAGAAAAGGTGCTGCAAACGCTGTTCTTCGGTCTGCAGTCCGTGCTGCAGTTGAACGGCGTCGTCTTTCCTTACGGCAGCGGCGGCAAATCAGCTGCCGACGGGGATTGCAGCACGGAGGCAGGCACGCAGCTGGCGGGTATCATTATCGAGCGATTCGAGAATGTAGAGGAGCGGGTTGAATTCGGCAAGCAGCTCTATGCGATGCTGTTCGGCATCGCTCCTGTTCTCCACGGCGCGCGCTGCTTCGCTGCCGCCGTGAAGCATACAGGCTCGCGGGCCGACTTCGCGCCCCAGCTCTATGCCCGCATCCGGCAGTTGCCGCCGCAGCGCGTCTATAAGGAGCGGCTTATCGGCGGCGCGTTGAAGCCGGGCGCGAAGCCGCTGTATAGCCCGGAGCTGCCGTCAGCTTGGGGGGATCGCCCTGTCGCTCCTGCCGAGAAGGGAGATTGGTTTCATTCGGCAGATCAAGTGCTGCCTTACTTCCGCAAGTTGCCGCTGCCGCCGGTGTTCGAGCTGACGAACGAATACGGACTCATCCTGAATAAGATTGAGCTTGCCGTGCTTGCGGCGCAGCGGCAAAAGCTTTAGTCGCTGCTCGCGACGCCTTCAATATCCCGGACCGCGAACCATTCGCCGTCGATCATGAACCGGCCCTTCAGTGAATCGACCCGATCAACGATGCCGATAATCATGAGCTCCTCCAGCGGGTGGAACATCCGCAGCGTGATCGGCAGCCGCAGCTGCAGCGATTCGGCGACGGCGCGGGAGACGGCTTCCCATTCCTGTTCATCGAGCGAGGCGCGCACGCGCCTCTTCAACGCTTCGTTGTTCCGGACAATCTCGGCTTTGTGCTCAGGCAGCATCATGCGGCTTGATTCCCACAGTCCGTTTCCCTCAAGCTTCTTTCTCATTTGTAATGGCCTCCAATTTTGGCGGAGCGGTCTCGCGCTTGGCCGCTCGGTGTGTGCGATACGGCGCGTATAATGCTGGCGTCGCCGTATTTTTGCTTAATAGCGTCGGTCGTCTTCTCCAGCGCGATCAACTTCTCCCGGTGCAGATCGAACAAAGAGAGCTGGTATTCGTCATCCGCCGAAAATTGCGAGAGGCTGACGCCGACCTTCCGGACAGGCAGGCCGTCCCAATGCTTCTGCAGCAGTGTCACGGCGGATCGATATACTTGGTTCGTAATATTGGTCGGGTCCTCCATCTTCATCTGCCGGTTGAAGCCGCTCGGACGGTCGTAGTCGGCGCCCATGCATCCGACGGAAACGACATGTCCCATGTAGCCCTTGCTGCGGCAGCGCTGGCATACAAGCTCGACGAGCTCCAGCAGCACGACCTTAATCTCCGCCAGGCTGCCGTAATCGCGAGGCAGCGTCATCATATGGCCGACGGTCGTAGGCGCGACCTGATGCGTGCCGGGCGTTACGGGGCTGTCGTCGATGCCGCTGGCAATGCGCCAATACAGCTCGGCGTTGATGTCCGAGTTTTTGCCGAATTTGCGGCGCATCATCGCTTTCAGCTTATCCAGCGGCGTTCGCGCGATATGGCCGATGGTCGGCATACCCATCGCATTGAAGTGGGCGTTCATCCGGTTGCCGACCATGAACATCTTGCCTACCGGCAATGTCCATAGCGTCTCTTCCAGCAAATCCTTGGTTAGCGTGTAGATGCCGGATTCGTTCTTCTTGGCATAATTGTCGCAGGCGGTCTTCGCCAAAATTTTGTTCTCGGCGATGCCGAAGCGGGTGTAGATGCCGGTCTCGGCCAGTACGCGCGCCTGTATGAGCTCGGCGAGCTTCTCCGGCGGGCCGTACAGCTGCAGCGATCCCGTCACGTCGAGAAACTGCTCATCGATTGAGTACGGCTCGACCAAATCGGTGAAGCTTTCGTAAATTTGCGTAATTCTCATCGACGTATCAATGTAAAGCTTCATGCGGGGCTTTACGATGACGAGATTCGGGCATTTGGCGAGCGAGTCGCCTAGCCGCTCGGCGGTTGTGACGCCGAATTGTTTCGCCAGGGGGCAGGCGGCGAGAATAATGCCGGATCGGCGCTCGGGATCGCCGGCGACGACGAGCGGGAGATCCTTGTATTCGGGATGCTCCGCCTTCTCGACGGAGGCGTAGAACGACTGGCAGTCCGCCAGCATGACAACTCTTTGACGGGGCATCGTGTTCCTCCTATACTGTGCAGAACGTTTGTTTAAATATAAGAAAGCATAAAATGGGATGCTTATACTGTGCTTATATTTCTCCGGAATGAAACGCGCCTCGCCGCCAAAGTACGGCGTTAGCCGTTTCACCTTGCCTTATTATATACAGAACATACGTTCTTATGCTATAGGCTCCGCTATGGTTATTATTTACAATCATAAGGAGACGGGATGATCTTACATATATTCAACCAGTTTGCGCCAAAATAGAGGCAACATGGAAACGGAAAGGTGTCCGAATGCCGCTATGAAAAAAAATGCCCAGAAGGCGCGAACGCCGCTTAGTCCGTCGCTTCAGGCTAATGCAGATGCGATCCGAAGCCGCTTCGGCGGCAGCTTCGATCTGGTCGTTCGTATGTTCCGCAGCGATGCGACCCCCAGCCGGGAGCTTGCGCTTATCTATATCGACGGCATCGTCGACGCAGAGACCGTGAACGTTAGCATTATGGAGCCGCTGATGTCGATGCAGCTTCCGCAGCATGCGCATACGAAGGAAACTAAGCTGCTGGAGGCTTTGCGCGATTGCATTGTATCCGTTGGCTCCGTAGGAGAAATGTTCACGCTGGAGGAAGCGCTGCAGGCGGTGTCTGACGGCTTATGCCTGATCGTAGCTGAAGGCTGCACGTCGGTGCTGACGGCCAGCGTTACAGGCGGCGAGCAGCGGTCCGTAACGATTCCGCAGACGCAGACGGTCATACGCGGTCCGCAGTATGGTTTTGTCGAAAATATCCGGACCAATATTAGTCTTGTTAGGCGTATTATCCGCTCAAGCGATCTTCATGTGCAGATGCATAAGATCGGCCGCCAAACGCATACCGACGTCGCGGTGCTTTATTTGAACGGCGTCGTCGACGAAGGCGTGCTTAAGGAAGTGTATCGCAGGCTTGGCGATATCGATATTGACGGCGTGCTGGAGAGCGGCTATATCGAAGAATTTATTCAAGATGAGACATTCACGCTGTTCCCGACCATTCTGAACACCGAACGTCCCGATACGGTAGCCTCGATCCTGCTGGAAGGACGAGTGGCGATTATGGTGGATGGCACGCCGATTGCTCTGATGGCGCCGATAACGTTCTTCAGCTTCTTCCAATCGCCGGAAGATTATTATCAGCGGTTCGATATAGCAACGCTTGTGCGGGTGATCCGATATGTGGCGTTCATTGTATCGATCTTGCTGCCGGCCTTATATATTGCCGTTACGACCTTTCATCAGGAAATGCTGCCGACGACGCTGCTTATTAGCATAGCGGCTCAGCGAGAGGGCGTCCCTTTTCCAGGACTCGTAGAGGCGCTGCTGATGGAGATGACGTTCGAGGTGCTGCGCGAAGCGGGGCTGCGGATGCCGCGGGCCATCGGACCTGCCATATCGATTGTAGGAGCCCTCGTGCTTGGGCAATCGGCCGTGCAGGCCGGCATTGTATCGGCGGTGATGGTAATCGTCGTCTCGTTCACGGCGATCTCGAACTTCGTCATGCCAGAGTTCAATATGGGCGCGGCATCGCGCATTATCCGGTTTATCTTCATGGTGATGGCGGGCATGTTCGGCTTCTTCGGCATCTTCATCTCCGTGCTGCTTATGCTCGTTCATCTCGTGTCGCTGCGCTCGTTCGGCGTGCCCTATATGTCGCCGATGGCGCCGGGGTCGGCAAGCCAGTCCGTATTTCGTGACGTATTCATCCGCCTGCCATGGTGGGCCATGGTATTTCGCCCATTCGATCTTAAGCTGCGCAATCCGCGACGGCTGCCTAATCGCCGGAAGCCGCCGGCACAGAGGCATTCAGACAATCCATAACGGAAGGAGGGGGGCGTGTGATCGGAAGGAGGCTGCTATCCGGACTGCTGGCGCTGCTCATTTGCTTGCCGCTGGCGGGCTGCTGGGGCAAGGTTGAGTTAAGCGATATCGCGATCGTATCGGCAACGGGCATCGATTGGAAGGATGGGCAGTGGCAGTTGTCCTATCAGGTCGTCATTCCGCAAGCAATTTCCGGCCAAAGCGCTGCGGCGGGCACGAACGCGGCGGTTAATGTGTTCTCCACCAAAGGGGACAACTTTCGGATTGCGATCAGCAAGGCGAGCCTGGAGACGCCGAGACGGCTTTTTTTCGCTCACAACCAAGTCGTTATTATTGGACAGGATGCAGCGCGCAAAGGCATATCCGCGCTTGCGGAAGCCTATCTCCGAAATCCCGATTCGCGCGAGACGGTCAGCGTATTTCTGACGAAGGGCAACGCGCGCCGCGTACTGGAGCAGCTCATTCCATTGGAGAAAATACCTGGGGCCGCCATTCAGCAGATGATCTTCAATGAGCAGTTGAACGGCTCGACCTTCCAGGAAACGACGATGCATAAGGTGCTTAAGGATTTGCTTGGCGGGGCACAGGTTGTTGGCATACCGAGTCTGGCGATCTCCGGAACGGGAGAAAGTCTAGACCAGGTAGACAAGCTTAGCCGAACGAATACGTCCTCCAAGGTGAGGCTGATGGATCTGGGCATCGTCTCCGGCGATAAGCTCGTAGGCTGGATTACGAAGGAAGAAAGCTCAGGTCTGATGTGGATCAAAAATCAGATCAAGAAGACGACGGTAGCGTTCGGCTGTCCGGATGACGGAAAGGAGGGCAAAGTCTCCTCCATTCGTATTACGAAGGCGAAAACGAAGCTTCGCCCGCAACGTTCCGGCAGCAAGTGGACGATGCATATTGAGACAAAAGCGGAAGGCACGCTGCTCGAGTACAACTGCAGCGGCGACATGAATAAGCCGAAAGAAGTAGACCAGACCGCGCAAGTGATAGCCGAGACAATCAAAGCGACGATGGAAAACGGTTGGAAAGCTGTTGTGGGATATAAGGCGGATGTGGTTGGTTTCGGTAATATCATTCATCAGAGGCATCCGGACGCTTGGAAGCAGATGAAGGGGGATTGGCCTGACTTATTTGCAGAGATGGAAGTGAAGATTGACGTAAAGGTGAAAGTGAATTCAGCGGGCATGAGCGGCGGCGGATTTAAGAAACTGCAGGAGAAGGCGCGTTCATAGACGGAAAGGAGATGCCATGCAGCAGATCGGCAAACAACAGTTGTCTATTCTGATTATTGTTTTCTTAATCGGCAGCACGCCGCTGTTCGAGCTCGGCATCAAAGCGAAGCCCGATTCATGGCTTGCGATGACGATGGCTGCGGTCATCGGATTGCTGTTGACCGTTGTTTATGTGACGGTGCAGAAGCGCGCGCCCGAAGCGGGACTCGGCGAGCTGATCTTGATGCATTTTGGCAAATGGCTCGGCGGAGCGGTTGGACTTGTCTATGCGCTATGGTTCGCCTATGAATCGATGCGTAATGTGCGAGACGTAGGGGAACTGACGAATATGGCACTCTTGACCGTGACGCCCAAATGGATGATTATGCTGCTCATTCTGTTTGTCGCTGCGTACACGGTCAGCAAGGGGCTTGAAGTGTTCGTGCGTGTTACACAGCTGCTGTTCCCGATTGCGGGGATCAGCTATTTGTTTATTATTTTGCTGTTGTTTATCGCGAAGCTGCCTGATATTCACCAGTTGCTGCCGCTGATGGAGAACGGGATAGGCCCGATTGCGAAGGCGGCGTTTCCGGATCTGGTTTCGTTTCCTTTTGGGCAAATGGTCATTTTTCTTGTCTATTGGAAATATTTGAAGGAGAAGCAAGTGCTGCGGAAGGTCACCTTCTGGGCGCAAGTGGGCGTATCTGCCTTTTTGATTTTTATGAATATGCTCGTGATGAGCGTACTGGGCCTCTCCTTGTCTGAGGTTACGGCGCTGCCGCTTCTGCAGGCGGTTCAATTGATTCGGTTGGCGAATTTCCTCGAGCGGCTGGACGTTATCGTTACGCTGCTGCTATACATCGGACTCTATGTAAAAATGACGGCACTATACTTGGCGGCGGTCCTTACGCTTAAGGAAGTGACGGGGGCGGCTTACCGTCATTTGGTCTGGCCAGTCGGGATGGTCATCTACGCTGCATCGTTTCTGGAACCGAATAATACGTATCATATATGGCTAGGGTTCGATGTGACGTTGAAAATCGTTCCGTTATTCCAAATCGTGCTGCCGCTGCTTCTGCTGATCGTCGGTGTGCGCAAACGGTACAAGAAGGCGGCGCAGCAGCATTCCGACGCAGGGCAAACGGGTTAATGCCGACCTTCTAGCTTCAAAAAAAGATAGCTATTTAGTCGGGATTTGCTATAATAGGCATATTGACGAAACCGAATATGTTCCGGGGAGCTGGTTAGGCCGGCTGAGAGGGGATTTATGTATATGCAATCCCGACCCTATAAACCTGATCTGGATAATGCCAGCGTAGGGAAGATAAGCTTTGCGCGTTTCATGCAAGGGACGACCGTTAGATCGTGCTTCTAACGTCATGCCGAAGCAGCGTGCATAGGCGCAGCCGAATTTCAGGCGTCCTTCCATACGGGAGGACGCTTTTTTGCATGCGGCAGCGGCCGATCGCACGGGGGCAACCAACCGGACACAGACAAGATATCCTTTCGATTCGTTTCGTTTCGACAAAATAAAGAGATACAGGGAGAGGGAGACAGCAGGATGAAGAAACAAACTGGACGAATGACTTGGAGGCTTACGGCGCTGTTAATGGCGCTCGTTATCGTACTTGCAGGCTGCGGCGCGAACAGCAATAAGCCGGAGAGCGGCAACGCGGGAGAGAATGAAGGGAGCGGCGCGGATAAGCCGCTGACGAAAGTACAGGTCGTGCTCGACTGGACGCCGAACACGAATCATACGGGGCTGTATGTGGCTCGGGATAAAGGGTTCTTCAAGGAGCAGGGGCTTGACGTTGAAATTATTCAGCCGGGCGAGAGCGGCGCTGACCAAATGGTCGCTTCCGGCAACGTACAATTCGGCGTCAGCTATCAGGAGTCGATCACCATGGCTCGTATCGCGGGCGTACCGCTCGTATCGCTCGCGGCAGTCATTCAGCATAACACGTCGGGCTTCGCTTCGCCTGTCGATAAAGGCATCGATTCGCCGAAGAAGTTCGAAGGCAAAACATACGGCGGCTGGGGCGCTCCGCTTGAGGAAGCGGTCATTGATTCACTCATGCAAGAGGAGCAAGCGGATGTGAAGAAGGTTAATATTATGAGCATCGGCGACGGCGATTTCTTCACGGCTGTTAAGCGCGATATCGACTTCGCTTGGATTTATTACGCGTGGACGGGCGTCGAGGCCGAGCTGCGCGGCGAGAAAATCAATATGGTATATTTGACCGATTATAGCGACAAGCTGGACTATTATACACCGGTGCTTGCGACAAGCGAGAAGCTGATCGCCGAGGATCCGGAACTCGTTAAGGCGTTCGTTGCGGGCGCGGCTGCAGGCTACCAATATGCAATCGACAATCCGGAGGATGCTGCCGAAGTATTAATTCAGGCAGAGCCGGATCTGAATGCCGAGCTCGTTCGCGCGAGCCAAAAGTGGCTGAGTCCGAAATACCAGGACGATGCCGCGCAATGGGGCGAGCAGAAGCTGAGCGTATGGGAAAATTATGCGAACTGGATGTTCGACCACAAGCTGCTGGAGAAGGAGCTTGAGGCGGACAAAGCGTTTACGAACGACTTTTTGCCTAAGAAATAATTCATACTGACGAAAGCAGGGGAAACGAATGGCTAATGCACTGGTAAGCATACAAATATTGCCGACGACGCCGGGCGGAGAAAGCGTCATTCCGTACGTCGATCGGGCGATTGACATCATTAAGGCAGCGGGCGTGCCCTACAGGGTAGCTCCGCTGGAGACGACAATGGAAGGCGAGCTGAGCTCTTTGCTAGGGGTTGTGCAGCAGATGAGCGAAGCGATGGCAGAGATGGGCTGTCCGTCCGTCATTTCGCAAGTGAAAATCTACTATAATCCGGCAAACGGCGCTTCGATGGGCAGATTGCTGGAGAAATATCCAGATGGGCAATAAGTCGGGCGTATGGGCAAAGGTATGGCCGCCGGTAATCGTTATCGCTGTACTGCTGGCTTGCTGGCAGGCGGTGACGATGTGGGGACAGGTCGATCAATGGCTGCTTCCCAGCCCATTATCGATCGTACAGGAGGCGGCCTCGGCGAACGTATGGCCGCGGTTAGCGGAACATACCGGTGCGACGCTGCGGCTTACGCTGCTCGGATTTGCAGGCGGATCGGCGGCGGGTTTCTTGCTCGCCGCTTTGCTGCATCTAATTCCGGGTTTGCGTACCGCAGTCTACCCGCTCCTCGTCGTTTCGCAGAACGTTCCGATCGTCGTGATCGGCCCGCTGCTTACGATGTGGCTCGGCTACACGCTGCTGCCGAAGGTACTGCTCGTTATGATGGTATGCTTCTTCCCAATCTCGGTAGCCATGCTTAGCGGCCTCACGAATACAGATCCGCAATTGCGCAATTATTTGCAAATGATCGGCACAGGCAAGTGGCAGCTGTTCTGGAAGCTGGAGCTGCCCCATGCCGTCATTCATCTGTTCTCGGGACTTAAGCTTGCGGCATCCTATAGCGTACTTAGCGCGATTGTCGCGGAGTGGCTGGGTACGAATAAGGGACTGGGCTACTTCATGCAGCTGTCGGCCAAAGGGTTCATGCCGGAGCGGGTATTCGCGTCGGTATTCATCATCGTGGCGCTTAGCCTGTCGCTGTTCGGCTTGATGACGCTGGCCGAGAAGCTGCTCTTGCGCTGGCGTCCTGCCAAGAAGGAGGGAAACTAGCAATGAGCGATATAACAGATCAAGAGCGACGAACGACGATGGCTGCAGGTGCTGGAGCGGCTGGAGCTGTTGCCAAAGCGCTGGAGGTTAAATCGGTCAGCAAAAGCTTCGGCAAAGGAACAGCCGTGAAGGAAGTGCTCGGAGGGCTGTCGCTGACGGTCGGCGAAGGGGAATTCGTCTCCATCGTCGGGCCGTCAGGAAGCGGCAAGTCGACGCTGTTCCAGGTCATCGGCGGCTTGGAGCGTCCGACTAGCGGCGAGATATGGATCGATGGCCAGCAGGCGACGGGACAGACGGGGCATATCTCGTATATGCCCCAGCAATCGTCGCTGCTGCCGTGGCAGACGGTAGCCGGCAATATTGAACTGTCGCTGACGATCGCTGGCATGGAGCGCAAGGAAGCGAAGCGCAGCACGGAGGAGTGGCTGCGCCGCATCGGGCTTGAGGAATATGCAAAGAGTTATCCGCATGTTCTCTCGGGGGGCATGCAGCAGCGCGTATCCTTCTTGCGGGCGCTGTTGTCGCCGCAGCGGCTCATGCTGCTTGATGAGCCGTTCGGTTCGCTCGATGCGCTGACGCGGCTGCAGATGCAGAAGTGGCTGTTGTCGATCTGGGAGGAGAACCGCAGGTCGGTGCTGCTTGTCACGCACAGCATCGATGAGGCGTTGTTCTTATCCGATCGGGTTATCGTGCTGTCGTCCTCGCCTGCAGTTGTGCTCGAGCAATTCGACGTGCCGCTGGCAAGGCCGCGCAGCGAAGCGATGTGGTCGGAGCCTGCGTTTATTGACCTAAAGCAGCGGATCTATGAGCTGCTTCAGGCAGGAGCGGGAGAGAAGGGGGAAGCGGAATATGCCAAACGCCGTTAACGGGGAAACAGCAGCAGGGACGTGGATCGATGCTCATATCCATGTCGATCATTATGAAGCAGCGGAACGGGAAGCGATGCTGGAGCGGGCGTTTGATGCGGGTGCGGCTGCTGTCGTAGCCGTGTCGATGCACTTGCAATCCTCGATTGTCAATCGAGAGTTGGCGCTAGCGCACCTGCCGAATCGCGTTCATCCCGCATATGGCTTCCACCCGGAGCAGCCGATACCGTCTCCTGGTGAGCTGGATGAACTGTTCGCTTGGATTAGAGCGCGTCATGCGGAAGGCGAGAGCTTCGCAATCGGCGAGGTCGGATTGCCGTATTATACGAGAACGGAAGCGGAGGCTGCGGGGCAGTCGTTCGACGAAGCGCCTTACCTCGCGCTGCTCGAACGGTTCGCAGCGCTTGCCGCGGAACTGGAGCGGCCGATTGTGCTGCACGCCGTCTATGAGGACGCGGACAAGGCTTGCGACATACTTGAGCGGAGCGGCGTACGGAGCGCGCACTTCCATTGGTTCAAGGGAAGCGAAGCAACCGTGCGGCGAATGATCGCCGCAGGCTACTTCGTGTCGATGACGCCGGATATCGCCTACGAAGCGGAAATTAGGGTGCTGGCGGAGCAATATCCGCTTCACTTGCTGATGGCCGAGACGGATGGGCCATGGCCGTTCGAAGGACCGTATGAGGGGCGAAGGACCGAGCCTGCCATGTCGCAGGATGTCGCGGTACATATTGCGGCCATTAAGCAGCAACCGGTGGAGCTTGTGCGTACTGCTTTATTGCAAAATACGAAACGGCTGTACGGAATATAGCGGGAATACGACAACAAGCTGGCGTTTGCGCATGATGCGACGCCAGTTTGTTTTTGGTTTCGCCTGAGGACAGCAGAGGCGTTAATTGCTGTCTATCGCCTTTAATGCCCTTGCCGATTCATGCCATTTTGTCCGTTGCGCCGTTCTACTCTACCGCATACAAAGATAGCATTAGGGTTGAGAGAAGGGAGAGTTCTAAGATGGCAGCTTTGACTAGAGAACAGTTTTTTGCGGCACTTGCTCCAACCGTSATTCGGGTAAGAGGGGAAGGCTCGACGATGTTTCCTTCCGTACGGTTAGCCCAAAATTTGCTCGAAACAGGCGGTGTTATTCACCCTTGGAACAATCTGAGCGGCATTAAGGTCGGCAGCGGGCAGACGAATGCTTACTGGCATGGCGAAGCAGTGGTGAAGGGGACGTGGGAGTATGTCGATGGCCGCAATGTCAACACGAAGGCGGCGTTCCGCGCTTACACAAGCTTATATCACTTCTATAAGGATCTCGATCTGCTGCTTGCAACGCCGCGTTACGACCGCGTTCGGAAGGCGGAAACGCCTGAGCGCCAAGCTCAGATGCTGCTCGCTTGCGGTTATGCGACGGATCCGAATTATCCGCTCAAGCTAATGGCAATTATTAAGCAGTACTCGCTCATGAAGTACGATCTAATGGGCAAACCTCCCGTTAAGCCGGAGAAGTTCAAAGACGCTGAAATCGTGGCGGTTGTGCATGGCGGGCAAGCGGTGTCGGATGGTTACTTGGTTCATGGCGCTACCTGGGTGCCTGCTAGACTGGTTGGCGAGCGGCTTGGAGCGGTCATTGACTGGAACGGAAAGCAGGTTACGGTGAACGGGGTTGCAATCGAGTCCGTACTGTCTAATGCAAAGGGCTACGTCAAGCTGCGCGTTCTGGCAGACCAGCTTGGACTTGCGGCCAGTTGGGACGCTATGGCGCGAGTAGCATCGATCGACTAAAGTAGAAGATTCGCCGGTTTACATCGAGGTTGCTCTTTTGGTATTCTATAGGCAACATTGAAACGCGATGACGAGAAGAGTAAGGGAATAGGTTGTTGCACAGAGAGCCCTCGGCAGCTGAGAGGGGGCGAACGACGTTTCCCTGAACCAAGCCTCTGAGCGGCATGTCGGAATCGCCCCCGGGCGAGGATGGCATGACGGGAGCTCCCGTTACAGAGCTAGAGTATAAGCATTGCCTGCAATGCCGTACTTGAAGAGGTTAATATGGCGACATGTTAATGAACCTGGGGTGGCACCGCGAGAACTTCGTCCCCAAGACCAACGTCTTGGAGGTGAGGTTCTTTTTTGCGTTTATTAGGCGCATTTGGCGGTAGCTTGGCTGTTACAGTTATTCATTAAGGAGGAGCCGACAATGGAATCGGATAATAAGAAAGAGCATTCAAGCGACAACTTTTTATTTAGGCTGATAACGGAGGAACTGGAGCAATATCCGTTCACGAGGGAGATGCGTACGCGGTTTCCGCCCGAGCCGAACGGCTATCTTCATATCGGCAGCGCCTACGCGATTCAGACGAATGACACGATAGCAAGGCAATTCAACGGCAAGTTTCATTTGCGCTTTGACGATACGAATCCGCTTAAGGAGGACATTGCTTACGTGGACGCGATCATCGAGGACATCAAGTGGCTTGGCTACGATCCGGGCGAGCACGTCTATTACGGGTCAGATTACTCCGAGGAAATCTACCGTGCAGCCGTTCATCTAATCGAGCGCGGGCGTGCATACGTATGCGATCTGACGCCGGAGGAAGTATCGGAATACCGGGGAACGTTGACGCAGCCGGGCAAGAACAGCCCGTTTCGAGAGCGCTCCACTCTAGAGAATCTGACGCTTTTTGCGAAAATGAAAGAAGGTGCTTTTCCGGCCTCTTCCAAAGTACTCCGCGCCAAAATCGATATGGGCTCGCCTAACATGAATCTGCGCGACCCTGTTATTTACCGCATCATCCATGCTGAGCATTACCGAACGGGAAGCGAATGGTGCATCTATCCGATGTACGACTTCGCGCATCCGATTCAGGACGCTATCGAAGGCATTACGTATTCGCTCTGCTCCGTCGAATTCAAGGATCATCGGCCTTTGTACGAATGGGTGCTTAGGGAGCTTGGCATAGACAGTCCGCCGCGGCAAAGGGAGTTCGGCCGCCTAAGTCTGACGGGCGTCGTGACGAGCAAGCGTTTCCTGCGGCAACTGGTCGAGGGCGGTTATGTAGACGGCTGGGACGATCCGAGATTGCCGACGCTCCGCGGTTTAAGAAGGAGAGGATTCACGCCCGAGAGCATACGCGGCTTCATCAAGGAGATCGGCAGCATCCGTACGCAAAGCACGGTGCATATTTCCTTGCTCGATCATTGTCTAAGACAGGAGCTGAAGGCATCGACAGTTAGTGTCATGGCGGTGCTTAATCCGCTCAAAGTCGTCATAACGAATTATCCAGACGATGAAACCGAGCTATTGATGATCGAGAATAACAGCGAGAATGAGGAGCTTGGGAAGCGGGAAGTTCCTTTTGGCAAAACGATCTATATCGAAAGAGACGACTTCGAGGAAAATCCGCCGAAGGGCTTTCATCGACTAACTCCGAATGCCGAGGTTCGATTGAAGGGCGCTTATTTTATTCGCTGCGAGGGAGTGATTAAGGATTCGGTTACCGGAGAGGTTATTGAGCTTCGCTGCACCTATGATCATACGACGAAGAGCGGTACAGGATTTAACGGGCGCAAGGTGAAGGGGACGATTCACTGGGTGTCGGCGGATCACGCCTTGAAGGCCGACGTTCATTTGTACGATAAGCTGCTGCTAGAGGATTCGGAAAAGGATACGCCGACTAACGGGGATTGGACGGAGCGCGTTAGTCCGGATTCGCTAATCGTCGTCAGGGATGCTCGGATCGAGCCGTATGTGGCGGAGGCGGAACATGGAGCCGAAATTTTGGAGCGGAGGCTGCAGTTTTTCCGTCATGGCTATTTCTGCTTGGATAACAAGCATACAACTGCCGATAGACTTGTATTCAACCGCATCGTACCGCTTAAGGATAGCTGGAATAAAAAGAATTGATCGGTTAAGATGTGCGAAGGCTGCTGATTGATGAATCAGCAGCCTTTGTGCGCTTCCTGGCGCGTATGCGAGGCGAGGGCGAGGGCGTTACTTGCCTTTCTTAGAGGCGGCCCAAAACGCTAGCACAATAAGCGGCAGCAAAATAAACCAAGGGATCGTAATCGTCCCTCCGACGATAAATGCCAATATCATAACGAAGATAACGCCCAAAATAATATACAGACAACCTCGTCCGAACGTTTCCATGCCATTGCTCCTTTCGTATGCCTATCTTCAGTTGTATACCGCAAGCTACAAAGAAGTATATTCACGGATATAGCAGGATAGAGCAGCGGGTTGTTGGCAGGGGTATTGTTCGCGGCTTGACTTCGACAAAGTGATGGGCAAAATAAAAACCCGGCCGCGGGGGCCGGGAAAGTAAATGCGTTTTAGTAACATAATGTATCGCCGTTATCTGTTTTTTGAATCCTGGAGCTACATTTCGTGTACTCCATCAGCTTTTTGTCGAGCTCCTGACTTATCTGTATAACCACTCTGTCCGAAAAGCTATTGGATACTCCAAACACACGAACCATCTCTGTTCTCAACGCCTCAATCTGTTGTTGACAAACACAGTTATGCATTTAAAGTGTCCTCCTACGTAAGGTCCAAGATGTAACTGTTAAGCTAAAGCATACATCATTTTACTGTAAATTTCCTTCTTTTACAATTGGGTTATGTCAAAAAGGGACAGGAGTACGAAAAAAATGGAAGTAAAAGTGTAGAGGACCCACATTGCTGTGGGTCTGTCCTAGCTCGTCATCAACTGTGGGGTTGATAGGACTAGTATACKGATCTAATCTTAACGCTTCCTTAAAAATAATTGTCGATGTGTTGAACTATTCTGATAATTATTGAAGGCAAGTGCAGAGTGATGTCATGAAATTGTGTCATTTTTGTTACCACATAAGAATTTAGAAGTTTCCGAGCATTGCGGAAGAACAAATTCTTATTGGCGATAAAACATTCCCTGGCTTCCGAAGTGAGTTTGCTACGCAAACTTGTAGGTCGCTCATCTTCGAATAGCCTCGATAGACGTTTCCTCAAAATCGTTGTGGCAACCGGAGGCCATTCATGATAACGTTAATGTTTCTGAACGACTGATTATAAGCGGGTTACGGAATAGAGGGAGGGCAATGGAATGGCATCAAAAGGACCGAAACGGCCGACGCGGGACGAGTTCCAAATGGAGGAGCTTGGTGAGCGCTTGGTCGAAGCGCAGCGGGAAGAAATCGAGCTTCTGTTCACCGTCTGGAATTGGGCTGAGCAGCCTCGCGGCATTATCGTGAAGATGGACTCGAGGACGAAGCTTGTACATGTCGAGTACGCAGGCGAACTGACGAAAATTCCTTTTATGGATATTATGCAGGTAGAGAACCCTTATTAAGCTGCTGAAGCGTGGCTTGGCTGTAACATTGCGTGCTTCATTGACGTTTATTGGTTAACCGACTAATTATGGAGGAAATGCCAATGATGAAGCAATTCGTATTGTTGTTCATGGTAGCAACCGTGTTGAGTGCCTGCGGGCAAGTTCAATCGAATACAGAAGAACAACCCGTGATTGCCGAGAGTGCTGAGTTCGCTGGTGCTCCTCGGGCTGTCGGACAAGGGGAATATGGAGAGCTGCATGTCTTGCCGTTGACGGAAGACGGCGGAGTAACGGAATCGCTGGGAGCGCCGTCATGTCTAGGAGAAGAGACGGATTACATATCATCCGGCGACTATGATGTCGTGTTCAAGCGAACGGACGGAACTGAGACAAGTGTCGGGAGTTTATCTGATACGCAGATCGTCTCGGAAGGCGGATCCGATGAGCCTCGCAATCTGGGCAGATTGGCGTCCGAAGGCGTTGAATTGTACTATTTTCAACCTATCCAGAACAAATGCCGCGCGGACGCTGTTTATGTATATGTAGTGAGCGAAGACGATGCGTATCAAGCAAGCTTCGAGGTAGAAGGGCAAATGTTAGATCAGTTTAGCCTAGCTCCCGAGAGCGAGCCCTATATCGAAGCGGKGCAGCTTGTGCTGGAGTCGACAGAGGATGAGCAGCAGGGATACACCTATAAGTTCAAGCTGGAAGACAAGAAGCTGAGGCTTGCGAAGAAGGAGGAGAGGGGCGATTAAGCCGCCTCTCCTTTTTCGATGACTTGCCAAACTAACGATGCTCGACTAAATCGATCGCCCCAAGAATGACATGGGCAAGACCGAAGCCGAGGACGCCCGTACCTATAAGCTTATACTTGCTCTTCAGCAGTGTAGCGCCAGAAGCCGTAACCACAGTTCCAAGAACGGCAGGTATCAATCCTTCACGCATCATCCAACACTCCCTATGGTTTGTTTGGCAAGCAGTGTTAGTGTGCTACGGGAGCGGGTTTGGCATACTTCGCTGGCTGCTTGCTTTGTTCTTATTTGCCTTTTGGAGAAGCTATGATGGATTTTGGCAGTAACTTTCTGCATTTTACCTCGCGTTTGCTAGCTATATTGGATATTGGCAGTAACTTTTCCCTCTTGCACCATAAAAGAGCTGATTTTGAACAAAGTTATTGGAGAAATCCAACATAGCGGAGAAACCTTACGTTTAGTAAACGAAGTTAGTGCGAGAATCCAACATAGCACGTATTAGCAAAAGTTTCTCCTCTCCCATTGAAAAGGGCGCCCTCTTTCGGGGACGCTCTTTTTTCATTGGAGAGACTGCTGTTTTTTCAGCTGCTAACTGCATTAGGCTCATTCATAAACCATGAAATATAAGTACATCGTTGGCATACAAGAATGGTTGCGTTTTTATTTGCCCAGTCGACKCCGAAAAAGGTAGCGCTTCTTGAATTGAGTTGACGATAATCTTTGTTAAAGGCGTCATGTTGACAACAGGGGCAACGCAGCATAACACCGCCTGCAGAATAATTCACATTATCAAATCCTTTCTCAATGTTCTAGTTGAAATCGGATAATTAATAATGGATAGTACGAAAATTAACGATTTTGGTTACGGGAGGAAGACAGAGCATGAAAGCTTATACGCTTATGTCCAGATTTCCGCCTAAGTTTGGCTGCACGCTTAGTTCCATCATTTTTACTAACTGCTGCATTTGATCGGTAGATTGCTCGGTAGCCATTTTAAGAACACTGATTCCAACAGCTTGAGATAGATTGCTCTGGGCTAGGGATACGGATAACGCCGCGATGTCCATTTACTTCCTCCTTCATTATGATCCTTCACATGATTTATCGGAAGTTGCAGGTGCAATTCTTAACTTCGTTTGGGATAGAAAGCAAAGGATTGCAATGGATTAGCTCAAATGCGGGCGGAATATAAAAGAATTGGACAAAAAAATCGGGCATCCCTTTCGGGATGCCCTTTTCATGGGAGAGGAGAAACCGGACGAAGAGCTTATGGGGAAACGTAAGTCTTCTCCGCGGTTGTCTACGGCATCTTGCGACGCCGATGACATTATCTTGTCCGCTTTGTGGGGGAATATACATAATTAGGACAAAAAAGTTGAACGAGGCACTCGTATGGTACTAAAATCGCTCATTTGCACACCATTCGACAGCTTTATCTACAAAGGGAATGTATGGTACGATAGGCGGGAATGAGACAGAAGGGGGCAATTGCAAGTGAGAGTCATTGCGGGCGAGGCTAGAGGCCGCACGCTGAAAGCGGTGCCCGGCGTGAATACGAGGCCGACGACCGACAAGGTGAAGGAAGCGATATTCAGCATGATCGGTCCTTATTTCGACGGAGGAACAGCGCTTGACCTGTTCGCCGGTACGGGAGGACTTGGGATCGAGGCGTGGAGCAGAGGCACGGAACGTGTCATCTTCATTGATCGGGAAAAAATCAGCATCGATATTATCCGTCAGAACATACAGACAGCCGGCATGGGCAGCGCGGCGGAAATATATCGCAACGACGCGGAGCGCGCGTTGAAAGCGCTGGCGAAGCGGGAGCTGAAGTTCGATCTTGTTTTTCTTGATCCGCCATACAAGCTAACGACGATGGACGAGCTTATGGGAGAGCTGGCAGCGAGAGGCATGCTTGAAGAGGCGGCGGTTATTGTCGTTGAGCATGATTCGTCGGTACGGTACCCGGAAGCGATGGAACATTTTGACCAAATCAAATACGCCAAATACGGAGATACTGCCGTGTCCATATACAAATACTACAGCCAGGTCAGCCATGACGACAGGAGTGAGACCGATGTTAACGATTAACGCAGGCAACGAGAGAGTGGCGGTATACCCAGGCAGCTTCGATCCGGTTACATACGGGCATTTAGACATAATCCGAAGATCCGCCAAGCTTTATGATCGCTTGATTGTAGCGGTACTGAACAACACGAGCAAAAACCCGCTGTTCACTGTAGATGAGCGGAAGCAGCTGCTAGCGGAGGTTACACAAGATTTGCCTAACGTTGAGATTGACAGCTTCCGCGATCTTCTCGTTCGGTATATGAAGTCAAGACAGGCGAATGTCATTATTCGCGGCATCCGGTCGGTAACGGACTTCGAGTACGAGCTGCAGCTTGCCTCCACGAATCATTTGCTTGATGGCGAGATCGATACCGTATTCATGATGACGAATCCGAAGTATTCGTATTTGAGCTCCAGCATTGTGAAAGAAATCGCGCAATTCGACGGCGAAGTGAAGGAGCTTGTGCCTCCTGCGGTTGAACGGGAATTAAGGAAGAAGTATAACGCCCGCAAATAAGCGGAATTAGCGTCTTATACGCCGAGCACGCCAGCGAGGCGAGGCAAGGTGCAATAGCGTGAAGACTGCGAGCAGCAGCAAGCTTGCTGTGATGGAATAGGACCATAACATAGGCATGTCGCTTACGGTCATAGCTGACATACCGCCCCAAGCTCCTTCGGTCTGATTAGGGCTGAATACGGGGAACGTCCCTGGAGGCGTTACATAGCGCAGCAAGGCTGACATAGGATTCCATAGCAGCAGCATGAGCAAAAAAGCAGCAACTGCGTGCATCATGCGGAACGCGGCGAAGGGCAGCAGCTTCAAATCGGTCCCCGCAATCGTATATCCCGTCTGCAAAATACCGCCAAGACCGCTCCAGGCCAATACCGCTGCAATAGCCGCGGCATTCATCAGGCTTCCGCCAACAGGGCTTTCCCAAATCGCAGCCGCATAAGCGCCGATATGTCCTTCGAATAGTGCTGGCCCGATGAATGGGGCATTCAGTTTCGTTAGGATTGGTGCGAACAACGGCTGCGCGAGCTTTGCGAGCACGGAGGCGAAGATCATGAAGCCGCCGATCATAAGCAGCTTTTGTACGCTTGCGGTCACGGCGTCGCCGAGCACTTTGCCGAAGCTGCGGCCGTCTTGGTCTCTGCCAAGCTGCATGGCTGCTCCCAGCTGCCCCAATAGCCTGCTTTGCTGTGCCTTATCAGGGGAAGCCGTTTCTATGGAGGGAGCAATCACGTTATTTTTTGCTCCGATATTTGCTATGGACAATAAAAGCAGCAGGAAGAGAGCAGACAACCAAACGGCTGCTGCTATCATAATGCCTACAATCGGTTTATGAAGGAAGCCCGCACCGATGACAACGAGCATGAATAGCGGATTAGGCATATGCGCGATGGCGAGCAGGCGTTGGCCTTGCGTTTGGTCGACTTTATTTTGTTTGCGCAGAGAGGCTGTTGCTTCCGCTCCCGCAGGATACCCTCCCATCCAGCCAAGCGCAATGGCGTGCGCCGCCTCGCCGGGCAGCTTGAACAGCTTGTTCATAGCTGGACTTAGCAGGGCGCTAGTGACATGAGCGAGCCCAAAGGCGGTCATGAGCTCGAACAGGACGAGAAAAGGCAAAATGCCGGGAAACACAATGTTCCACCAAACGGTCAGACCTTGCAGCGACGCTTGGAAGGCGGCATCGGGCTGTACAATAATCGTACCGACAAGCAGGATGGAAATGATGGCGATCAGTATCGTTTTGGCCATTGCCGTTCAACTCCTAGGACAATCTGTTCGTATAAGTTAATTAGTACGCTTATGGCGCAGCAGATAGACCAAGCAAGGACATGGATGAACGACCGCACGACTAGAGAGCTGTAACCGAGAGGAAGTCAGGTACAGAGGAATAGGAGGCTTGCTTCTTGTGAATAGGCAGGTTTCGGATTTAAAACGGATAACGCTTGTTGCGGTTGCGACGGCGGCAGCCATGTGGATTCTGTTGTATGCGCCAACACCTTATGTCGTCTATGAGCCGGGTATTGCAACACCGGTAGCCCCGATGGTGGCAGCTGAGCAGGGAGATGCCGAAGGGAACGGAAGCTTCCTGCTCACCGCGGTTAAACTAAGCGATCCTAATTTCTTCAACGTCCTGCGTTCGGCATGGGACAAGGATGATGATATCCTCATGAAGAAGGATGTGTTCAGGGGCTATACGCAGCAGCAATATGCAGACCGGCTTTCCGTCATTATGGAAGGCTCGCAAAATAACGCAGTCGAAGCTGCCTACCATCATTTGAAATTATCCTATACGATCGAAGTACAAGCGATCATCGTGTCGGATAATGCCTCCCAGGTCGAAGAGGGAAAGAGCTTATTCCAAACCGGCGACAAGCTGATCGGAATGACTGGCGGTCCGCGATTTGAGAATGCGGCCGATATGCTGGACAAGCTGCGTAACGTAGAGGAAGGCAGTCCGTTAACGGTCGAAATAGAGCGCAGCGGCGCGCGAATGCAGGTGCAACTGGATGCGGCTCGTCTTGGTTCAGGCTTAACGGAAGAGCGGTTGCCTGCTTTGTTCGGAGCATCTGGGCTTACGGAGCTTAGAGCGCTAGAGCCAACCGAAACGCGCGACCGGCTTACGATAAAGGCGGGAGACATTGGAGGGCCGTCAGCCGGTCTCGTATTCGCTCTGCAATCGATTGATTTGCTGACTGAAGGCGATCTAACTGGAGGAAGCCGTATCGCTGCTACAGGCACGATTACGCCAGAGGGCAAGGTTGGACCGATAGGCGGTATTAAGCAGAAGGTCGTGATCACAAGCCGGGAAGGCGCGCAGCTGTTCCTCGTTCCGGAAGGCAATTATAAGGAAGCGACAGCGAAGGCGAAGCAACTGGGCACGGCGATGAAGATTGTAGAGGTTACGGATCTTGAGGATGCGCTTGGCAAAATAAAGCAGTTCAACGCTGCCGCAAGCGGCGGCCAGTAAAAAAAGAAGCACGGAATCCTTTACAGGATGACGGGCTTCTCCTTGAAATCTCTGAACAACGCTTCAGACGGAACGGTGTCACCGCGGCCAAGCATGTACACGGCGCTTGCCCTTGTGTCGAGCTCTAAGTAGGGATAAGGCTCGGGCGTCCTGGCAGCGCTAAGCAGCACAGGCAGCGAAGAAGTTGTTCTCATGCGGCGCAGCAGCTGCTTGCCCTTCTCAGTGAAGCCAAGAACGCGAATGTACTGAACGCCGGAGGCTAGCTTCTCTGTTGTGAAGGACGGCTTCTCATGTCCGAGAAGCACCGACAGCAGCGCGCGTTGCAGACGCGTGCGTGTGTATCGTTTTGTTTTGAGCATGACCAGCAGCTCCTCGAACTGCATCGAGGTCAGCTCCGGGAGCGTACGGAGCAAACGATGCTCCATACCTTCCGATATGTCCCGCAGCTCGGCAAGTTGACTGGCGGAGCGGGTCACGGTCTGATGCAGCAGCGGCTGCATGAAGTTGGTCCAACTGATCGGGCAATGACCGGCCGACCATTGCTCTTCTATGATATGATAGGTCGATGATGGAACGTATGCGCGAATAGGTGCCAGATTACGTTCCTCGAGCAGCAGCTTGCGAATAGCAGTCGCGCTGGCAATCTGGCTGTCCGAGATCGTCTGATCATTGTATTGCGATTTCTCGCGGGCGATCGTGAACGGCTGCATTCGGCCCTCCAGTCGCCGCAAGGCTAGCAAATAATGAAGACCTAGCGTATGATTAGGCTGGGCGAATGGAAATGAAGCCGTATCCGTATGGCCCTGCTCCGATAAATAAGCGGCGACGGCCGCGCTGTATGCGTTAGGGTAATTCACTCCCGTATCGAGCAATTGCTTCAGCGATGCACGGAAGTCAGGCGGCTCGTCCGCCAGCAAATCGGCTGCCTGTTGCAATGGAGCAAGCTCGCCGCTCTCTGTGCCGAAGCAGAAGGCGTCTACGACGCCTGTCGCCTCGAGCAGAGCAACTGCGCCGTAAGCGAACCATTCTGCGGCATGCGTGGCGTAGGCGACTGGCAGCTCGATGACAAGGTCGCAACCGCCCTCCAGCGCCATACGTGTGCGTGACCATTTATCGAGCAGCGCGGGTTCGCCGCGTTGTAAGAAATTACCGCTCATGACAGCGACTACAGTATCGGCGCCCGTTATTTTGCGCGATTGTTGTAAATGATAATGGTGACCGTTGTGAAACGGATTGTATTCGACGATGAGTCCTACCGTACGCATCCTCTAACCTCTCTCTGTTAAATCTTGGTCGTCCTATCATAACATAGAGAGGCGCGCCATACACGGCCGCATAGTGGATAAACGAAATAACCGTGTGAAAATGTTGACAAAACGGTAGGCTGATAGATATAATAATCTTTGTTTGTTTGGGGTGATCTGATGCAGTTTCATATTCAAGAAACGATGTCCAAAGGTCTAAAGTCGACGATCAATGAACAATTGGACGTCAGCGACCTATTTCAAGGACGCCAAGATGTTATTCGTACTGGGCCGCTTCACGTCTCGCTTCAAGTAACCGGCAATGAAGGCTTCATTTCGGTTGATGGAGAACTTTCCATCGATCTGGAGCTGGCTTGCTCGCGTTGCCTTGATCCGACAAGTGAGCATACGGTCATTCCGTTTTTCGAACAATTCAAGCCTGCTTCGGGTGACGAAGAGAAGGATGAGGAAGATGAGAGTGACTTCATCGAAGTAAGCGGAGAACGACTGGACTTGAAGCCTTATCTCGAAGAAGCGCTTCTGCTGTTCATGCCATTCGCGCCGCTTTGCAGCGATGATTGTAAAGGTCTATGTCAAGAATGCGGACAAAACTTAAATGAGCGCACATGCAGCTGCAAGACGGAGAAGATTGACCCTCGATTTGCAGCGCTGAAGGATCTATTTAAGGAATAACGGCTCGATTGATTTTGTGAAGGAGGTGGGAAATATGGCAGTACCTCAACGTAGAACGTCCAAAACTCGCCGCGACAAACGTCGTACGCATTTCAAGCTCGCAATACCGGGCATGGTGAAATGTGAGCAATGCGGAGAGCTGAAATTGGCTCACCACGTATGCAAAGTTTGCGGATATTACAAAACAAAAGAGATCATTTCCCAATAAGAATGATTTCAATAATAGCACTTCATCTCGCGATGAGGTGCTATTTTTTTTCTCCGTTCATTGCGCTTGGGCCATTTTTTTTATATACTCATATTTAGTACCTGGTGATAATATCTGCTTTCATACATATACTAATCGCAAACCAAGCAAGCTATGGCGGTGCTGTGTCTGCGATCAGGCCATCTATACATGCGGTCACTATTTTTGTCAAAAAAGGCGGTGCCGGACATCGAACGAATGCCCAAACGGCAGCGGCATCAGCAGCTTGCCCGACTTATAGAAGAAAATCCTTTCATCACCGATCGGGAGCTTACTCGCCAGCTGAAAGTCAGCATTCAGACGATCCGTTTAGATCGTATGGAGCTTGGTATCCCTGAGCTGAGGGAACGATTGAAGCTGATGGCAGAACGCTCATACGATTCTGTCCGTTCGTTGCCGCTGCATGAGGTCATCGGCGACATCGTTGATTTGGAGCTCGATAAGAGCGGTATCTCGGTATTCGAGATTCGGGAAGAACATGTATTCTCCAGAACGGGCATCGCGCGCGGTCATCATGTGTTCGCACAGGCGAACTCGCTTGCGGTTGCCGTAATCAACGATGAGATTGCCCTTACTGTAACGGCGGACATTCGGTTCATACGTCCTGTTAAGCTCGGTGAGAAATGTATAGCCAAAGCTTATGTGAGATCTATCTCGGGCGAGCGGAACAAAGCGAAGGTGGAGCTGTTCACTTACGTGGCCGACGAGATGGTTTTCCAAGGGAACTTTGTTATATTCAGATCCGCGGGTGCTGCAAACAGTGAAGGAGGAGACGAACATGCGGATCGCTATTGATGCGATGGGGGGAGATCACGCCCCTGGCTTAATCGTGCAAGGCGTTTTGGAGGCTGCGGTAGAGTGGCCCGATACGGAGCTTCTGCTCGTTGGAGACACTGCCGTAATCGAGAAGCTGATTGGCGGCTCTAAGCCTGCTAATATTACAATATGTCATGCCGATGAAGTGATCGGCCCGGATGATGAGCCTGTTAAGGCGGTGCGCCGTAAGAAAGGCGCGTCGATGGTCGTAGCAGGCCAGCTCGTTCGCGAGAAACAAGCTGACGCTATGCTGTCGGCCGGCAATACCGGTGCCCTGATGGCGACGGGATTGCTCGTCGTTGGCCGAATGGACGGCATTGAGCGTCCGGCGCTCGCGCCTATGATGCCGACGATGGATAACCTGGGCGTGCTGGCGCTTGATCTGGGTGCGAATATGGATGCGAAACCGGAGCATTTGCTGCAATACGCAATAATGGGCAGCATCTATCGCTCGAAAGTGCATGGCGTGGAGAAGCCGAGAGTCGGCTTGCTGAATGTCGGCACGGAAGCGAAGAAAGGCAATGAAGTGTCGAAGGCTGCTTACGATTTGCTTCAGCAAGCTCCGATTCATTTCATTGGCAATGTCGAGGCAAGAGACGTGCTTACGCGCAACTGCGATGTCATCGTATGCGACGGCTTCGCGGGGAATATTATGTTAAAAGCGATGGAAGGCGCGGCTGGCGCGATTTTCACCGAGCTTAAGGGTGCATTCGGGCAGACGCTTCTGACAAAGCTTGCGGCAGCGATTATGATGCCGCGCTTGCGTCAATTGAAAAATAAGATGGATTATAAGGAGCACGGCGGAGCGCCGCTCCTCGGTTTGAACGGTCTCGTCGTGAAATGTCACGGCTCGTCCGATGTTGTCGCTGTGAAAAATGCAGTCCGGCAAGCACGCATAGCGATTCAAGGACAATTGATTGAATCGATCGCAGATGAAATCAACGGGAAATGAGTGTGTGTTATGAGTTTATATCCTGTAGGCATTATAGGAACGGGTAAATATGTTCCGGAACGAATTCTTACGAATCAAGAATTGGAACAAATGGTTGAAACGAACGACGAGTGGATTGTCACTCGCACGGGCATTAAGGAGCGCCGTCTCGCTTCCGCAGAGGAAGCGACGTCGGATCTAGCGCTGCACGCTTCAAGAAAAGCAATTGCTGCCGCAGGTCTTACGGCCGAAGACATTGATCTCATCATCGTCGCGACAATTACGCCGGATATGTTCTTCCCATCGACGGCTTGCTTGCTGCAAGATAAGCTTGGCGCGAAGAAGGCAGCCGCGTTCGACTTGTCGGCTGCGTGCTCAGGCTTTATTTATGGCCTGGCTACTGCTTCGAACATGATTGCTACTGGTATGTACAAGCATGTGCTTGTGGTCGGCGCAGAGACATTATCACGCATTACGGACTACACGGACCGCAATACTTGCATCCTGTTCGGCGACGGTGCTGGCGCAGTCGTCCTCGGGCAGGTGGAGGAAGGACGAGGCTTCCGCTCGTTCGAGCTTGGAGCGGACGGCAGCGGCGGCGACCTGCTTAAAGTATGCGGAGGCGGCTMGCGCGTTCCTGCTTCAGAGGAGAGCATCTCGGCTAAGCAGCATTTCATTCATATGGCAGGCAACGACGTGTTCAAGTTCGCGGTGCGCATCATGGGCAGCGCAGCGGAGGACGCTTTGCAGAAGGCCGGCATGACGAAGGAAGATATTGATCTTCTTGTGCCGCATCAAGCGAATATTCGCATCATTAACTCGGCGCTTAACCGCTTGGATCTGTCCGAAGAGAAAGCAATGATCAACTTGGACAAATACGGCAATATGTCGGCCGCTTCGATTCCGGTCGCGCTGGCAGAAGCCGTAGAGCAGGGTCGCGTGAAACAAGGCGATTGCCTTGTGCTTGTAGGCTTCGGCGGCGGCCTGACATGGGGCGCATCGGTACTCGTGTGGTAATATGCTTTCGAAGTTAGGTTTGCATACGCAAACCTTTTAGGAGGAATTTAGTTGAGCAAAACAGCATTCGTATTTCCCGGACAAGGCGCTCAAGCCGTTGGCATGGGCAAAGACGTGTACGACGCTTACGATCATTCGAAGGCGATTATCGAGCAAGCGGACGAAGCATTAGGCTTCAAGCTTAGCGAAATTATTTTTGAAGGACCTGAAGAGGCTTTGAAACAGACGGCTAACACGCAGCCGGCACTTCTCGCTGTCAGCATTGCTTTGCTTGAAGCGCTTGAAGGTCGCGGCTTTAAAGCCGATTATGTTGCCGGACATAGCCTTGGCGAATATAGCGCACTTGTCGCAGCTGGCGCATTGTCGTTCCAGGACGCGATTCGCACGGTTCGCGCACGCGGCTTGTTCATGGAGCAAGCGGTCCCGAACGGTCAAGGTGCGATGGCTGCCGTGCTGGGCGCTGAACGTGATGCTCTTGCCGCGCTCTGTGCGTCTGTGACGTCCGAAGGCATGGCTGTGGAGCTTGCCAATGTGAACTGTCCGGGCCAGATTGTCATATCCGGTACGGCAGCAGGCGTTCAGGCCATAGTGGAACGCGGCAAGGAAGCTGGCGCCAAACGCGTCATTCCTCTTGATGTCAGCGGTCCTTTCCACTCTTCATTGATGAGGCCTGCTGCAGAGAAGCTTGGCGAAACGCTGACAAGCGTAGAGCTGCGAGATGCTTCAATCCCAGTCGTTGCTAATGTAACGGCGCGTGAAGTGACAAGCGCAAGCGACATTCGCGGACTGTTGGTAGAGCAGGTCTACTCGCCAGTTCTATGGGAAGACAGCGTTCGTTACTTGATCGAGCAGGGCGTAGATACGTTCGTCGAGATCGGTTCTGGAACGGTGCTTGCCGGTCTGATCAAGAAGATTGACAAAAATGTACGCATCATTTCGGTGAATAGCATCTCTGCGCTTGATGCGCTGCAACTCAATTAACGCCAAACGGAGGGGATAGTTTATGTTTGCCAGTCTGGAAGGCAAGAAAGCGCTCGTAACGGGAGCATCCCGCGGAATCGGCAGAGCAATTGCCATTGCGCTTGCTGAAGCGGGAGCGGATGTTGCGATCAATTATTCCGGCAGCGAAGCGGCAGCGGCGGAGACGGCAGCGGCCGTTGAAGCGCTCGGCAGACGCGCTGTCATCGTGAAAGCGAACGTCGGCAAAGCCGATGAATTCGACGCGATGGTGAAGGAAGTTATTGAGCAATTGGGAGCTGTTGATATTTTGGTGAATAACGCTGGCATTACAAGAGATAATCTTATTATGCGAATGAAGGAAGAAGAGTTCGATCAAGTGATCGAAACGAACCTCAAAGGCGTGTTCAACGGTATCAAAGCTGTCACCCGTTCGATGATGAAACAGCGCTCCGGCCGAATTATTAACATTTCTTCGGTTGTTGGCGTGCTTGGAAATCCCGGGCAAGCAAACTATGTGGCTGCCAAAGCAGGCGTTATCGGTCTAACGAAGGCAAGCGCGCGCGAGCTCGCTTCAAGAGGCATCACGGTCAACTGTGTGGCGCCAGGCTTCATTCAGACCGAAATGACGGACAAGCTGCCTGAGGAAATGCGTCAGTCGCTTGCTGGACAAATCCCGCTTGCGCGTCTAGGCGACGCGTCAGATATTGCGAACGCGGTTCGCTTCCTGGCTTCGGACGCCGCTGCATATATGACAGGCCAGACCGTCCATGTTGACGGCGGCATGTACATGTAAAGCAGCCTTAATGCCGCAACCACGAAACGTTAGCCCTCGCCGCCAGAGACGGTGAAATCCGCTTCCGATTCAATTAAAACGGTTACGTATGGCATTTTATCTTTAATTCTCGTATAATACCATGGAGGAGGTGAACCGGATGTCCGAAGTAGTAGATCGTGTAAAACGTATCGTCATCGACCGCCTTGGCGTAGACGAAGCGGAAGTCACGCTGGAAGCTTCCTTTAAAGATGACCTCGGCGCTGACTCTCTTGATGTCGTTGAATTGGTCATGGAGCTGGAAGACGAGTTTGATATGGAGATCTCTGATGAAGATGCAGAGACAATCACAACGGTGGGAGAAGTTGTTAAATACATACAATCTCATACCTAAGAAGGACAAGTCCCGTTATAACAAACGGGACTTCTCTCCATCTTAACCGTTTTCAAACGACACGTGATCACAAGGCCTGAGGGCTTATTCCTAACAATTATACTTAGCGTTATAGCTTTTATATAAATATAAAGATGACGCACGCTTGGTCATCCATATTGCTGTCCGTAGAGGTGAAGCGAATGAAACAACGAGTTGTAGTTACCGGTATGGGGGTTATGACCTCATTAGGTTCTGATTTGGAACAGTTTTGGGGCAATTTGCTTGAAGGAAAGTCGGGGGTTTCCGTTGTAGAAGCATTTGATTTCTCCGAATATCCGACGCGCATTGCCGCAGAGATCAAAAACTTTAATCCTGAAGATTACGGTTTAGATAAAAAAGAAGCGCGCAGAATGGACCGTTTCGTTCAGTTCGCGGCTGTAGCCAGCCAATTGGCGGTTAAAGACGCGGACTTGAAGATCGGAGAGGGCATCGACGCAGAACGCGTTGGCGTTATGATCGGCTCTGGTATCGGCGGTCTTGGCACGTGGGAAGATCAACACAATATTTTGCTTGAGAAAGGCCCTAAGCGTGTCAGCCCGTTCTTCATTCCGATGATGATCGCGAACATGGCCTCCGGCCAAGTATCGATGCTGACGGGTGCGAAAGGTCCGAACAGCACGGCGGTTACCGCTTGTGCGACGGGCACGCATTCGATCGGCGATTCTTACAAGCTCATTCAACGCGGCGATGCTGATGTCATGATCTGCGGCGGCGCGGAAGCAACGATCCGTCCGACTGGCATGGCGGGATTCTGCTCGATGCGCGCGATGTCGGTTCGCAACGAAGAGCCGGAGAAGGCAAGCCGTCCGTTCGACGTCGATCGCGATGGTTTCGTAATGGGCGAGGGAGCAGGCGTATTGGTCATTGAATCGCTTGCGCATGCGCAAGCACGCGGCGCTAAGATCTATGCGGAGATTATCGGCTATGGCATGAGCGGCGACGCTCACCATATGACAGAGCCGGATCCGGATGGCGCGGCACGCTGCATGACCAAAGCGCTTAAGGATGCGGGTATTGAGCCTTCGGAGATCGATTACATCAACGCGCATGGCACATCGACGCCGGTAGGCGACCGTTCGGAGACGAAGGCGATCAAGAAGGCGCTGGGCGATCATGCCTATAAAGTAGCCGTAAGCTCGACGAAGTCGATGACAGGTCATTTGCTCGGTGCTGCCGGCGGCGTAGAGGCTGTCATCCTTGGACTTACCCTCAAGAACGGTATTATTGCGCCAACGATCAACTTGGATAACCAAGATCCGGAGTGCGATCTGGATTATGTGCCTAATACGCCGCGCAAAGCGGATGTGAAGACGGCACTGTCGAATTCATTCGGATTCGGCGGCCATAACGCAACGATCGTGATGAAAGTTTATGAAGCGTGATTCCTTTATGGAGCTGCAGCAGAGGCTGCAGCTCCATTTTAAACGTCCGCGGCTGCTGAAACAGGCTTTTACCCATACGTCATATGTGAATGAGCACAAGGGTGCACAGACGAAGGACAACGAGCGGCTGGAGTTTCTCGGCGACGCGGTGCTGCAGCTGCTGGTGTCGGAGTACTTGTTCATGACCTATCCGCAGCGGCCGGAAGGCGAGCTGACGAGAATGCGCGCATCGGTTGTATGCGAGCCTTCCTTAGCACAGTTCGCTGAACGACTGGAGCTTGGAGCGCATGTGCTGCTCGGTCGTGGAGAGGAACAACTGGGCGGACGGCAGCGTCAAGCGCTGCTCGCCGATTTGTTCGAATCGTTCATTGGCGCGATTTTCCTCGATGCAGGAATTGAGCAGGTACGAAGCTTCCTGCAGCAGCATATGTTCCCGTTCATTGATTCGAATGACTATGGTCTGCTTGTGAAGGATGCCAAGTCCAAGCTGCAGGAACGCTCGCAGCATCATGGACTGGGTCCGGTCGAGTATCGGATCGTAGAGGAACGCGGCCCTGCTCACGATCGGGAGTTTGTCGTGGAGGTATACCTCGGTGTCGAGCGATTCGGCATCGGCTCGGGCAGGACGAAGAAGGAAGCGGAGCAACGTGCGGCTGCTGAGGCATGGCGCAACTTATCGCAAGAGCAGCAAGCATAGAACGATAATAGAACACCCCTCGGAGGCCGCGTCTTCCGAGGGGTGTTTCGTTTGCCTGTATTTCATACACTCTAATCGGTCCCAATCACCTGTTAAGTGATGCTTGAGTGGAAAACATGCAGTCAAAACCTACATTTTAACACACAGCAGCCTTTCACCGTCCATTTGACTGTGCAAAATCCAATCAAACTCTGATATCGTCTCATATCTAGTCTTTTGACTGCACAAAATCCACTCAAGAGGTAAGGACAGTATTTCGCTCAAAGGACTTAGCTGCATCTGTCATTTTGTCCGCCGATATGGTTAACGGATGGCACTCAGTTGTGGTACAATGTAGGGTGAGGTGAAAGCCAAACCATGTTTCTGAAGAGGATTGAATTATCAGGTTTTAAATCATTTGCCGATCGTACGGAAATGGAATTTGTTACCGGCATTACGGCTGTTGTTGGGCCGAACGGCTCGGGCAAGAGTAATATTTCCGACGGTATCAGATGGGTGCTGGGCGAGCAGAGCGCGAAGAGCTTGCGCGGCGGCAAGATGGAAGACATCATATTCGCCGGAAGCGACGCCCGCAAAGCGGTCAACTACGGTGAGGTATCGCTGACGCTGGATAACGCGGATGGCGCGCTGCCGCTCGAATATAATGAAGTAACGGTCACCCGCCGGGTTCATCGAAGCGGCGACAGTGAGTACTTAATTAATAAGCAGCCATGCAGGCTGAAGGATATTACCGAGCTGTTCATGGATACGGGCATCGGGAAGGAAGCGTATTCGATTATCGGACAAGGCCGAATCGAGGAGATATTGAGTACGCGTTCCGAGGATCGCCGAGGTATTTTCGAAGAGGCTTCGGGTATCGTCAAATATAAATCCCGCAAGCGCGAGGCACAAAAGAAGCTGGATGAGACGGAGCAGAACCTGCTTCGGATTCACGATCTGGTCACCGAGCTTGAGGATCAGGTTGAACCTCTCCGTAAGCAGTCGGAGAAGGCGATCCACTTCAAGGCGCTTAAAGAACAGTTGAAAAACAAAGAAATCTCCATGTACGTACATAATATCGAGCAGATTCACGGTTCGTGGACGGAAGCGAGCGGCAAGCTCGAGAAGCTGACGAATGAGCAGATGCAGTTGTCGACGATCGTAAGCTCTCATGACGCTCACCTGGAGAAGGATCGCCATATGCTTCGCGAACTGGAAACGACGCTGGATCAGCTGCATGAATTAATGCTGCAAATCAGCGAAGATTTCGAGAAGTGTGAAGGCTACGGCGAGGTGCTTAAGGAACGTCTTCGTAACTTGGAGCAGAATAAGCGGCAGCTGGAGGAGTCGATTGCTTCGCAAGATGCGCGTATCGGCGCCTTGACGAAGGAAGAAGCCGAATTCCGAAGCAAAGCTGCGGCATTGGAGCTGGAGCTTGCCGATCTGCGCGCCAAGATGAAGGAAGAAGAGTTCCGGCTGCTCGGCGTTGCCGGCGGAACGGCTCCCGATGCAGAGGAGACGCTTAAGAGCGAGCTGCTTGAGGTACTTAGTTCGATGGCGCAGAGCCGCAACGAAATTCGTTATGCTGCGCAGCAGCAAGAGGCTTTGCAGCGCCGAATGGAGCGGATGAGCGAGGACGAGTCCAAATGGTCGGAGCAGCAGACCCGCGTAAGCGAGCGAAGAGAACAATTGCAGCAAGCGCTGCAAGCGACTCTGGAGCAGCTGGAGCAAGCGCGCAGTAAATCGATAGCGGAGTCGGAGCAGTCGAAGTCGAATACGCAGACAATCGATGAAGTGACGATGGCCATTCGCAAGTGGGATCAGAAGCTGGACAGCCATATTTCGCGTCGCGACACGATGAAAGAAATGCAGGATGCGCTTGATGGCTTCATGCACGGCGTTAAGGAAGTGCTGAAGGCTGCACGCCGCAGTTCAGGCGGCATATCCGGCGTTCATGGAGCGGTCGCTGAGCTCGTGCGCGTACCGGAGCGGATCGAGACAGCTGTCGAGACGGCGCTCGGAGGAGCGCTCCAGCATGTCGTTATGGAGGATGAGAAGTCGGCTCGCGCGGCAATCAGCTTCTTGAAGCAAAGACAGCTCGGCAGAGCGACATTCCTGCCTCTCGATGTCATTCGCGGGCGGCAAGTGCCTGAGCATGATAAGCGGATCGCATCCGAAGTCGAAGGATTCATTGGCGTCGCAGCCGATCTTGTAGGAAGCGACAAGAAGTACGAAGCGATCGTGAACAACTTGCTCGGCAACGTATTGCTCGCCGAGACGTTGGAGCAAGCGAATCGCATCGCGTCCAAGTGCCAATACCGCTACCGTGTCGTTACGCTGGACGGTGATATTGTGAACGCCGGCGGTTCGATGACAGGCGGCAGCTTGCAGAAGAAAGGCGCAAGCCTGCTTGGCAGACAGCGTCAGATCGAAGCGCTCGACCAAGAGATAGCTGATGCAAGAGTTACGGTTGAACAATTGCGGGACAAGCTAAGCGACCTGCGCAAGGAACAGTCTATTCGCTCGCATAACATGGAAGAGCTGCGTGCAAAGGCTGAGCAATGCCGAATTGAAGAGCAGCAAATTCGCGCCGAGCTCCAGCAATTAAATAATGAAGCGAAGAACTTGGACGAGCAGCAGCAATTGCATACGGCTGATCGCAGCACGAACAAGAATGAGCTGGAGACGCTGCAAGAGGCTGGGGCAGCTGCCGAGAAACGGTTAGAGCAGCTCGTAATAGATGAAGCAAGGCTGCAAGAAGCGATTCGTCTGGCAGAGGAGCGGCGCAAAGCGAGCGAGTTCGCGAAGGAGGAGCTGCAAGGGCAGCTTACCGATATTAAAATCGCCGCAGCGAAGACTGATCAAGAGAAGCAATCATTCGATGATCAAGCGACGCGGGTGCGCGCGGACATTCAGCGGGCGAAGCAAGAGCTTGCCAGCCTGCGCTCGTTGTCCGAGCAGCAGGATGAGGAGCTGGCTCGTCATGGCGAGGAGTCGGTTCGCCAGATCGAGCAGCTTAATGCGCTGCGCATTAAGAAGCAGCAATGCGCGGAGCAGACGGATCTGAAGCGTGCCGAGCGCTCGCAGCGCTTCCAGGAAATTGAGGAAGGCGAGAGCGAGACGAAGGAGCAGCGCGCTCAGCTTAGAGCAGTCGAAGAACAAATGCGGCAGACCGAAATCGCCGCTAATAGGCTCGACGTAGAGCTTGATAACCTGCTTCGCAAGCTAAGCGAAGAATACGAGCTTAGCTTTGAATTGGCGAAGGAGCAGTATCCGGTGCCGGAGGATGTGCTTGGCACGCAGACGGCAGTACGCGATCTGAAGCGTCAGATTACGGCACTTGGGGAAGTGAACCTTGGCGCGATCGATGAATACGAGCGCGTGAAGGAGCGCTTCGACTTCCTGTCGGAGCAGAAGGACGATCTTATTGAAGCGAAGACGACGCTGTATCAAGTTATTCGCGAGATGGACGACGAGATGTCGAAGCGGTTCAAGACGACATTCGAAGCGATTCGAGGCCACTTCGTCGTCGTATTCGCGAAGCTGTTCGGCGGGGGACGCGCCGATCTTGTACTGGTAGAGCCGGACCGTGTGCTCGATACGGGCATCGATATTGTAGCTCAGCCGCCAGGCAAGAAACTGCAAAACCTTCAACTGCTATCTGGCGGTGAGCGGGCGCTCACAGCGATAGCGCTGTTGTTCGCCATTTTGCAAGTGAAGCCCGTGCCTTTCTGCGTACTCGATGAAGTAGAAGCTGCGCTGGATGAGGCGAACGTAGCTCGTTTTGCCCAATACTTACGCGAATTCTCCGGTTTGACGCAATTCATCGTCGTAACGCACCGCAAAGGCACGATGGAAGAAGCTGACGTTCTGTACGGGGTAACGATGGAGGAAGGCGGCGTATCGAAGCTGGTGTCGGTGCGTCTGGAAGAAGAAGAACCGGTTTCGGCGTAGATACGTAGAAATAGAGAATGGCCCCTATGCTTAGGATGGAGGAAATAGAGAATGAGTTTTTTCAAGAAGCTGAAGGATAGCATTGCATCGAAGACAGAAGCGGTTACGAATATATTTAAGGAAGGCCTCACCAAGACGCGTACCGCTTTCGTCGAGAAGGTCGAAGAGCTTATTCTGCGCCGCAAAAAAATCGACGAGGAGTTCTACGAGGAGCTTGAGGAGATTCTGATCGGCGCTGACGTAGGCGTTAATACGGTTATGCAGCTTATCGACGAGCTGCGCGCAGAGGTGAAGAAGCGCAAGATCGAGGATGCATCCGACCTGCAGCCAATTCTTTCAGAGAAGCTGATCGGTCTGATGAAGGGCGACGACCAATCAGCACTGCGGATGGCTTCCAGCGGCATTACCGTTATTCTGTTCGTAGGCGTGAACGGCGTCGGCAAAACGACGACGATCGGCAAGCTTGCCCATAAGTTCAAGAGCGAAGGCAAGAGCGTTCTGATGGCTGCCGGCGATACGTTCCGTGCCGGAGCGATCGAGCAGCTTGAAGTTTGGGGACAGCGCGTAGGCGTTGACGTCATTAAGCAGCAATCCGGTTCCGATCCCGCAGCCGTCATGTTCGATGCCGTTCAAGCGGCTAAGCAGCGCGGCGTTGACGTGTTGCTGTGCGATACAGCCGGACGTCTTCAGAACAAGACGAATCTGATGGAAGAGCTTAACAAAATATTCCGCGTTATCCAGCGCGAGCTGCCTGATGCGCCGCATGAAGTATTGCTCGTTCTCGACGCGACAACGGGACAGAACGCGCTTAGCCAAGCGAAGCTGTTCGGCGAGAAGAGCGGCGTAACCGGCCTCGTGCTGACGAAGCTTGACGGTACGGCAAAAGGCGGCATCGTCATCGCAATCCGCAACGAGCTGAATCTGCCGGTGAAGCTTGTTGGTCTCGGCGAGAAGATGGGCGACCTGCAGCAATTCGATTCCGAGCAGTTCGTGCATGCGCTGTTCGCCGGCTTAATTCAGCGCGAAGAAGAGGAAGCGCAGGCTGGTCAATAATTCATTTTGGTGACAAGTACAAAAGCTTGACAGCCGCCCATGGCGTCATGTATGATAAGAGTCGTTGCAATGCTGTAAAGGTGAATGCCTTGACGGCTTGCTGATAGCGTAATAGTGAAGTTAGGAATCGGGAGGCGAAGGGGATGAAAGCAAATGAACCAGACGCCTTATCGAAGACTACCAGAGTTAATTTGCTATTCGACTTTTATGAGCCGCTTCTAACCGAGAAGCAGCAGACGTTTCTCAAATATTATTTTCACGACGACTTCTCACTGGGCGAGATCGCTGCGGAATTCGGCATTAGCCGTCAAGCCGTATACGATAACGTGAAGCGAGCGGAGCAAGCGCTCGAAGGCTACGAAAGCAAGCTGAACCTGCTTGCAAAGCATGAAACGCTGCTGAAGCTAACCGAACAGCTGGAGAAGAGTGTAATGAGCTTAGTAATAGATGATACAGCAAGAGCCGCGCTAGTGAATGTGATTGATGCGTTCAGGGCGGCGGATAATCGACTAGAGAAGGAGGTGACGGTTCATGGCAGCATTTGAGAGCTTATCGAATAGGCTTCAGAATGTATTCAGCAAGCTGAGGGGTAAGGGGAAAGTAACCGAGGACGATCTGAACGAAGCGATGCGCGAAGTGCGGCTGGCGCTTTTGGAAGCGGACGTTAACTTCAAAGTCGTGAAGGACTTTATCGCCAAGGTGAAGGAAAAGGCTTTGGGCTTGGACGTATCCAAGAGCTTTACGCCCGGCATGGTCGTCATCGATATCGTAAATAAAGAGCTCACGGAATTAATGGGCGGTACGCAAAGCAAGCTTACTAAAGCGAACAAGCCTCCGACTGTCATCATGATGGCCGGCTTGCAGGGCGCAGGTAAAACAACGACGTCCGGTAAGCTAGCGAAGCTGCTGCAGAAGGGCAATCACAAGCCGTTGCTCGTTGCGTGCGATATTTATCGCCCGGCGGCAATTAAGCAGCTTCAAGTGCTCGGCGAACAGATTAATGCGCCTGTATTCGCTCTTGGCGATCAGACATCGCCAGTTGAGATTGCTCGTCAAAGCTTGCAGTTCGCGAAGGAAAACAATAACGATTACGTCATTATCGATACAGCGGGCCGTCTGCATATTGACGAAGCGCTGATGGAAGAGCTTAAGAACATTCATCAGATCGTTAAGCCTGATGAGGTGCTGCTCGTAGTCGATGCAATGACGGGTCAAGACGCCGTTAACGTAGCCCAAAGCTTCCACGAGCAGCTCGAGCTTACAGGTGTTGTACTGACGAAGCTTGACGGCGATACTCGCGGCGGCGCGGCGCTATCGGTTAAGGCTGTAACAGGCTGTCCGATCAAGTTCGCCGCAATGGGCGAGAAGATCGATTCGCTTGAGCCGTTCCATCCGGAGCGGATGGCATCGCGTATTCTCGGCATGGGCGACATGCTGTCGTTGATCGAGAAGGCGCAAGCCGGAATCGACGCGGATCAAGCCAAAGAGATGGAACGCAAGATGCGCACGGCGGAATTTACGTTTGACGACTTCCTGGAACAGATGGCTCAGGTGCGCAAGCTTGGCCCGCTCGATCAGATTATGGATATGCTGCCCGGCATGAACAAGATGAAGGGCGTTAAGGATATGAAGATCGACGAGAAGCAGATCGGCCGCGTCGAAGCGATTGTCCGCTCGATGACGAAGGAAGAGAAGCAGAAGCCTGAGCTGCTCAACCATAGCCGTCGCAAGCGCGTCGCAACGGGCAGCGGTACAACGATCGTTGAAGTGAACCGTTTGATTAAGCAGTTCGATGATATGAAGAAAATGATGAAGCAGTTCTCGTCGATGATGGGACCGAAAGGGCCTAAAGGCGGCAAGAAAGGGCTCAAAGGCATGCTCGGCAAAAATATGAAGTTCCCGTTCTAATGCGGGTTGCATAGCAGATATACGAAACGTTTATTTTTCGAAGGAGGTGAATTCTAATGGCAGTACGTATTCGTTTGAAACGGATGGGCGCTCACAAAGCACCTTTCTACCGCGTTGTTGTATCGGACTCCCGTTCGCCGCGTGACGGACGTTTTATTGAAGAAATCGGTACTTACAATCCGGTTGCACAACCGGCTCAAGTTAAGATCGATGAAGAGAAAGCGTTGAAATGGCTGCAAACTGGTGCTCAGGCTTCTGACACTGTTCGCGACCTGCTTTCCAAAGCTGGTGTCATGAAAAAGTTCCACGAGCTTAAACTTCAAAAATAATAACGGTTGAACAGCGGAGGGCTTTGAGATGAAAGAATTAATTCTTGTCATAGCGAAGGCTTTGGTGGATCATCCGGAGGAAGTGCGTGTGAACGTGAAGGATGATGACCGCAATACGATTTACGAGCTTTCGGTTCACCCTGAGGATATCGGTAAAATTATCGGTAAACAAGGACGTATTGCGAAAGCGATGCGTACAGTTGTGACTTCAGCTTCCGTCAAATCGCAGAAGCGCGTCGTCGTCGATATCATGTCATAATACACGCATGCGAGGGTTAGGATGAACAGTCCTAACCCTTTTCCATTTTAGGGAGACATCATAGACGGCTTCCTTCCGCGGGCTCGACGTGGAACGAAGCCGTTTTTCATGTATAATACATATATACATATAGGCGAAAGGCTGGTCACAATGAGCGGAAAATATTTAACGGTAGGCAAAGTCGTTAACACGCATGGCATTAAAGGCGAGGTCAAGGTGCTGTCGCAGACGGACTTCGCGGACGAGCGGTTCGCACCTGGCAGCAAGCTGCTGCTTCAGGATGAAGAAAAAGGCACTTCCCTTGAAGTGAAGATCATAAGCTCAAGAGCGCACAAAAACGTATATATTTTAAAACTGGCCGGTTTCGACGATATTAATATTGTGGAGAAGTACAAAGGCTGGGCGCTCAAAATATCGGAGGACCAGCAAGGCAAGCTGGATGAAGGCGAATATTATTACCACGAAATTATCGGCTGCCTGGTGAAGACGGATGAAGGTCAGGAGCTCGGCACGATTACTGAAATACTTAGCCCTGGAGCGAACGATGTATGGGTCGTAGAACGCCCGAAGGGAGCAGGCAAGCCGATCCTTATTCCGGTTATTGATGACGTGCTGCTTCGTGTTGACGTTGCTGAGAAGATCGTTACGGTTAAGCTGATGGAAGGATTGATCTAAGGAATGAAGATTGATGTGCTGACGTTGTTCCCGGAAATGTTCGAAGGCGTGTTCGGTGCGAGCATACTGGGTAAAGCAAAGGATAAAGGCATTGTCTCTCTGCAGGCGATCAACTTCCGCGATTATTCGAACAATAAACACAATACCGTAGACGACTACCCATATGGCGGAGGCGGCGGTATGGTGCTGAAGGCAGAACCAGTCTTTGCGGCAGTAGAGGATCTGAAGCTTGCTCCTAATGTGAAGCCTCGCGTCATCTTGATGTGTCCGCAGGGAGAAACCTTCACGCAGAAGAAGGCTGAGGAGCTTGCAGCCGAAGAGCATATCGTGCTTATCTGCGGCCACTACGAGGGCTATGACGAGCGTATACGCGAATATCTGGTTACGGACGAGCTCTCGATCGGCGATTACGTGTTGACAGGCGGAGAGATCCCAGCGATGACCGTCATCGACAGCGTTGTTCGGCTGCTTCCAGGAGTGCTTGGCAATGAAACGTCCGCGGTAACGGATTCATACAGCACCGGTTTATTAGAGTATCCGCATTATACGAGGCCAGCTGAGTTCCGAGGTTGGGGAGTACCCGATATCCTGTTGTCCGGGCATCACGCCAACATAGTCGTGTGGAGACGTCAGCAGTCGCTGCTGCGTACGCTACGACGCCGTCCTGATCTGCTGGAGCACGCAGAGCTGTCGGACAAGGAGCGCAAGTTTCTTAAAGAGGCTGCCGCGCAAGAGGGAATCAAGTGGAAAGCATAAGAGGCAACAAAAACAACAAGCTGCGTTCGGTAGATTGCAACCGATAGCAGCTTGTTGTTTTTTTAGAAAATGATCTAATTATGGCGTATAAAAATCTTGGGTATAATAGATGTTATAGGTACTGTTAGAGTTGCCGAAGCCGACACCTGTGCCGAGCTTCTCCAGCTTGCTGTTCAGCAACGTCTCTCGGTGACCGGAATCGGAATTCATCCAGCCGTAGTGGGCGTAAATGCTGTTGTTATAACCTGCCGCTATATTTTCCGATGCCAGCATATAGCGGACGCCATTTGCTTTCATGCGGTCGAATGGCGATTTGCCGCTAAGGTTCGTATGGGCGAAGAAATCTCTACTCCCCATATCGACACTGTGCGAGCGGGCTGAAGCGGCGGCCAGCTTGTCCCATGTCAATAGGGAGATACCCCGCTTCGCTCGTTCGGCGTTCGTGAGATCAAAGCTTTGCTGCTCGAGCGCGGCTTGGAGCGCCTCGGAAGGTTTGGAGAAATTAGCGTTCATGTTTGCGGAGTCAACAAGCAGCATTCCGCTTATTTTATTTCCGTCCTTGCGGTCAATGAAAAGGGTTGTATGAACACCTTCTGAAATGTATTCATAATAGTCGTCATGAGCGGCAGCTTGCTCAACAGTTCCAGTTTTCGTCTTCGCTTCGGTGATCGTTATACCCGGCACAATGCCAGTCTTAGCTTGCCACACCGACTTAGAACCCGAGAATAGTGCTACAACGTTGTTGTTCTGCATACCGATCATAAGATATTGTTTGTAGCTTTTGTCGGTATTGTAAATATGCCATGCAAAGTTGTATCCGCTTGCTTCTTTTCTAGCGGGGTTGCCTAGCAATTGCGTGACCTTTTGGGCGTTATCGCCGATCGCTATGCCGCCTAGCGAGTAGCCGATCTGCGCAATTTTGGTGCTGGATAAAGAAGCGCTGTGCTCCTTAAGCTTGTAAAAGAAAGTCAGTGCTTCTGCTCGCGTAAGCAAGCCGTTCCCTTCGAAGCCGGCGACGGTAGCGGAAGTTCGCCCGTTGGAGATGCCTTCCTCCAATATCCATGCGACGGCGCTTGTTTCCGTAAAGGCTTTGCCTTCGACGGCCGTGGCGATGAGCAAGGCGGCTTGTCCGCGCCGAAATGAATCGTTCGATGTGACATAAGTAACAGGCCAGCCTAGATTGCCTGCATAGTCATAATAAGGCGTATACCAGGCCTCTGACGATTGCGTTTGCGTCGGAAGCCCGTACGACCTCAGAAGCATCGATAGAAATTCGGGCTCGCTGATGGGCCTGTTCGGCTTGAACGAGCCGTCCGTATAACCCGATGCCAAATGCTCGTCTACCGCCCAGCTGATATAGGGTTGGGCCCAGTGACCGTTCGTATCGACGAACGGAACGCTTTCAGCAAAGGCAGGTTCCCCGGGAGCGTAGGCAGCGATCGAACTTGCGACGATCATGGCGACGCCCGCTTTGAGGAACGGTTTGGATTTCCATAATTGTTGGAGCATTTTGCACCTCGTTTCTGTCGTATTTTGTCAATATATTATACGTACAAGTATACATGATTGTGACCGTCGGAAAAACAAGTTGATATATTTTTTTAGGTATGATAAAATTTTTAATGTTGTTCGTATATCGGGCGGTCCGCTAGCAGTGATGAACCGATTCAATGGAATCCGGCGAGCTTCTATGAACGTCTATGGTGGAAGGAGTGAAATTTTAAATGAATATCGTACAAGCAATTACACAAGAGCAATTGCGCAAAGATCTTCCAAACTTTCGTCCAGGCGACACTTTGAAAGTACATGTTAAAGTTATCGAGGGTACTCGTGAGCGTATTCAGTTGTTCGAAGGCGTTGTTATCAAACGTCGCGGTGGCGGAATTAGCGAAACTTTTACAGTGCGCAAAATTTCTTACGGTGTAGGCGTGGAAAGAACTTTCCCGCTGCACTCGCCAAAACTCGAAAAAATCGAAGTGGCTCGCCGTGGTAAAGTACGTCGTGCGAAACTGTACTACCTTCGCAGTCTGCGCGGTAAAGCTGCCAGAATTAAAGAGATTCGTTAAGATGAACAAACAAGGGGGGCTTGCGCAAACAAGCTCCTCTTCGTTTTTTTGCAGCTATACTTACTTAACAACGCTTAAGGAAAGAGGGCGGGACAGATGGACTTACAGAAGAACAATGGTGTTTCAGAGAATGATGACAGCAATGAAATGAAGCATACAGCTGGTGAGGATGGGCAGAACCCGCTCCCGGGGCGTGCTGTTACATATGGAACAKGATCGGTTAAGAAGGGCGGCGCTTATAAGGAAATCGTGGAATGGATTAAAGCGCTCGTCATTGCGGTAGTGCTTGTGTTTATTATACGGCAATTTTTGTTCTCGCCTTTTATTGTCGATGGTCCCTCGATGGAGCCTAATTTCGAGACGGGCGAGCGGCTAATTGTTAATAAAATATTGTATTCGATTCGTGAGCCTAAGTTTGGTGAGGTCGTTGTGTTCGACGTGCCTGATCAGCACCGCAAGTTCATTAAACGCGTAATCGGCGTCCCGGGCGATGTCATTCGCCTTGAAGGTGACGATCTATATATTAATGATAAAAAAATCGAAGAGCCGTATATTAAGGAAGCGATCGAAGAAGCTCATGCAAGAGGCGAATTGTATAATGAGCCTGGTATTAATACCGACTTCCCGAATAGCCAAGTAACAGAAGCGACGGTACCAGAGAACACGATCTTCGCGCTAGGCGACAATCGCAGCAACAGTACGGACAGCCGGTTTATCGGCTTCGTAAGAGACGAAGAGATCGTAGGCCGTGCGGATATTATTTTCTGGCCGCTGAACAAGCTTGAGTTTATTAAACATTGGACGAAGTAACAGAAGTTTGATTGAGGTTTGAGGTGAAGGAATGACGATTCAATGGTTTCCCGGTCATATGACGCGGGCCAAGAGACAGATACAGGACAAGCTCAAATTAATCGACATCGCAATCGAGCTTCTCGATGCGCGTGTGCCGATCTCCAGTCGTAATCCGATGATCGACGATATTCTGAACAATAAGCCGCGTCTTATCGTGCTTAACAAGTCAGATCTTGCAGATCCGAAAGCAACGGAAAGCTGGATGCAATATTTTGCCAATGAAGGTCATGAATGCGTAGCGGTCGATTCGTCGACAGGCACAAGAATTGGCGACATTCCCGTGAAGGCGAAGCAAATTCTTCATGAGAAGATTGCCCGCCAAATCGCGAAAGGCATGAACCCGCGCGCGATTAGAGCGCTCATCGTCGGCATTCCGAATGTCGGCAAGTCGACACTCATTAATCGTCTCGCTGGCCGCAATATTGCGATAACGGGCGATCGCCCAGGCGTGACGAAGGGGCAGCAATGGATTCGCGTTGGCGGCGATATTGAGCTGCTCGATACGCCGGGCATTTTGTGGCCGAAGTTCGAGGATGAGCTCGTTGGCTATCGACTTGCGATGACAGGAGCAATTAAAGAGCAAATATTGAACGTTGATGATATTGCGTTTTTCGCCGTTCGGGAGCTGGTTGACCGTTATTGGCCGACGATTAGCGAACGTTACGGACTGGACACGCCACCGAAGGATATTCAGGATTCGGATGAAATCGTACGAGTCATGGAAGACATTGGACGTCGCAGAGGCTGCTTGATTGGTGGCGGGCGAGTAGACTTGGAGAAAACGTCGGGCATTATTTTGCGCGATCTGCGAGCTGGAAAGCTTGGCCGGATTACGCTTGAAGCGCCGTATGATGATATGCCTGGAAGAAACGACTAGCCGGGGCTAGGGGGAAACAATATGATGCTGCAGTTTGAACGAGCTTTATGGAGCGACGGATACAAGACCATTGCAGGTGTGGACGAGGTGGGGCGAGGCTGCTTATTCGGCGATGTAGTCGCCGGCGCAGTTATTTTGCCTCCCGGTCTCATCATTGACGGTGTTGACGATTCTAAGAAGCTTTCTGAGAAGAAGCGCGATATGCTGTATGACATTATTTTGCGGCAATCTGTCGCTTGGTCCGTTGCGCGCGTCGATGCGGAGACGATCGATCGAATCAATATTAAGCAAGCGGCAAGGCTGGCCATGAAGCTGGCGGTGGAATCGCTTGAGATGCCGGCTGATTATTTGCTAATCGATGCGGAGAAGGTGGACGTGCCGCTTCCGCAGCAATCGATTATTAAAGGCGATGCGACTAGCCAGTCCATTGCGGCAGCGTCTATCGTCGCAAAAGTAACGCGTGACAGACTTTGCCAGAGTGAGTGGGAGGAAGCTTATCCGGAATACGGAATTGCCATTCACAAAGGTTATGCAACGAAGCTTCACCGGGAGAGACTGCTTGAGTATGGCGCGAGCCCGCTCCATCGTCGAACGTTTCTCGGCAAGCTCTTTGCAGAGCAGCAGCAACTGCTTGTATAACGCGACCATTGTACATACGAACGCCTGTCTTCTTGTTCTTGGCAACTGCTGCCACTACAAGCGGCAGGCGTTTTTGATTGGAAAACCTACACGGAAGAAGCTTGCCAGCCGATATATAGGGTACATGTGTTGCGAACGAGAAGATCGTAAGCCGTAAAGAGAATGCAAGGGAGGCGGATGCATAGATGAACATCGGCCAGATGATGAGAACCTATCTGGGGGAAGCCGCCGGCAATGATACGCGGGCGCTGGAGCTTAAGACAGGCCAAACGGTTCGCGGCGTCGTCCTGCAAGTCATGGAGAATAACGAAGCGCTCGTACAAATAAACGGCGTGCAAGTTCGCGCTAAGTTAGAAATTCCGCTACAGCAGGGGCAGACGGCATTGATGCAAGTTCAGCCGCAATCCTCTGGCGCGCTTATTGTGCTCAAGCAGGTAGAACCAAGCGCGCTCGGCATGCCGGATGAGAATTTCAAGGAATGGGCAAAAGCTTTAGGGCTGCCGGAGACGAAATGGGCGCTGGCGCTCATTAAGGATCTTCGCCGGGAAGGTCTAGTGCTCACGAAGGAAGTGGCGCAAGCTTTCCAGCAGGCTGCTGCAGCAATGCCGGAGGGCGGCGATATTGAGCAGTGGATGAATGCAGCCGCCGCGGCGCATAAGCGCGGCCTGCCGATGACGGGAGCCGTCGTAGCGTCGTTACAGCAGGTCATGTTCGGGCAGGATGCGCATGAGTTGCTGGATACGCTCCAGAAGCAGCTCTCAGCGATGACGATGACGCAAACGTTGCAAGGGCAGGATGGAGAGGCAACTGCTGAAGCGAAGACGCTGCCGCCAGCAGCAGCGCGCGTAGCTGCGCTGTTGGCTGAAGGAGCGGAGTTGTTGCGGGGCGCGATTGATGGCACTGCGACTGCCGATAGCGAGCCTGAAGCTGGCGCTGCTGGAGCGAAGGCGGCTACGCCTTCGTTATCGTTAGCTGGCAAGCCAGATGGGCTTGCGCAAACGGCAACAACGGCAACAACGGCAACAACGGCAACAACGGCAACAACGGCAACAACGGCAGCGGGAACGGCATCTGCAACGGGAAGCGCGGTGGATGCGGCGGCTGTTCAAGGCGAGGGAGCAGACGAGGTTGGAAGCGGACAGGCTGAAAGCCGCCAAACAGCATCTGCTGGAGGCAAAGGCTCGCAGAATTGGATCGGCCAAATGATGAAATGGCTTGGAGTCGATCATGAGCTTCAGCTCGCCAAGGCTACGGCTGCGCCTGATGCTGCCGCAGCTCGTGCGGCTGCAACATCTCAGCCAGTCGAGGAGCAGTCGCAAGCTGCGGTTGGTGCAAGCGTTAGTGAGAGTGCTGGCGAGGGAGATTCAGAGTCGACTGCTCGTGCAGTGGCCACGAGTACTAGAGGATTTGAAGCAGAGCGTGGTAATAGCAGCGGCTTAGCGAAACCTCAGTTGCCGGAGATTGAGCAAGAAAACAGTGGACATGCTCGAGTCAATCAAGGCGCTGTGGAAGAGCAGCAGGCGAAGCCGGCTGCCGCGGAAACACGACTTGCAGGAGGCATGGAACGTACAGCCGGTTTATTACAGCAAGCAAACGCTCTCGGTCTGGATGCACCGAAACCGGACATTCAGCTTCAAGCGCAGCCGGCTCAGCAAACTCCAAGCGCGCAGCATGAATCGCTAAAGAGCGCGCTGCTCTCGCTCATCTCGGATAGTGACACGCCGCCAGCAATCAAGGAGACGGCGCAGCAGCTCGTTTCCCAAATTACGGGGCAGCAACTGCTGCTGACACCGGAGCGCAACAGCTCCATTCTTACGCATGTCACGATGTTTATTCCGCTGAACGGGCAAGACGGCAATCAGACCGCGTCGGTTCATATTCAGACCCGCCGCGGACGCAAAGGCGAACTCGATGCTGCCAATTGCCGATTGTTATTCAATTTGTCGATGAACAATCTTGGCGATACGTTGGTTGACGTGAATGTAGTGGACAAGATCGTCAGTCTGAATTTGTGGAACGATCACCCTGCTATTGGAGCGCTAGCGGAAGCTTCGCGCATGGAAGTGGCAGAACGACTGCAGGAGACCGGCTACCAACTGCTGTCGCTTCGTACAACGCCGTTGCCTAAGCCGGGAGCGGAGACCGAACAGAAGCAGGATCAGGGCGCTGAGAAGGCGAAGAAGCCGCTGACGCCGCCTGATCTGTCGCAGTTCTCGCAGGCGAGGTACAAAGGAGTCGATTTCAAAATATGACCGGAGATCAGCAAGGCAACCGTTCATCGGTTCCCTCCCGCAAGGCGGTAGCGCTAAAGTATGAGCCAGGCGAGCGGAATGCCCCTGTAATGATAGCCAAGGGCAAGGGACATATTGCCGATCAGATATTGGAGAAGGCGAAGGAGAATGGTATCCCGATTCAAGAGGATGCTTCGCTGGTAGAGGTGCTCTCTAAGTTGGATGTCGATCAAGAAATACCGGCCGAGCTGTACACGCTCGTCGCTGAAATATTAAGTTTCGTCTATCGCTCGGATCGCAAAGCGAGGGATTGGAATGACGCAAAATAGACTGCAGCTTGGAAAGCTAGGCGAGGATGCCGCTTGCAGCCTGCTTGAAGCAGCAGGCTATCGAATTATCGAGCGTAACTGGCGCTGCCGCATCGGCGAGATCGATACGATTGCCGAGCATGAAGGCAGGACGGTATTCGTTGAGGTACGTACAAGAAGGTCGGGAGCAAGCCGCTTCGGTACGGCCTCTGAATCGGTCGATATTCGCAAGCAAATGAAGGTCAGATCGACAGCTCTCGTCTATATGCGGAACGCAGGCTTGCTGGACAGTCCAGTACGTTTCGATGTCATTGCCGTAGCAATTAGTAGCGACGGGAGCGTCGCGGAGTGCAAGCATATTGAAGGTGCATTCTGATAAATGCGTCGGAGAGGGTTGTCCGCGTAGTAATCGCACACTTTGGTCCATATCAACAGAAAGCAAAGACTCGCAACCATAGGCTGCGAGTCTTTTAACTAAACAAAATTGAAAGTAATTCAGAGAAATTGCGACTGATTGATTTATTATCAGCCATTTCAACTTGCATAACGTGTATGATCATACGTTTTGCCTGTATTTCATACCGTTTAATTGGTCTAAATCGCCTGTTAAGCGACGCTTGAGTGGAAATCATACAGTCAAAATCGGCATTTTAGCCTTCAACTGGATGGCGTAAAATTGTTTGTGTACCAAGATTTGTAGCCTAGTCAGGCAACAAAAAAGTAGGGTATTCTCGGGGTTGCTGAAGCCACCAGAGAAAGGACCCTACCGATGACTAATATACCCGAAAACATGCTTACTAATCTATTTGAAA
>NZ_JBFTLA010000016.1:0-128151 GCF_056396205.1 Paenibacillus sp. 05T425
TCACTTCGTGATCCCCGTCCTGCTTCATACTCCTTCAGAATGGCTAATTTCTCTTCCCCGCAGTACTCATTTATTTGAGACATGAAAAAACTCCCCTTGATAAACAGGTTTTTATTATTTCACCTGTCTACCTAAAGGGGAGCATATCACCCGAGGCGGTTGGCCTTATCGTATGAATGAAGCTATCCCTTGAGCGAGCCTGCAAGCGCGCCGGATATGAAGTAGCGCTGCAAAAACACGAACAAAACGATCATCGGCAATGCCGTGGTTACGACACCGGCCAGCAGCACCGGATAATCGGTAATATATTCGCCGCGGAATTGGAGCATCGCAAGCGGAAGCGTCAGCTTATCCTTGCCGTTAAGCAGCAGCATCGGGAACAGGAGATCATTCCATACAATGACGAATAGGAATGCAGCCGTCGCTGCAAGATATGGGGCGCTAAGCGGGAGCGCGATACGCGCAAGCAGCGTCCATTCCCCTGCGCCATCGATCTCGCCGGCCTCCAATATTTCCTTAGGCAGCGTCTTCATGAAGCCCGTCAGCATGAACACCGATAGCGGCAGCAAAACGGATACCGACACGATAACGAGCCCCGTAAGCGAATTGCTCCACCCTAGCTTATGGACGAAAGAGTAGATCGGGATCATATTGACCTGCGACGGCACCATAAGACCGACAGCGAATAAGCCGAATACGACTGCTCCGACTCTTTTTCCCGAGCGCATAATGCCGTACCCGATGAAACCTGCAAGCATCAGCTCCAGCGCTACGGTACTTAACGTAACGGCGATGCTGTTGCGGAAGTATCCCCACATCGGCTGTCCGTCGAACAACGATTTGTAATTATGGAACGACAGCGACTTTGGCAATCCCAGCGGACTTGCATAGAACTGAGGCGTCGTCTTAAGCGACGTGAACAATACGATAAGCAGCGGAGCGATAATCGCGGCCGCGAACAGGAGCAGCAGCAATCTTCCTAACCATTTGAACGCCAAACCATACCACCTGCCTGCCTACTAGTAAGATACACGATCCGTCCGCAGCGCGCGGAACTGAAGAAACGTAATGAGCGAAATCAGAATGAGAAAATATACGGACGCCGTCGACGCCTTGCCGAACGTATAGTTCATGAATGCCGAATTGTAAATATAGGTCGACAATATTTCGGTTGAATACGCCGGGCCGCCGCCGGTCATCGTGAAGACGAGATCAAACGCCTTGAACGATTGAATCGTCGTGTACGATACGACGATCGCTGCTGCCGGAGCAAGCAACGGCCAGATGACACGCCAGAACAGCTGCAGCTTCGTCGCTCCGTCAAGCTTCGCGGATTCCACAAGCTCTTCGGGGATTGCCTGCAGGCCGGCAACGAACAGAATAACCATCTGTCCGATATGCGCCCACGCTTGCACCGCAGCGATCGAGAAGATCGCAATGCCTGCGTCGCCGAGCCAGTTCTGCGTCCAGGAGGACAGGCCGACGGCCTCAAGCGCATTGTTGAGCATGCCGAGCGACGGATCGTAGACGAATGTCCAAATAAAACCGACAGACACCGACGACAATATCGTTGGCACAAAATAAAGCGATCGCAGCGCGACGTTCACCTTCGTCTGCTTCGACAGCTGAAGCGCCAGCAGCAGCGAAACGACCGTCTGCAGCACGACGACGGCGGCCATGAACTTAATGTTATTCACGATCGACTTGTGAAAAATAATATCCTTGGCCACGTTGCCGTAATTATCCGCGCCGATAAACTGATAGGACGGCGATAAGCCGTCCCAATCGGTCAAGGAATAATAGAAGCCCGTTACCGTCGGATAAAGGAAGAGCGCCAAATATAGCGCCACGCCAGGCAAGAAGAACGGTAACAGCTTCAGATTCTTCTTCATGTCCTTACTTGCCTATCTGCTGATCGACGATCGTTTGTGCATCCGCCGCAGCTTTCGCCGGATCCGTTCCCCCAAGCACCGCTTGAATGGAGCTCGTAACCGCTTTTTGAACTTCCGCGTTTTTGATCGTGAAGCGCGGCTGGAAGCGCGTATTCTTCGACGTCCACTCCGCGACTGCTTTTAATTCATCGCTTGTATATTCTACGTCTTTAATCGTTACGTTCTGACCCGTGCCGTTCGCATATTCGCCCGCAATGTCTTGGCGGCTAAGGAACTCGATGAATGTCTTCGCTTCTTCCGGATGCTTCGACTTGCTGTTCACCGCCAGCATGAACGTCGTCGTATGAATGCCTTCGAACACGGCTTGGTCAGCCGGTACCGTAATCGGTGCGAGCAGGCCTTGTTGAAGCTCCGGATTGTTTTTCTTATTGCCTACAAGCTGGTAAGAGCCCGTTGCCAAAATAGCTGCTTTCTCTTGTACGAACAGCGCACCTGCAGCGTCGCCCTTCGTTCCGAGCGCGTCCTTCTGGAAGTAGCCTTTATCGTTCAGCTCCTTGAACTGAGTCAGCGTCTTCACCCACCACTCGTCGGTCAGCTTCGCTTCGCCAGCTTCGAGCTTCTCGAAGATCGCCTCGTCCGGCGCGTTGTTCATGACCATCGGGTTCATGAACTGGCCTGGTCCGATATCCGCGCCCGGGAATGCAATCGGCACGATGCCTTCTTGCTTCAGCTTCTCGGCTGCCGCAAGGAAGCCATCCCAATCCTTCGGCACTTCGATGCCGTATTTCTCAAACAGCTTCACGTTATAGATAGGAATGTTATACACGAGCTGGTAAGGCAGCGCCAGCTGCTTGCCATCCTTCTGTCCGGCTTTAATGAGTGTATCCGTAAAGTTGGCTACGAACGGGGCGCCGCTCAGATCGGTGAATAGCCCCGCCTTCGCGATCGCTTCGAATTGCGCGCCAGGGAACGATGCGAACACATCGCCTACCGAGCCGTCAAGCAGCTTGGCTTGCGCCGTCGATTGATATTGATCGGACGGGAATACTTGCGTCTCTACCTTGATGTTCGTATGCTCGGCTTCAAACTTCTTAATAATCTCGTCGAGCACCGCCGCATCCTCTCCGCGCCAGTGAATGAAGCTGATCGTGACCGGCTTGCCGCCTTCGGCTTCGCCTCCCGGAGCAGCCGCAGTTTCACCCGGTTTATTGCCTGTATTCGTATTATTAGAGCCGCAAGCTGCAAGCACCGTGCTTAGTACGAGCATAAGCGCCAATAATGCCAATTGCGGTTTCTTAATCTGAATTTGTCTCATATCCATTCCTCCGATAAATTAAGTATGGATGCCTCTAGCGGCCAGCTTCTGCTTCACAAGAGGCAACAATAGCTCGCCCGATATACGGGCTTCTTCCAAATGCGGGTAACCCGACAAAATAAACGACGTTACGCCAGCCTCGACGAATTCGATCAAGCGATCGGATACTTGCTCCGGCGTGCCAACGAATGTGACGGCGCCGCCCCCGCGAATAGCGGACAAGCCCGACCACAGATTCGGTCCAATGACATAATTCTGCTCCTTCGAGCCGCTGAACAGGTCCATCTGACGTTTTTGATTCAGCGCATCCGTCTTCGAGTGCAGCTTTTCCTTCGATTTCAACTGCTCGGGATCGGCTTTGCTAAGAATGTTCCAAGCGGCTGCCCAAGCTTCTTCTTCGGTCTCCCGTACGACTACCTGCGCCCTAATGCCGTAGCGCAGCTTGCGGTCGATGCCCTTCTTCTCCTTGAGCTCAGCCAAGTAGGTCTCCATCTCGGCAATTTGGCCTTCGATCCAATCGAGCGGCTCGGTCCACATCAAGTACACATCGGCCGTCTCGGCGGCTACGCGCTTGCCCGCTTCCGAGCTGCCTCCGAAGTAAAGCGGTGGATGCGGCTGCTGGAGCGGCACCGGCTTGCTTACGCCGCCTTCCACTTCGTAATGCTGGCCGGCGTAATTGAAGCCTTCCGCTCCGGATTCCGGCTGCTGCCATACGCCCTTAACGACTTCAAGAAACTCCTTCGTCCGTTCATACCGCTCATCATGGCTTCCATGAAGCGGATCCCCCGTTGCCTTTAGATCAGCCGGGTAATGACCGGTCACGACATTAATGAGCGCTCTTCCTCCCGACATCCGATCCAGCGTGGAGGCCATCCGCGCAGCCAGTACCGGCGTAATCAGTCCCGGTCTCATCGCGATAAGCGGCTTCAGCTTCTTTGTTGCGGATGCGACCCAAGATCCAACGATCCATCCATCCCAACATTCGCCGCCGGCCGGTATTAACGCGAACTCATAACCCGCTTCCTCGGCAGCCTGTGCGACCTCTACGAAATATTGCTGCGACGGCTCTCTCTCCGGCTTAACGCCGATGTATCGTCCATCTCCGTTCGTTGGAATGAACCAGCCGAATTCTACTTGTGCCCCTGTCTGATTACTCATTGCTGTTGTCCCCTTTACGCTTCGTTATCGTGAAGTAAAGAATGGTATCTCATATGAAATAGATTGCAACCACAAACGCTTGCGATGCGATTATCGTTGAACCGCCAGTTGTCCGGAAGATAACCAACAAACCTTATCGGATTAATTTGTTACCTGAATAATATCAATCAAGCTGATGCGGGTCAATGTCAATTTGTATGTTGAATCGTTTGTCATTTTGTGGTTTCATTGATTTTAAATGCAGGTGTAAAAGGAGCGGTTGCCATGTTCGAGCAGATGAGAGAGGATAACCACGAGCTGTTGGAAATTCATTATTTCACGCCATCGTCCTTCGAGAAAGCAGGCGCGGCTTGGCCTATCCGACTCGGCGCGAATATGGCCAAACCGAACTATCATATCGGCCCCCGTATATCGCCCTATTATTATTTAATCGCCGTAATTGAAGGAGAAGGCACCTTCCATCAAGGCGGCCAGACGTATGCGCTGCGTCCGAACGATATTTATTGCTTGTTCCCGCAGGTGACGCATGAATATTACACCTCCGAGCAGGCGCTGCTGCGCAAGGCGTTCTTCGCCTTCGACGGCAAGCATGCGCTTCAACTGCTGGAGCGAATCGGGCTAACGCCATACAGCCCGCATATGCGGGGCGGACTTACAAGCGAAGCGCTTCAAGCCATGGAGGGCTTCTTCGAGCTCGTCACCAATAAAGAACGGCCGCACTCCGATCTCGCTCGGCTATCTGTATTCCATCGTATCTTCGATGTGTTAACCGTTCCGCCGAGCGGTCCGAAAGCTCATGCAGCATCCTCCGGCACCTGGCTGCAGCAAGCGAAGGATTACATCGAGATTCACTATGCTGACGGCATCTCAATCGAGAGCGTAGCCGATTACATCGGCATTGAGCGTACTCACTTGTCCAAGTCGTTTCATCGCGCTTTCGGCCAGTCGCCAATGAAATATGTGCAGCAGCTGCGAATGAACGAGGCGGTGCTGCTGATGAAGCAGACCGACTATAAGCTGTCCGAAATTGCGCTTTCCGTCGGCTATCCCGACTTGTTCTCGTTCTCCAAAGCATTCAAGAAGCAGATGGGCATCGCTCCGGCTATTTATCGAAAAGGGGAACAATAAATTAACGTATTTTCCGTTATTTTTACATCAGAGCGACAAAAAGCCCTCATCATACGATCATGATGAGGGCTGCTTGATCTATTTCTGAGGAATCGTATACGAAGTAGTAAGGGCCTCCCAACCGCCGCCGTAGTAAGCTTTTACGGCTTGACGAGAGAAAGTAATGACGTTTCCTTGGCGATGAAGCAGAGTAAGCTGGTCACCTGGGTAATCCGCCTCTAAAGGCCCCCAACCCTCCAACAACTGCTGCTCCTTCTCGGAATATAATTGTTTGTACAAGTAGACGAATTCCTTGGTGGACAACTGAATACCCATTAACATTCTCGTATCATGCGTACGAATAAGCAAATAATCGTCGTAAACTGCTTCAACGGTAAAGACGGTATTAAGGCCCGTTATTTCCGCTAGATCATAGCTGCTGACAGCCTTACCATCGGGCTGTACGAGCTTCAGAACCGCTTGGTCAAGCATGACCGCGTTTCCGTTAACGGTGCTAATGCTTTTTTCATTGTCGACATTATGTCTATACAGAACGCTCGATCTTGCAACAATAGCGCCGTCCTTAATGATTGCGCTTGTAATCTGATCGTTAATATGGGGCTCTCCGTAATTATCTTTTATGGTAACCAGCAAGCTTTCTCCCAGCTTCTCCGCTTGAAGGGACACCGTTCCCCAGCTGCCCTTCAGCTCCTGAACGACATTTTTGATCGCCACCGGCGTTTTAAAGTTATCCGAATAATACAGGGTTTTGCTGTCTGTATCCAGCCACACGGCTGTATGGCCAACAACCGCGGTATGGAGACTCTGCTCATACCCGATTTCGACCGTACTGCTTTTCGCGTTCCACTTGATGTCGGCATTCATAAGCGCGGCAAAGAAGCGCAGCGGCATATAGGTAACGCCATTAATCGTTGTCGGCGGAACGTCGAAATTTGCTTGCTTTCCGTTCAGAACGTACGTTTTTGATCCCAAAATAAATGCAACGGTCGAATCGGGATGCACGATTGTAATTTGTCGGCTTGTGCCATTCCAGTTTACTTGAGCTCCAAACTGCGTGGATAAATCACGAATCGGAATAAGCACTCTCCCATTTCTCATGACCGGAGCATGGCTTAAAGTCAATTGACTCCCATTCCAAGATACTGTAATCGGTGCGGAGATGGATTTCGCTGAATCTGCATATGTAGTGGTATTGGCATAGGCTTGCGATCCCGGGTAACCGCTGATGATCAAACATCCCATTAAAATCGCAGCTCCGATATGGCGCTTCATCATAGAAATAGTCCACTTCCTTTCGTATTCTTGATGACATGACTTAGGGCAGCAGCGGCTATGTTGGATATCTGCATTAACTTTTGCTCCTTTAGGGCCATTCGGACTGTATGTTGGATATCTGCATTAACTTTCCTTGGATAAGCCTCATACAAGTCAATCAAGAGAGTAGTTGATGCAAATATCCATTATAGCAACCAATAGACTCTCCTAGGCACTCTCTATCCTGCAGAAATCCAACATAGCAGTCTCTGTCCGCTAACTCCTTCACGTCATCTACATAGACGATTTGTTTTTGGAATAGTTTCCAAAATAAACAGAAAAAAGCGACAGTCAAAGACGAGATTTACTCGTCCTTGCTGTCGCTTTTTCATTTATAGTATTATGTAAATTTTATTTATGCTGCATCGTTTTTCGGTGCCTTAAGGTGACCACAACCGAACAAGCGGCAATAATGCCGGCTAGAACGATAGCGGTGATGGCGACGGCGGTGTGCGCCTGCTGCTGCTTGACGAAGATGGCGACGGCGGTGTGCGCCTGCTGCTGCTTGACGAAGATGGCGACGAATGCCCAGACGAAGACGAGCATGAAGACCGGATCGCGCCTAGTCGCACCAACCCATATAGCTAATACGAAAGCGACGGACAGCATGATGATCGCCCACGTTTCCTCGGATAAGCCGAAACCCTGCCATTCGGCGGCGTACAGGGCGCATGCGATATTGACGATGGTTGCCACGCTGATCCAGCCTAAGTAGAGACTGAAGGGCAGCCTCACCAGCCAGCGATCGGAGCTTGTTGCAGCCGTCCGCACACCGGACGAGTTGATTCTCAAATAAATGGCGATAAGCGATAACAAGAGCGCGAGCATAATGAATACGCTGCTGTTCACATATTCATAATGCCAAGCCAGCAGCCAAGCAACGTTGAATAGACATCTAAGGATGAAATAGATGCCGACCGCCTGAACGGCTTTGCTCTCCCTTCCCTTCTTGGTAAAGGAATAGACCACAAAAGCGATCAGCAGCGCATAAATGACAAGCCATATGCCGAATGCGTAACCGGCTGGTGTAATCAATACCGGATACTGCGCGGAAAGTTCGCCCGTCGTTTTGCCGCCAAGCGGCAGTCGATCTGCCAACACATTCATGACAATAACCAAGACTAGCGCAGCCGCATTTAGAACCCTCATCCCATCAACCCTCTCGGTGAGTCGTTATGATTGATACATACCCATCTTGTCCGGTATTTATTCATAGGGGCCTTGTCTTTTGACAGCTACTCGATTCGTGCCGCCCACAATCCGCCGTTCAGAATAAGCTTGCGGTACATGTCCACCTTAAAGGCCGATAACTGATGTCCAGGCATCAAGTAGACGATTCGGCCAAGTCCGTATTCATGCGCCCATGCCGCAGGCCATCTCTCTCCTTCATGCTCGTATTCGGCCAATATCGTCGTCCGCTGAAGCGGATTGAACGCGAACCGATACGGCTCGTCATCGACCGTGAAGGCATCGATCCCTTGCATGATCGGGTGATCAGGCGCGCTGATCCCGATCGGCAGCGCCGTAAATGGGGGATGACCCGTGAACGCAGCCCCCAACATACTCGCCAGCTCATAGTTTCTCTGCAGCGATATGCCGTTATGAATAGCAAGCAAACCGCCTCCGCTTGCCACATACGATAGCAGCGCCGCAACCTGATCGGCTGGCAGCGGCTTCTCCCTCATAAATTCCGTGTAAGAGATGAATAGCCTGTGCGAAGACAGCTCCTCCGTATTCAATCGTTCGTATTGATCCGTACTCTCCACCTGCAAACGGCCCTCGAAGATGGACTCGAGTTCCTTATCGATATCGTTAAACGGATGGTACCTCGCATCCGTATAGTGACCTAGCGCAAGCGCCTTATATCGGCGTTGTTTCATTACCCTTCATCCTCTCCGCGGGACAGCCCCGTACCGCTTTAGAGCGACACGGGGCTATCCCTTTCTAATTTATAAGCACAGTATAAAAAATTTTATACTTTCTTATATTTTTAAAAAGATAAAATACGTCCATTGTAACCGCGAAGCACAAGCTGCTCCTCGTCCACCTGCTGATCAAAGAAATAGTCAACGGCACGCTCGCCCGCTTCCGCAATCGTCAGCTCCCCACGGTCGGATAGCTGACCGCCCATATAAGACTTGATCCAGCCCGGGTGATACAGCCGGAACCGATAGCCGTCCGGCCGCAGACGGTTGAACAGGATTTTGACGTACATATTGAGCGCGGCCTTGGACATGCAGTAGGAATAGAAGTCCGTCCTGCTGCTCTCCGTTACGCTGCCCGCCTCGGAGGAGATGAACATCAGCCGTTTCCCGCTCCCCTTCTCCAGCATGTCGTGGAAGGCTTCCGTCACTCGAATCGCGCCGATCGCGTTGATGTTGTACACCGCCAGCATCGTCTCGTAGTTCTGCTTGAGCGGTTCATCATCCGAGCTTCGCCCGTTGACCCCCGCGTTGTTGATGATGGCATCGAGCCGATCCGTTGTTTGCGTGATCCGTCGCTTGGACTCGTCAACGCTCTCTTGGCTGCCAATGTCCAGCGAAATAAGATGCAAGGTTTCAGGATACTTCTGCTTAAGCTGCTCTAGCTCATTCCATTCGTTCAAATACTGTCCGGCGTATACCGTATGCCCGCTCCTCAACAGCCCTTCCGTCATGCCGAAGCCGAGGCCCCGGTCCGCGCCGGTAATGAGAATGTTCATGTTTGTCGTTCATCCTTTCTATAGGAGCATCATAATGACGCTTGGAAAAATGCAGATAACCGCGACAAGCCTAACCGTATGCATAACGACGACCGGCGTCGTATCGCAGCCGAGATCCTTTGCGATCATCGACATCTCTTGAATGCCGCCCGGCGTAATCGCCAGCACGCTAGTCGTAATGTCCAGCGAAGTCAGCTTGAACATCGCATAGCCTAAAATAACCGTGAACAATATAAGCGCCGCCGTCATGATCAGAATCGGAATAATCAAATGCCTAACTGCGACTAAGCTTTCCTTCGTCATGTTCGAGCCAATCAGGGCGCCGACCCCGGCTTGAAGGAAAAATCCGAATTTCTTCGGCACGTAACCCCGTCCCGTTCGGACATTGAACATGCCGCTGAATAATACGCCTCCGACCATGCCGCCAGCCGGCACCTTCAAGAGGATGAACAGCAGACCGCCGAACAAGCTGGAAAGCATCGTTAGCGCGAAGTTTCCGGTTTGCTCTTTGGCGGCAGGCGACCAACGCCAACGCCGCTTCGGCGCTTCCGAGGCCGCGCTTATCTCCCGGGCTGCTGCTCCCAGCGCGCTGTCCCGCTCTTGCCCGTGTCTCGGTCTCGGCTTCCGTTCAAACTTTCTGGCCAACAACTTGAACACGGGCGGATACAGCAAATAGATGCTGAATAACCGGAAAATCTGCAGAATGGAGACGGTCGTCGTATCGCCGTTCATCTCCTCGATAATCAGCGCCATATCCGATACGCCGCCCGGCGCGGCCGCATACATTGCCGTCGTCAGATCGAGATGGCTGAGCTTGAAGAGCGAGTAGCCCAGAACGATATTGATGACGATCAGACCGAGTATAAGCAGTAGTGCCGGCTTGACTAGCCTCTTTAAGTTGAACAAGTCGGATCTGCTGATCGCATGGCCTAGAAGTGCCCCTCCTGCCATTTGCAGGATAGGTCTTGCCAAACCCGGGACTGCTGCCGCTCCCGTCAGAACGTGAAAGGCGGATACGCCGATCATGCCGCCGACCAAAGCGCCTGCCGGGATTTTTAACCGCTTGGCCAGCCAGCCCGTTGCAATCGCGATTGAAAAAGTAATGATCATTTGAAGCGAGCTGCTCATGTCGTCAATTCTGTATTCCTCCCGCCCGCGATGAACCGCTTTCATTTAATGAAATCACTTGCATCGGAAACCGCTTATCATACGCATGCAGATGAAGCGGCTCGACAATCGGCCTCTCGTCCAGCAGCAGCCGATAACCGATTTCTCCCGAGCTGCAGGATGGCCAGTATGGCAGCGCCGGATGATTCGGGTTGCCCTTCATCACGAAAGCCATCCAGGCTTCGTTCATCCATTCATCCATGTAAGCATGCTCGGGATCATAACCGTCCTCGCGCTCCGCCGTGCTGACTCCGAACAGATAAGGCATTTCCGAGGAATGGTTCGGCAAGCCGCGGCCTTCGAAATCCCAGCGGTAGCACCACACCTCGCAGCCGCTCTCCGCAAGCAGCTGCGTAAGCGAGATGCTCGCATTGCCGTACACATACTGCGTTTGCAGCTTGCCGAAGGCGATGCTCGGATGAGCTTGATGGGCGAACTGCTTATACTTTTCGAGAAGCCCTTCGCCGTGGTTGCCGTAGGTGTAGAAAAGCTTGTCGGGTACGTCTGCCTCGTCGAATGCAGGATCTGCCTCTGCCGGCGTCAGCTCCTCTCGGGCATAGCCGATAAGCACCGGCGTAGAGCCCAGCTTGCCCGAGCCGATGTAGCTTTCGGGCGTTTCATGGTACACATGCCCATCGATGACCGGGCCGAACAGATGGGCTGACGAGAACTGCGCGTACGCTTCAACCTGTGCAGCCAGCAGCTCTTCGGCTTTCAGACGCTGCAGCCTTTCCTCCGCAGCGTCTGCGTCCTTCCGCCCCTCTATGCCAAGCGGCCGCAATACGCGGTTCGCCAGTTCCATTGCCGTTGCGCGGTCTCGAATGCACTGCACGCCCCCGCTCTGGATAATGGCCCTGCTGTAAAGGCCCCGCGCTAGCGGTGTGACCATCAGATTCGCGACCGACTTGCCCCCTGCCGACTGCCCCATCAGAATGATGTTGTCCGGGTCGCCGCCGAACGAAGCGATGTTGTCCCTCACCCATCGCAGCGCGAACAGCTGATCAAGCAAGCCGCAATTGCCGGACTGGGCGTACCGTTCACCAAGAATATCGCCCAAATAGAGATAACCGAATGCGCCCAGTCGATAATTAGGCGACACCATGACGGCATCCTTGCTCCTAATAAGCCGGTGCCCGGCGTAAAATGCGTCGGAATTCGAGCCCTCCACATGGCCTCCCCCATGAATGAAGAAGATGACGGGCCGCTTGCTGCCGTCTGCCGCCGGCGTCCATATATTCAGGTTCAAGCAGTCCTCCGAATAGGAGAAGCCTTCCTCTTGCGTCTGCTGCATAGCACGGTTGCCGTATTTCGTTGCATCCTTAACACCGTCCCATGCTTCCGGCGCTTGAGGCGGTTGGAAGCGCAAGCTTCCGACCGGAGCCCTCGCATACGAGACCCCTTTGAACGAAAGCATGCCGTTATCGAGGTGTCCTCGTATCTTGCCGTAACGCGTCTCCACAATCACACGCTCACCCCCTTCATGCCGCACGCTTTGCCTTGCTTGAGACCAAGTATAGTCTTGACCGTTCTAAACGTCTAATACATAATCATTCATATCAAACATAGCCTGAAGGTTATGAATCTGTTAGGAGGATCGTTATGGAATTGTTGCAATTACGGTATTTCTGCAAGGTTGCCCAGTGCGGCAGCATTACGCGCGCGGCCGATGAATGCCATGTTTCGCAGCCCTCGATCAGCAAGACAATTGCCTTGCTGGAGAAGGAGGTCGGCGTGCTGCTATTCGACCGGATAGGCCGATCGATTCAATTGAACCAGCACGGAGCGAAGTTCTACAAGCATGCCATCGCGATCGTTAACCATGTTGACGATTCGCTGCTGGAGCTGAAGGATGCTACCGAGGAGCCTAGCGGGAAAGTAAGGCTGCTTATCCTTGCGGCATCCAACCTGATGCCCGATCTGTTCATCAACTTTTATAAAATTTACCCGAAAATCAATCTGCAACTGGTGCGCAGGGACAAGGACGAATCGCTTCTGTCGAACGACTGGGATCTGTGCATATCGGCTACGCCGTCGCATTATCCGGAGCTGAACAATACGCTCTTGCTCAAAGAAGATCTGGTGCTCGCGGTTCATGCCGACCACCCGCTGGCCAAGCGAAAAAGCATCCATCTCGGCGAGGCTGCCGAATACAATTTCATCAGCTATACGAAAGGCGCGAGCATACGGACGCTCTCCGACAGCCTCTGCCACTTCTCCGGCTTTCAACCGAATATCGTGTTCGAGAGCGACAGCGTGCAGACGGTGAAGGTCATGCTGCAGGCTAAAGTCGGCATCGCGTTGATTCCTTCCATCACGCAGCGGTCCATTCTGAGCCCCAGTATCGTCCCCGTCACGATCGAGAAGCCGGAAAGCCACCGCGATATTAACCTATCTTGGAGAGGCAACCGCTATATGTCTAACGCGACGAAAACGTTCAAGGACTTTACGATCGAGCTGTTTAAGACCATTAACGATCAACGCCAGTAAAAGAACAAAATCACCTAACAGGAAATTATCGTACTGGCCGACGGTTAATTATCCGCCGGGTACATGGCTCATTAGGTACATTTCGTCGAACTAATCTTAGTTGCCATACGGTTGCGAGCTCGATAGTTGCCTTTCATCGAACTAATTCGGCCGATTCGCCACCCATTCACCAAACTAGCCCGTTTAGTTGCCTGATATCGAACTAAACAGGTGGCTCGCTTGGTATAAGACTAATTAGTTGCCTAGAATGACACTATTGCGGATTAGCTGACTTTTGGAGCGTACCGCCTCATGCCGTGTAGGAGCTTACCTCCCATTTCGAGCTCCATAATTTCCTAAACAACGAAGAATAACCCCGCAAAGCGCTTAATCAACGCTTTGCGGGGTTATTCATTTACCATCGTTCACCGGCGGCTCGTTACACCTATTCCGTTGCAGTTTCTGCAACGGAACGGCCCATTTCCCCCTCATTCGCACACCGTCTCCACCAGCTCGTACATCGCGTTGCGCACCTCAAACCGCTCCTTTTATCCCGAATGCTCGTTATAATGGCAGTATACACTTATTTCCGCGCGGCATGTAATAGTCACCTCGCGCTTTGGTTGATTTTGTGGAAACAATAAGATAGACTCGTTGAACGGCGGTATACGGCCATTTAGCAAATAATGAGCATATCCTGATATTTCAAATATCATTCATCCATCATTAATTATCATTAATAGCAAGGTTAGGAGCGTGGCTTCATTGAGCAAAGAGCAAGACTGGGCTAGCGAGCAGCAGAGAGTCGACGAGATTACGTCCATCATCGAAGAGCGAATCGCCAAAATCGAGGAGGAAGTCGGCTTCGTGCGCAAAGACGTCGTAGAAATGCGGCGCGAGTTCTGGGATGAGGTCACGATGAACTTTATGGAAGAGGTTGACCTTGGGGAAACGTCCATTAGTATGCGGCAGCAATCCGAGGTATTGTTCGAGAGGGAGCATCGGCACAAAAATACGGCAGTAGAAATTAAGAAGCTTCGCAAGCTGCTGCAGTCGCCATATTTCGGCCGAATCGACTTCGCCGAGCACGGAAGCGAGCCGGAGCGTATCTACTTGGGCATTGCGTCCCTGCTTGATAAGGACGACAACGAATTTCTAATCTACGATTGGCGTGCGCCGATCTCGAATCTATATTACGACAGCACACCCGGTCCTGCTTCCTATCGCAGCTTAAACAGCGAGATCGAAGGCGAGCTTACTCTCAAAAGACAGTTCGGCATTCGCGACGGCAAAATCCGGTTCATGTTCGATACGGGCATAACGATCGGCGACGAATTGCTGCAAGCCGTTCTGAGCCGCAGCGCAGATAGCCAGATGAAGAGCATCGTCGGGACGATTCAGAAGGAGCAGAACCGCATTATTCGCGATGACCGCAGTCAGCTTCTCATCGTTCAAGGAGCCGCGGGCAGCGGCAAGACGTCGGCTGCCCTTCAGCGCGTTGCTTATTTGCTCTACAAATATCGCGGGCAGATCAGCGCCGATCAAGTCGTTTTATTTTCGCCGAACCCGATGTTCAATAGTTATGTGTCCACCGTATTGCCGGAGCTCGGCGAGGAGAATATGGTGCAGGCAACATTCCAGGAATACTTGGAGCGCCGGCTCGGGCACGAGTTCAAACTGGAGGATCCGTTCGAGCAGCTCGAATACGTGCTCTCGTCGGCAGCCGAGCCGGGTTACGATGCCCGCATGGAAGGCATTCAATTCAAGTCTTCCGATCAATTCATGCAATTAATTACTTCCTATAAGGAATTGCTGCTGCATGAAGGAATGATCTTCAAATCCATCCCTTTCCGCGGCAAAGCGGTCATTACCGCAAGTCAATTGAAAGGAAAATTCTATAGCTACGACGGATCGATCACGCTGGCGAACCGTCTCGCTCTGCTGCGCGACTGGGTGCTCAAGGCTGTTGCCAAGCATGGCAAGGAGCAGTATGGAGAGTTATGGGTCGAGGAGCAAATCGAATTGCTCGATCAGGATCAGTATCAGCAGGCGTATGAACGGTATCTAGCCCTGACGGGCGGCGACGAGGATCCATCATCATCGGATAATACGATGAGCGAACGGGACATTATGGCCCGCATGGTCGTGAGCAGCAAGCTGAAGCCGCTTCGCAAGTGGGTTAAGGCGCTTCGTTTCGTCGATACGACGAGCCTCTACTGCGAGCTGTTCCGCAATAATTCACTTGCGAGCCGCTTAGTTGGCGATGTGTCATTGCCGCCTCGCTGGCATGAATTAAGCAGCCAAACGATTAATCGCATTAAAGAGGGCGAGCTGGCTTATGAGGATTCCACGCCTTACTTGTACTTGCGCGAGCTCATGCTCGGCTTCCACTCGAACAACGGCATCCGGTACGTATTCATCGATGAAGCGCAAGATTACTCGCCGTTCCAGCTCGCCTTCCTGCGGCGGTTATTCCCGCGGGCGAAGATGACGGCGCTGGGCGACTTCAATCAAGCGATCTACGCCCACTCCTCCGCCTTGCAGGATGCAGGACCGCTTTATGCGCTGTACGGACCCGAGCAGACGGAGCTGATCTCGCTCACCCGCAGCTATCGCTCGACGCAGGAGATCGTTCAGTTCACGCGCGGCATGGTGCCGGGCGGCGAACATATTGTGCCATTCAACCGCAGCGGCGAGAAACCTGCCGTCACGCTCGTGAAGGAACGTTCGATTCTGCACGAGTCGCTGGCTGCCGATGTTCATAAGTTAATCGACCAAGGGTATGAATCCGTCGCGATCATATGCAAGACGGCCAAGGAAAGCGAGGCAGCCTTTAAGGTGCTTAAAGATTTGCTGCCTGTTGCGCCAAGGCTCATTAAGAAGACGACGCCGAACTTCGAGAAAGGCGTGCATATTATTCCCGCTTACTTGGCGAAGGGCGTGGAATTCGACGCCGTCCTCATTTATAACGGTTCGAAGAAACAGTACTCCCGCGAGAGCGAACGCAAGCTGTTCTATACGGCATGCACGCGCGCGATGCACCTGCTCCATATTTACGCCATCAGCGAGCTGACGCCATTCGCCGCTTCGCAGCCGGACGACACTTACGTCCGAGTCGAGGTGCGGGAAGAGGCTGCAGCCGCCGGCAATCCAGGCTTGGTATAACAGGCATGAACAAAAAAGGCCMTTGGACCGCGATTCGCGCTCCAAGAGCCTTTCTTGTTGTCTGGTTTACTGGACTAGCTGACTATAGAGCATTCTTCCAACAAACTAGCTATTACTTTTACCCATTTTGCCGATTTTGTGTAAGTACCGACTCACAAATCCTCCAAAAATTCAATTCTGCGTCGGTACTACCCCGTGCAACAGAATCAATGATACTGCTGACACGGTGCTTCATAACTAATTCTAATAAGTATAGCGTCCCCTTCCATTCGCCTTCAACATGCTCTCGAAAGCGTAGACAGCAGCAGAAGCCACTTCAATATCTTGGGCGCTCGTGCCCCCGCTGACGCCGATCCCCCCGACAATTCTCCCTTCGCCGATCAAAGGAATCCCCCCGCCGAGAATCACGAGTCTACCTTCGTTGGTTGTATTAATCCCAAACGTAGGACCGCCTGGGAGAGCGGATTGCGCTAGATTAGCTGTCGGCATCTGCATCGCCACACTCGTCCAAGCCTTGTTCTGTGAAATATTAATACCCGCGATTCTTGCATTGTCCATACGGTGAAACATGATCAGATTCGCGCCTTCATCGACGATTGCAATATCACAGTTAAGCCCCATTTGCCGCCCTTTTTGCTCCGCGACCTCAGTCAATCGCTTTGCAATATCCAATGTCATTCTGACCATATCACACAACTCCTTGTTATGAAGCTCAGCACGATGCAACATGCACCGTCATTCTAACTGCATGATATGGTCATTCCCCCAGAAAGGTGAGCGTCATTTGCTCCATAAAATCTCTGATCCGGCATGATTCTTTGAATCAAGCGTAAACGGCTATCGCCGTCCTCTATAGTGTGGTTTTATCGTACGGCTATCCTATATTCTACTCCACAAATACAAACGTACCGAAATGCTTTGATAAATGGAAGTGGATCGCGCCTGTCGGCGACCATGCCCAGAAGTGGCGGTTGCCTTGCTTATCATCGTCGATCCGGTACATGTTACAGCGCCACTCCGCGCCAACGGCCGGCATATAGTCGAAATTCGACAACGGGATATACAGCTCGCATGCCCAAGCTCCATCATCCCCGGATACAACGGTTGTACGCAATCCGTCCGCATCCCACTGCTTGTTGACATCGATATTMCCTTCACCGTCATTACCGATCATCGCGTCATACACGACGTTGTTAGGGCTGACGACAAATTCCCTGTACAGCTGGCCTTGGGTGGTATCATCGAGAAAGATCTCTACAACATCCTCTTGATACAGAGGCGCATCCCTCTCCGTCATCGTCGATACAACATGGTCGTCCTCGCAATCGAAACGAACCATGATCGCTTCCTGCGACCAGCACGCCTTAACCGTCGTGCGCAGTCTCGCTTGTTCCCCATCCACCACTTGCACAAGGGAAACGGCCTCCAGCTCGGTCCATTGCACCGATTCAATCGTTCCCTCTACCTTCCTGCAGTTATATCGCATCGTCCTGCTCCCTTCGGCGGTATCATCATAATATGCCTAATTATACCATCATTCAGGTTTCCCTTTTCGTAAAAATTCACTTATTACATAGAGTCATAGACTTATAAACAAGCCATCCTTCATCTGCGGAATAGTGTATAGCATTACGAGCATAGGGGAGTGAAGTCTTATCAGAACGTACAAAGCTTGTCTACTAGGAAGAAACGAGGTGCCGCCGGTTCGGACGAATGCAACGGGAACCGCTTTTTTCCGTCTCAACAGAGCGGGTACCGAGCTCAGATTCCAGCTAGTCGTCCGCAATATCGCCAAAGTCACGGCAGCTCACATTCATCTTGGTCAAAAAGGTGTGAACGGACCCGTTGTTGCCTTCCTGTTCGGACCGAATAAGTTCGGCATTTCCGTCAGACGCGGCGTCGTTCGCGGCGTTCTTACGGCTGCGGATTTAGTCGGACCCTTGTCCGGACAAACAATTGCTGACTTGATTACCGAGTTTAATGCCGGCAACGCTTATGTGAATGTGCACACGATCCAGAATCCGAACGGAGAAATACGCGGTCAGGTCAAAAAAGTGTAGTTTTTCGCTATACAAACATGAACAACAAAAAAAAAGACGAGCCCAGCGGCTCGCCAGGCTGTCGAGACTTTCTCGACAGTCTGAGGCACATCCCCTCAAGGATGTGCCTTTTTGTTGCATTCATCACGTTAATAAACCTGCAATAATGCAAATATGTAATTAAATATAATTAAGTGATAGGTTATGCAGTAATTCTCTTTCCTTCACTGTCTTTAAATTGTTGTACAATTATCATGATGAGATCAATAAGCAGCCAAATACCAAAGCCGCCAATCGTAATAATTTGCAAAATAGCCGTACCTATCTTGCCCACGTAAAAACGGTGAATAGAAAAATACCCCAGAAATATACAAAACAATAACGTAGCAACAAAGGATTTAGAACTCTTTTCCACACTTCATCCTCCTAAATATGATATATTACACCATTAATCATTATCGTCGTGAAATGAATATTTTGTCAATGATTTCTTTATCCACTAGATTCTAAACATCTAGAACGCGAAAAAGCACCCTGAAGGGCGCTCTCCGCAACTACCTATCTATATCCATCCAACTCCACTGCTCCGTCTCCAGCCTTAAGCCTCACATAAACCGTCGTACCCAAACCTAGCTGAGACGTTATAGACAATCCGTAATCATCTCCCGCATACAGCTTAATACGTTCGTTGACGTTGAACAATCCGTAGGAGCTTCCGCTGCCTAGGCTATTCTCGCTTTGCGGCTCAGCCGGTTCGGTGAGAAGATGTCGCGCCCGTTCCTCTTCCATGCCAATTCCGTTATCGGATACCGTGAAGAGGAGATCGCCGTTATCCTCCTTCGCGGAAATTACGATTGTGCCCCGCTTCCCCTTCGCCTTGCGAATGCCATGAAGCAGCGCGTTCTCAACGATCGGCTGCAGAATCAGCTTCGGCATTTGATGCTCTTCCACTCCTGGCCCCAGTTCCAGCTTGAATTCGAACGTATCCGGGAATCGGCTTTGCTGAATTTCCAGATACACCTCCGCAAGACGCAGCTCATCTTCCACGCTGACGATGTTTTTGCCTTTATTGAGACTTAACCGGAAATATTTCGCCAAGCTGTCGATCATCCCGCTAATATCGGTTGCGCCCTTGCCGATCGCGATCCAATTGATCGTATCGAGCGTATTGTACAAGAAGTGCGGGTTAATCTGAGCTTGAAGCGCCTGAAGCTGCGCCTCCCGCTCATGGATCTGAGCTTTGTACTTCTCTTCGACAAGCGTTCGCACGCGAAGAATGAGATGGTCGACGCTTCGCTCGAGCATATGGAAATCGCCGTTAACAGGCGACAGCTCGTTCAGGCTCTCCGACCCCTCCTTGCGAATAACGGTAATGACATGATTCACCCGGCGATTCATCCCGCGCACGATAATAGCGAGCAGCACGAATGGCAGAATAAGAAACAGCGCGACGTATTCAAGAAGCGACGTCCACTCCGAACGCTGCGTCAGCTTCAGCGCTTGAGGCGACAGCTGGGATTCGGTACCCTGCGCAACCAGCTTCCAGCCGGTTGGGTTCAGCGTCGTGAACATAACGTCATTGGCTTCCCCATCGAGCTTCAGCGTGCTGCTGCCCTGGTCTCCTTGCTTTAATACGCCCTCGATGGCAGCATCAATCGAAGTCCCGATCTTCTCCCGATCAGGATGATAGACGATAGATCCTGCCTCATCCACGAGATATACTTGCGTACCCGGCGCAAATTGCAGCGCCGATAATATATTCGACACCAAGCTTTCCTTCACATCGATCATGAGCACGCCTGACACGTTGTCATAGTGATCCGGATCCCTCAGCATACGGGCAGAGGAGAAGATGCGGGCGTTGCCCGCTTCTAAGTACGTTTCCTCGTACGCCCCTGTCCACACGATGCCGCCGTTGCCTTCGATAATGCCGTCATACCAAGGCCGCTCCTTCAAGCTGTCCAACGTAAAAAAATTGATTCGCTCGCCAGCATACAGCTTCGACTTGTTCACGAACAAGCGCACATGGAATACGTCGGAATTGGACTGCACGGTATCGACCAAATACCTTAAATCCTTGATCACCTGCATCTGAATGCCGATCGAGGCATCATCCGTTCTCGCGGAAAGGTAAGAATGGAGATTCGTATTCATGAAAGCGGCATTGCTAATATCCTCGATATGCTCCAGCCGATAAGCGAGATTGCTGCCCGCTTGCTTCAGCGCCTGCTGGGTTGTCCGCACGATTTCACTCTTCAGAATGGCAGCAGAACGCTCGTAATAGCCGTACAGGAAGACGGCGGCCGGAACGACGATCAGAAGCAGATAAGCAATAAGCCAAGGGCGGGGAATCGAAAGGCGGTGAGCAAAACGCCGGATCGATCCCGTCGTTTCACTCCCGCCGCTTTCCCTTTTGACAGACCTGCGGTTTCTATACATAGTTGTCCCTATACACGCTCGGCGTCACCCCAGTCGCCTTCTTGAACAGCTTTGTGAAATAGCTCGGGTCGGTATAGCCGATCGCATGGCATATATCATAAGATTTATATTGCGGATCACGAAGCAGCTCTTTCGCCTTGTCGATGCGCACCTGCGTCAAATACTCGCCAACCGTCTGCCCCGTCTCTTGTTTAAATAACAGACTTACATAAGTCGGCGTTAGAAACACCGCCTTGCCGATATCGGCCGCGGTCAAGTCGCCGTTCGCATAGTTCTGCTCGATGACGGCTCGCACCCGCTCCACTAGATTCGCTACCTTGCCCGTCCGCTTCTCGCCAATCCGCTCGCATGCCGCGAGCAAATAAGCTTCAAGCAGCTGGCACATCTCGCCCAGCGTTTCCTTATCGGATAACGCTTTCCATAAGGATGCCTCCGCCTGCTCCAGCTCCGGTGACTGTACGCTCAGCTCCATGAGCAGCTGCCCCACGGTAAGGACTAGCTGCTGGCAGACGTTGAGTCCATATTTCAGCCCATCCCGCCGGTTACGGCTCAGGTCACTGAAAATAAGACCTAGCACCTCGCGCAGCCGCTCGCCTTCAGCCGCTTTCAAAGCCGATACGAGCTGCTCGTTATGAACGAGATCGTATTTATTGATACCGCCCGTATCTGTCACCGAGCTCTCTAAGCTATCCATCGTAATGATGCGGTTTTTGCCCAAATACCATTTATGATCGGCTGCTTCGCGCGCTTGCTTGTACGCGGAATTTAGGTCGGACAGAGCCGATACGCGGTCGCTAATGCCAATCGTAACGCCAATCTTCAAGTAACGCTCCAGATTGCCGCGAATATCGCCGGCAAGCGCGAACAATGCCTCCGACGCGTCCGAAGCAAGCTCCCCCTCCGCACGCAGGATGCCAACGAACTCGCCGCCACGATGCTCGATCACATACCCGCCAACGTACGTATCGATCAGTTCCTGACATATATTCAGAACCCCATACCAAAGCAATTGGCGATCCCGTTCGGTGCGGCTGCCCATTACGTCCGCAAGGTCGTCAACGGAGATAACAATGACCCAATAACAAGCCCTTACGGGTAACCGCAAGCCAAGAAATTCGATCCGCTCGCCAAGCTCCGCATGCGGGATGCCATTCCCGATCAGCGACAGCAAAAACTTCTCGCGCAGCAGTGGCATGCCCTCTTTCAGCTTCTCGAGCAGCTCCTGCTTATGAAGCTGCTCCGCCCGCTCGGCATCCAGCTCGGCTACTACCCGCTCAATGACCGCGCTAAGCTCCTGCAGATTAACCGGCTTAAAAATATAATCAACGGCGCTAACCTTCATCGCCGACTTCAAATAATCGGCATCGTCGTGGCCGCTCACAAAGATGATTTTGCATGCCGGATACCGCTCCGCAATTTGCCGCGACAGCGTGATGCCGTCCATATTCGGCATCCGAACATCCGTCAGGATCAGATCGGGCTGCTCCCTCCCGATCATCTCCAGCGCGACATCCCCGTCATCTGCCTCTCCCATTACTTCGATCCCGTAGGACGTCCAGTTGAAATAGGAGCGTAAGCCCGTTCTGACCGTCGGTTCGTCGTCAACGATTAGCAATTTATACATCGCTCTGTCCTCCTTCCCCCATCATTCGCACCACAAGCATTACTTGCCGATGAACTTAACCCCTTGCTGTTCCAAAATAGCATGCAGCTTATCCATCGATACGTCTCTCATAGCCGCCTCAGCATCTTCACTGTCCAACGATACAGCAGCCGCAACACCAGCGGCCTGGCCCAGCGCATAACAAGTCGCTTGCACGCGCATCGAGGACATCGCGACATGCGTCGCGGCGATCGCTCTGCCCGCTACAAGCAGATTGTCGATCGCGGCTGGCACCATACAGCGGTACGGAATATCGTACCCGCTAATCTTGCGCTCATCCGTCGTTTTCTTCGCATCGGGACTATGAATGTCGATCTCGTAATTCGTCTGCGCGACCGCATCCGCGAATCTGGTCCCGGACACGACGTCATGCTCGTTCAGCGTATACAGCCCTTCGATTTGGTTCGTCTCCCTGACGCCTGTCTGCGGAGCAATATGGGAGATCGCATAATTCTCGAATCCCGTTCTCTGCAAATAATGGGCGATCGAGTACACTTGCCGAAGCGCCTCTGTCTCCGCGTAATTAACTTCTTCTATTTTAGCGCCGTTCGCCTTCACGCGCGACATATTGACAAGAAGCACGCCATCGTCATTTTGCTCCCAGTACAGTCTCCGCCCTTGCGGCAGATCGGATACGTCTTCATAACGGTAGCAGCCTTCCGGCAGGATTGGCGTTACGGGCTTACCCGTATTTTGCATCGTGAACATAAGCGTCATCGGCTGCGTCAGGCCGTCCTCTTCCCTGCCCGTGTGATAAGGAACGCCAGCATCGATCGCTACCCGCGCATCGCCCGTGCAATCGATGAACCGCTCCGCCTCGAATGCCCGCAGCCCCTCGCGAGTCGATACGATAACCGCGCGGATTCGGCTGCCTTCCCGAATCGTTCCAATGAATTCGCAGTGGAAATACACCTGCACCTGTTCCTTCTTCATCTTCTCGTTCAAATACTGACGCACAATGAACGGCGAATATTGAGGAGCGATCGATTCATCATGCCCCTTAGGCAAGTAATCCGCCAAGATTTCCGAGATGATCTCGCGGTAGATGCCGGTTACGTTGCCTACGGGCATGAAGATGCTGACGTTAGCGAGCGTACCCATGCCGCCAAGCTGCGCCGACTTCTCCAGCACGATAACCTTCTTGCCGCAGCGTGCTGCGGCAATAGCAGCAGCCGTACCCGCTGGACCGCCCCCGATAACGATTACGTCCGCATGCGCATGCGTTTCAACCTTGCGTTCGAATGCATAATTCACGTTGTTCATTATAATCTCTCCCCAGATCATTGGAATGAAGGAAGCGGCGAGCGCTCTCCCTGACCGCCGCCGCTTATCCCATTATTTCGTCGTAACATACCAGTCGTTGATTTCCTTCGAGCTCGCTTCCGCTCCTGCTGCCTTATACTTCGCTTGGAATGCTTCCAAGCCGTCCAGCGTTTCCGCGCCAGCGATCAATTTAATCGTATAATCGCCAACCATCGATTCCAGCTGCATGTTGTTCTTCGCGTAAGTTGGCATGTACGGCGCCACGCCAAGCTTGTTCTGAATTTTCACATCATCCGATTGTTTATTATTGATAAAGTCGAACGCTTCGAACATGACCGGGTTTTTGCGGACGCGCGCTTGCCAGTATTGCGGATATTTCTCCTCATCCGTTCCGGCCATGTAGTTGTTTGCCAAGTTGCGCTCATCCGTGAAGATTGGAAGAATCGGCGTGTACGCGCCATCCTCAACCGTATAGTGCGTACCTTCCACACCGATAGCCATCGTCTTGAACGTCTCCTCTTCCAAGCTTGCATTGATCCATTTGATCGCATCCTCAGGATGCTCGGATGCCTTCGGGATGAACGTTAGGCGGTCGAAGCCCGCGTTCGCCGCGAAGCCTGCCTCGTCTGCCGGACCTTTCAAAGCAGGAATAAAGGAGAACTTCGCATCAGGCAAGTTTTTCGTCATCGTATCGGAAATCGTCGGGATATCGGCCCAGTGGACGATGATCGCTCCGGCTTTGCCGCCTGCGAACTTCTCCTTCGCCGTTGCATCCTTATTCGCTACGAATTCTTTGTCGAGCAGACCTTGCTTGTAAAGATCAGCCATATATCCGATGTAATCCTTATAGGAAGGATCGAGCACCCGCGGGACAAGCTGACCGTCAACGTCATTCCATGTGTTCGGCAGGCCGAAAGCGCCTACGATATTGTCGAGCATCGGAAGGTCGCCGCGGATCGTCAGCGGTACGTTATACTCGCCATTGCCGCCTGGATCTTTCTCCTTAAACGCTTTCAGAACAGCGGTCAATTCATCCGTTGTGGTAGGCATTTGCAGATTCAACGTTTCCAGCCAGTCCGTCCGGATCAGAATACTCGCATTGACCGGATACGTAATGGAAGTCGGGATCGCGTACAGCTTGCCGTCCACCTTAAGCGCATCCATCGACTGTTGCGAAATCGCGTTTTTGATATTAGGACCGAACTCTTCGATAAGCGGCGTTAGGTCGACAAGCGCCCCTTTTTGCGCATAATCCGAATATAAAGCCATGTCGCTGTAAGAAGTAACGAGATCATACCCCTCGCCGGAAGCCATAATCAGATTCAGCTTCTCTGCCCACTTGTCTTGCGGAAGCATATCATACTGCACCTTGTAGCCCGTTTTCTCTTCCAGCAGCTTCGCTACAGGGTATGTGTTGTAATCTTCATTCTGCCAAACGTTAAGCCGTTTCAGCTTCACCGACGACGGACCGGATGCTGCTTGGTTGCCGTCATTTCCTGATTTGGTGTTATTCTCATTGCCATTGCCTGACGAGCAGGCGGCTAGACTACTTACCATAAGTACAGCAGCCAGCGTGATCATGACCCCTTTTAGACCCTTTTTCATAACGTGACCCTCCTGAATGTATTATTTATCATTAATTGTCCAGAAATGCTAGGCAGGTTCACTCTCATTCCGAACAAGTTAACGCACGCTTAGCATCAACACCAACTCAACCCTTGACCGAACCGATTAATACGCCTTTGATAAAATATTTCTGAAGGAACGGGTACACCAGCAAAATGGGAATCGTAGACGCGATAACCGTTGCCGATCTGACCCCTTCCGCCGGAACGTTCATCAGATCGTCCGCGCTCTTGTTAAGCGCCGAGGACGTATCTGCATTCATGACAATGTCCTGCAAATAAAGCTGAAGCGGCTTCAGCGACGAACTGTTGATGTAGAGCATCGGATTGAAATAATCGTTCCAATAATAGACCGCATAGAACAGTCCGATCGTTGCCAATACGGGACCGCTCAGCGGCAAGATGATGCGGAAGAGGATCGTGAAGTTGCTCGCACCTTCAAGCTTTGCGGATTCCTCTAGGCTGGATGGCAGACTCTCGAAATAGCTTTTGATAACGAGCATATTGAACACGCTAATTAACGCTGGCAGGATGAGCGAGCCCAAGCTATTGATTAAGTTCAGTTCGCGCATAAGCAGATAGTTCGGGATAATGCCTCCGCTGAACATCATTGTGAATATGAATAGGACGATCAGAATGCCCATACCGGGAAGCTCGCGCTTCGACAATGGATAAGCCGTCATCGCCGTAATGAGCAGCGACGCCAGCGTTCCGACTACGGCAACCAGTCCCGAAATAAACAAGGAATGAAGAAATTGATCGTTCGTGACGACGAACTTCATCGTATCGAGCTGGAAACCTCTCGGGAAGATCCCGACCTTGCCCGCTACAATGGCCCACTCCTCGCTGATTGCCTTGGACAATACATTGGCGAACGGCAGCAGCGTCATGAGGCCCATTAAGGTCAGAGCGAGATAAATGCCGCTGTCCAGCGCGTAGTCTCCGAATTTTTTGCCTCGCATGTTATCCCCCCTTACCAAATGCTTCTCTGCAAAAATTTGCGGCTGAGCATATTGCCGATCACGATTAGCAAGAAGCCGACCGCTGAATTGAACAGTCCGACTGCTGTGCTGAAGCTGTAATCCTGCTGCCCCAGACCCATACGGTACACGAACGTGCCGATGACATCGCCGCTCTCATAAACGAGCGGATTGTACATCGTTAAGATCTGCTCCGTTCCGGCCTCCAAGAGGCTGCCGATCCGAAGGATGAGCATGAGCATGATCGTAGGCAAAATGCCCGGGAGCGTGATCGAGAACATTTGCCGGATACGTCCCGCTCCATCGATCGCCGCCGCTTCATACTGTTCTTGCTCGATGCCCGCGATAGCGGCAATAAACACGATCGCATTCCACCCGATCTCCTTCCAGCCTGCCGTGAAAACGACGATGCTGCGGAAGAAGTTGTTGTCGGTCAGGAACGATATCGGCTCCCCGCCGAAGGATCGAATGATTTCATTGACGATGCCGCCCGAAGGCGACAGGATGTTCACGAATAACCCCGATATAATGACCCACGATAGAAAGTGGGGCAAATATATGATCGTCTGGATCGTCCGCTTGAAGAACATGCGCCTTACTTCGTTCAGCAGCAAAGCAATGACAATCGGTATCGGGAACAAAATCGTAATCTTGTATAAACTGATCAGCAGCGTATTAACGAGGACCTGCAAGAACTCATCGGAGTGCATGAGCTTCTCGAACTGCTGCAGCCCAACCCACTCGCTGCCTGATATGCCGCCGAAAATATTAAAGTCCTGGAACGCGATCACGACGCCGTACATCGGCGTATATTTGAACAATAGCAGGAAGATAATCCCCGGAATTAAAAGCGCGTACATATCGAGATTGCCGCGGATCAGCTTCCATCGGCGACCGCTCTGCTTCGGTCTTCCCGAGGCCTGCATCGTGTCTGCTTTACTCAACCTCATCACCTTCTTTTCTCTGTCGTGTCTTCATTGTAAAGAACGGGCCTAAAGCTGAGTAGCAGACAATCCTTTGATTTATGGTCGAATTCTATAGAGATTGCTGTAGTTGCTAAATGCCGCCTATTTCATAGAGTCATACGCTTATGTGAATGTGCACACGATCCAGAATCCGAACGGAGAAATACGCGGTCAGGTCAAAAAAGTGTAGTGTTTCGCTATACAAATTTAACAACAAAAAGACGAGCCCGGCGGCTCGCCTTTTTGTTGTTTACGTTTACTTCTCGGCTGCAGTGATATACATCTATTCTTGCTCGAGCGTATCGGGATAGATCACCGTATCAAAAACTTCTCCCGTACTTTCGTCTTTGATATCAATTACGACCTTCGTCTTGCTGGAATCGACACCCTCGTACATTTGGTACATCATGCCTTGCAGCCCTATGCCGAAAGCGGCGAACGCATCCATGCTGCCCTCGTATGCTGCCTTGTCTACGGTAAGTGTAAATTGGCTGAAAGAATCGTTAGCGGTGATGTCCTTAATTGAAGCAAAGGTTTGTTCGGTCTTCATCTCTTCGATGGATTGCGTAATCGTAGCTCCTAGTTCCTTCAGCATTTTGTTATGAGCGGATTTCGACATCTTGTACGTAACGGAGCCGTCTTCGTTTTTCGTTGCTTCCTTGACGCCGTCTTCTTTGGCCGATGCGATCACTTCGTCGATGTTTTGTCCTTCGAATAACGATGCGGGCAAAGTGACGGTTACGTTTAATAGATTTTTATCGACTTCGATGCCTTTTTCTTCTTCCTGTTCATTGTCCGTTTCTTCCTTCTGCACGCCGGCAGCCGTATTCGTTGCATTCGCCTGCTTTGTGCTTTCCGGAGAAGCATCCTCGGTTTTGTCGCTCGAGCATCCTGTAATAACTACTGCTAACGCCAACGCAAAAGTAAATAATTTGATTTTCATAGCTGATTTCCCCCTTTTATGTACGAAAGCGTCCTAACGCTTTACTGTATTGCTATATACTTCCTTACACTCGTAAAGGTTTCAAATAAAAATAACCCCGACCTTAGATAGTCGGGGTTATCAGGTGTCCCGAAAGGGATACCTGCATCGCTTAAAAACTAAACTATACGAGTCCTAAGAGGCGATGCAGAATGACCGCAGCTTGCGCGCGAGTCAGAAGGCCGCCCGGTTCAAGCGCGCCGCCGATACCGTTCACGATACCGGAAGCGACGAGTGCCGCTGCGCTTTCACGCGCATAGTCCGCGACTTCGGAAGCATCCGAGAAGCTAGCCAAGGATCCTTCGTAGTTAATCCGCTGTCCCGCCGCTTCGAGCGCGCGTGCCGTCAGCACCATCATTTCCTGACGCGTAATCGGAGCGTTCGGGTTGAAGCGTCCATTGCCATCGCCATTTGCAATGCCAAGTCCTTGCGCAATGCGGACCGCGTCGTAATAGTAAGCTGTTGCTGCAACGTCTGCAAATGCCGTTCCGCCATCATTCTTAAGCTCAAGAGCTCGAACGAGAAGGAGCAAGAAATCTGCGCGCTTAATGTTGGCAGCCGGCGAATAGGTAGTGCTGGACGTGCCATTAATGATATCGCGCGCTGCCAGTGCTTCGATTGCTGATTGCGCCCATCCATAACGCCCGATATCTTCGAAGCTTCTGTCCACGTAAGCAACAGCATACATGCTGAAATGCGTAGTATGGAACACGATGCTTCCAGTCTTCCCATCATAGTGTCCGTTCGGGACTGCCGTTACGACGCCATTGTCATCCACGTACCAAACGACAAGGTTGCCCGGCGATTCAAGCTCTTCCGCCGTAGGCTCATACGGAGCGATAATCGTTACGGGAGCATTATCGTTGCTCCATGTCACAACTTGATTGTTCACAAGCACATGCAGATCGAACACCGGCCGATCGCCGATTTCGTCACGTACAGCCTGACTCACGTCCTCTAGACTTGCCGGACTGAACACGATTGTTACCGTATCGGACGAGATATCCATACCTGCGAGCATGCTGCTCGGTAACTGAATGATGCCCATATCCGTCTTGATGGAAATGACGTATTCCTCATCATCCTTCAAAGCCGATGTCGGCAATTGGATCGCGTAGCCGTTCGTGCCCGTTGCAGGCTGCAGCTCGAACACGATTTCTTTCACGCCGTCGGCATTATTCCCAGCTTCAGCTAATTTGCCGCCTAACATGTCGTTGCCGATAATGCCTAGAGCGCGTCCGCCTGATGCAATCGTCGGAACAATCGCGTCATTCGAGCCGCCGCCTGAACCATCCTCCGGGCTGCCCGGATTGACTGGATCGACAGAAGGCGCGTTACCTGTGCGCTTGGACACGGCATCAGACAACGACGATTCAAGTCCGTTCGCATCAACCGACGAGATTTTGTAGTAATACGTTGTCGATGTGCTTAGATTTGAATCATGGTAGGTCTCCGCTTCGATTACAGCGGCATTCCGCTTCACGAACGGTCCGGATTCGGACGTTGCGCGATATACGTTGTAGCCTGCCGCTTGATCGACAGCATCCCATTTGACTTCGAGCTTGTTATAGGCTGCACTGCGAATCGTGACATTCGCCGGCGGGTTCAGAGCCGTATCCATGTTGTTCACGAATTGAAGCACACCGAGCTTGGAAGTATCCTGGTAGGATTGCCCGGAAGGATCCGCCCAATTCGCGACGCTGTCTCTCGTACCATTGCCGTCCTCGTCATTATTAACCTGGAAGTCGAATCCGATGACTGTGCCTTCCGCAGGGGTAATCGTATCGAGCAGGATCGCCGCTTCTACGACATAACCAACGCCAGGCACAAGCTTCGTTGCCGTCTCATAATTACTTTGGGAAGCGTGACCGCCCACCGTTTTGATATTGTTGAAGTTAATCCGGTACTGGCCGTCATCGTTTTGGTACAACGGCGATTTGCCATTGTTCTGGTCGACGAAGATTTCCACGGAGTCCTCTTCATGCGCTTGCTGACTTTCATCGCTTAACACCGCATCGGTTACAACCGCATAGACATATAGGTATTGCTCATCCCACAGCGTCTTGAACTTCGCGGTCGATCCGCTTGTTCCTTGCACCCATAATGCCGTTTCAAGCTCGGCAGCAATGGCCCATTCCGCATCCTCTTCACCGTCGATAACCGGAGTTCCCTTCACCGCCAGTGCCGACTTAGGAGCGGCAACAAGCGTCAGCGAGCCGTAACCGGCTGTATCCTGATGCTGAATATTGCGCCCATCACTCCAGGAAACGATTGCGCCATTCTGACCATGCTCCGTACCGTCTTGCGCGCCGCCGGTCGTCAAGCGGATGTCGAAATACAATGTTTTGCCGACCGTATTTCCACTAAGCGGAATAGCAGTTTCGACGATATAACCGCCTGTCTTCTCGGTGACTTGGTCTGATGTTTCACGAGCAATTGCATATTTCGTGAAGCCATCGTCCGTTTTGACGAACAATTCCGCTTTGTCTTCGCTCGTCTTAACACTGTCTTGCACATCAGCTAGCACATACAGATAGTTGTCATCCCATAGTGTTTTGAAACTCGCTCCGAACGTACTCGTTCTTTCCGTTTCCATAGCGGCAACCTTATTCCAGACAGCATCTATCTGCCCATCGATAATCGGAGTGCCTTCCGCAGCGCTTCCTTCCTTCGTGACGAGCGGCAGCTTGGGAGGAACGACTTCCTTCACGGCTTCAACCATTCCCCAATAAGCATATTTCGCTTGATGACGCTTATCGAACGGGAATGGCGCGTCTTGACGTGTCGTACCGCGATTATGCAGCCACGTATGGTCATCGGCCAGACCCCAGATCGTTACGTTGCTGATCCAGCCGTCCGGATTGTAAGCCGCGGTGTCCGGATCGGCGTTTTTGCCTTCCTCGTCGAGCTTCACCAGTTCCTCGAACAATTCCTTGTACCGATAGCCTTGGCGGACAAGAATGTCCTCGGGAATCGGATCATAAACCGTGCTGTTGTTCGTATAAACGGATATATCGAGCTCCGTTAGCTGGTTGTCGAATCCAGCCTCGCCAAACTTGCGGATCGAGTCCGACATTTGCTGAATGGAAGGTCCGCTCACGTTAATATGGGTTTGGTGGCCCACGCCGTCGATCGGCACGCCTTCGTCTCTAAGCTTCGTAACAAGATCGAACAGGAAATCGCGTTTCTGCGGGTTGTGCGTGCTGTAATCATTAATATACAACTTAGCGGTAGGATCCGCGTTATGCGCTTCCTCGAACGCCACGCGGATGAAATCGAGACCCGTAATGCGATACCAGTGCGTATCGCGCATGCCGTCAGGACGGCCTTCGTCGATCACCTCGTTCACCACGTCGTAGTAATCGGCGACATCCGCATACTTAGCGACGACCGCCTGAATATACGATCTGAGGCGAGAGAGCACAAGCGCCTTATTCGTTTCGTTCGCTTCGAGCCACTCACCTTGCGAATCCTTCAGCATCCAATCAGCGCCTTGCTCATGCCACAATAACGTATGGAATCGAAGCTTCATATCATTGTCTTTAGCATATTTCACAATGGCGTCCGCGCCCGTGTAGGTGAACGTGCCTTCAGCCGCATTCATCGAAGCTGGCTTCATGGAGTTCTCGGCTACGATAGCATTGTAATGCTTCTTAAGCAGTTGATCCGCCGTGCCGGTAAACTGAGCTGGCTCGACCGCAGCGCCAATCTCGAAATAATCCTCGTACAAATCCTTCAAGCTATCGAGCCCGGTTTGGATCGGCAGCGTTCCTTCGAGCGGACCCACATAGGTTAACGCAAAATCGTCCATATAAAACGATCTAGGCCCGTCGTTGTCATCCGCCGTTTCTACATAAGCGTTAAGTACCGTCGGCTTCGTTCTGAGCGAGAACTTGCCGGACAGCTGTACCCATGCCGCATCCGTTACGGTTGCATTGGCGGACACGTTCGTGAATGTGCTGTCGCCGGATTGCACGCTAAGACGGAGTCTTGTCGGATCTTCTCCCGGCGCCATCTTTACCCAAGCCGACAACGTATACTCGTAGTTTTTGTGCATTTTGCCAAGAACGTTCAAGAGTGGACCATCATATTGATCCGATACGGTCGTCAGCAAGCTGTTAGCCCCTCCGCTTGTATGATTATCGTCGGAGGATACTTCAATATTGCCTTCACCGTTTCTTCGTACCCAGTCTCCTTGGCCGTCTTCAAATCCAGTTGCGATGCCTGTCTGATCGAGCGTGCTCGGATCGGGATCAGGCTCGGTCTGACCTGGCGTCACATCGACAATGACGAACTCGTCAATGTAGATATCCGCGATGGACGCGGCCGACTCGATATAAAGAAGCAATTCAGCAGCGCCGGACGGGAGCGTATAGCCTGTTTTGCTAAACGTTGTCCACTCCGTGCTTGTAACGGTCTTCACCCCCATATGCCAATCGAAAGCGCTTCCGTTTTTCCACGTCACATGGAGGTTGTCCGAGCCTTCTCCCAGCTTTGCTTTGAGTGAAATATCATACGTTCGGCCTTGCTGCAAATAACTTAGAATACTAAGGCTCGGACTGGCCGATTTCGTTGTCCGTCCCGAGAATCGGAGCGAGTGGCTTCCCGACGATGCTTGATCTTGCGAGATGGCAACGGTGCCTGAGCCGCCCCATGACAGCGGCAGCCAACCGCCCGTACTGCCATCCTCGAAGTCTTGGCTCAGCACAGTCCCAGCCACCGGCGTAACCGGATCCGTCACTGGCAGCGCAACCAGCTTGGCCTTGAACGTATCGATATAATACGATACCGTGGCGTTGCCCGAAGCTTGAACGTACAATTGATACTTAGTCGCCCGAGGATCCAAGGTGATATTGCCTTTAATCTCTACCCACTCGCCGGCGGTAACCGTCTCCGCTCGTACGGCTTTATAAGTAGCCGAATCGCCTGCCGGCAATCCCTCTTGATTCACGTTCATCTCCAGTGTAGCTTCGCCAGCCGTGTCTTCCAGCAGCTTGGCATATACGGATAACTCATAGGTCGCCCCTTTGACCAACGTATCCAAATACGCGCCCGGACCGTTCCAGTTCTCCGTTCTCCCCGTCGTCTTGAGGCTACCTGCTCCAGTGTGTGCCGTATCGGTCGACTGTACGACTGTTTCCGAACCCCGCTTGAACCAGCCGTCTGTATTCGTGTCGAAATTATTGGCAAGCACGACATCTCCGACTGCGGCCGCATGAGCGGATTCGCCCGTCCATACTTGCGGCAACAATAAGGCAACCGCAATCAGCAAGGATAAATAAACCTTCAACTTTCTTCGCATTCCACTTCTTCCCCCTTATGCATGGATGTGAGAAAGGTAGCGCTTTCATAAACTAAAAAAGCGGCAATCCCCAAATCCATCGTAAACCTAATTCCGCTCCCTATTAACCCTAAAAACTATAGATGTTTCTGCGAAAATTTGTAATAAATAAAGGCGGCACAGGGAGAATCAACTCCATGATGCCGCCATTGCTTTCGGTATCTATATAAAATCCAACCAAATCTTAATCGCCGTAGCCAAAATCAGTACGGCCAAGATGATCTGCAGCACCTTCGTGTTCATCTTCTTGCCGGCCATCGCGCCAAGCGGTGAAGCCAGCAAACTCGCAACGACCATAATAATAGCTGGCGTATATTCGACTTGCCCCGTCGATACCTTGCCGACCGTTGATCCGATCGAGGAGATAAAAGTGATCGCGAGGGAAGTGGCAATCGTCATTCGCGTTGGTATCTTAAGCACGACCAGCATGATCGGCACGAGCAGGAAAGCTCCGGCAGCGCCGACGATACCTGCCCCAACACCGACGATTAACGCCAGTACAGCAGCAAGCCATTTGTTATATTTCACTTGATTGAACGGAATATCATCCACGCCTTTCTTCGGAATGAACATCATAATCGCCGCGGTTAGCGCCAATATTCCGTAGATCAAGTTAATGCCGCTCTCACTCATCATTTTGGAGCCAAAGCCGCCAATGAAGCTTCCGATCAGGATAGCCGAGCCCATATAGATAATAAGCGTTTTGTTCAAATAACCGCCTTTACGGTAAGCCCACACGCCTCCGATCGTCGCGAAAAACACTTGCACCGCGCTAATTCCCGCCACCTCATGAGCCGTAAAAGCTGCAATTCCGAACAACGGTGGAATGTATAAGAGCATCGGATACTTAATTATCGAACCGCCAATACCAACCATACCCGAAATATAAGATCCTATAAAACCAATTAGAAAGATCGTTACGATATAGGTTAAATTAAGCTCCTCCATCATGCTGCCTCCTTATCGTGCCGATTAACGAACGGCGCAACGATTAGGGCCGATCTCCATCTCGCGTTGCTGCTCTTCATTTGGCGTCATTCTGCCCATATTCGTCTGACGTATTTCCACATATGCATTAGGCTGCGGCGGCAAATTTTGGGTTACCATCGTTCTGAACGACTCCTCATCGGATATGTTCAATCCATGGTTTTCTTTAAACAGCTCTCCCAGCTTCCGCGCTGCAGTTCCATCTTCATTCAGCTCGTCCATTACCATGAAATGCGCAGGCAGAACGATCAGTTCTTCGGACAGTTCCCTATAGCGAGCGTAGAGCGTTTCTCTTAAGTCTCCTACCCAATCCTCAGCTAGGCCCGCGAGATCAGGACGACCGATGGAATCGATAAATAAAATATCGCCCGTAAGCAAATACTGGTCGTCAATGATGAATGAAGTGGAACCAATCGTATGCCCAGGGGAGTATAGCGCTTCAATGTCGATGCTTGTGCTGCCGATCTTCACTTGTGCTCCGCCTACCAGTGCTTCGTATTCAAATAACACATCGCCGGCATCCTTCGGGGGCAGCCAATACTTCGCTCCCGTTTGTTCCGCTATAACGCGCCCGCCGGAGATATGGTCGGCATGCAGATGGGTATCGAATACATGCTTGATAGTCACATTCTTGCTGCTTGCAAATTCGGTATACACTGCAGTCATCCGCGTCGCGTCGAACAATGCCGCTTCCCCATCCGAAATCGCCATGTAGGATAGACAGCCTTTGCCGATTCGCACGAATTGATACAGCTCTCCGCCATCCTTCAGATCGCCAACCTTGAGAGGAACAAGATGCTCACTCCAAGCTTTCATTCCGCCTTGCAAATAAGCGACGTTACGCCCTTGCTCGGACAGCATCTCAGCAACCATCACGGACGAGCCTTCCTTCGCGCAAACGACGAGTATTTCTTCATTTTCCGGGAGCTGCTCCAGAATCTCTTCTACGCCGTCAATAAGGTCAAAGTAAGGAACGTTCAAATGCATGATATTCTCGCCTTCGATCTTCCAATCCGCGAAATCAGATTCATTACGAACATCTAATATAAACAACTGCTCTTTATTAATTGCCTTCTCTGCCGCTTCCTGTACTTGCATCGCTCTAATTGTCATTGTCATATATCCTCCTTCGTATTTTGAGAATATTAAGCTAAACCATCCGTACGGCCACTCCAACCGCTCATGCCCGGTACAACGTTAACGACATGAGAGAATCCGTTCGCCGTCAGCTTCCTAGCTGCCATATCGCTGCGGTTGCCGGAGCGGCAAACGACGTAAATCGTCTCGTTATTATTCAACTCTGCCATGCGCTTATCCAACTCGCCGAGCGGAATGGATACGGCGTTCGGAATATGATTGAAGGCGTACTCCGCCGCTTCTCTAACATCAAGAACAACGATTGGCTCCCCAGCCTGCAGCCGCTGCTCCAATTCCGCATTGTTCGCGACATGAGGGAAGGCATTTCCCGTCGACTCTTCATTGGTGGATTTGCGCAAATAATGCTTAAGCACCTCGCCCTCCTCGATCGTGCCGAGATAGTCATTTCCTGTACTTTCAGCCCATGCTTTCATATCTGCTTTAGAGCCTTTATCCGTTGCTTCTACTTCTAATACTTGGCCTGCTTCGAGCTCCTTCATCGCTTTCTTCGTGCGGACGATCGGCATTGGACACGCCAATCCCTTTGCGTCTAATTTCACATTGGATTTAATCATTGTCATCGTTATCGTTCCTCCGTTTTCATCATACCTATAGGGGTATGAAAATTGTTAAAAAGAGCTTCTTTTTTTTGAACAAACTACTCTTTATCCTTTTCCTTTAGCTGATTTGAATATTACCTTCCCACGCCAGCATACCGCCGATCATATTCGCAGCCTGATAGCCTTGGCTTGTCAAATACTCCGTTGCCCTCGCACTTCGGCCGCCTGAACGGCAGACCATAATATATTCCACCGTCTTATCTAAATCCTGTTTACGAAATTCAAGGAGTCCCAGTGGGATATTAGCGGCACCAGGAATTTTGCCCAATGCAACCTCGGTCATCTCCCTCACATCAATCATTTGAATCTTCTTCCCGTTCTTCAATAGCTGCTCCACCTGCCGAGGTGTCAATTCCTTCACGATAGCCGCTCCTTTTGTTTGTATTATGCTATGCGCGCCATGCGCTCATGCCKCCCTTTACATTGGCAACCTTGGGAAACCCAGCTTTTTTGAGAATTTGGCTTGCTTTGCCGCTTCTCATCCCGCTTTGGCAAATGACAACCACTTCGCGCTCCTTGGATAGCTCATTCAAGTAACTTGGCAGCTCCTGGAGAGGAAGATTGCGGAAGCCGCGAATGTGGCTTGCTTTGAATTCCCCAACCGTTCTTACATCAATAAATTGCTTCTTCGTATCCGTTAGCTCTCGCTTCAATTCAGCCGCCGTCATCTGTCTAACTCCCTTAACCGGAAGCAACCTCCACAAGATAAACAAAGCAGCCAGAGCGATCACGATCACCATTGACGTATCCAATCCATACCCCTCCTGATCTGTTCCCAGCCGCCGTGCACTAGATGAACAGGTTCACGTTTCCTTCTTGAGCGTCCGCCAGGTAAGCCGCAACACCGGCATATTCAATACCATCCAACAGCTCTTCCTTCTGAAGGCCGAGAAGATCCATCGTCATCGTACAAGCTACCATCTTAATATCCTGCTCCTTAGCCATCTCAATCAGTTGCGGAAGTGGCAGGGCATTATGCTTTTTCATAACATCCTTAATCATCTTCGGTCCCATTCCGGCAAAATTCATTTTGGAAAGTCCCATCTTGTCGGCTCCGCGCGGCATCATTTTGCCGAACATCGACTCCATAAAGCCTTTTTTCTTAGGAAGCATGATGTCCTCATCCTTACGCAGCGCATTTAATCCCCAAAAGGTATGAAAAATAGTCACCTCATGATCATAAGCTGCCGCTCCGTTAGCAATAATATAGGCAGCCATCGCTTTATCATAGTCGCCGCTAAACAATACGATTGTTGTTTTCTTTTGTTCGTTCACTATATATGTCCTCCTCCATTTTATACTAATACCCCTATAGGTATATAATCGATCAAAAAAATTTACCCTTTATGCAACCAAAACTTCAATACTTCGCCTTCCTCTTGATGATCAACAATCTCGTTTCCTGTTGATTTAGCCCATGCCGCAAGATCGTTTTTGGCTCCCTTGTCCGTCGCATGAATTTCCAGCACTTGACCCGGCTGCAGCTCGTTCATCGCCTTCTTCGTTTTAACTATCGGCATTGGACATGCCAACCCTTTTGCGTCCAATAATTTGTCTGATTTCATAATAATAAGCCTCCTTAGGTGTATTAATCATACTTATTTCTATATTAATTATCTGCTCTTAACGAGTAAATTAACGGCATCGACGATCAACTGCTCCATATTTGCTTCTAAGCTGCCCCTCGATACGCTTAATCCTGTTCTTCATTGGATCGTTGTAATTCATCCCTCTCCCTCCCGTCTGTCTGTTTAGCTCAATTGCATAACCCAATAATATACCCCATAGGGTATGTTGTCAACCCAGTATTCCCTCATTCATACTTTAGCTTAAAGCATAAAAAAGAAGGATGTGTCTCCACATCCCCCTTACTCCAATAAACTATTTATTCGGCAGCTGCGACACATAGCTGTCCGACAGATGAAGCAGTTCAAGCGCTCGATTGTATTGCTCCTCCGATGTTCCCTCTTCCGACTCGCTATTATCGAGCAAGAAGTAGTTTACACCGTCCTCAAACCCGATGCCCGGCAGGAATACGTCCGTATCCGTTATGACCGAGCCGCTCGGCAAGAAATGCCGCATCGGCAGCAGGTTGGAGCTCTGATTGAGCAAATCCTGGCCAAAATGAATTTGATTGTCCAGCGATACGCCCGTCAAGTTCGCAACCGTCGGCAAAATATCGATCTGACCGCCGGTTTGCTCCATCACCGCTGGATACGTAACGCCTGGAGCATGCATAATGAGCGGGATTTTAAACATATCCGTATATCCGTACTCATGCCCGATCAATTCCTCGATCAGCTTCTTCTCGCTGCCGTCCAGCGAGTACAGCGGCAGCCCTTGATGGTCGCCGTACATTAACACAACGCTGTTATCCCACAGCCCGGTTTCCTTCAAGTCTGCGATAAACTGTCCAAGCGCATAATCGGCATAATTTTGCGCATGAATATAGTTGCCTACGAGCGTATCATCGTACTTGCTTGGAAGCGTCATACGGTATTTCGATTCCGGAATATGATACGGATGATGAGCGCTCATCGAAATAACCTGCGCGTAGAAAGGTTGCTCTTCTTTATCCATCTTAACAAGCTCGTCGATCGTCTTCGCATATAGAACCTCATCAGACGAGCCGAACGCTACGTGGTCCTCGTCGCCGAAGAAAGCCTGATCATAGTAACGATCCCAGCCGAGCGCCTTATACAGCTCCGTGCGGTTCCAGAACTCGACCTTATTCGTATGGAATGTCGCCGTTGTATACCCATTCGCATGGAGTAGCTTCGGCAAGCTCGGAAGAGCTTTGTCTACATTATGTTGTGTGGCAGCCTCATGCTGAGGCACATAAAGCGACGTGTTGACTACGTATTCGGCATCCGATGTCGTTCCAGATCCGACCATCGTGTAGAAATGGTTATAGTGAAATTCTTCACTTACGAGCTTATTCAAATTCGGTGTAATTTCTTGGCCGTCGATCTTTGCGCCGATCAGGAAGTTTTGGAACGACTCCATCTGAAGAATAATGACATTTTTCCCTTTGGCCGCTCCCCAATATTTCGGCGTCTCCGCCTGTGTTACAGGTTGCTGAATGCCCTTCAGCTCGTCGATGGCTACCTGGGAAATGTTCTCCATCTCCACCGGCTCCTCAGCCTCCAAGCTATCGGCGAATATCGTGAACACCTCGTAATTAAGAATACCCATTTCATTCGCTTGCTTGCTTTCATTCATGCTGGCCCGGTTCGGCCACACGCTGAAGAGGCAAAGCGCGATCGATACGGCGAATATAATAGGCAGCACAGGCCCGCGTACGGTTTTCATGCTGATCGACTTGCGTATACGCACATGCTTCGGTCTCCACAAAATAACGGCAAGCACGATTATATCTAAGAATATAAGCAAATAATAAGGGTCCATCAGCGAATACGTGCTGTTGCCGACCTTAGTCACCTTATCGGCTTGGCTGAACGCATGATACGTGACGATGATGCCATAATATTTGTAATACATGAGGACAGTAAAATAGAGCAGCGTGAACATCAAGTTCACGATCATGTAATACAGCATCTTGCGTTTCTTGGCTAGCCATTCGATCAAGCAGAACACGATCCAGAAGAACGGAACCTCCGTTATGAGCATGTTCCATGAAGGGCCCTCTTGGAATACGATGTCCCAAGCGAGAACACCCTTTAATATAAGAATAATTGTAAAATAAATAAATCTCCGATTGAGCAGTCTCATTAACATGGACAACTCCAGTCACCCCTTCCCATAGCATCAAGAAGAATACTCCTTTTTGAAGAGAAGGTAAATGGATGTTGCTGGATTGTGCGAAAAGATTCACAACCTTACTGATTTTTACCGTTTGAGCTGGTTAGGGCTCGTATTCGCAACGGTTGCCAGCATTTTTTCGCTTTTCACCATCTCGGAATTGCATTGTTGGCATAGAGGCACGATGGAAAACGTGAAATTATCTCTCATCCATCCCGTACAGCTATCTCCCGTACATGACCAGATGGGTGTTAACTCTTCCGGCAAATCCTCCTGCAATCTTCTTCGAGAATAATACATTGGCATCCCTCTTCCCACTAGAAACAAATGGATAAAAAAAGAAATGCCCCAAACGATACGTTCGGGGCATTTCCTTATTCCTATTCCTTACAGCTTAACAACGTTTTCGGCTTGCGGTCCGCGGTTGCCTTGAACGACATTGAACTCGACGCGTTGGCCTTCGTCCAATGCTTTGTAGCCGTCGCCAACGATTGCGCTAAAATGCACGAATACGTCGTTGCCGCCTTCGATTTCGATAAAGCCAAAGCCTTTTTCCGCGTTAAACCATTTCACTGTTCCTTGTTCCATTCTTATTACCACCTTTGATTGATTTACATGACCTTCTTATTTCAATATATAAGAATTTATAAGTTTTCACTTATAAATGTGCTTATATATTCTCCACGAAACGAGCTTTTGCCCGCCAAAGGACGGCGACAGCCGTTTACGCTTGTTTCAAACAAAAAATTCACATATCGTACTAGGTTATTGTTTCGAATGAATAACCCACTACGATATGTGAATTCGGTCACGCGTTCTATATATGTATTATACTCTATCCGGCCGATAATAGCTAATCCCAATGGTACCCATTGTAAAATATTTTATTTTTTACAAGCGTAAACGGCTGTCGCTACGGACGAACCGCATCCGTTGATCGCTTCTATGAATCGGACTTTACGTAAATCTCATACGCCCACGGCGCCAAATCTACCGCGTGCTCCGCTTGCAGCTCGACCGGCGCATCTCCTCCGCCAAGCGTTTGATATGCACCTGCGGAAGCTCCAAGCTGGACGGTGCTTGTCACGCTGTCGGCGGACAGGTTCATGAGGACAATAACCGTATTGCCGTCCTTCGTGCGTTCGAAGGCAAGCAATCTGTCGTCGCCGCCCTCAAGCGAACGGTAATCTCCACCCGCGCTTCCATTCCACAGCGCTGGATTGTTGTGCTTCAAATCCACAAGCTGCTTATAGAACGGCTGCATGGATAGATCATCCCACGTGATCTCGTCTTTATCGAAAAACAGCAGCCTTCTATTAAGACCCGCCTCCTGCCCCGAATAGATAAGAGGCATACCCGGGAGTGTGAAGCTTAGCGCCGCCATCGGTTTAACCGCATCCCCCAACCGCTCATACTCCGTCCCTATCCATGAGTTCTCGTCATGGTTGGACGTGAAGTTGAGCGCATACGTGCCTGAAGGATAACTCGCAGCCAGCCGATCTGCGTAAAGCGCGATCTGCTTCGCATTGCCCTGCCCTTTGGCCACTCGATCCATCATATTGTACAGCTGCCAGCCGTAATTGGCATTGAAAGCGCGGCTCAGAAGGCTGATCTGTTGATCATCCTCCGCCAGCATATAGACCGGCTTCAGCTTCTCCAGCTCCACCCGGGCCTGCTCCCAGAACGCTTTGGGCACGCCGCCGGCATAATCGGCGCGATAGCCGTCGATATCGAATTCGCTCACCCAATACTTCATGCCGTCAAGCATAGCTGCCTGCATGTCGGCATTGTCATAGTTCAGATCGGCGACATCCGCCCAGTTCGTACCCGGCGGCATCACGATATTACCCGCTTCGTCCTTCGTATACCAATCCTTATTGGCCGTCCAAGCGTGATCCCAGCCGGTATGGTTGGCAACCAAATCCAGCAGCACCTTGAATCCCATTTCATGCGCTTTATCGACGAGCGACTTGAAATCTTCATCGGTGCCGAATTCCGGATTAACCGCCTTGTAATCGTCCACCGCATAATACGAACCCAGCGCTCCGTTCCGATTCGTCTTAGAGATCGGATGGATTGGCATGAACCATAGAATGTCCACCCCAAGCTCCTTCAGACGCGGCAGATGCTCTTCGAACGCCTTGAAAGTGCCCTCCTTCGTGTACTGCCGCACATTGACCTCGTACATGACGGACTTTGCCGCCCACTCGGGAACGGGTACCCCTTGTTGCACCACGGCTACCACCTCCTTACTTGGCTCCTTAGGCTGATCCGCATTTCCCGTGGAACAAGCAGACACCCCCAATAGCGAAGCGATCAACGGTAGAGCAATCATCCATTTCACTCTCCTTGGCATCGACTTTCCCTCCTTCACTGCCGTGAATAGAATCTATAATTGAAATGCCATGTCATCTCCAAATGGCATTTGCAGTCGAAGCCATTACCCTTTGACAGAGCCCAGGGTGATTCCTTTGACGAAATACTTTTGCAGAAACGGATAAATAACGAGCAGCGGCAGCATGGAAATAAAGATTTTCGCCGCATTAAGCGTCTGGTTGGACAACACCGACATCCGCTTAACCGATTCTTCATCCATCCTCGTCGGATCGATCACGACAGCCACTTGCCGAATATACGATTGCAGCGGATAATGCTCGGATTTATTCATAAGGACAAGCGCCTGGAAAAACTCGTTCCAATGGTATACGATCGTAAACACCATAATAGTAGCCAGCACCGGTACGGATAGAGGCAGGCAGATGCTGAACAAGATGCGCCAAGGTCCGGCACCGTCGATCATCGCCGACTCTTCCATTTCCTTCGGCATATTGCGCAAATAGTTCATCACGAGGATAACGTTGAAGACGGGCAGGCCGCCGCCAAGCACGAGTCCCCAAATGTTATTCGTCATGCCAAGCGTTTGCATCGTCAAATACCATGGTACCAAACCGCCATTGAAGAGCATCGCGAAGACGAGCAGCCACATGATAATATTTCTTGGCCTAAACTCCTTCGGCGTCTTCGACAGCGGATAAGCCATCAATAAGATAACGAAGAATGCGATAGCCGTGCCGTACACAACCCTTTTCACCGAAGTGAAAAACGATTTGAAAAATTGTCCGTCTTCCATAATGGTCATATAGGAGCCCCACGTAAAGCCTTTCGGCCACAAGAACACTTGTCCCGCCGACGCTGCCGCCTTATCGCTCAGCGATATCGATAAGGTGTACCATATCGGAAGCAGGCACAGCAGCATGAGGATAATAAGCAATATGAGGTTCAGGCCGTTAAACAACCTGGAAAACACCGAACGTTCGGTTATCATGTCTCTTCACTCCTGCCTGTAGTTTAAAATATTCGATAATTCGCGAACCGGTAAGCCAGCGTATACGAAACCGAGATAAGAATAAGTCCGACAACCGATTTCAATAGCCCTACCGCCGTAGCGAGACCGTGCTGGAAGTCGATGAGACCTGCCCGGAACACCCACGTATCCACAATATCTCCCGTCGAGTAGACCGATGGATTGTACATATTGAAGATTTGATCGAAGCCCGCGTTCAAAATATTACCTAGGCTGAGCGTAGCCAGCAAAGCAGCTACGGGGAGAATGCTCGGAATCGTAATTTTCGTAAGCCGCTTCCACTGCGATGCGCCGTCAATGGCTGCCGCTTCGTACATCTCGGGATTAATAGAAGTAAGCGCAGCGAAGAAGATGATGGCGTTGAAGCCGAATTCCTTCCACACGTCGCTTCCGACGACGAGCGCCGGGAAGATCTTCGCGTCCGCGAAAAACAAGATCGGCTCGATCCCGATAGCGCTCAGGAGCTGATTAATGGGACCCGAGTAAGAGAATATATCGAGCATCATGCCCGCTACGATTACCCACGACAAGAAGTGCGGCAGATAAACGATCGTCTGAACCGTACGCGTCAACAAGCGGTTTTTCACTTCGTTCAGCATCAGCGCAAAAACAAGCGGAACGATCAGGTTGCCGACCATCTTCGCGAACGCGATAACGACCGTATTCCGGAAGATCAGCTTGCTGTCATCCAGCTCGAACATATACTTGAAGTTTTCCAACCCGACCCATGGCGACTTCCAAATGCCCATGCCGGGATTGAACTCTTTGAACGCCGTTAAGACGCCGTACATGGGATAGAGATTGAAGAAGATTAACCACAAGAGTCCGGGAATCAGCATGATATAGAAATGTTTGGCAAAGCTTCTGTGTAACATTCTCTCTCCACTTCCCTTATTTGAAAGATAAAGACGGGCGACGAGCGCCCGTCTTATTCCAGTCACCTATTTCAATTCATTAACTTCTTCCGTAACTTTGTCGCCGCCTTGATCTTTCCACTTCGCTACGAACTCATCGAATGCGCTCAGATCGGCACTGCCCATAATGATTTTGAGGAACGTCTCGTCTTCAAGCTTCTTCAGATTCGTCCATCTGGATTCCATCGTTTTGGTCTGTGCTGTCGCAATACTGCGTACCCAGTTGATATCCGCGTCTACAAACGTCGAGCCGCCGTTCAGATGCGCATAGATGTGATTGAAGAAGCCGGCATCCGTCTTCTGATCGAAGTACTGGATATCGTAATTGTCTACCGGATCAAGCTTAACGGCTTTGGCGTGATTAGCCATTTCAAAAGCCCATCCGTAGTTGACATTGTCGAAATCCTCAAGCTTGATTTCATCTTTCAAGAACTTGCGAAGGTTATTAACCGCGTATTCCAATTGATCGCCCGCGCCAAGGATCAGGAACAACGGCACCTGTTGGGACGTCATTTCTTTGCCTTCCGTCAGCGTCTTGAATTCTTCGTCCTTGCCCCACTTGTGAAGCGTCAGCATTTTGATAACAGCTTCTGGGTGCTTAGCGTTTTTGCTGACAACAATGTAGTTGCTGCCTGTCGCTTGGTTAGAGTTGAACTTACCTGCTTCGTTAAGCGGAGCCGCATAAGGTCTCCAGTTCGCTTTCGGATCATTAGCCATCGAATCCGTCAAGTTGTAGGCCGACCACCATGGGCCGAAGAAAATGCCGGTTTGGCCGCTTGCCACAACCTCGGCCGTCGATTTACGAATGCCAAGCTCTTTGTCCAAAATGCCGTTTGCGTACCAGTCCTTCATCATGCCGAGCGCTTTTTTCGTTTCTTCCGTCGTCGAGCCGTATACCGCATTGCCGTCCTTATCCTTCACCCAGATACCTGGATACGCATCATTGGCGAAGAACAACGGGGAGAAGTTATACCAATGGTCGGTCGAATTAAGGAAGTTGGAAGATAGCGAACCGCCTTGCTGCGTACCGACGATACCTACCGTGTTCTCTCCGCCCATCTTGTTGTCGATGAACGCTTTGGCGATGTTGCCAAGATCTTCGAGCGACTTCGGCGCTTCAAGCTTCAGACTGTCGAGCCAGTCTTTGCGAATCCAAGTGAGCGGCGCGGAAGGCAGCGTTGTCTCAGGCAATGCGTACAGCTTGCCGTCGAACGTTACGCTGTCCAGCAGACCCGGATTGGAGTCGTAAACCGCTTTCAGCTCCGAGCTTGCATACTTGCCGTATACTTCGTTAAGATCAGCCAATTGGCCCGCTTTGACCATTTGGCGAAGCTGCGTTTCGTTAACGACCATCGCGTCAGGCAAGTCGTTACTGGAGATTGCGAGGCTCACTTTCTGTTGATAGTCGTTGCCTGCAGCCGATTCCCATGCATGCTTCACGACGATGTTGTATTTATCTTTCAGCCAGCGTGTGTAGACGTTGTCCTCCGACGTATCGCTGCCGTCGAACTTATAGTTCGGGTCAATCGCGCGGCCGATGGAAACCTCGGTCACCTCATCGAACTTCGCGAACGGATCGATGACCTCTTCCGTGACCGGTGCGTTAGTCGCTCCTCCGTTATTTGCCGGCGCATCCGTCGCTGCGTCCGGCTTGTTGTTATTTCCGCTGCACGCGGCTACGCTAGCCGTCACGGTCATCATAGCCAAAATCGTTAATATGGCTTTCTTCATGTGAATCCCCCTTTGGTAATCGTCATTGTTTCCTTCGACAAACTCAATATAGCACGGGTACGTTCGGCCTCGAGATAGAGAGCATTCCGCAATCAGGGTAGAAATTTTCATTACCGCATAAAGAAACGCGCGAAAAATGTCTATCCTCTTTTCGCACGTTATCTACCCTCTATAGTTTCATTCTTTGGTTCTCGGGCATTTGCCTATACTCGCTTGGCAATACGCCGGCATGCTCGCGGAACAGACGGCTGAAATATTTCTCGTCGCTGTATCCGATCTGTTCGGCGATCCACTGAATCGTCTTGTTCGTGCTCCGCAAATATTCCTTCGCCCGCTCCATGCGGATTTCCCGCACATAATCGGTGTACGTCTGACCCACGTACTGCTTGAAGCATTGGCTGAAGTAGCTTCCGCTCATATTCACCATCTGGGCGATCTCCGAAGACGAGATCGGTTCGCCAATGTTCTGCTGCGCGAGATTCATCGCCTTCACGATGCTGTTCTGGATTTCCGGAGAGAATAACGGCTTTGCGCCCGCACGGCTGATCCGCTCCCGCACCTCCGCAAGCCACCTCTCGAAGCTGAACCAGCTCGGGAAAAAATCCTCGATGGCGATCGGTTCCGCCAAAATCGCTTGATACAGCCTGTTCCATTCGTCAGATAAGGAGTAGAAAATACGGGCCAGGCGAACCGGAGGCATCTTCAGCTCCTTCAGCTCGGATAGCTGCGACCTGAACACTGCATCGTCATAAATCCAATCCGCCGCTCCCCACTTTTCCTTCATCTGATCGAGTGGAATACCGCTCGTTGCCTTGTCCCCATTCATATAGATCGCCGCATCGATATGGAGCAAGCCATTCTCGGGCTCATAATCGTAGAAAAGATCCTTTTTGGCATATCCCCTAATCATTTGCATGATGGACTTATGGTCTATACCTTCCAGACCGCTGAATTGAATGCTGACCATATTCGCATTAGGCATAGTTGCCCGCGGCAGCGGTTCCGAGGTATACCAAATGCCAGGGCCTGCCTCCGCCGCGTTGCTAGTAATCGCTTGATCCGCCGATAGTTCCTCCGTGCCTGCGCTTAGCGCATAATACACATATAGATGACCGCCTGCTGGCGTCGCCATGTCCACCTGATGCTCGGCAGCAACTTTCAATCCATCCTTGCGTTCCATCAGCTTGACGATCCTGCCGAGCACTTCCTCGAACTGCTCTTGCTCAAGCTGGGTTTTCGCTATATAGTCAATGGCTCCTAGGCGCAGCGCCTCCTGTATATATTCAAAATCCTGATGCAGCGACAACACGACGATCTGCACCGAAGGGAATCTCTCCCGAACGATTCGCATGAGCTCGATACCGGACATAACCGGCATGGACAAGTCCGTCATCAACAGATCAATGGGATTCATCTCCATAAACTTAAGCGCGTTCTCTCCGTTATTCGCCTCGCCTACGATCTCCATGCCGAAATCCTGCCATGGCATCGAGGAGATAATGCCTTTACGCACAAGCTTGTCATCGTCCACGATTAATAATCGGATCATAAGGGGTGCTCACCTCCTGGTGCTGATGCTGCTATGGCGGCAAGTGACTCAGAATCGGCGGCAGGCAAGGGTAGACGTACGGAAACGATTGTTCCTTTACCCTGCTCGCTMTTTATCTGAAGCTTGGACTCACTGCCGTAATTAGCCTTTAGAATCCGCTTTACGTATTTCATTCCGATTCCCATTCCAACCTTATCGCTTTCCTCTGTATCGTCGTCCATGAGTTGATCAATCATCTCTTTCGTCATGCCCGCTCCGTTATCTTGAATCGTAATGAGAAGACCGTCCTCCTGCAGCATCACTCCGACATAGATATAACCGTCGTCGCTTACACCATGATAGAGGGCGTTCTCCACCATCGGCTGCAGCAGGAAACGAGGGCTCGGCAGCCCTAAGCTCTTCTCGTCCACGTCGATATCGACATCGAACTGGAAGTCGTAACGAATTTGCTGCAGCTGCAAATATTCCTTAAGCGCATCAATCTCGTTGCCGATTGTGGACGTCTCCCCCATTTTGCCGAGATTGTAATAGAGCAGCTTGTTCAGGCTGAGCACCAGCTTGTCGATATCCTTCTGACCATTCATGACGGCAAGCCAGTGAACCGTATCGAGCGTATTCATCAAGAAATGCGGATTAATTTGATACAATAGCTTCTCCACTTCCAGGTCGGCTCTACGCTTCTCCTTCTGCTCCACTTCCTCGTAGAGCGCCCAGATCTTCCGTTTCATGCTGCGCGTCTGGTATAGCAAATAATCGAATTCCGGGATATAGGTCTGCTCCTTATGCTCGCCCTCATTCGAATGAATGAGCGACTTAATCTCCCGGTGGAACTTATCGAGCGGCCGATAGACCATCTTCCACAGCAGCCAAGCGAAGAACAAAGCCACAATAATGAACAAGAAGAAAATGCCCGATATTTGAAGAAGCCACCGGTTACGCTCCTGATTGAGCTCCTTCTCCGGAACGACGGATACGATGCTCCACCCCTGATTACTTACTTCCTTGTTCCAAAAATAACCGCCGGAATAGCCGGATAACACATTCGGATCCGTCTCCGGGAATAGACGCTGCACGGCAAAAGAGTCCGATACTTCGCTGAATGCAATCTTTCCCGTTGGATCAAGCAGCAGCAATCTACGCGAGCTTTCCTTCCGATTCTGCGGAGCGAAGAGCGAAGTGAGCGCATTGCGGCCTGACTCAATGTATAAATACATATCTTTATCCGGCAAATTAACCTTACGCATAATACTGAACACATATTGATTAATCGAGCCGTTGTGGCTGATGTGAGGACCATAATACGTGATCTCCGAATATTGAGCCAAGATCGGCAGCTTATCCGGCTGGAAATCGCCGCGAACGCGGAAGTTCTCGAAGTCGTACTCATTATTCTCGGCATCGTAATACATCAGCAAGCCGATATTCGGATTCGAAAACGTAATATTGTTCAATTCGCTCCGAATTTCATTGTTCAATCGCAGCTTCTCGTAGGGCTCCTGTACCGTCTCGAGTTCTTCAAGCCGCTTAATCGTGCCTCCGCCATAAGCAAACTGCTGCGATACGTGATTGAGATTGTTGAGCGCATTCTCCAGCGTCAGCAGGTCCTGCTTCAGATTGCTCTGCAGCGCGCTCTCCACCTTATTGCCGATGATGGAATCGATCGTGTAAAACGATATGAAACCCAAACAGATGAATGGGGTTAAACTGCTTATCAAAAAGATAAAAATAATTCTGTTTTTGAACGTTACATTGTTTAATCGTTTCATTCGCATAAGTGTGGAAATACCACCCTTTCCTGTACGAATCATGCTGAATGGGTACAATACCCGCTAATGATATCATAGCTTGAAACGATGTGGATGAGGTATGAAAATCATACGGAATGAGGGGGACAATTTTTAATACATGTAGTTTTCATATATTTCCTGATTGCAATTAATCGCCCATTAACAAATGAGCACTATACTGACCGTAATGCCGCACATTATATATGGAAAAGGAATGATATGTCGTGGGAATTCATACGTATTTTCAATCTCTTAACGATCTCGAGCGTATTATTCGTTGTCCAGGGAAATTTAAATTCGAAGAGCACAGCGTATCCGCTCATTCTTGGAAGGTTGTCCAATACGCCAAGACGCTCGCCGACATCGAGGAAAGCAATGGCGTGGCGATCGACTGGAAGAAGCTTTACGAAATTACGAGCAGCCATGACTATGGCGAAATCTTTATCGGGGATATCAAAACGCCCGTCAAGCATTCTTCGCTGGAACTTCGCGGCATGCTGCAGCAGGTAGAGGAAGGTATGATTGCACTCTTTATTGAGGAAAATATTCCGGAGGAGTTCAAGCCGATCTTCTTTAGACAGCTGCGCGAAGGCAAGGACGACTCCGTCGAAGGGCTCATTCTTGAAGTGGCCGATAAGCTCGATCAAGTGTACGAAGCTCTGACTGAATTGCAACGAGGAAACACCGAGAAAGAATTTGTTATCATGTATCGCGAAGCGCTTATTAAGATTAAAAAAATAAAGCTGCATTGCGTGGATTACTTCTTGGAGCATATCTTGCCGGATATTGTTAACGAAAGCTCTCATTCTCCTATTGATATTAAGAAAATTACGAATGAGGCTTTGGGGGCTTAACCTTACCGCGAACGATGACGATCTTCGCGTTGTCCGTATGATTCGCTCCCATCTCCACCAGCGAGAAGCCTTGACGGGAGCTATTCTTTATGGAAGCAAGCGATATTGCTGTTCTAGCTGTTGCAGCGTATGGCCAAAATGGCCATTACATGCCGTTAATCGTTCGTCGATCTCTTCGGGCGGGAGTCCGAATTTATGCATTAGAATCGCGATGCGCGCATCGCCGTTTGCCTGTTGAACTAGCCCTTGAGCCGTCCCTTCGTCTACTTCGATCGCTTGCATCACCATATTTACGACACGATTTCGCAATTTCTCGTTGGTCGCCTGTACATTGACCATCAGATTGCGATATACCTTTCCTAAACGAATCATCACCGTCGAGGAAATCATATTGACGACCAGCTTCTGGCTTGTGCCTGCCTTGAGCCTGGTAGAGCCCGCAATGATTTCCGGTCCGACTTGTATTTCGATCGGATAATCGGCTTCCTCTCCGAGCGGCGTTCCTACGTTGCATACAATTGCCACCGTCAGCGCACCTATTCGTTTTGCTTCCCTAATCGCGCCCAGCACGTACGGCGTCGTTCCGCTTGCGGCCAATCCGACGAACACATCCTTGTCCGAAAGCCTCTCCCTGGCATCAAGCTTACCGACCTCCACATCATCCTCGGCGTCTTCAACCGCCTGGAACATGGCCTCTTGACCGCCTGCGATGACAGCATTGAACAGCTCCCTGTCAACGCCGAACGTCGGAGGACACTCCGTTGCATCCAAACTGCCGATGCGGCCGCTAGAACCTGCCCCGAAATAATATAGCTTTCCGCCACTCTCTAGTCTCGCAACAATTTGCTCAATCGCTCTCTCAATATGAGGAAGCGCCTCTTTCACTCGCAAAGCTACGGTCTGATCCTCCTCGTTCATGAGGCGGATAATCTCGCCTACGGGCAGCTGATCCAGGTGCCGGGATCTGCCGTTGCTCTGCTCAGTCAATAACGATGACGTTTCTTGCTGCATCTTGACTCCTCCTACTGTTAGGCCAGCTTAAGTTCAATAGAAAATACGCCATCCACGCTATGAAATGAAGCTACAGCCTCAGCGAGCTTTCAATAATCTTCCCGGTTGCCGGGCTAGCAAGTCCCGCTTCATGCAGCGCCAAATAATAGGCGCCAACGGCGGGCGGGAGCGTCAGCAGACGGCACTCTCCTGCCTCCTTATCACGCTGCTGCAAGGCCGCTATGAATGCGGAATAGAAATAGGGGGCCGAGAACAAACCTCCTGCCGCGATAACAGGAAGTCTTTCATCCCCCAGCCTCTTTCGAACGGCACGGACCAGCTCTCTAAGCTCGTAGGCGGCTTCAGCAACGATTGTCTCGGCTACGGAATCGCCTTTCATCGCCGCATGGATAACGATATCGGACAGTGCCGCCAGCTCTCGGCGCATGGCAGGATGGCCATAAAGCCAATCAATTAGCGCCTCTGGTTGATCCAGTTCAAGCCTTGCCAGCACAGCTTCAGTCATGGACGTTGCCGGACCGCGCCCATCATAATGACGCATGACGGCCTGCAGCGCCTTCCGCGACAGCTCGAAACCACTGCCTTCATCGCCGAGCAAATATCCCCATCCTCCCGCTCTCTCCTCGCTGCTTTCAGGGGAGAGACGGCCATAGGCGATAGAGCCGGTTCCGGCTATCAATACAATACCGGGCTGTCCCCAAGTACCGGCAGCCCATGCGGCAGCGGCGTCGCTCTGCACAACGATTCGAGTTTCACGGGAGAAGTAGGGAGTCATGAATTGCTTCATAGCGGCTTTGTCGCTCGGACGGTGTCCGCCCGCTAAGCAAAGTGATAGACCTGCCACATCCATCATTGAGGCGCCGCAGCGGGTCAGCGTCTCCTCTAGCAATTGAAGCAGTATAGCCTCCGTCTCTGCACAGGTGCTTGATTTGACGTTGGTAGCCCCGCCATAACCCACATGTCTTACTTGACCTGTACCGTCCCCGACGACGCATAGAGTCTTAGAGCCGCCGCCGTCAATGCCAATATATAGACTCTGCTCCGGTCTTGTCATGCTCTTGCACCTCTTTGCCTTACATTATTTCTTCCGCCTTACAGCATGCTTCGTACGGTCTAGCGAGGCAATACTTTCCTCATAGCTGCCCGCAACCATGCCGACATACAAAATATCGATAACGTTTAATTGGGCGATACGGGAAGCCATCGCTCCGTTCCGAAAATTCTGATCGATCGTGCTCGTGAAGAGCGTTATATCCGACATATCGGCAATCGGACTATTACCGAATTGGGTTAAGGATATCACTGCCGCGCCGTTCGCCTTGGCGACCTGAAGCGCATACAGCACCTCTTCCGTACGACCGGAATGCGATATGCCAAGCACGACATCTTGGTCTGTCAGATTGGCGGCAATAATCGCCTGGATATCTCCGCTTGCTCCAAGCTCGCACCATTTGTTAATGCGCGAGGCTTTAAGTTGAAAGTCCTCCGCTACCAGCGCAGTCGGACCGATGCCGAACACCCCGATCTTTCGCGCCTGCAGCAGCTTCCCAACAGCTTGGTCGACAGCTTCCGGCGATAGCACCGTAAGCGAATCCTGTACGGACTTCAGATTACTGCCGCTCACCGAGGAGATAAGCTCCTCCGTCGAGCTACCAACTTGAAACTGCTGGTATTCCTCCTGCTTCGTATCGGAAAGAGCCAAATCAGCCGCAATGCGCAGCTTCAATTCCTTGAATCCCTTGCATTTCAACGAGCGGGACAGCCTGACAATAGTCGCTTCCCCGACCTTTGTCTTCTGCGCCAAACTCTGGACGGAAATATTAACAACCTCGTTCGGATGATCCAGTATATATTTGGCTGCCTGCTTTTCCATCGAAGATAAGGAATCGTAAGCGCCTTCTATGCTCATTAATATCCCTTTTAGCGTCACTCTGCTACCACCGCCTTTCCTCTTCCTAATATCATTAGCTTTTCATACCCGTAAGCGCAATCCCCTCTATGAAAAAACGTTGCAGAAGCAAAAAAAGAACAACAAGGGGCAATAGAGCCATGAAGGCTGCCGCCATCATAAGCGGGTATTCGGTTGAAAATTCACCAACGAAGCTAGCTAMCGCCAGCGACAATACACGCATCTCGTCAGAATTCGTCAGGATGAGCGGCCAAATGAAGTCATTCCAAGACGCAATCAGCACGAAGATTGCCAGCGCCACGAGCCCGGAACGAGACAGCGGCAGATACAGACTCCAATAGATTCGGAAATAAGAGCTGCCGTCAATCTGAGCCGCTTCGCCCAGCTCCCGAGGAATAGATAGGAAAAACTGACGAAGCAGAAAAATCCCGAACGCGCTCGCAAGCCCCTGAACAATAAGGGCATTATACGAATCCAGCCATCCAAGCTCCTTCATCAATACAAATGTAGGAATAATGACAATCTGGCTCGGCACCATCATATTGGAGAGGATAATGAAAAACAACGTGTTCTTACCTGGGAAGGACATTGTCGCAAACGCGAATGCCGCAAGCGAGCAGAAGAACAACTGCCCTACTGTCTTGGACAGCGCCACGACGATTGTATTGAAATAATAACGGATATAATCGGTTTTCGCGAATACCTCCGCAAAGTTAGACCACTGGATCACATCCGGCAACAGCTTCGGAGGCGTCAGCATCGACTCCTCGAACGTCTTCAATGCGGTGTCAAGCATCCATAAGAACGGAACAAACATGAGGAATGCGCCTGCGATCAGAATGATATGGATCGTGACCTTGCTTGCCATTCGGTTCATCTTGTCGCCTCCTTTCTATTGATAGTGAACCCATTTTTTCTGTAGCGCGAACTGTACCAACGTGAAAGCCAAGATAGCAGTGAATAAAACGACAGCCTGCGCCGATGCATAACCCATTCGGAATAGAACGAAGCCTTGATCATAGATCGTATAGACAATAGAACGGGTCGAATTCAGCAGCATGGGATTCGGTCCCGAAGTACCGGTCGTGCCGCCTGTCATAACGAATACATAGTCGAACAGCTGCAAGCTGTTTATTAAAGCGATCAGCAGGACGAAAAACAGACTTGGCGTCAGCAGCGGCAGCGTGATGCGGAACAACTGATACCACTTCGACGCTCCATCCATTTCGGCGGCTTCGTAATAGGTTGCGGATATGCCTTGCAGACCAGCGATCAAAATAATCATATAGTAACCCACCGTCGACCAAATCGAGACGATGACGATGGACAACATGGTCATCGATGGATCGGACAACCAGTTCGGCTGCGGCAGATGAAGCAGTCCCAATACGTAATTGACAGGACCGAACTCCGCATTAAGCAGCCACTTCCAGATCAGTCCCACGGCTGTTGACATCGTAACAACAGGGACAAAATAAAGGGTGCGGTAGAGCGATAATCCCCTTATACGCTGATTCAGCAGTATCGAAGCTACTGTAGCCAGTCCGATCGATACCGGCACGCTAATTACAGTAAAGTAAACGGTATTTCGAATCGACTGAATAAACTCAGTGTCACGAAACAGCGCTGTGAAATTATCCAAACCTACGAAGATCGGCTTTGTTAATCCGTTCCATTCCGTGAAGGACAGCACAAGGGATGCAGCAGCCGGAAGCAAGTGGAACAAGGACAGCCCAAGCAGCGCAGGCGCGATGAACAGATACGCCCATCTCATTTCCAATTTTCGTTTCATCCGCTCACCAACCCGATCGGAAACCGAAGGGGCTTAGCTGCTCCCTTCGGTTTCTTTAATCTCATTGCTATTTATCTCTGCTCAATATTTCGTTCATCTGCTGTGCGGCTTTGGATAGAGCCTCTTCGACCGGAACAGTCCCGGTTAATGCTTCCGTTATGGATGCCGCCATTACCTTCTGCCATTCCGACGTGTTCTGCGATACCGGATAAGCTACCGCATCCGGGAGAGATACGACGAACGCTTTCATGTCCAAGGATGGAATCGACTGCGCCCACAGATCGACATAATCAGTATAAGCCGGGAAGTTGATTGCGTTTTTCCCCAGAAGCTCCTGACCCGCTTTGCCTGTCAGCAGATTCAGCAGTTTCCATGCCTCCTGCTGATGCTTGGACTGCTTATTAATGACCCAGCTGGAACCATGCACATAGAAACCGCTCTGCTCTCCGCTTGGAAGAACCGTAACCCCCAGCTTGTCGCCGAGCAACTTGTTTAGATTAAAGGCATCGAACGAACCTCCCGGATACATGGCCGCGTTGCCAGAGCCGAAGATTTGCAATGCCTCCGTCTCCAATTGCTGCTGCGCGGAAGGAGAAATGCCCTGATCCATCAAATCCTTCATGAATTGAATCGCCTTGATCGTGCCCTCTGAATTCAGTCCCGACGTCTTCTTATCGGCGCTGATCACACTGCCGCCCGCTTGATGGATGAGAGGATAATAGCCGATTTGATCCGCGTTTACCGCAATATAACCGTATTTATTAGCGGCTTTATCGGTCAATAGGGCTGCTTTCTCCTTCAGCGTATCCCACGTCCAGCTTTCATCCGGATACGGAACGCCTGCTTGATCGAACAGCTCCTTGTTATAGAACAATCCGATAGAGCCGAGGTAGAACGGAATGCCATAAGCATGGCCGTCGAGCTTATACAGCTCATTGATGCCTTGCGGATACACCGAAGTGTCCACTCCGTTTTTCTCAATAAGCGGTTGCAGGTCTGAGAGCAAGCCGAGCGATGCGAATTTATTGAAGTTCGGTCCGTTCATCATGAACAGATCGGGACCCTCGCCTCCGACGAGACTCGATTGCGTCTTTGTCCAATAATCCTTGACTGGCGTTATCGTAACTTGCACATCCGCCTCGGGATGATCCTGCTTATAAATCTCAATTACCTGATTGACGGTATCCTTCAGCTTCTCATCCCAGATGGCGAGGTTCAGCTTAGATTTCTCCTTGCTGCCCGTGTTTTCTTGGACGGCTTCCGTACTTGCCGGTTCCGATTGATTCTGTGACGCGCCGTTATTGYTGTCCGTTCCTCCGCATCCCGCCAGAATCACGCTGAGCATAGAAACCAGGAATACGATTATTAGTGCATTCTTCATTTTCATTCCCTCCGTTATGGTTCAGTTTCTTCAAGCACTGCTTCCAGCGGTCTGGTCAGCGGGTTCATTTGTAATAATGTTTCATTTTTTATTATTATTAATGTAACATTATTTCATATTGAGCCAAAAAAATATGAACTCGCTTGATGAACTTTATTTTATTCACACTTAACCAACCTGTCAAGTATGAATTAAATGAATAAAACAGAAAACCCGACCTTGAGAGGTCGGGTAGATCCTATTAAGGTTCTATCGTCAGCCCTTGCCGGCAGCTTCCTTCGGCGTTTCGATGACATCGTCCTTCGTATCGGAGACGAGCTCCTTCGCTGATGATTTGAACTCATGCAGCGTCCGACCGACTGCGCGGCCGAGCTCCGGCAGTTTTGAAGGTCCAAATATGATGAGTACGACGACCAAAATCATTAGTAATCCCGGTAAACCAATATTTTGCAGCATATAATCGTTTCCCCTTCCTCGTCTTAGGTTAGATCGGGCAACTGCCCGTCGGTCAATCCTGGTTATGCGGTATCGGGTAAGCGGCGACCGCTTCGATCTCGATCAGCCAATCGGCGCTCACAAGTCCAGCGACGCCTACCGTAGAACGGGCCGGCTTTGTCGGATTTTCTTTGGTATTAAAAAACTTCGCGTATGCGTTGAACCAACCTGTATAATCGAACTTGCCCTGCAGAGCCGCGTCCGGCGTGACGTAAACACGCAGATAGATGACATCCTTCAGCGACAGTCCTTGATCCTGCAATTGTTTCTCAATATTTTTCATGATGCCTTCCGCTTGTTTCTCCGTATTTCCGTAACGCTCGTAAATGGTTTTGCCATCCTTGTTCAGCAGAGGCGGCACCGTACCGCTCGTGGAGAACGTCGCGGAGCTGGCAGGGAGCGCTACCGCGCTTGCGATGGACGAGCTGGGGCTGCCGTAAAATTCGGGCTCGTGTATCGGAGTTAACGGGAATTTATTCGGCGTTACAGTTGCTGCGTACACGGATGCACCGATGAAGCAGGACAGAATCGCTGTCCCGATCAATACTTTGATATTGCGCTTGATCACCATAGGTATGAATCCCTCCAACTTATTAATAGGTATAATTGCCTTGTCCTAGCGATTTCCTTCCCTACTCCTTCATGACTCGTTGACTGATGTCGGTAACGACTGCTCTAGCCGACTCAATGCCGCCTGCCATCCATGCCGTGACGTAACTAATATGTTCCCCGGCCAAGTACACTCTGCGGTCGGGTTTGCAGAGCGTAGGATAGACAGTATTCCGTTGATCGCCGGAATAACCTACCCAGCCCCCTTCGTTATACTTGATCTTCTTCCAATCGATGGAGAACGACGCTTCGAATTCCTTGTGATATTGGGGATGGATCTTTGCACCCTGAGCCAGCGCATGCGTCTCGCGCTCCTGGTACGACATCGCACCAAGCTTGTCCGCGCTGCCGCCGAACGCATAATAGCCGAGTAACAACCMCTTCTTCTGCATATAGCCGGTAGGAGGATAATAGATGGASGAAATATCCATGTTAGTCAGCGTGTTGCCGCCGTAAATCTGATCGTCTTCCTCCCAGAAGCGACGCTTGAATTGCAAGCCGATTTTACCAGCAGAGGCATAACTGATGCTATCGATCGCATTTTTCATCTCCGGCGAGAAGTCCGCTTTAATTTTCTTCAGAACCGGCAATGGAATCGTACAGATACAGTAGTCGCCTTCTACATTCTGGTATCCGCCTGTGGCCAAATTTTTGTACGTAACCGTGACACCCTTCTCGCTTTGCTTGATCTCCGATACTTCGGAATGAAAACGAATCTTGCCTTGAAGCCGTTTCTCGAACGCCTTCGGAATGGCATCCATGCCGCCTACCGGGTGGAACATCATCATTTGTTGGTCGTAGCCGTATTCGCTGCTCAGGTAGTTGCCGAAGCCGGAATTCAGGATCGCTTTCATGCTGAATGGATCGCGGATGACGCCGGCATCCAAGCGAGCCCCAGGCTCATCCTTATACCCGCCCCTCGACGAACCTTTATAGAACAGATCGGCATCCAATCCACCTTCCGAGCGAAGGTAAGCAACCAGCTTCTCCTTCTCGTCGGCTGTCAGCGGCTTGTCCAGCGCGTTCTGATTCACGGCCTTCGCCATCAGCTCGCTTACATATCCACGCACGTCAGCCTTTGCCTCTCGTTTACGAACCTTCTTGCCGGAGAGCTCCCCGACGTTCTCGTTATAATAATAAGCATGGTCATTAACGTTGTTGAACGGCTCGATCGGAATACCGAACTTGCGGATGTATTCCATCGTGACGTGGAACTGCGGTATTCGCATCGGACCGCCGTTCAAGTAAAGTCCGTCGGAGAACCTCGCAACCTGCTTCGTTCCTCCGATTTCAGTAACCGTCGTACCGCGGCGCACCGACCAGATTCGTCCTCCTGATCGCGCACGGGCTTCCAGAATGGTGCAATCGAATCCAGCTTGGCCAAGCTCGTAGGCCGCCGTCATGCCGGCGATGCCCGCCCCGAGAATGACGATTTTTTTACCTCCGCGGTTGCTCATCGACAGCGCGTTTTTGTCAGGCGGCTCGTAATCCGCCGCTTTCAGCGTCTCGGGCGACAGTAACCCCAGCGTGCCCATGACGCTGAATACCGCAGCGCCTCCCCCGAGCTTCCCTACCGTACCCAGAAACTGGCGCCTCGACATCTCGTTTGGCGTTTTATTCGACTCCATTCGTCTCCACTCCATTCTTCAGCATCGATGTGCTTTGTCCACCACACAACGACAAGATAGCATGGACGATTGGCAGTTTTCTATTTTTGTGTTAGAAAGTCTGACATAAATCATTTTTGGCATATTGTGAAACTACGATAAATTTTACGAATATAGGCTGGTTATCCTAGATTTACAGCCTAATAAATACCAAATACCAAATTACTAGTTCATGGAGATCATTGTCATTTACGAGTCGCCTTGCTAAAATCTCTTCCATAAGAAAGTAGATGTCACCTTATCTATCATCAATCTATTGCATAATTCACTCTTCTAGTATTCTATGAATCGATCCAGGAGGCGAAGCAATGAGTTACAAAGTGATGAGCATTGGTATGGTCAGACAATTGACAGGCTTGACGGAGAGGCAGATCCGATACTACGAGGACCGCCAGCTTGTATTTCCGGATCGTACTTCTGGCGGGGCAAGGAAGTTTTCGTTCGAGGACGTTGAGCGATTAAAAGAGATTCACCGAAAGCTAAGAGACGGCTTTCATACGTTCGAGCTGCGCAAAGCGCTCATGACCGAAACCGCTCATTCCATCGAAACATAGAGAGGAGAATGGTATAATGGGAAACCCGTTTTTGATGTCCTTCTTGGAGCACTTAAGCCAGCTGCGCAAACAGATCATTATCATTGCCGCTGTATTCGCCGGATGCACGGCTCTCGGACTTTTCGCAGCGCCTTTCATTTTCGATGCGATTAAGAGCGCACCCCCGGCTTCACAGATGGAATGGAATACCTTTTCTCCTTTCGACGGCGTGCGCATTTATATGATCATAGCCATGGTCGTCGCCTTAACGCTAACGTTACCCGTTGCGCTTGCTCTCATCTGGAGCTTCGTGAAGAAGGGGTTATATCCTCACGAACGGGCAGCAACGATCCGCTATATCCCGTACAGCGTCATCTGTTTCCTTGTAGGAGGCTGCTTCGGCTACTTTGTCGTCTTACCGATGAGCTTCTCCTTCGTTAACAACATCTCGGAGAATCTGAATCTGACCGAAACGTACGGCGTCGCCGAATACTTTGCGTTTATGATGAACATCGTTCTCCCGATCGCCGCCGCCTTCGAGCTGCCGATCATCGTCATGTTCCTCACGCGGATCGGCCTGCTCACGCCGGATCGCCTCAAGCGCTCGCGCCGCTACGCATATTTGATCTTGGTCGTCAGCTCCAACCTGATGACCCCGCCTGACATCGTCTCGGACTTCCTCCTTCTGATTCCGCTCCTCGCCTTATTCGAGATCAGCGTTTGGTTGTCTGGAGCCGTCTACCGCAAACGAATGTCCGCGACGCTAGGCGCAGCAGCATAGGCTGCAAAAAAAGCCCAGTAGTCCTAATGGCTGCTGGGCTCACATCTTATACGGTTATTTGTCCAACTGACGGAGCTTATCCCCTCCCGCTGCATATCGATACTGTCTCGTCTCATCCTCGTTGGTTAACTGAAAAACTTGGCTCACGGGATCATACGTTACTGTATCTCCGTATTTCGTTTGAAGCGCGGATTGAACATTTACCGATTGGATTTGACCCGCTATATTTTTGTAAATATAAATCTGCGTTCCATCAGTAACGATGATCGCCTCGGTTACTCCATCACCGTCTAAATCCTGCTCATAAATGGTCGGTGCATTCATTTGATAATATACCTTGACCACATCTTGGTCTAAGGAAATCCAATATGTGCATTTCCTCTGAGGACCGCATCTACCGTCCATTCGAAGGTCAGCCAATCCAAAAGCGTCACTTTTTTGGAAGTTCACTTCCGTCATTGCGCCATAACCAATCTCGTAAAACTCGCCATTTGCAGAACTGAAATGATTGGAAAGCTCAAATCCGAAGAAGGATGTGTCCCCCTCCTCCGCTTTCGTATAATTCAAGTACTTGCCGAAGCCGTCTATGATGACCGTTTCTTTGATTTGAACAGATGTTATCGGCAGTCGCAGCAAGGTCGAATCTCTCACTCCCATATCCGTTGCAGGAATGAATTTGAGATCCTTCGTAGGCTCGTAGTCCAATAAGATGTTTTGGTCGGAGGCTGCTTCCGAGCCCATTATCGCGTTTGTTGGTAACCGGTCAATGAGAGGAAGAATCGTAACACAGATCATTAAGCCGAGTAGCGGAATTATGACAAAATAGAAAGGATTGTTCATCTTCTTGCGCTGATCCTGCTGGACCTGACTCATGACGGTTTGTTTCATATTCTCCGTAAATACCCCATTTGGAATGGAGCTCGCCTTAACCATTGCCGACCAATCCGGTTTATCATGATTCATTATCTAGCCGCCTCCCATCTCTTCTGGACTTCCTTGCGCGCCCTGTTCAATCTGGACTTTACCGTTCCTTCTGATATCTCGAGCAAGCCCGCCATTTCTTGAATCGTCAAGTCATGCTCCAAATTCAGAATAAGCACCTCTCTCAGCTTTCGGGATAGGCTCATAATAATTTCTCGAAGGTCTGCTGCCGCTTGATTCCCCATATAGGTTACCTCTGCAGACTGAGTTGTCTGGGTGGATCTCACATTTTCGAACAATAACATCCTGCGAAAATAACTGGACCTCATCTCATTAAGCGCAATATTTCTAGCGATGGAAAACAGCCATGTTTTAAAAGAGGATTGCCCTCGGAATGTAGACATTTTCAAATGGACTTTTATGAATACTTCCTGTGCGATATCTTTGGACTGCTCATGATTTTTAGTTATCGCATAAGCGTATCTCCACACGTCGTCCCCGTATTGCGTCATCAGATTGTATAGCTCCGTACTGTCCACTTCTTGTATGTATTTCAAGTATTCCGACTCCATCACGTTCACCTCCACCCTATTAGACAAGTTAAAGCGCCCAAAGTTCCCTAAATCCCAAAATAAACCTTTTGGACGGCAATAGATTGACTAAGAGCAGGAAAATCCCTTGAGCTTATGGAATACTCCTTGAATAGCTTGGAAGACAAAGCACAAGAACCCCTGAAGGAGAAGCTCTCATCATGTTTAACTTTGATTCCATCACTTTACCCCGCACCTATCAAAGAAACGGGCAACCTTGTTATCTTGATCCTTGTAGAAAAATACTTATTCCGGCTACGCCCGAAGAACATGTGCGTCAGAAAACCATCATACTTCTGACCCATACCATGCAAGTCCCGCTTCCATGTATAGATACCGAAGTGCCCATGACCGATTTTAAAAAAGGAGCTGCCGGAAGGGCAGACATCGTTGTATACGATTCCGATCAGAAGCCCATTCTCATAGTGGAATGTAAATCAATGAACGAGGATCTCACCCATGATGTCTATGACCAAGCTCGAAACTACGATAAGACCGTTCAAGCGCATACCCTGATGATCACGAACGGAATCGATTTATTTATAGAGTCAAGGAGCAGACTAACCGGTCATTATCAATTATTAGCCAAGCTGCCTACGTACAAGGATCTTAAAAAATCGAAGTTTTCTTTTAAAAAACCAAAAAAAGAACCTTGGCAGCGGCTGAAGTATTCGGATCTTTATAAGAATAAACGAAAAAAAGAATGGCTCCAGTTAGGATTAATTCACGAGAATAATAGCGATGCCTTCATTCCTTTCGCGATAAACGTATGTGAAATTCTTTGGGACTACATGGTTTCTATTGGCGGACAGTATCTCGGGGATGTTTGGATTGAAGAGGACAAAGGCATTCGAATTACCAAATTCGGCAATGCCGCCGGGTTCGATTGGACGGGAGATTACAGATATTTCATTATCGAAGACAGCAATAAAAACAATCAGATTATTAGCTTGGCGGTGTTGTACGGCTACCTTATCGTTGCGATTGACGATTACAAGAAGAAGCACAACTCCTTGCAGCTCAACTTAGAGGAGTACGCAACGGAAACGGGCGACTATTATGAGATTCATCATAACGGTAGGCTGACACTCGGCAAAAAAGGGGCAATGAAGCAGAGTGAGGTCATTGACTTTGTGAGGAGCATGGCACCCGAGCTCGTAGACGACAATAATAGGATCTATCTAGGCAAGCTGACGCATACCCGCAACATTACTTGGGAAGACCCCGATACTAGACAGTTTTTCGGACGTCTCATTAAATATGCGATTATTAGGGATCAATTTCGCGTATATAAGCAGGCTGAGCTTTCGGAGAGTGAAGCTTTATAAAAAAAGAAAGAGCATCCTACCCGGTGCTCTTTCTCCCTATCTCCAAATGATCGCGCTATTTCAAATCTGTTAACTTGTAAACAATAATTTTGGAATTTGTATTGGCCGTCGCCCAGTATACCGCTCCATCATGGTATCTAATCGAATCACCGGCATTTATTCTTGCGCCTTTTATTTCCGTTGCCGGCTTTACGATTTCCCCATCTGGCGTAACGACCATATAATAGGTTGTTCTGTAATCCATGTTGCTTGAGTCTTTGTTTCGTTGACCGACTTTCTCCCATACGATAACGATTCGATTGCCGTCTATTTTAGTCATTTTCGGATGGGCCGCATTTTCCAAGTCTTTGTCTCGATAATCGGTTAACCAAACCACGCCTGTATTCGATACATCATACGTACTTCCCCTAAGTGAAATGTTGAAATGCTKATTATCCCCTTTGGTCAATACGGGCTGGGCTGCCTGTTCGAAATCTCTGGCAATCCGCTGTATAAATATATTCCTCGATTCATTATGTTCTGTTTTTGCCATTTCCGCGCTCATCGTTTTTTCGGATGAACCCGCAAGGACATAGCCGTCATCCACAACAGCGATACCTCCTAGCTCGGAGAAGGTTTGCTGATAGATCGCTGTCCCATATTTAAAATAAAACGGTGTAACACTATGCAACGCATCCTGTGCACGATCTACCTTGGAAATAACAAAACCTCTATCGTACACGTCCCCGCGATCTGCAAATACAAGGTTATCCCCGTCAAAAGCAACATCCTGATCAAAGGAATGGCTTGAATACGGAATTGGAAGCGTCATTTGCTTCATCGTTGTTGAATCGACATATAAGGCGGTCGAGGATTGATGGTTCAACCCGTCGTTAGACTGGAACATAAGCCTCCCGAAAAAGGCGACCAACAGCCCGTTCGAGTATTGAAGCTTCGCATTGGCGAATGCGAAAGGCTCCTTCGTCCCGTTAAAATATTGCGTTCCCGCCGTGAATGATACGTCGCCCATTTTCACGCCGGCGTTGGAATATTTGCTGATTTTGACACTAGCCGTATTCTTCTCGTTTTCTTGCACTTCACGACCCCAAAGGACATAGAAGTTACCTTGCTCGTCCTTGGTATACGAGCCCATTAGCGGCATCTCTTTCTTTATGGAGAAGGTATTCGTAACCTTTAAGTCCGCAGATAGGGTGGCGATTTTCAAGGTCTCGCTATTCTGATCGTCCCAGCCTACGTTCAGCGTGCCGTCAGGGTTTACGAAGGTGACGACCGAGGGAGCGAGATAATCGTAGGAAGTGAGGAAATCAGCTCCCTGTCCAACCGTGCTTCTAATCGATCCATCTACTTTTATCGTTTGGTATTGAACATGGGGGATTAGGACCGGCTTGTTAATATTAATGGTGTAGCGGTCCAGCTCCAGCGTTGCCCCTACCGCTTCAACGAGAGCGCGCATCGGCAAATAAGTCGTATTATCGTAAACGATCGCTTGAATCTCTTTCAGCACCAGCTTCCCGTCGTATACGATATTTAGTTTGACGAATTGGATCGAGATCTTCTCGCTATACCCGTAACCATCGCTATACCCGCTATAGTCAGGCTCATACTCTACGTTTCCCGAAAGGTTTATCGTTGATTTTTGCGAGTTCAGCGTCACTTGTTTACCTAGTGCCTCAGCAATCTTTCGAATCGGCAAATACGTTGTCCCCTTATAGGTGAACGGAATTTGATTGTAATTAAAATATAACGGCTCCTCGTTAACCGTAATCGCAGCCGCTCCCTTCGTTACAGTAATCTGCTGTTTGCCAGCGCTGGCATAAACGGCCGATTGGAGACTTAGCGCCGCCATCGCGAGAATAACAAATAATGGCACGAACTTTTTCATCTTCTGTTCTCCTTCTGTCAGTAGATATAATTGTAAATAATAGACTTGTAACATTATGTAAACGACAAATTTTAATATACCATAGTTATTCATTCTATCCATCCCTTTCTTCAAAACCGGAACGCCCGGCCAAAGCGAAAAGACGACCAAGATTCCCTAAACAGGAATTTTGATCGTCTTTTATTTTGCTTACACCAGCTTATAAAGCTTTCCTTGCTGCAGCAGCCGGTAGCTTCCGATATTTTCGCTCGGGTTCTCGGGGTGGTCCGTATAAGCGGAGTCCGCGTAGTGGCATAGCAGCGTTTTGCGTTGGAATTCCTCCGGCAGCGTGAGCAGATCGGCTATCGGCGTATGCAGATTGCGAATATCGCCGCCCAATACTTCCGTCGGTCCGAACCATACCTCGTGAATAATGAGATCACTGTCGCTCAACCATGCGATCAATTCCGGATCGAAGCCCGTATCCGGTGCGTATCCAAGCTTAAAGTTGCCGAAATCGAATTTGTAAGCGAGCGTCCGGGGCTTGTGCCGCGTGTATTTGTAGCTGACTTTAAACTCTCCGAAATCGTGGGTCTCGCCGATCGCGATCGGGTCGAAGTACCAGTCGAAATTCGCGATGTCGCTTCCTTCGCGAGGCGAAGGCTCCAATGCGGGACGCAGATGGGACCAAATATCTTGCAGCAGCCAATCCGGCCCGTAGAGCTTGATCGGATGAACGGTTTTGTACATTTGCAAATATGCGAGCTCCTCGACACCGCCAACGTGATCGGAGTGCAGGTGGGTAATGAACAGTTCCTTATACCTGTCAATTCCGAGCGGGAGTTCTCCATGCAAGCTGTTTTGATGGAGCATCTTCGCGACGTACCCTGGGCAATCGATAAAAAATTCGCGACCGTCCACATTAATAACGCTGTTGACAAAAAAGTGCCGCGTCGTAAACGAATCGCCTACGCCAAGCGGGTAAAAGGTTACGGATTGTGCCATGATCATGTCTCCTTCAACATTGTTTTTATGCTTTTATTTGCAATGCCTTCAGTTGACTAATCGGCAATGATACCTAAGTCGCGTCCTTTTTCATCCGAGCGGAAATTTAAACCTTGTATTCTGGTTGAAATTATATGATATATTCCTATTATAGCTAATAACAACTAAAGGACAACCATCAGTTTGACGCGTTACGACGTATATCCGACAGAATGAGGCGTTTTATAGTGAATTGACAATAAAACAAAGAGAGTACCTCATGCGGTACTCTCTCTCAAGTTTAAATCACTTTATTAACTCATCTATTTCACTCTTCAATAAAAGATACCTATGAACACTTCTCATGATCGGCACTTTGGTTAGATGGCTTTTGTCTGCGTAGGTTTTCATTTGATCTTTTGTAAGGCCTAACAAATGACCTGCCTCTGTAACCGTTAATACTTCTTGATTACTTGTAGCATTAAAGGTTTTTTTCACTTTAAGATTCCAGTCTTCGAATTCATTCATAACCGGTGCAACCATTCCTATTCTTAGTCAATAACTTTCTTGACTTTATCCTTTATTATAACAGAAGTTTTCGTTTTTTCCTAAACCAATCACTGTATCACTGAGCAGACATCGTTTGCGCGTATAGACAAGAATACCATGAAAGACCCGACCTTACGAGGCCGGGTCTTTCATGGTATTGGTGGAGGCGAACCGAGGCTGTATAGAACCACAATTCCCAGCCATATGATGATTAGTTCAGTTAAAACTTATTTTTATTTTTTCCAGCTTTCGATACCGGTTTCGTATTGCTCGAATGGATGCTGAACCGAAGCTTCCATAATGTCCAAGTAGTATTCGTGGCTTGCTGGAACATCGGTCCATTTAGCGCCAACCTCGACATGCCATGGGTTACGCTCCAGCAGTTGGTTAAAGATCCTGACAACCTGGACTCTCGTAATCTCCTGATTCGGATTAAAGGTCTTATCCGTAAAATCAAATAGCAGGCCTTGCTTCTCAACCGTTGCAATAGCTTTCTCCGCCCAGTGTCCCGTTACGTCCGTGTAGGTGCTTTCATTTACAATGTCCCATTTATACACGTTCGTCAGTAGTTGCGCAAATTCTGCTCGCGTAATTTTTTTCTTTGGCTGGAACGTATCGTTTCCAGCGCCGACCATCCATTTATTATTCGTAACTGTTGCGATAGCATCTGCCGCCCAATATTTTGCGCTCACATCGGAATACGATACATTCTTCTCGCTCGCTGTAGATGTGTATAAACGGGACAGGATTGCAGCGATCTCAGCTCGTACAATGCCGCGATCCGGATCGAAAGTTCCGTCAGGATAACCAACCATGTATGGATTATGAGTTCCCTCGGCCTTCACGATCGGCTGCGAGGAGAAGCTGAATTTCACGATTGTTTCGCCAACGTGAATAACCCCGTCTTTAATATGGCTGTCATCCCCAAAGCTCTCTTCGCGCTTATCGTTACGGCTGTCAAAGACGACGTATCCATTCTTCTCGCCTAAGAAATAGTAATCGGCGTCAGCGTAAACCATCCAGCCGTATTCGCCGTTCTCCGAGCTAATTTGCGGGTTATGGTTTTTGTTTGGTGCGAAATTCGGCAGCTCTGGCAGATCAACAAGCGTTCCAGGCACTCTGCCCTTGGAACGATTCAGCTCTGTATCGGCCCAGTACAATTTCATATTCACGCCCGCAACGGGCTGATTGGTTACTGTATCAAGAATCGTGCCGTAAGGATCGATCAGATCCACCGTTAAGCTTGCTTTTCCGTTGGCATCAACAACTAGTTTACCAACAGGGCCTGCCAGCTTTTCGCCATTTGGCGCAATCACGTTCAACGATAATACATATTCGCCGGCTTCGACCTTCGGAAGCGTAAAGCTGCCGTCTTCATTCATTACAATATTCGGAAGATCCAGCTCTTGGCCGTTGGCCAACTTGATTTTACCCGTTACTTTCAAGTCGTCACCGACTAATTTCGTGATTTTGTCCGTTGTGATTGTACCGCCGTTTGCTTGGTCGGACACAATTACTTTCGTATCCATTGTTGGCTCTTCAGAAATATAAGGCGCAACCGGCTTAACTGTAACGACGTTGGATAAGCCTGCATGTTGACCCGATTCGACTGCCAAACGGAAATAGTAAGTTTCTCCGTTCGTTAGACCAATTACAGTCGCTCTCGTAGAAGTGGCGTCCAACTCCTCTGATGTCGTTACCGGAGTGAAGGTTTCACCGTCGGTTGATTGTTCAACTACGATGTCGGATGCCCCTGTTATAGCAGGGAATTTCAATGTAACTTTCTTGTTACCCGCGACAGCCGACAAAGTGGTTACCGGGTCAGAAGGGGAAACATCGACAATATTAGATACACCTTCATAAAAACCTGAACCGACAGATAGTCGGAAATAGTAAGTTTCTCCGTTCGTTAGGCCGGTTAGGGTTACACTCGTTGAAGCAGCCGTGAGCGTCTCATCTAGATCAACCGGAGTAAAGTCAGTGCCGTTTATCGATTGTTCCACCACAATATCATCATCCGATGCATCCGTTAGTGGCGGAAAGTTCAGTGTCGCTTGGCCATTGCCTGCAACCGCCGACAAAGTGCTTAAAGGACCAGGCTCTGCAGCAAGCACATAAACCGTAAAGATCTTTTCGCTTGTTAACCCGTCTTTTGTAATCGTTGCCTTCAGGTTCACATAGATTCCTGGTTGGTCCGTAACCGGTCTTGTAACCGTTCCATCAGGCGCGATGATTGAAGGCTGATCGGAGGACCAGACTGTCGTTACATCTTCGCTTTGCTCCAACGTAATGTCATTTCTCACCGTATTTTTGTTATCTCCGGAATTAAACGAGATATCTGTGTTGTCCTCTGCTTCTTCAATAGCCAGAATCGCCACTTTATAATCATTAATAATTTGATTCACAATACGTTCTGCAATTGCTTCAATGATTTCTTCATTAGCATTCTCGGAATCGGAAGGCACATATAATCCGCCATTCGCAATCTCATCAATAAAGTTTTGGTTAATATCCTCATAAACCGATTCGGTTACCCCTACATATTGGGCGTCATTGCTATCGAAGGAGTCCTTCAAATGGGATTGATTCTCTCCCCCATCCAAGCTTTCTCTAGGATCGTCGTTGATGTTCACGACATAGCGCAAAGGAGCGTAATCTTCCCAAACGATATCTTCTACTGCTTCGTCCAACGTTTTGCTGGAAGTAGAGAACAGCTTCATATTGTCAAAAGCAAAGATCGAAATGATCTCGCAACCGTGGCCGATATGGCTGACGATTGGACCGAATTCTTCACCATAAGAATCAGGGAGATCGAGATTTCTAATAACTTGCTCTCCGTTATCCCACATATTCAATGTTGTATCCGTTACATTGATTTTAATTGTGTGTTGGGCCGATGTCCCCTTTTCATAGCTTTCGATTAGGGTAACGCCGTCTATGGAGCCCAAATCGCTATATGCCTCATTGTGCAAATCATCTGCATTCACTTCATCAATCTGATAGACATTAATACCATCACTAACATATAAAATAGCGTAGCCGCTCAATAGGCCAGCGTTATCGATCTGAGTATTGAATAGAAAACCTCCGCCTTCCATGCTATGGTAATTGGCCTTGGATTCATCCATATCAAAAGTAATGATTTTTTTGCCGTCAGGCGTTTCGCTCGTCAGCATGAAATCTTTATAGCCCGACTCAGTGTAACCATAAAAGGTTAAAGCTTTGCCGTTATTGGAAGTCTGAACGTGATTGAGATCGGCCGTTACAACCTCCGGTGGAGTGCCGTTATACCAGCTGTCAGAGCCGGAATGAACATGGGAGTCCGTTACAGTCGCCGGGTTTGCGCTTGCGTCCATTATCGACACATACTTAGGATTTACGCCCCCTGCTATCAGCTTAGCTTTAATGGCATCATTTAATTGGCTTTCAAAATCACTGGAATCATAAGTGCTTGTGCCGGCATTAAAGTAAACCTCTGCTACCGGAGAAAGTGCGTACGCCATTGATGTATTCGTTACCAACAATAGAAAAGCAACTGCCATTGCAATCATTTTTTTCTTCATCTGATTCACCCGTCCTGTAAGTTTAGAAACAAAGTTTTGTATCTAATTCCGTTAACAATAATACATGCTGATAGAACTATCTAAATTAAGAGTGAAGTCCCTTGTCAGAAAGCCATACCCCTCCAAACTATCCAAGATGTTGATCCCACCATATCAGAGGCTTCTCTCAAAAATCTCTCAAACTTCTCTCCGTTCTAAATGTCAATTGGTAGTTTTTTGAGAGACCTTTAACGTATGATAGTATCAATAGGAGTGTGACTATAGATGAAAAAGTTACTTGGCTGCTTGGGTGTGGTATGCGCCTTGATCGCCATTCTTTATATGATTTTTAGCGACCATGATACAAGCTCCGTCCATAGCAAAGCCTTAGACGGCGTGCTTGACCTGCGAGAGCTGACCGATTCTCCATTTGTTTCGTTAGCCGGCGATTGGAAGTTTACGGCCGATTCTTTTATTAGTCCGACTGATTTTTCCAAAGATGCGAATCATGTGCCAGTCCCAGGTCCCTGGCCGTCGAATGTGCAATGGGGCTCCTATCAGATCATGGTATATCTGCCCGAGCACTGGTCGGAGGACATCGGTCTTCGCGTTCGCAATATTTGGTCTGCCCATACCATCTATGTCAATGGCGCATTCATCTCGGAAAAAGGGAAAACGGCCGATTCTAAACAAGAAACGGTACTGAATAATCCCTCCTATGAAGTATACTTTAAACCCGAAGGCCGGCAGCTTCTTATCACGGTTCACGTATCCAACTTCTACAATGCAAGAGGCGGCATCGTCCTGCCAATCGATATCGGCGACGCCGAGCATATTAAGAATGACGTGCAGAGAGATCTTACCATGGAATGGGCTGCAGCCTTGTGTATGCTGCTGTTCTGCATGTATCATTTAACCATATATTTGCTGCGAACGAGGGACGAAGCCTTTCTATACAGCGGATTGTACTTTCTAACGTTAGCAATCGTAATTGTGTTTCGCGGAGAGCGATTGGTCATACGCGAGTTCCCGTCATTTCCTTACGAGCTCTATTTTCGCATCCAAGACGTCAGTACATACCTGAGCGCCATCTTGCTTCTGGTCTTTATCGTCAAAATTATTCCTTCTATTATGAATCGAAAGACATTGTTTCTGCTTCTTCTTCCGCTCCTGGTCTATTCGTCTTTAAATGCCATTCTCCCGGCAAGAACATTGTCGAGCATGCAGTATGAATTTTTTTATTATATGGATGGACTATTCCTGGGAGTTATCGCTCGCATCTTTTATTTAATTGTTAAGAATCGGATCTCCATACGCAGAAACGAAGCTGTCATTCTCTTGGCAATGCTTTTGTTTCTTGCTATCTTCGCGATAAGCGGTTCGTCTGACAGCTTGTTCTACTCCGGCCGCAACAGCTTGAACAGAATCGGACTGATCGGGTGTGTGTTGGCGATGAATGTTTTTCTCGGCATACGTCTCATGAATCGAACGGAGGAATCCGAGCAGTTGACTGCTCGATTACAGAAGGCAAACGATACGAAAGATGATTTCCTGAAAGTCGCTACGCATGATTTGCAGAGACCTCTGCATGACGCCGTCCATTTGATTCATTCGATTTCTCGAGAGCGCGATCACAGGAGGCAAGGCGAGCAATTATACTTAGCCGAGCAGCTAATTGGCAACATGGTTTATATCCTGAGAGATTTGAACGATTTTACTCGTATTCGATTTAATGATTACGCCATTCAGTTGAAGTCCACTAATCTCCGAATGGTCATGCTCCATGTGCTTCAGTTGATGCAACTTACATTCGTGAAGAAGAAGATTCAAATAAACGAAAACATATCAAAGCAGCTTTATGTATCGGCGGACGAGCAAGCCCTGACGCAGGTGCTCCTGCGCATGATGACAGAGATTGCTAACGATACCGTAGAAAACAGCCTGTCTATTGAAGCCATGCAGGCTGGAGAGGATATCCTTCTTCATGTGGCGACAACTGGCGTGTCCGTGAGAGCGAACAGGGACCGGCAGCAATCTTCAGGGCTTATGATGACGGTGGAGCTAGTCCAACAAATGAATGGAAGCATAACGTATGAACGAATGGAGAGAGGTATCCGCTTCACGCTCAAACTGGCTTTCAGCGAATTTAAAGAGCCGGTTACAGCAGCGGAATACGAATACAACGTTGAAGCTGCCGTATCCGCAGAAGAACTAGAGCTGGCAACGCTTCTCATTGTCGATGATGATGTGATGCACGCGGAAGTCATGAGGGGCATGCTGAGCGATACGTACAAAATTCGAATTGCTTATACCGCTCAAGAGGCGCTTGACTACTATAGCAGTCACCCGGAAATAGCGATGATGATTATTGACGACATTATTCCCGGCAACATGAATAGTCTCGAATTGTTACAGCAAATCCGTACGCAAGCACCTTTATTGGAGCTGCCGATTATCATGATGATTTCATCCGAATATCCCAAACATATTGAAAAAATATTTGCTTCCGGCGCAAATGATTACATTGTAAAACCTTTCTCGAAAGAGACTTTGATGGCTCGATTGAATGCCGCCGAACAGACGAAACAATCTATGCTGAAAGCGATTGAGTATGAAATGGCCTTTCTGCAAACCCAAATCAAACCGCACTTTTTGTATAACGCGCTCAGCAACATTATTTCATTCTGCTACACGGATGGAGAGCGTGCTGCTCATCTGCTGACGATGCTCAGTTCTTTCCTTCGTTATATATTTGAAACGAGCCGGGACGGACAATTCTCTTCCCTTCAGAAGGAGCTGGAAATTATTGAAGCATATGTAGATGTAGAAAAGGCCAGATTTGGCGAACGGTTAACATTCGCCTGTGACATCGATCCGCTAATTGCCGCCGACAATGTTCTGATTCCTAGTTTGCTCTTGCAGCCTTTAGTCGAAAATGCGATTCGCCATGGTCTATTCGACAAAGAAGGATCTGGACATGTTCAGGTTTCGATCTACTCGCACGAATCTCGCTTGAGCATATGTGTCGCCGATGATGGCGTAGGTATGTCAGCAGAGCATTGCGCCCAATTAATGGGAGGAGAGCCTGCCAATTCCGGCATCGGATTTACGAATGTGCGTCGACGCGTACATGATCTCAAACAAGGCAGCCTGGAGATCAGCTCCTTGCCGGGCAAAGGAACTACCATTCAATTATTAATTCCGATTATGGAGGGACGAGATCATGTGGAAAGTAATTCTCGTTGAGGATGAGAAACCGATTCTGGGACTGCATGCTAGATTGCTGGAAACCTATGGTCCCTTTCAAATTGTAGGCCGTTTCGAATCGCCGTTCGATGCGTTGCAGGAAATACCGAAGCTAGATTTGGACGCGCTCGTGCTGGACATTGAAATGCCGAGAATGACAGGACTTCAGTTGGCCCAAAGCCTAGTGGAAAACGGCATCGACGTGCCTGTGATTTTCACAACCGCTCACCAACAATATGCCGTGCAAGCCTTTCGCGTACAAGCGCTTGATTATATCTTAAAACCGATGACTCCGAATACAGTTAAGCAGTTGGATGAACGCCTTCAGAAATATTATGGCAATAAACCGAAACCGGCCAATAAGCAGGAGCTTTGTGTCCAGCTTTATGGGGAAGCATTTGTTAAAAAGGGGGAACAGCTTGCAAAATGGCCTACTCGCGTAACCGAGGAGCTGTTCTACTACTTTCTGCTTCATGAAAATAAATTATGCTTAAAATGGAGAATCATCGATGATATCTGGACGCATGTAGAGGAAAAACGGGCACTCTCCAATCTGTACAATACGATATACCGTATGCGTCAGCTTTTTATGGAGCTGGATGTGCCAATCGTAATCGATCGAATAAATGACGGTTACATCATGAATACCAACAACAGCATCATCATAGAGCCGAAGGAAATCCAGGATACGCTTCTGCTGGAATCGAAAGGATATTTATGGTCCTATCGTTTAGAATCAACCGTTTAAGTCTGATTACAAAGAGGGACCGGCTCAATGGCCGGTCCTTTTCCTTACAGCTTATTTGAGACGATCTTCCCCGTTTCCCTGTTACCCTATTACTATTTCGAGAAATGTTAAAAAATAGTCGGCACCATTCCCCCATCCATACGGATTGGAGATCCTTTAAACGCCGATGCGTAAGGACTGCATACGAATGTTGTTAGTCTGCCTATCTCACTAGGCTTAATAAATCGCTGTATTTCGGATTGAGGCAGGTTTGCAGCCATAAATTTTTTCTCTTTTTCTGCGAACGTCATATTTTCATCAGCATATATACCGTCAATGATTTGATGCACATTTTCAGAAAGCGTGGGTCCTGGCATGATCGTATTGACTGTAACTTCTGTACCTATTGTTAGTTTGGACAAGCTTTTTGACAATGATAATAGCATTGATTTGGTCATGCAATACTGAGGCATTTGTCCCGAAGGCATGATGGCCTCTTCGCTAGCGATAAAGATGATACGTCCAAAATTGTTTTTCAACATTTTAGGCAAATAAAACTTAGATAAATGATTTGCTGCAAGAACGTTTGTGCGAAAATAGGATTCCCACACTTCGTCGTCAACATCTTCATATTTCATGATTTCATATTTACCCATACTATTTACTAAAATATCGATTTGAGGGTATTTTTCAAATATAGCTTCTCTTTGCTTAGCATCCACAATATCGGCTGCAGCATTCTGAGGCGTAGTATCCGGGAACTTCAACTTGATTTCACTCACAGTACGTTCTACTTCATCATCATTTCGTCCATTCATGAGTACATTAACGCCTTCTTTGGCAAGTTCAATGGCGATTGCTTTGCCTATGCCTTTCGTTGATCCTGTAATTAGTGCTGTTTTATTATTTAATCCCATATCCATCATGCATTTCTCCTTCTTATGTTGTGGATAGTGATTATATTACCTTGTATGCGTTGTTCGGTAACTAGCCTATCCCGCCAATGCTCTTGTTTGACACGCCAAAGTGTTCTACGCGCCAATTCGAAGGAGTATCGCCTTCCCAATTGCGAAAGGCGCGGTAGAAAGAGTTCTGGTCTTCATATCCAATCAAGAAAGCCACTTCCTTAATATCGAGAGAGAGGTCCGCCAAGTACTCTCGCGACTGCTCATGTCTAGCCTCTGTCAACAGATTATTGAAGCTTGTGTTTTCATCGCTAAGTCTCCGCTGCAAGGTACGGTCGCTCATACGGAGTTCCCTCGCCACAGCCTGAATGTCCGGACGTCCGCTTGTGAGGCTGCGTTTCATAATCCATTTGACCATCTCGGCAATTGATCGGCCCCGCTTCTGTTCATTCAATGATTGGTCGAGAACGGGAGTCAGAATCTCTAGTAACTCTTCATTGTACGAGACAAAGGAGCGGTCCAGATCTCTTCGATGCAGTGTCAGTCTGTTACATGTTGCATCGATTCGGACAGGGCAGCCAAAATAAGCTTCAAGCGCCTTCACATCGCCCATGGATTGGGAAAACTCGATATTCCGCGCAGTCAATAGTTGCCCTGTACCTCTGCGTCCAAGCTCTAAAAGAAATGCCAAAGTGAGGCCTACAAGCATTGGCGGACCCGATTGCTCCGAATTGTGCCATTCCAGTTCGATCGTACAGCAATCGGCCTCTTCGGTGATCTGTAATCGTTCAGGAGGGCAAAGTTGTTTGTAACGAGCCATTCGGTTCAAAGCATCGCGGTAGTCACGAGCGTGGTAAGTCGCTAAAACAGTCGGCGGGTAGTGCATTGTCTCATAAGAAGTCGCCAGATTGATAATTGCCTTGGCCGTATCGCCTACGAGATCGGAATAAGCCTGCCATATCGCAAAATATTGGGCAGTGGTCACTTCCGGTTCAGTTATAATAGTAAGCGGTAATCGTGCATGGCGTGCTACTTCGTAGTCGGCAATCCCTAAGTGACGTAATCCTGCCCAAAATCCTGGCGAGAGTTTAATCCGATCCGTGATATGAGATTTCATTCGTACGGCACTCCTTTTTATATACGTAGTTCTATGTTCCAGCGCTGTCCCCTATCAAGGTTAGCAGCAAAAACCACATCCTCATGCGGATGCGGTTTACATATGGTGGTGGCGAGCGGTTATTTAGGAAATACGAAGGGCTTGCCTTCTCATCCACATCGTCGCAACCCACTTTTCCCCTTTAATGACCGGTGTCCCCGCATGCAGAGTGAAATCGTTTAATTCATGATTGCTGTAAAAATATTCAAAGTAAACGGCCATGCCTTTGTTAGGGAAAACTGACATATTAAGCATGGGGAATGCCGTTTCCCCGCCCTCTTCCACATCATTCAAATACATCACGAGCGTACTAATTCGATTGTTAGCGCTTGCTCGACTCGTTTCTGCGAAGAAATCATAATGTGGTTGATACTCTTGGCCAGGGGTATAGAGCAGAACCTGCAATCCGTCACCGTGCTCGATAGGAATATTCATAATTTGAGAGAAGCGCCTCTCGATTCTTGTAATCGTCTCACTGTCCTCGCAGAACACCCCGCTGCTCGTTCTAATGTGATTGACTGCATGTTCTCCACCTATTTTCGAACGTTGCAATTGATCCCTGGAGTGTTTAATTAGCTCATCGCATTCCTCATCGCTAAGCACATTGCCCAGCACGACTACCAATGGTGCCTCATACTTGGCAAGTATACGAATTTCCCGATCATCCGTCTTGATCGTATTTCCAATATGATCAAATATCGTCAGCTCTTTCTCAGTCGTATCTCCCATCATCGTTATGCAGCCCCTATAGTATGACATTCACCACAGAGTAACATACCATGAATCGAAACGATTTACTCTATTAATTTCAGAAAACTCTAAATAATTCGACTGTATTGTGTTCTTGAGCAAAATAAAACAAGTGCCCTTAATGACAAAAAACAAAAACCCGACCTCACGAGGTCGGGTTCTTCATGGTATTGGTGGAGGCGAGGGGATTTGAACCCCCGTCCGAAGATCACGCCACACAGGCTTCTACGGGTGTAGTCACAGTTTTGATTTCACCCGAGTATCGCCCAGTTTATAATTGACAAAGTTCATATGAAATGATAAATTGGCGTAATACCCATTTTTTGGGTCATGTTATAAGGGGTGCTTTATATGCTTTTACCTGTACACGAACGATTCGTGTGTCAAGCAAAGGAAAAACTAAGTCAAGATCGACGAGTTCGAGGTCTCCTTGCTGGTGGTTCGATGATGACGAACACCATGGATGAGTATAGCGATTTAGACCTTATCATCGTATATGACTCAGCCTACCAGGAGCAAATCATGAATCAACGGCTTCTCATTGCAGAAGGATTGGGCAAATTACTTTCTGGATTCACAGGTGAACACGTTGGTGAACCTCGTGTGGTTATTTGCTTATACGGACCAGAGCCACTGCATGTAGATCTTAAATTTGTAACATTGGAAGAGCTTGAAATACGAATTGAAAACCCGCTTATTTTATGGGAAAAAGATCAGGAAATCAGTAAAATCTTTAATGAAACCTCTCCCTCACATCCATACCCTAATTCACAATGGATAGAGGACCGCTTCTGGGTCTGGATCCATTACGGTGCCACGAAGCTGGGAAGAGGAGAATGGTTTGAATTGATCGATCATATTACATTTATTCGCAGTGTTGTATTAGGTCCTTTGGTTTTGATGCGTAATGGTCAACTACCTAGAGGCGTTAGAAAGCTGGAACAGTATGGCATCAGTGAAATAGAAGAACTAAAAAAGACCATCCCTTTACACGGTTTCGAGAGTTGCTACCATGCGTTAAAAAGCACTATCCACCTCTATCAACGCTTACGTCAACATTCTGATGTACTTATAAAAGAAGAAGCGGAACATGTTGCTATTGCTTACCTTGAAAAGGTGTATACTTCGTTGATTAATTAGAATGCAAAAAGAGCACCTAATACGGTGCTCTTTCTCATGGTATTGGTGGAGGCGAGGGGATTTGAACCCCTGTCCGAAGATCACGCCACACAGGCTTCTACGGGTGTAGTCACGGTATTGATGTCACCCGAGCGTCGTCCCGTAACCGACTACGCGTTGGGTCAGCCTGATTATCTTCTTCCGTCGACCCCAGGCGGAGACCGAAGCGGCGTATCCCACTACTTGTTAGCCCCTAGTCTAGTCACATGGGCGATGCTAGGTAGGAGCACGCTCACAGGTTATTAAGCTGCGAAAGCGTAGTTTTGTTGTTGTTTGCCATTTAATTGGCTTTAGCGTTGATGAAGCAGACGACTCCCTGCTACCCGCAACCCGCGCTCGTACTATCCCCGTCGAATCCAAGAACGCCCCCATCTTGGCATAAACGGCTGACCGTTGAAATTCATTCAACCTCAAGCGTTTAGCGTCAATGAAGCTTCAGGATTAGCGAGCAACAACAGCTGCTTATTATCCAGCAGATCTGTTATTGATCAGTTGAGCTTGCGTTGTATTGCCTTTGCTACTGCTTTAGTATAACACGAATTTCCGGCTAATGCTCGTCATTGTTGTTGGCAACAATGGCTGGGATCATCCATGGTAATGCTGCAACTATCTGGCGACCTTCTGCTTCTCGCGCAGCGCACGCTGAATATCGCGTTGTGCATCGCGCTTAGCAGCCGTATCGCGCTTGTCATACTGTTTCTTACCTTTACCTAGACCGATGAGCAGCTTCGCATATCCATTGCGCACGTAGATCTTAAGCGGCACGATAGCATAGCCTTCTTGCTTGGACAGACCGTATAGCTTGTGGATCTGAGCCTTATGCAGCAGCAGCTTGCGCGCCCGAGTTGGGTCGGTGGGATTATGGATATTGCCTTGCTCGAACGGACTAATATGCATGTTATGAATGAAGATTTCGCCATTGCGAATCGTTGCGAACGCATCGCTTATATTGGCTCTGCCGTTGCGCAGCGACTTGATCTCCGTGCCCGTAAGCACCATTCCCGCTTCAAACGTATCTTCGATGAAGTAGTCATGGGAAGCTTTCTTATTCTGGGCTAATTGCTTGCCGTCGKCTTTCTTGCCCATGCCGGTCACCTCAACTTTGCAGCGTAAAATGTTTATATTCAGAAATTTATTGTAGCAACTTTGTAAGCGGAATGCAAGAAGTTGCCAATCCCCTGTATACACAAAAACCGTCCTTAGCCAAAGCTAAGGACGGTTCCGTTCAACGAGTAAGCTATTACAGCTTAACTACGTTTTCTGCTTGTGGTCCACGGTTGCCTTGAACAACGTTGAACTCAACGCGTTGGCCTTCTTCAAGAGTTTTGAAGCCTTCGCCAGTGATTGCGGAGAAATGTACGAATACATCGTTGCCGCCTTCAACTTCGATGAAGCCAAAACCTTTCTCTGCGTTAAACCATTTAACTGTACCTTGTTGCATGTGTAAAACCTCCAAAAAAATAATATTAATATGCGCCTGGTTTGTCTTTAAACAAAAAATTCACACATTGGAAAGGGTTTCATGACTATAATGACACCCTTTTCAATATGTGAATTCAGGTTCATATCATCGATTGACTTGAGTATACTATTCCCACAATTAAAAAGCAAGCGACAAGCCCAAATATAAATATAATTTCCCAATTCGTCCAAAACACGGCGCACCCGGTAGGCCTCCCGAACGAGTGCGCCGCTAACCCTTTAATCGCTTATTTACGCTTCTTCCGGACGAAGGCAGCCGTCGCGTTGCCGCCTCCCCCTCCGCTCTTCTTCTTACGTTTCTTCTTGCCTTCACCGCCGCCGGCAGCATCAGATCCTGGCTGACTGCCGCTCGAACGGTTGGCATTGAATACGCCGCCAGACGTCGCGTTCTTCCGCTTACCTCCGCCCTGACCGCTGCTGCCGTTCCTGCTGAAACCAACCGAATGGCCGCCGCTTGATGATGAACTGCTGCGACCTCCCCGGATCGGCAAGCCCCACATGTCGGTTTGCTGCTTTTTGCCGCCTTCAGCAGAATCGCCTCGCGATTGCGACTCCTGACGATCACCTGCAGCTCCATCGGGGATCTTCCACGATGCCCGATCCTCGCGTCCTGGTTCGTTACCCGCAGCACCAGCTCCTACAGCGCCTGCCCCGTTACCGCCGCGCCCGCGTCGCTTGCCGCCTTGGCCGCCGCCAGTCGCCACCCACGGGTTACCCCCGTGGCCGCCAGTTCCACCTCCGACTGCGCCTCCGCGCCCCGCGCCGGCGCGACCACCGCGACCGCCCGCTCCGCCTGAGCGGTCTCCGCCGCGGCCGCCCTCACCGCGGCTGCCATAGCCGCCGCGCTTCTTGCCGCCGCGCCCGCCGACGCCGAATCCCGCGTCGGCAATACCCTTCATCGCGCCGCTCCGCGGCTTCATATCGACGAGCTCGAAGTCGATCGTATGATCCGCCATGCTTACGCGCGCGATCCGGATCTTCACTTCATCGCCGATGCGATAGATTTTTGACGTACGCTCACCGATGAGAATCATGTGCTGCTCGTGGAAGTGGTAATAATCATCCGTCAGATCGCTCAACCGAATGAGACCCTCAACCGTATTCTCCAGCTCGATGAACATGCCGAAGCTCGTTACGCTGCTAATGATACCTTCGAACTCTTCGCCTACTTTATCGAGCATCAGCTCACATTTCTTAAGCTGCTCCGTATCGCGCTCAGCATCGACCGCCACCCGCTCGCGTTCAGAGGAATGCTGCGCAACTTCCGGCATTCTAGCCGTCAGCGCCTCATGCCGCGCTTCCGTCAAATGTCCGCCGCCCTCAATCACCTCGCGAATGATACGGTGGATAACGAGATCGGGATAACGGCGGATCGGCGACGTAAAGTGCGAGTAGAATTCAGCAGCGAGACCGAAGTGGCCAAGGCTTTCCGCATCATACTTCGCTTGCTTCATCGAACGAAGCATCATCGTCGAGATGACCGTTGCTTCCTTCTTCCCTTGTATCTCTTCCAGCAACGTCTGCAGCGCTCGAGGATGAACGGAATTGCCTTTGCCCTTCACCACATAGCCGAAGTTCGAGGCGAACTGCATGAACGTAAGCAGCTTCTCCTGATTCGGGTCTTCATGGATCCTATATAGGAAAGGCACGCGCAGCCAGTGGAAATGTTCGGCCACTGTCTCATTCGCCACAAGCATGAACTCCTCGATAATCTGCTCAGCTACCGAACGTTCGCGTTTAACGATATCGACCGCCTTACCCGTCTCATCGACGATAACCTTCGACTCCACGAAGTCGAAGTCGATTGCGCCGCGCTTCATCCGCTTCGAACGAAGCCGCATCGCAAGCTGCTCCATTAGCGCGAACATGTCGAGCAAATCCGCATAACGCTCCTTAAGCTCCGTCTGCGGCTCTTCATCGGTCGCCGTTAGAAGCTTCTTCACGTTCGTATACGTCATACGCTCTTTCGTGCGGATGACGCTCGTGAACACATCATGCCTAACGCGCTTCAGCGTCTTCGCATCAAATTCCATTTCGCACGACAAAGTCAGCCGGTCGACTTTCGGATGCAGCGAGCATATTCCATTCGACAATCGATGCGGCAGCATCGGAATAACGCGGTCCACCAAATAAACGCTGCATCCGCGCCGATACGCTTCCTGGTCAAGCTCAGACTTCTCCCGCACGTAGTAGCCGACATCGGCAATGTGTACGCCAAGCAGAAAATTACCGTTCTCCAGCCGCTTCACATGTACCGCATCGTCCAAGTCCTTCGCATCTTCACCGTCAATCGTCACGATGACCTCTCCGCGAAGATCGCGTCTGCCCTGCTGAACGATCTCTTCCTCCGTAATCTCATCCGGAGCAGCGTCCGCTTCCGCCATCACCTCATCGGGGAAACCTTCCGGCAATTGATGCTTGCGAATAATCGACAAAATATCGACGCCCGGGTCATCCTTATGCCCGAGTACTTCGACAATTTCCCCTTCGGCAGCGGAACGGCCTTCCGGATACGACACGATTCGCACGACGACCTTCTGGCCCGAAACCGCACCTTCAAATCCGCCCTTAGGAATAAAAATATCGCGATTGATCCGTTTGTCATCAGGCACAACGAACGCATACGATTCGTGATTCTCGAACGTGCCGACGATTTGCGTAACCGCACGCTGGACGACCCGAACGACCTCGCCCTCCATCCGTCCGCCGCCCTCGCTCTTCGACGTAATGCGGACAAGCAATATATCGCCGTTCATGGCGCTTTTCAAGTCATTGGCATGAATATAGACATCAGGGTGATCCTTCTCGTCGGGCAACAGGAAACCGAAGCCTTTCGCATGCGCCTGCAGCTTGCCTCTCAGCAGATTCATCCGTTCCGGTACGCCATACAGCTCATTGCGCGTACGAACGATCTTCCCTTCATCCTCCAGCTGGTTGAGCAGCTTTAGAAATTGCTTGAATTCCTCTGCGCCTTCAATACCGAAGTGCTTCTCAAGCTCTTGATAGGTCATCGGCTTATATGCCGTTTCCCTCATGAAATCAAGCAATTCCTGCTCGTAATTTGTCATTATCGCTATTTCTCCTCATACGCCTGCCGCAGTATTCTAGTATAATCTGCAACAGGTTGATAGATTATCATATACCATGTAGTATACACGAAATGGAAGCCATACATCCGCGACAATGTGCAGAAATACAAAAAAAGCAGGGATATCTCCCTGCTTTCCGCATGATCATTCAATTATTGTTGTACGAAGTAAGAAACGACCAATGCCAGGACGAAGAATCCAACTGCCAAAATGATCGTCAAGCGCTGCAAGAACAAATCCAGACCGCGCGCTTTTTGTTTACCGAACAAGTGCTCAGCTCCGCCCGTGATTGCTCCGGACAAGCCAGCGCTCTTACCCTTCTGAAGCAAAACAACGCCAATAAGGCCAAGTGCGAAAATGACAAGCACAATTTTCAAAGCGATTTCCATTTATTCCACCTCCAGCGTAGGTGCTCCGTAAAAAACACATAAGCTGATTTTATCATAGCTGGGCACAGATTACAATAGGACAACCAAGTACCCGGATGTCAGACGTAACCCAATTTTCGGAAATATTCAAAATTCACTCGCGCGCTTTCAAGCGAACTTACCTCAAACTGCTCTTGCTCAACAAAAATATAGGCAATACCGGCGCTGTCTGCTGTACGAATCAGCTTATCGTAACCAACCTTGCCTCGCCCAACCTCTATATCTTTGCGGCCATCCGTGAAGTCCTTCGCGTGAATCAGTTTGATTCGATCTTTGAACTTGTGTATATAAAGATCCGGTTCATATCCAGCCATATGCACCCACCCAAGATCCAGCTCCAGCGTCATAAGCTCCTTCGGCATTTGCTCCATCAGATGCTCAAGCACGGTCTTGCCTTCAATCAGCTTGAATTCATCCTCATGATTATGGAAGCCGTACTTCATCCCCATCTCCTTGACCTTCAATCCGCATTTGGTGAATACGTCGACGAGATGCTTCACATCATCCATTAACGGCTCCTCCGGCAGCGGTGCCCACGGTGTAATGATAAAGTCGAAGCCCACTTCCTTCGCATACTCGAGCTGTGCCGAAAACTCCGAGAGCATATTCGGCATATCGTTGAAGTTCAGTGCGATATGCGCCGATGGCGCCGACAGACCAAGAATCTTCAGCTTATTCATCAGTTCCTTGGCCGGCACGTTGAAAAACCCGGTAAGCTCGACCGCTTTGTAGCCAATCTCCGCAACCTTCTCTAACGTTCCAAGGAAATCAATTTCCGCTTCATCGCGCAGCGAATACATTTGCATGCCAATGATCGGCTTGTCTTGCACTCTCTCTTCCTTCATTCCCATTTCCTGCACCTCTGCATATCATCAGTATGAAATTAGATTCCCCCTCTCGGACGCCGTTCATAACCTGCAACAACGCGCATAAAAAAAGAAGACGGCACAAGGCCGTCTCCCTCTTACGCTTAAGAAGCTTGCTTCAAGCGTCTTATTTGAAGTTTTTCAAGTTGTAGAATGCTGCTTTGCCGCCGTATTGAGCAGTCGAACCAAGTTGGTCCTCAATGCGAAGCAATTGGTTGTATTTCGCAACGCGGTCCGTACGGGACGGAGCGCCTGTTTTGATTTGGCCAGCGTTTGTAGCAACAGCAATGTCAGCGATTGTGCTGTCTTCGCTCTCGCCGGAACGGTGGGAGATAACTGCCGTGTAACCAGCGCGTTTAGCCATTTCGATCGCGTCGAATGTTTCAGTAAGCGTACCGATTTGGTTAACTTTAACGAGGATCGAGTTGCCTACGCCTTTTTCGATACCGTCGGACAGACGCTCTGTGTTCGTTACGAACAAGTCATCGCCAACGAGTTGAACTTTGCTTCCAAGTTTCTCGGTAAGCAATTTCCAACCATCCCAGTCGTCTTCGGAGCAGCCGTCTTCGATCGATACGATCGGGTACTTGTCTACCCACGAAGCAAGCAGGTCTACGAACTCGGCAGGGGAGAACGATTTGCCTTCGCCGGCAAGCACGTATTTGCCGTCTTTGAAGAATTCAGTCGAAGCAACGTCCATACCGAGGAATACGTCAACGCCTGGCTTGTAGCCTGCGCGCTCGATAGCGGAGATGATTGTCGTGATTGCTTCTTCGTTCGAACCAAGGTTAGGAGCGAAGCCGCCTTCGTCGCCTACAGCTGTGTTAAGGCCTTTGTCATGCAATACAGCTTTCAGGTTGTGGAAGATTTCAGCGCCGATACGAAGCGCTTCTTTGAAGCTTTCAGCACCGACAGGAAGAACCATGAATTCTTGAACGTCGATGTTGTTGTCAGCATGCTCGCCGCCGTTGATGATATTCATCATCGGTACAGGAAGCGTCTTAGCGTTGAATCCGCCAAGGTAAGTGTAAAGAGGTACATCAAGAGCGTCAGCTGCAGCGCGAGCTACTGCCATCGATACAGCAAGGATCGCGTTAGCGCCAAGCTTCGCTTTGTTAGGCGTACCGTCAAGTTGGATCATTTTGCGGTCGATTGCTACTTGATCAAGAGCGTCAAGACCGATTACTTCAGGAGCGATGATTGTGTTCACGTTCTCAACGGCTTTCAGAACGCCTTTGCCGAGGAAACGGGATTTGTCGCCGTCGCGAAGCTCAACAGCTTCGTAAGCGCCAGTCGATGCGCCGGATGGCACGATCGCGCGGCCTTTGCCGCCGGACTCAAGGGATACTTCTACTTCAACAGTTGGGTTGCCGCGGGAGTCAAGAACTTCGCGTGCGTATACGTCAACGATAATAGACATGGATAAAACACTCCTTTTTATTTGTTAAATTTGATTGCTACCAAGCATTACTTGTTGATTAAAGTCGAGCCCGTCATCTCAGCAGGCTGATTAAGCTCGATCAGATCAAGGAACGTCGGCGCGATGTCGGCTAGAATACCGCCATCACGAAGCGTTGCGCCCGCTTTCGTTACGATCAATGGAACTGGATTCGTCGTATGCGCCGTAAACGGACGGCCATTCTCGTCGAATACCATATCCGCATTGCCGTGGTCAGCCGTAATAATGCATACGCCGCCTTGCGCCAGCACAGCTTCTACGACTTTGCCCAGACATTCATCCGTCGCTTCAACCGCTTTGATCGTCGGCTCCAGCATGCCGGAGTGACCGACCATGTCGGGATTCGCGAAGTTCAGAATAATCGCATCGTGTTTACCGGATTCGATCTCGCGAACAGTTGATTCCGCAAGCTCGTAGGCGCTCATCTCGGGCTGCAGGTCATAAGTTGCGACCTTCGGCGAGTTGATCAGCACGCGTGTCTCGCCCGGAAGCTCCGCATCGCGTCCGCCGCTAAAGAAGAACGTGACATGCGGATATTTCTCGGTTTCAGCCGTACGAAGCTGCTTCTTGTTGTTCTGCGCGAGCACTTCGCCAAGCGTGTTGTCGAGGTTCTTCGGTGAATACGCAACGTAGCCGCCTACGGTTTCACTGAACAGCGTCAAGCAGACGAAGTAAAGGTTAACCGGGTGGCTCTCGCCGCGCTCAAAGCCGCGGAAGTCCTCGTTCGTAAATACTTGCGACAATTGAATCGCGCGGTCAGGACGGAAATTGAAGAATATGACAGCATCCTCGGACTCCACTAAACCGACCGGCTTATTGTCTTCGCCTACGATAACCGTTGGCATAACGAATTCATCATAAACCGATTTCTCATACGATTCAACTACCGCTTTGATCGGATCGGTATATTGAGGTCCGTCGCCGTATACCATAGCGCGGTAAGACTTCTCCGTACGCTCCCAGCGCTTGTCGCGGTCCATCGCGTAATAACGGCCTTGTACCGTCGCGATGCGTCCTACGCCAACCTCTTCGATCTTCGCTTGCAGGCGCTCCAGGTAACCCTTCGCGCTGTCCGGCGATACATCGCGTCCGTCGAGGAAAGCATGGATGTATACGTCTTCGAGTTCTTCCTTCTTCGCCAGCTCCAGCAGGGCGAACAAGTGCTCAATGTGGCTATGAACGCCGCCATCAGAGAGCAGACCGTAGAGATGAAGCTTCTTGCTGTTTTTCTTCACATGGTTCACAGCGCCGAGAATCGTTTCGTTCTCGAAAAATTCGCGGTCACGAATCGACTTGCTGATCCGCGTCAAATCCTGGTACACGATACGTCCGGCGCCGATGTTCAAGTGACCAACCTCGGAGTTGCCCATTTGACCTTCCGGCAAGCCTACCGCTTCACCGGAAGCCGTCAGCGTCGTGTGCGGATAAGTAGACCAGTAACGATCGTAGTTCGGCTTATTCGCTTGCGCAACCGCATTGCCGGTTACGTCGTCGCGAAGGCCGAAGCCGTCAAGAATAATTAGTGCTACAGGTTTCGGAGCAGCCATCTTACTTGGCCCCCTCGACCAAAGCGATATAAGAAGCAGGCTCAAGGCTTGCGCCGCCGACAAGTGCGCCGTCGATGTCCGCTTGGCCCATGTATTCCGCTACATTGTTCGGCTTCACGCTGCCGCCGTATTGGATGCGAACCGCATCAGCTGTCGCTTGGTCATACAGACCGGCAACTACGCCGCGGATATATCCGATAACGTCTTGCGCATCTTCGGAAGTCGACGATTTGCCTGTTCCGATTGCCCAGATTGGCTCGTAAGCGATAACGACTTCAGCCGCTTGCGCAGCCGACAGCCCTTGGAATGCCGCTTCGGTTTGCACTTTGCATACGTCTTTCGTTTGTCCAGCTTCACGCTCTTCAAGCTTCTCGCCTACGCAGACGATCGGCAGCAAGCCGTTCTTGAAGGAAGCATGAACTTTCTTGTTCACGATCTCATCCGATTCCGCGAAGTAAGCGCGGCGCTCGGAGTGGCCGATAATAACGTATTTCACGCCAAGATCCTTCAGCATAACGCCGCTGATCTCGCCTGTGAAAGCGCCATTGTCTTCGAAGTGAACGTTTTGCGCGCCGATTGCGATCGACGTGCCTTTCGCTGCTTCAACAAGGGCAGGAAGCGTCGTGAATGGTGCACAGATTACGCTCTCCACGCCGTCTACTTCTGCTTTGCCTTTAATTTCGGAGAAAAAGGATACCGCTTCGGAAACGGTCTTGAACATTTTCCAGTTGCCCGCAATAATCGGTTTTCTGCTCATGCTAGTCCCTCCTAATGGGTTTATTCTTATTTATCGTTAAGAGCTACAACGCCTGGGAGTACTTTGCCTTCCATGAACTCAAGGGAAGCGCCGCCGCCCGTCGAGATGAAGTCCATTTTGTCAGCCAGGTGGAATTTCTCAGCCGCTGCAGCCGAGTCGCCGCCGCCGATAACCGTGTAGCCGGACGTTTCCGCACATGCGCGAGCTACTGCTTGCGTGCCGTGGGAGAAAGGCTCGATTTCGAATACGCCCATCGGTCCGTTCCAAACAACGAGCTTGGAGTTTTTGATAACGTCCGCATACAGCTCGCGAGTCTTAGGTCCGATGTCGATGCCTTCCCATTCAGCAGGAATGCCGTCAACGTCAACGATTTTTGTGTTCGCGTTTGCGCTGAAGTCGTCTGTTACTACGATATCAACAGGGATCAGGAAGTTTTTGCCGAGTTTTTTCGCTTTTTCGATGAACTCAAGCGCTAGATCAAGCTTGCTGTTGTCCACGAGCGATTTGCCGATTTCATGGCCTTGCGCCTTGAAGAATGTATAGGACAAGCCGCCGCCGATGATGATGTTGTCGGCAATTTCAAGCATTTTGTCGATAACCGCGATTTTGTCTTTTACTTTCGAACCGCCTACGATTGCTGTGAAAGGACGCTCAGGGTTGTTCAGCGCTTTGCCTAGAACTTCAAGCTCTCTCTCCATCAGAAGACCGGATACAGCCGGCAGCAAGTGTGCAATGCCTTCTGTCGAAGCATGCGCGCGGTGAGCTGCGCCGAATGCGTCGTTAACGAACAAGTCAGCAAGCTTAGCGAAAGCTTTTGCCAGTTCCGGATCGTTTTGCTCTTCGCCTTCATAGAAGCGAACGTTCTCAAGGAGCAATACGTCGCCGTTGTTTAAAGCCGCTACTTGCGCTTCTACGGCTTCGCCGATTGCTTCGTTAGCTTTTGTCACCGGTTTGCCTAGAAGCTCAGCCAGACGCGCTGCGGAAGCCGTATGACGAAGCTCTTCTACAACTTGACCGTTCGGACGGCCAAGGTGGGACGCAAGAATAACTTTAGCGCCTTTATCGATCAGGAAGTTAATCGTTGGAAGCGTCTCGCGGATCCGTTTGTCATCCGTAATTTTTCCGTTCTCGAGCGGCACGTTGAAATCAACGCGTACAAATACTCGTTTGCCTGCCAGTTCAGCTACGTCGCGTACACTTTTCTTGTTCATCGATAGAACCCTCCTAAAATTTCTGTGGAATGCAATGGGCAAAAATAGCATCGGAAGCATCGGCTTGAGTTAAGTATGAAAAAAAGAAAAGAGCGTTCCTTCGTCAAGAAGAAACGCCCTTAAGGTCCAAGTCCCCAAAAGGGCGCGAACTTAAGAGCCGAAGCGCCCAGCAGTGCAGGGAGCCTCGGCCCGTTCGCCTTCTTTCCTTACAGACCTTTGCTTGCGATATAAGCAGCAAGATCAACTACGCGGTTCGAGTAACCCCACTCGTTGTCGTACCAGGAAATAACTTTAACCATGTTGCCTTCAACAACCATTGTCGACAGACCGTCGATTGTGGAGGAAGCAGGGTCGCTATTGTAGTCGCTCGATACAAGCGGCAATTCGTTGTAGTTCAAAATGCCTTTCAAAGCGCCTTCGGAAGCATCTTTAAGTGCTGCGTTAACTTCTTCAACCGTAACGTTAACTTTCAGTTCAGCAACAAGGTCAGTTACCGAAACGTTAGGTGTAGGTACGCGCATAGCCATACCGTTCAATTTGCCTTTGAGCTCAGGCAATACAAGGGAAACAGCTTTTGCAGCGCCAGTCGACGAAGGAATGATGTTTTCTGCAGCAGCGCGAGCACGGCGCAGGTCTTTGTGTGGAACGTCAAGCACGGATTGATCGTTTGTGTACGAGTGAATTGTAGTCATCATACCTTTAACGATACCGAATTTGTCGTTCAATACTTTTGCGAATGGAGCAAGACAGTTCGTTGTGCAAGAAGCGTTGGAGATAATAGTGTGCGCGGAAGCATCGTATTTATCTTCGTTAACGCCCATAACAACTGTGATGTCTTCGTTAGTAGCTGGAGCGGAGATGATAACTTTTTTAGCGCCGCCTTGAAGGTGAAGCTCAGCTTTTTCTTTAGCTGTGAAGATACCAGTCGATTCAACTACGATTTCAGCGCCTACGGAAGCCCAAGGAAGGTCAGCCGGGTTACGCTCAGCGAATACTTTGATTTCAACGCCGTTTACGATCAAAGCGCCTTCTTTAGCTTCTACTGTTGCGTCAAGAGTGCCGTGAGTCGTGTCATATTTAAGAAGGTGAGCCAGCGTGTTCGTGTCTGTAAGATCGTTTACCGCTACGATTTGTACATCAGGGTTGTTCAGTGCTGCGCGGAATACGTTACGGCCGATACGTCCAAAACCATTAATACCTACTTTAACCATTGTTAATTCCTCCTAAGCATTTTTGGGATAAGGCAATTTATTTCAAGACGTTTCGCCTGCAGCAGGTTGCCCTGTTCGGCAATAACGTCATGACCACATCTTTAATGTCCTTCTTGCTCGATTATAGCTACGATCTCTAGCGCGGCTACTTCGTCCGTCACCAGCACATCGTTATGACCGAACCGCATGACGGCTGCGATCGCCTCGCCTTTACTCTTGCCTCCTGCGACACCTATAACAACTTCAGTCTTTACAATATCCTCGAGCCGTAATCCTACCGTCTGCATTTTGTGCACCACAGCGCCATTTCGGTCAAAATAAAACCCGAACGACTCCGCCAGCGCGCCTTCTGCAGCCATCGCATTCACGACGTCCTGCTCCAGCCGTCTTCGTCTAGCCATTACCATCGCATCCCCGATCCCGTGGACGACGATTCTAGCGCTTCGAATGACATCGACAATCTCGCGAATGTTAGGCTCCTGCATGATCGATGAGAATGCTTCCTCGCCCAAATGATCCGGAACATGAAGCAAGCGGTATTGCGCGCCTGTGCGCTTCGCCATCGTCGAAGCAATCGTATTCGCCTGATAGTCGAGGCTCTCGCCAAGTCCGCCCCTTGCAGGCACGAACCAATTGGTCTTGAGCGCGGTAGAGGTTGATAAATGATTCGCAACTTGGGCAATCGTTGTTCCGCCTGTTACAGCGACGACATCATTGGGCTGCATTACCTTGCGAAGCACTTGTGCGCTTGCACGGCCAAGCTCCCGCTTCGTCTGTGCCGAGCTCTCGGAATCCCCGGCTACAACAACAACTTGCGATAAGCCAAAGCGAGTGCGGATTCGATCTTCAAGCTCCGATAGACCGAACATCGTCTTATAGACCGGTTCCAGCCGCTCCAGAAGCTCTCTGCCTGCATCCGTAATTCGAATGCCGCTCGAATGAACATCGAGCAAGCCTTGCGCCTTCAGAAACTCAATCTCCGTTCGCAGCACGCGCTCCGTAAGCGATAACGCCGTGGCAAGCGTGCGGCGTCCGATAAGCTCTGTCAGCATGACCTGGTGCAGAATCGAATACCTCTTTCTCATTACATCTAGAAGATCAGGCACAAGCTGCTGCTGCAGTTCAATGATCTGACGCATCTTATCCTTCACTCCACCCGTTATATGAGACTATAGCTCCATTGACCGGGACGCGAAACGTCCCTCTATAACATTTGTAGTCCCACCTCCTATATTATCGGAAATTGTTGCTCGCCGCAAGAGCATGAAATCGAATGAAAGCGATTACTGTCACGATTTTCACAAATTTAATTTACGGAAGCCGCTTGCTTTCTAATCGCTATTATCATATAATCACCCTTGCTACTGTTTTTTGCGCCCGTGGTCCAATGGATATGACGTAGGCCTCCGGAGCCTGAGATCTAGGTTCGATTCCTAGCGGGCGCGCCACTTACTTTTTTCTAATGCAACTACATAACGCATACCTATTAAGGCCATCCCGAATGTTGTTTCGGAATGGCCTTTTTTAATCCTCCTGCAGTGACGTTGCAACGGCATTTCGGGATACTAAATTCACTTACTCCTCCTAAAGTCGCTCAATAACGGTATTTAGGGAAACTAAAATGGCTCTTTAGGCTTCACTTGGCGTTCATCGGCCATTTAGTTCGACGGAATGCCATTAGCGCATGATATTTTTAAACTGCATCTATTTAGTTTGACGAAATCGAACTATTTACGGAGGGCCTCTCTCCCAAGCTTCAATCTACTTTTACACCTGCTCTAATTTTCCCCGCACTTATCCCCGCTTAGTCTCCATTCATCCGATGTCCCACTTCGACAAAGCCCGATACAGCGGCCACTTATTGCTTGTCCAATCATTTGTCAGATAATTTGTCTGACTATCTTTGACTTTTGAGTTTCCATCCGTTATTATGAAAATACGATTTAACCATTTCGTTCAGTTTGAAGGAGGGGGCTTACGTTGGATATGAATTTCGTTCCTATGGTTATTGAGCAAAGCAATCGCGGAGAGCGTGCGTATGATATTTACTCTCGCTTGTTGAAGGATCGCATTATTTTTCTTGGATCGGGTGTAAACGACGTGGTGGCTAATTCCATCATTGCGCAAATGCTGTTCCTTGCGGCGGATGATCCCGAGAAGGACATTTCTCTTTACATTAACAGCCCAGGCGGCTCCATTACAGCCGGTATGGCGATCTATGATACGATGCAATACATTAAGCCAGACGTATCGACCATCTGTGTCGGTATGGCCGCTTCAATGGGCGCGTTCCTGCTGACGGCAGGCGCGAAAGGCAAGCGTTACGCGCTTCCGAACAGCGAAGTTATGATTCACCAGCCGCTAGGCGGCGCAGAAGGACAAGCGAGCGACATCGAGATTCGCGCGCGCCGCATCATTAAGATGCGCGACCATCTCAATGGCATTCTTGCAGAGCGCAGCGGTCAACCGCTTAGCCGCATCGAGCAAGATACGGATCGCGACTACTTCATGAGCGCAGCGGAAGCGAAAGAATACGGCCTTGTTGACAAAGTAATCGAGAAAATTGGATAAGTAGTAAAAAGGCGGTACAAGGGTTTCATGCCCTCGTATCGCCTTTTTTCTGGTTGCTGTATAGTCACTATAATGGATTTCTGCATTATAGCAAGTCTCTTTGAAGCCTACTGAAGCGCTATAGTGGATTTTCGCAGTAACTTCACTCTAGAACGGCCTGCAGGCGCTTACCCTGAGGAAAGTTAATGCAGATATCCAACATAGATTCAAATCCATCTTCAAACCGGCAAAAGTTATTGCAATTATCCATTATAGCTAATCCTACCTGTCACCTTATTAATACTTTTACCCACCTGCACCTGCCATCTGCCATGCATGCAACCAGCGAACCATCCATCCGCCGCCTCATTCACTGTTACTCCAACCTGTTCTCTTATTCGCTATCCACAAATTGTGGCTATTAAATTGTTTATCCACAACTTTATTCACATTCTATACACAGTTATCCACAATTGGTCTAATAACTTGTCAATAACTCGCAGAAACGCAAAAAAGCCTACACCGATCCACTGATCGAGTGAGGCTTTTTTCATCGGTAACCAATGAATTATTGATTCTCAAGTTCCTCTTTGCTAACAAGAGCGACTAAAGCGTTTACAGCCTGTTCCGCGTCCGAACCTTCCGCACTTATGGATACTTCAGTGCCGGAGCTGATCGCTAGACTCATAATGCCCATGATCGATTTCGCATTAACTTTTTTGTCGTCTTTCTCTACAAATACCTCGGAGGAAAATTTGTTCGCTTCTTGTACGAATAACGCTGCAGGTCTTGCATGAAGCCCCGTCTTCAGACGAACGACAACCGGAAGCCTTGTCATGGAAACCATACCCCCTATATTATACTCATTCATAAGCGTCAAACGACCCGGCCAGCAACAGCTGTGCGGACCCGGTGACGTCTAGCGCAGAAATATAAGCTTGTATAAGATTTAGACTTATACTTCTTATCTTTGGTGACAAGTTCATTTTGCATTATTATAACATTATACCAGCGGTTGCACTAGGTGAAAAGCTAACTACCTCGTATTTTTTCCGCAAGTTCGTCGATTTTGCGCAATCGATGGTTAACGCCCGACTTACTTACCTTGCCTCTTAGCATTTCGCCGACCTCGGTCAGATTCATATCGGGATGCTGCAGCCTGATCTCGGCAACTTCTTTCAGCTTCTCAGGAAGACTGTCAAGGCCGACCTCCTTCTGCAGCAGCTTAATATTATCGATCTGGCGTACGGCCGCTCCAATTGTCTTATTCAGATTCGCCGTCTCGCAATTGACGATCCGATTGACGGAATTGCGCATGTCGCGCATAATTCGCACGTCCTCGAATTTGAACAATGCCTGGTGCGCGCCGACGATATTAAGAAGCTCGATGATTTTCTCGCCTTCCTTGATGTATAGAATGAAACCTTTCTTCCGTTCAATACATCTGGCATTCAAGTCGAACTTATTCGCAAGCTCCACAAGCGCATCGCAATGCTCCTCGTACATCGACGCTATTTCCAAATGATACGAAGAACCTTCGGGATTGTTGACCGAGCCTCCAGCCAGGAAAGCGCCGCGCAGATAAGACCGCTTGCAGCATGGCTTACGAATAATCTCCTTATCGATGCCGTTAGAAAACATGAAACCCTCTGACACGATTCCGAGTTCACTTAGTATTTCCTGTACTCCCGAAGGAATCCGAACGATATACACATTATTTTTCTTCAAGCGCATCTTCTTGCGCACGAGCAGCTCAACATGCATGTCGTAATGCTTCTTAAGCAAGGAATAGATTCTTCTGGCGATGGCCGCATTTTCAGTCGAGATGTCGAGGACAACCTTGCGGCTGGATACGCTGACAGAGCCGTTCATCCGTAATAGCGCAGACAGCTCTGCACGCTCACAGCAGCTATCGGCTTCAATAAGGGTCAGCTCTTTTTTTGTTTGTGCCGCAAAAGACATCGATTATCACCTCTTTCTAAGCATCCAGTTCTCTACCAGTTTATATATATGATGGCTTAAACGTTCGGCATCATGCCTCAAAAAAGTTCGGAACAGCACAAGACGGTCCGCTATAACCTGATAACCGCGTCTCGTTACCTCGTCCAAGTCGAGATGAACCGCTTTGGCACCCATCTCGGCATACTTGCTTTCGATCTGCGGCGGAATCTCTCCGTCATTCACAATGACATAATCGAATAGATGATGTCCAATATGCTTATGGACAGCTTCCAAATGGTCGCTGACGGAATAATCGTCCGTTTCCCCTGGCTGCGTCATCACATTACAGACAAACAGCTTAACAGCCGTTGAATTAACGATCGCTTCAGCTAGCTTCGGCACGAGCAGATTCGGAATAATACTCGTATACAAACTGCCCGGACCGACCAGGATGGCGTCAGCCTGCTCGATCGCTTCTACTGCCTCAGGCAGCGCCTCCACATCGCTTGGCTCAATGAATACACGCCTAATCGCCTGACCCGCCTTCGGGATCATCGATTCCCCCGTTACGATCGAGCCGTCTGCCATCTCGGCCTTGAGCACGATCGCTTGATTGGCAGCGGGAAGCACTTGACCGCGAACGGCAAGGACGCGGCTAAGCTCACGCACACCCGATACAAAGTCGCCCGATATGTCCGTCATCGCCGCAAGCATCAGATTGCCTAGGCTGTGCCCGACTAGCCCTGTCCCGCTATTGAACCGATACTGCAGCACTTCGGTGAGCAGCGGTTCCGCATCGGCAAGCGCCATAAGCACGTTGCGTATGTCGCCCGGCGGAGGGATTTGGAGCTCGTTGCGCAAAATGCCGGAGCTTCCTCCGTCATCAGCAACCGTCACGATCGCCGTAATATCTAGCGGCTTCTCTTTCAAGCCTCGCAGCATGACAGAGAGCCCTGTACCGCCGCCGATTACGACGATTTTCGGGCGTCTAATAATTTTATGCCTGCTTTGCATCGTCTCACCCCGTCAATGCTTGTCACGATCGGCATCGCGATGGCTGACACGAATGCGTTCCGTATCGCTGCTGCCGAGCATGCGTCCCAAATATTCGGCAATCGCGACAGAGCGATGTTTGCCGCCCGTACAGCCGATTCCGATGACTACCTGGCTTTTCCCTTCCTTGCGATAGAGCGGAATAAGGAATTGCAGCATGTCGAGCAGCTTCGTTAGAAATTGTTGTGTTTCCGGCCACTTCATCACGTATTCGTATACATCCGGATTTTGCCCCGTATTCGGACGCAGATGCTCAATATAATGCGGATTCGGAAGGAAACGAACGTCGTAGATGAGGTCGGCATCGATAGGAATGCCATACTTGAAGCCAAAGGAGGTTACGTTCACGGAGAGACTGTTCTGTTCCAAATTCGTAAACCGCGTAATAATACGTTCCTTCAACTGGCCTGGTTTCAATATCGTCGTATCGATCACCTGCGAGGCCGAGCCCTTCAGATCCTCCAGCATTCGGCGTTCGTTGCGGATACCTTCCAGCGGCATTCCTTCCGGCGCAAGCGGATGGCGGCGGCGGCTCTCCTTGTAACGCTGAACAAGCACCTCATCGGTCGCATCCAAGAAAAGAATCTCGCAATCGATGGTGAATTGATCTTTAATGAATGCCAGCGATTCGGCCAAAGCGTCGAAAAACTCGCGCCCCCTCAGATCGATCACGAGCGCTACCTTGCCGATCTTGCCGTTCGATTGATCAATCAGCTCGGCGAACTTCGGAATGAGCACAGGCGGCAGGTTGTCGACGCAGAAGAAGCCAAGATCCTCGAGGCTCTGTACAGCAATCGTTTTGCCCGCGCCAGACATTCCTGTAATAATGACAAGCTTCGCAACTGTAACTGCCGTCTCCATGAGTACAACCTCCTAAAAGGTTTGCGAAGCAAACCTACTTCGTAAGCATAAGCTAAGGTTTGCGAAGCAAAGCGTAAACGGCTTGCCGGATATGATCGGCTATGCTCGTTTCGCGGTGAATGATAAGCCAATAAATAAGAATCAAAATTATTTACTCTTATCATTTAAAGCAATCTGAATAACGGGCTGTAGCCGCCCGTGGGCGGCGCAGCACTTGTTGTATCTAAATKGTATGACTAGCCTCTGAGAATAAGTCCAGCAGCGCCAACAACGCCAGCATTATTGCCGAGCGTAGCTGCAACGATCTTCACGTTTTCCTTCGCTTGGTCTTGCGTGTACTTCTCGAATACTTCACGGATTTGATCGAACAGGAAGTCGCCTGCTTTCGATACGCCGCCGCCAATAATAAAGTATTGCGGATTAAGAATAATAGCCATCATCGCCATTGACTTGCCCAAGTAGTAAGCAGCACGGCTTACGATGCGGGATGCAACCTCGTCGCCTGCTTTGGCAGCATCGATAACGTCCTTCGCCATAATATCTTCTACCAGAGACAACGAAGTGCGGTCGCCGCGCTCTACGGCATCCTTCGCCATACGGATGATACCCGTTGCGGAGGATACGGTCTCGAGGCAGCCCATTTTGCCGCAGCCGCACCCAATCGCTTCAAGGTCCGGAACGATTGCCATATGACCAAGCTCGCCCGCCATGCCAGCGAAGCCTTCTACGATTTTACCATTTATAATAATACCGCCGCCAACGCCCGTGCCAAGCGTATAACATACGCATTGGTCGACGCCTTTGCCTGCTCCGCCCCATGCTTCGCCAAGCGCAGCAACGTTCGCGTCGTTATTAACTTTAATTGTTTTTTTCAGTTCTTTCTCCAAGAAAGACTTCAAATCGACATTCTCGATTTTCAAGTTAGGAGCGAATTTAATAATACCGTTAGGAATATCAAGGAAACCGGCGATGCCTACGCCTACGCCGTCTACTTGCTCCCATTCATAAGACGATTCGTCAACAATTGCGCGCGCGTATGTCGCGATATTATGAAGGATAGTGTCCGTTCCTTTACTTGTCTCAGTCGGCCCTTCGTACGTTTGGAGCAGCTGTCCCTCCGCATTACAAATTCCTACTTTAATTGCAGTACCGCCGACATCGACGCCAACGTAAATCTTCTCAGACATCACTAGTCCACCTCATCAATAATGTTAAACTTCTCTGTACCCACTATAAGCGTTGTTCATGCTGTCGTCAACAATGTAGAATGCTGGTAAAACAAGCTGTTCAGCCTTCTATCGAGTGCGATTAAGAAACTTTTATGAAGAAGAAGATACGGCTATTCTCAAGGAACGACCCACATAATCGGTGAGAATCCTCCACGGAATGCAATTGCCCAGCCGGAAGACCTCAATAAATGAAATTTCCCTCATAATTAACGCTTATAGGTGAAGCAATAGGCTGTCTCCTAGCCCTTCTGTGGGCTATATTGGATAATCTCCAATATAGAACACGGATAGAACCAATTAACTCAAAAGCTGCTGCAGATATCCAATAGACAAGCTTCATACAAAAAAGCTATACCAGGCCAAGCATCGTCGTCGCGCTTAGCCGGTACAGCCTGTATTCTCCCTTAGATGCCGATAACGATCACACAACAGCCGTACAGCTTAAACGGACTTGCTCCAGTCATGCGTAACGTTGCCTTCAAGGAAACGTTCGCAGTCAAGCGCCGCCATGCAGCCGCTTCCCGCTGCTGTAATCGCTTGACGGTACTTGCTGTCCTGCACGTCGCCGCATGCGAATACGCCTGGGATGTTCGTCTCGGAGCTGCCTGGCTTCACTTTAATGTAACCATGCTCGTCGGTGTCGATCTGACCGTTCAGGAACTTCGTGTTCGGCGTGTGGCCGATTGCGATGAAGATACCGTCAGTCTCAATAACATCCTCTTCGCCTGTCACGTTATCGCGGACTTTAAGGCCTGTAACACCCATGCCGCCAGCTACGACTTCAACCGGCGTCCGGTTCAGGCTCCAGCTGATTTTCTCGTTCTCGCGAGCGCGATCCTGCATGATCTTCGAAGCGCGAAGCTCATCGCGGCGGTTAACCAACTCAACGTTGGACGCGAAGCGAGTAAGGAAGTTCGCTTCCTCCATTGCGGAGTCGCCGCCGCCGACCACGATAATCTTTTTGCCGCGGAAGAAGAAGCCGTCGCATGTCGCGCAAGTGCTCACACCGCGTCCGACGTTGTCTTTCTCGCCTGGAATGCCAAGGTACTTCGCCGAAGCTCCTGTCGAGATAATCACGCTCTCAGAGGCAAGCTCGCCGTGGCCTTCCACTTGCAGCTTGAACGGACGCTCGGACATATCGACGCTGTTCACCCAGCCCGTAATAAACTTAGCGCCGAAACGCTCCGCTTGCTTGCGCATGTTTTCCATAAGCTCAGGTCCCATAATGCCCTCCGGGAAACCAGGGAAGTTCTCGACTTCCGTCGTCGTCGTCAATTGACCGCCGGGCTCAGGTCCTTCGATAATTAGGGGCTCCATATTGGCGCGCGCCAAGTAAATAGCTGCAGTCAGACCGGCAGGGCCGGTACCGATAATAATCGATTTGTACATGTGAATCACCTCATCTATAGTTTTGCCTCGGTTCCCTTCAAGCACGCGAGCGCAGCCTACAGGCTACACCTCCGTAGACGAGGAAAATACCGAGCTTATCGACTTCATCTTTTTTTTGATGCCGCAAACGCCGTCGATCGTCTTCACGTTCTTGCTCACCGTTGCGATGGAAGTACCGTAGCGTATCGACACCTCATGGTAAGAGATCGCGCGGCGATGCATCTTGGCCGTTAAATATTCGAGTGCTGCCGCCCAGCCCTCCGGCTTCGTCAGCTTCGGCACATCCGGGTACGTACGGGATAAAAACTCCACCCATAACGTCATCAGGTCATGCTGCTGAACGAGATCGTAATGCTTGTTCATGCGACTCATCGCCAAATCGACAACGGCCTGCCACTTCTCTTCCCATACCGGCAGACGCGAGGGCACCCGGTTCGGCTCGATAACGGTATCCTTGCCCTCAAGCACCACATGAAGCGGTTCTTGAACGCCGATTGTTCGAAGTACGAATATGGCGATTCGCTTTAAGTAATCGTCCTCTTCATGCTCCAGCAGGAATGCGCGCAGTACGTCCTTGACCTCGCTGTCGGCGATCATGCCAAGCGCCTGAATGACTTGCAGCTTCGTATGCTGATCCCCATGGCGCAGCGCCCAGAAGAACGAGGAACGTACGAGCGGGTCGCGCTTCAGATGATCGGGAATGCCGTCCGACGACTTTTCCCATAGCTTGAATTGCTCTTCGAAAGGCAAATGATAATGGTAGCTAACATGCCCCGTTTGCTTGCCGCTGCGAATATGCTCCAGCTGCTCCATATAATATTGCGGAATGCCTGACATCGGATCAAGCTTAATCGCTTGCTTCCAGAGCCGTTCAGCCTCCTGCAGCCTTCCGATGTTGCAGGACGCTACAGCCGCGTAATGGTACAAGCATGGATCCTGATGCAGCTCAGCGTCCTTAAGCAGCCTCGAGAAGTGACGGTACGCAGAGCCATGCTCTCCTAAGATACCCATAGTTGTAGCGAGTTTAAACGCATGCTCTTGATGAAAAGGCGCTGTCTTAATCAGCAGATCGACGAGCGGACGCAGATTGGTCTCGTCGCCCTCATGCTGGTAGAAGATCGCAAGGTTGCAAAGCGCATGCAAATTGCCCGCTTCAAGGTCTAACACCTCTTGAATCGTCTCCATCGCCTTATCGAACATGCCCATGTAATAATAAGCGAGCGCCAAATTGTTTCTCGCTGCTAGAAAATCAGGCTGCTGCTGCGTAATTTGTTCCAAGATGCGGACTGCCTCGGTAAACTTGCCTTCCTCCAGCAGCGTCCGCGCTTGATCGTGTTCGATCATGCCCTCGCGCGATTTAATGTTTTTCAATTGGGTCGGGCGCTCCAGCTCATAGTGAAGCAGATCCATCATATCTTCCGCTTCATCGAGAAACTGGCCGTCGGGGTCTTCCTCCAAATATTGAATGAGGGCGCCTTCGGCAGCCTCGTACTGTTCCATATTCGCATAATTGTTCGCCATGTAGAAATAGCATTCCGTCATCGTCGGATCAAGCTCATCCATAATCATGTTTAAGATCCGATTCGATTCCTCATAGTTGCCCATCTCCGATAGGATGCCGGCCATATTGCAATGGTTTACAGGATTGTCAGGTTCGTATTCAACGGCGCGCCGAAAATATTTGAGGGCCTTGTCGTAATGGAATCGATCCAGCGAACGAACAGCCCGTTCAAAGAAAAACGTAGCGTCCCATTGAATCGGTATTACCTTCGTTTGCGTATCGACAGCCACAAGTCTCTTCTCTTTCACTAGCAAGGCACCTCCCGTTACTTCCGATTTTCTAAGATTATACCATAGCGCTGCCTATCCTAACACGAAAGAATATGTGGGAAAAAATCGCGGACGGCATACGAGCCGTCCGCGATTTTTTCGCGGTGAACCTATTCTTTTGGGCATATCGGCAAGGCCGGCCGAATATTAGACACCGTTGTTCTTGAACAACGTGCTGATCGAGCCGCCTTCCAAGATGATCCGTGTCGCTTCCGCAAGCAGCGGAGCTACAGACAGCACCTTGAAGCGTTCCGGCGTCGATTCCGGCAATAGAATCGAGTCGGTTACGATAACTTCTTTTATAGATGGATGATCCAAACGCTCAATAGCAGTACCGGAGAATAACGGATGCGTCGCACATACGTACACGTCTTCCGCGCCGCGCTCCTTGAGACTCTCCACAACATTTACGATCGTCGTGCCGGTATCGATCAGGTCCTCGATAATAATCGGGGTTTGACCTTCTACGTCGCCGATAACGTGCGTAATGGAGGATTCGTTGTGCGCAGGACGCTTCTTGATCATGATCGCAAACGAAGTGTCCAAGTAGTTAGCCAGCTTCTCCGCCGTCGAAGCACGTCCTGCATCCGGCGATACAACGACCGGATTCTTGATGTTTTTGGCTTTCAGGTAATCGCTGATCAAGTCAAGCGCCGTCATGTGGTCAACCGGAATGTTGAAGAACCCTTGAATCGCCGGAGCATGCAAATCGATCGTAATGACGCGGTTCGCGCCAACTGTCGTAAGCACGTCAGCCAACATTTTCGCCGAGATCGGCTCCCGCGGAGCTGCCTTGCGTTCCTGACGAGCATAGCCGTAGTAAGGCATGATGATGTTGACCGTTCTCGCCGAAGCGCGCTTCGCCGCATCGATCATCACGAGCAATTCTACAAAATGCTCGTTGATCGGATGAGAGAACGATTGAACGAGAAATACGTCGCAGTTACGAATCGTTTCCTCGTAGTGAACGTAGATCTCCCCGCTTTTGAAACGAGACATCTTAATTGCACCGAGCGATAGACCTAGCTCTGCACTGATTTTTTGAGCCAATACCGGATTGGACGAACCCGAAAATATACGCACCTTGTCGCTTACCATGATACCCTCCTGAGCGTCTTAAACCAATAAATTTTACTTATCAAGTACTGTCGCATGTCGAATATTATTCGACAAATCTTGTCTTATTCAATCCTATTATACATCGAATTTACGATAATTCAAAAATCAATCAGCAATATTTTTCGACAATTAAATGTCGCTAGCTGCGTATAGCCGACTTCCTTAAGCACAGCGCGCGCTTCTTCCAAATATTGACCCAGTCTCTCAGGCTGGTGCGCATCAGAACCGATCGTCAGAGGGATCCCTAGTTCGTAGGCATATTCGAGCATACGGCGGCTTGGGAACATCTCCTTCACCGGCGTACGAAAACCCGATGCATTGAGCTCAATCGCAAGACCGTGCTTCTTGACAGCTTCAAGCGCTGCATTTTCCAAATGAGCCACATCCTCATCCGGCTTGAAGCCGAACCGCTTGATGACGTCGATATGGCCGATGTAGTCGTAGAAGCCCGTTGCTGCCGCTTTGATAACCGCATCGTAATATTGCTCGTACACCGCCAGCTTGTTTTTGCCTTCCCAGCCCGCCGTCTGACGGAAGTCGGTAATGTCCCACTCGCCTAGAAAATGAACGGAGCCGATCACGTAATCCCATGGGTAAGCCTTAACGATCGCTTCGATCTGCTCCTCGCAGCCTTCGATATAATCGCCTTCCAGACCGACGCGAACGTCGATCTGTCCCTTGTACTTCTCCTTCAGAGCGAGACATTCCTCGACATAACGCGGAAGCTCCTCCATCGGCATCGCCATCTCCGGCAAGTAGGTTGCGGGGTCAACATGCAGCAGCGGCATATGGTCGGAAAGGCCGATCTCCGCAAGCCCGATCTCGATGCCCTTCTTCACGTACTCTTCAAGGTCGCCTACCGCGTGGCCGCAGCGGGCATGATGGGTATGATAATCGATAAACATGAGCATTCCGGCCTTTCGTTTTTTAAAATGGGGCGATTCAACTATTCGATAGCCTGATGACTATCTCATTTTGTTCGTAGTTGGCTTGCCTACGCGGCCGCTTAGCTCGCGCATGACATCGTCAAGCGGCAGCTTGCGCTCGCGCAGCAGCACCATCAGATGGAAGATCAAATCGCTCGCTTCACTGCGCAGCTCGTCGTTGTCTTCATTTTTTGCCGCGATAATCACTTCAGAAGCTTCTTCGCCGATCTTCTTCAGAATCTTATCAACGCCCTTCTCGAACAGGTACGTCGTATAAGCGCCGTCTGGACGCTCTGCATCTCGTTGCGCGATGACGCTCTCCAGATGACCGAGCATGGCGAAGCGCTCAACTGCTTGTTCTGTCGGTTCAGCAGCTGGCGTTGATGCGCCTTGCACCTCGATCGCATTATAGAAGCAGCTGTATCGGCCTGTATGGCAAGCCGGACCTTGCTGCTCCACGCGAAGCAGCAGCGTATCGCCGTCGCAGTCGTAGGACATCGAGACGATGCGCTGCGTATGTCCGCTAGTCGCTCCCTTGTTCCAAAGCTCGCTGCGCGAGCGGCTCCAATACCAGGTAACGCCGGATTCTATCGATAGCTTAAGGGATTCCTCGTTCATATACGCAAGCATGAGCACTTCCTTGCTCTGAGCGTCCTGAACGACAGCCGGAATCAGTCCCGCCGCATCCCATTTGATTTGTGTAAGCAGCTCGTTGTAATCGTTAACCGTCATCGAACCTCTACTCCCTTCAGACGCAAATCGTCCTTAACCTCGCGAATCGTCATTTCTTTATAATGGAAAATTGTCGCCGCTAGAGCCGCATCCGCATGTGCCTGCTGGAACACTTCATTGAAGTGTTCCACCTTGCCCGCTCCGCCGGAGGCAATAACCGGAATGCCAAGCGAATCCGATACGGCCTGAGTCAGCTTCACGTCGAAGCCGTCCTTCGTTCCGTCCGCGTCCATGCTTGTCAGCAGTATTTCCCCCGCGCCGAGACGCTCGACCTCGCGTGCCCATTCCAGCGCGCGAATGCCCGTCGTCTGACGGCCGCCATGCGTGTACACTTCCCATTCGCCCCATTCCGGATTGAACTTCGCGTCGATAGCTACGACGATACATTGCGAGCCGAACTTGCGCGCGCCTTCCGATACGAGCGCCCTATTCTTCACCGCTGCCGTATTAATGCCGATCTTGTCCGCTCCCGCGCGCAGCAGCCGCTTCATATCGTCTACATGCGAAATGCCGCCGCCCACCGTGAACGGAATCGTAATCTCGCCAGCCGTCCGCTTCACGACCTCAATCATCGTCGCGCGTCCTTCGACGGACGCCGAGATATCTAGAAATACAAGCTCGTCTGCTCCCTCGCGGTCATAAGTAGCCGCAAGCTCGACCGGATCGCCCGCATCGCGCAGATTGACGAAGTTGACGCCCTTTACGACCCGGCCGTCCTTCACGTCGAGACACGGAATGATACGTTTCGCCAGCATGTTGCCCTCTCCTTTATATGCCCAGGCCGGGCCTTCTATCGCTTTATCGTTGTTACGCTTGCTGCTGCAGCTGCGGGCTGCCTGTCAGCGCCAAGAAGTTGCCGAGCAGCTTCATGCCGAGATCGCCGCTCTTCTCCGGGTGGAACTGCATGCCGTAGACGTTGCCGCGTCCGACGATCGCCGTCACTTGCTGATTGTAGTCCGTCGTTGCAAGCAGGTCGCTCGCCAGCTCCGGCTTTGCATGGAAGGAGTGAACGAAATACACATGCCCCTCTTCCAGTCCTTCGAACAGCGGCGATTGCTTTTGCAAGAACGACAGCTTGTTCCAGCCCATATGCGGCACTTTGTAGTCGCCTTGGAAGCGGATAACCTTACCCGGTAGCAGGTTCAGCCCTTCGTTCCGGCCGTATTCCTCGCTCTCGCTGAACAGAAGCTGCATGCCGAGGCAGATGCCCAGCATCGGCTTGCCGGAAGCGGCGTAGAACTTCGCCACCTCATCCAGCTTCGTGTTGCGCAGATTCTGCATCGCGTCGCCGAATGCGCCAACGCCCGGCAATATCGCGCCGTCCGCCTCTAGAATGCGCTGCGGATCAGCGGTAATGACCGCTTCGAACCCTAGCCGTTCAACCGCTTTGCTCACGCTATGCAGGTTGCCCATGCCATAATCTATAATCGCAATCATTTACAGCACTCCCTTCGTTGAAGGCACTCCTTGTACGCGAGGATCAATGCTCGTCGCTTCGTCGATCGCACGGCCAAGCGCTTTGAATACCGCTTCGATCATGTGATGCGTGTTTTTGCCGTAGTGAACGATAACGTGCAGCGTAATGCGCGATTCAAGCGCCAGCTTCCACAGGAACTCGTGAACGAGCTCAGTAGAGAAGCTTCCAACCTGCGCCGAAGGATATTCCGCACGATATTCAAAGTGAGGACGGTTGCTGACGTCGACAATGACTTGCGCTAGCGCCTCATCCATCGGAACGAATACGCTGGCATAACGTTTAATGCCGCGTTTGTCGCCCAATGCTTCGCGAAGCGTCTGCCCGAGGCAGATGCCGATGTCTTCAACGGTGTGGTGATCGTCAATGTCGATGTCTCCGCGCGCCTCGACTTGCAGGTTGAATTGTCCGTGCTTCGTGAACAGGTCAAGCATATGGTTCAGGAAAGGCACATCCGTTTCGAGCTTCGTCTCGCCAGTGCCGTCCACTGCGAAAGACAGCTTAATATCCGTTTCATTCGTTTTGCGCTCGACCGACGCCTCACGCACTCTAGTATCCGCCATTGTAATTCCTACTTTCCTTGTATGTTGGTTGTATGATATCTCCCGCCTGTGGGGCGGTTAGCTCCTGAGCAGCAGTTTGTGGTTCTTATGCAGCGTGTAGCGTCCTTTTGGGACGTTATTTCAGCGAGCTCTCACGAAAGTTGCTCTATAACGGCATTTCGGGCAATTAATTGAGCTATTTCACCGACTGTGGAAAAAATGGGCTAATTTGCTTCCCAAAATGCCGCTAAATCGAATAACAGACATCAGTATTCTGATTTAGATGCCGAGAATGCCGTTATTTGTATCTATTAAAGCCCGCGTTCCTTCTCCAAACGGATCTCGATCGCGCGAGCATGTCCTTCTAATCCTTCGTGGCGCGCAAGTGTGATAATCTTGTCGCCGTTTGTCATTAGCGCTTCCTTGCTGTAGTAGATCAAGCTCGACTTCTTAAGGAAGTCGTCAACATTGACCGGCGAGGAGAACCGCGCTGTGCCGTTCGTCGGAATGATGTGGTTCGGTCCGGCGAAATAATCGCCGACCGGCTCCGAGCTGTACGGGCCGAGGAAGATCGCGCCCGCGTTCTCAATGAGGCCGAGCAGGCTCATCGGGTCGGCCGTCAGCACTTCCAGGTGCTCAGGCGCCAGCTGATTGACGACGTCGATGCCGTCCTTCAGCGAGTCGACGAGCAGCGCCGCGCCGTAGTTGTCTACCGAGCTGCGCGCGATCGCCTCGCGCGGCAGCGTGGAGAGCTGGCGCTCGACTTCAGCGACGACAGCCTCGGCCAGCTTCGTCGACGGCGTAATAAGGATCGCCGACGACATCTCGTCGTGCTCCGCCTGCGATAGCAGGTCGGCAGCGACGTAAGATGCGTCCGCCGTGTCATCGGCGAGGACGACGATCTCGCTTGGGCCGGCGATGCTGTCGATATCGACGGCACCGAATACGGCGCGCTTAGCGAGCGCCACGTAGATGTTGCCCGGTCCGCATATTTTATCGACCGGGGCAATCGAAGCCGTGCCGTACGCAAGCGCGGCAATGGCTTGAGCGCCTCCGACCCGGTACATCTCCTTGACGCCCGATTCCGCGGCGGCAACGAGAATATACGGGTCGATGCCTGCCTTGCCGCCAGTGGCCGGCGGCGTTACCATCACGATCTCCGGCACGCCGGCTACTTGTGCCGGAATGACGTTCATGAGCACGGACGACGGATAAGCCGCCTTGCCTCCGGGCACGTATACGCCGACCCGCTTCAGCGGTCGCAGAATCTGCCCGAGCAGCGTCCCGTCCGGCTGCAGATCCATCCACGAGGTACGCTTCTGCTTCTCGTGGAAAGCCCTAATGTTCACGGCCGCCTCGCGGATGGCCGTGAGGAACGCGGCGTCGACCTTATCATACGCCGCCTCAATTTCCTGCTGCGTCACGCGAAGCGACGCCGCATCCAGCTTCACGCGGTCAAGCTGCTCCGTGTACCTGAGCAGCGCCGCGTCTCCTTCCGTTCGGACCGCCTCTACGATGGTCCGAACGACCTCGTTCTGCTCGGGCGAGCCATACTCGACCTCGCGCTTCAACCCAAACTGCTCCGCTCTCATAATGCGCATACGTAGCGCTCCTTCCCTCACACATTCTCTATCGCTCTCTTGCCTTGACCATCCTGTACCGAAGCTTCTCTATCGCTCTCTTGCCTTAACCATCCTGTACCGAAGCTTCTCTATCGCACTCTCGCCTTAATTAAGCCTTCGCCGCAAGCGTCTCCTGCAACAGATCGCATAGGTTCTGAATACTGTCGTTCTTCATCCGATAGCTAACCCGATTCGCGATCAAGCGGCTCGTAATGCCGAAGATCGATTCCATCTCCACCAGTCCGTTCTCGCGCAGCGTCTGTCCCGTTTCCACCATATCGACGATCCGGTCGGCAAGGCCGATCAGCGGAGCAAGCTCAATCGAGCCGTTCAGCTTGATGACCTCAACCTGTTGACCGAGCTCGCGGAAGTAAGCCGATGCTACGTTCGGATATTTCGTCGCGACGCGCGGATTAATCGTCGGCTTCCAATCCGGCAAGCCGATGACCGACATCCGGCATTTCGCAATGCCAAGATCGAGTAGCTCGTAGACATCCTTGTTCTCTTCCATCAATACGTCCTTGCCGACAATGCCGATATCGGCTACGCCATATTCTACGTAAGTCGGCACATCGACCGGCTTTGCCATAATGAACTCCATCTTTGCTTCCGGCAGCTCAATAATGAGCTTGCGCGTGTCGTCGAAGTCGCTTGGGATCGGCAAGCCCGCTTCACGGAACAGCTTGGAAGCCTGCTTGTAGATGCGGCCCTTCGGCATCGCCACTTTCAATATTTGCTTGTTGTCTCCGCTCATGTGGCGCTGCCTCCTTTCTGAATGAATTCAATGTAATCCGTATATTCATTACCCTTGAACGTGAATCTATCGTGCAATTGTGAAGGAAGTCTTACTTTTGCGTACGAATGATCCCCATCAGCCAACCGCTCCGTCACAACCTTAACGCCCTCGCCGCGCAGCTCCTGCGCCTTTGCCAGCGCCTCCGTACGCCCCGCCGCATCATAAACGATCAGCGTTCTCTCCACCGCTTCATCCGCCTCGTTGCCGAGCAGCTCTAGAATGCGCGTCGTCTTCAGCGCGAAGCCCGTAGCCGGCGCCTTGCGCCCGAACTGCGACAGCAGATTGTCGTAACGGCCGCCGCTTGCTACCGGGAATCCGAGATCGGCTGCATATCCCTCGAAAGTCATGCCTGTATAATAAGAGAAATCTCCAATCATTGTGAGATCAATAAGCACATGCTCGCATACGCCATATGCCTTCAGCACATCCCAAATTTCGCACAGATGGCTGATCGACTCGCGCGCCTTCTCATTGCCGCTAAGCTGCAGCGCCTGATCGCATATTTCCTGTCCGCCTCGCAGCCTAAGGATGCCCTCCAGCTCGCGCTGTACCGGCTCGTCAAGCGCAAGCTTGCGCAATTGCTCGCGGTAGCCTACATAATCGCGTCCAAGCAAGCAAGCTTTAAGCTGCTCCTGCGCTTCCTCGCGGCCTGCCAGCGTCTCCTCGAATAGACCATTCAAGAAGCCGACGTGGCCAATAGCAATCTTGAAGCGTTCTACGCCGGCCGCTTTCAGCGACGCAATAGCAAGCGCTACAACTTCAGCGTCCGCCTCCGCAGACGAATCGCCAACCAATTCCACGCCCGTCTGGAAAAACTCCGCCTCGCGGCCTGCTTCTTCTTCGATCGCACGGAATACATTAGAGTGGTACGACAATCGCAGCGGGAAATCGGCATCCTTCAATAACGATGCCACTACGCGCGCAATCGGCGACGTCATATCGGAGCGCAGCACAAGCGTCGTTCCGCGATTATTAAGCAGCTTGAACAGCTTTTGGTCGGACGTTGAGCTGGCAACGCCTACTGTATCGTAATATTCCATCGTGGGAGTCATAATTTGCTCATAGCCCCAGCCTTGCATGCAGGCGAGCACCTGACGCTCAATATGGCGAAGCTTCGCCACCGCTCCCGGCAAATAATCTTTCACGCCTATCGGCTTCTCAAATACTTTTGGTTTGGACATTTCCGTTCTCACCTTCGGTCGCTTTAGTGTATTACAGCATTACCATGTTACCATTCTAACAAATTAAAGATATTAGTCGTAATATTAGCATGAAAAACGCCGCTCCGTCAAGCCAGTAAAAGCCCCTTCCCCTACTCTGAGCTATAACAACAAGGAAGCCCCTGCGAACGAATTGGATTCGTCCACCTGGGGCTGTTCCTCACACTATTTTCATTGCTCAATAGACGGCTAGCTAATGAATAATATGCTTCGCAGGGTCGGCGATATCGGGCTGGACAACGCTCCGCTTAATCTCTCGCATCGGATTGCCGCCGACGAAGCTTCCTGCCGGCACATCCTTATGTACGAGCGATCCTGCTGCCACCACCGCACCATCGCCGATCGTAACACCCGGCAATATCGTCGTATTCGCGCCGATCATCACGTTCGAACCGATCACTACATCGCCAATACGATACTCCCTGATCAGATACTCATGGGTCAATATCGTCGTATTATACCCAATAATCGAATTGTCGCCGACCTTGATCCGCTCAGGGAAAAATACGTCGACCATCACCATAAGGGCGAAAGCCGTCTTCTTTCCCACCTTCATGCCCAGCACACGCCGATATATGAAGTTTTTGAGCGGCAAGCTTGGACAATAACGCGCCAGCTGGATAAATATAAAGTTGCGTACCGCCTTCAAGCGGCTTACCGTCTTGTACACCTGCCAAAGAGCGTTCGGCCCTTCGACCGGGTATCGGTCAACGTTTCGCAAACGGCTCGCTCTCCATTCCGACGAATGCGTACAAATCGCGCATATCATAAATGATATGATGCGCTCCTGCTTCGCTAAGCAGCTTCTCACCTTTCAACGACCACGCGACGCCAACTGCGACCGTGCCAGCCGCTACCGCAGACTTTATGTCGACGACGCTGTCGCCCACCATCATCGTTGTCTCGGGATCGGCGCCAAGCAGCGCGATCGCTTTGTTGACCGGCTCAGGATGCGGCTTCGGATTCTTCACATCGTCAATCGTAATGACGGCATCGACGTATTCGTCTATGCCAACGAACTTAAGCCCCTTCTCCGTTGTAAGGCGCATCTTCGTCGTGACAACGCCGATCTGAATCCCTTTTCCATGAAGATTTCGCAACACTTCGACTACGTATTCAAACGGTTTAACAAGATCGTCGTGCAGCCTAAGATTAATCTCGCGATAAGCATCAACAAGATGCGATACTTCCTCAAGGCCGGAGAATCGCCTCAATTGGTCAATCAGCGGTTCACCCATCGTCGGAATAATATGCTCTCTACCGAAGCCTTCCACTGCTACGCCCTTAAGCGCCTCCACGAACGACCGTATAATAAGCTCATTAGTGTCTAGAATCGTGCCGTCCAGATCGAAGAGCATCGTACGTATGTTGCCTGTCATCTATCCAATCCTCCCAAACCGCTTTCGCAGACATCCAGCATCTAACTGCCGGCCTGCTTCTATTCTTCTTTTCCTTTAGATCCAGAAATTCCGCTATCGCCTTCCGCACCTGCGGCAGACGACTTCCCATCATTCAACTGAGCAACCTTCTCCGGCTTACTCGATACGATCGGATCGGAATAACGAGCAATGGCAAGTCCTGATCTGCGGCGAACAATAACGAAGATGATCGCAGCCACGATCAGAAGCAGAGCAAGAGCCTGCGATATTCTAATATTGCCGTAAGCCGGGTCCAAATAACCTTCCTCGAATACAATGGTCATTGGAGACCAGAGCGCATCAATGAATGATGCCAACCATTTCGGACCAGCGAAGCCCAAGCTGTCCGTACGGAGCGCCTCAATAAAGAAGCGGCCGATGGAGTACCAGATGAAATAGGCTGCCATCAATTCGCCGGAACGAAGGAAGCTTTGACGGCGCAAAATGAACAGGATTGCAATACCGACCAAGCTCCAAAGCGATTCATAAAGAAACGCCGGATGATGGAATACGCCATCAACATTCATTTGATTCACTATAAATGCAGGGATATGAAGCGTCTCCCGCAGGAAGCTCTCTTCAACCGGTCCGCCATACGCTTCCTGATTCATGAAGTTGCCCCAGCGTCCGATCATTTGACCCGCCAGCAGCGACGGTACGCAAATATCAACGATCCGCAAGAAGTTGTAACCCTTCGCGCGGAAATAAAAATATCCGCAAATGAACGCGCCTATAAGCGCACCGTAGATAGCGATGCCGCCTTCCCATATTTTGAACACATCAAGGAAATTATCCTTATAATCATCCCATGTAAACGCCACATAATAAATCCGCGCTCCGATAATTGCCGATGGAACGCCAAGCAGCAGCAGATCCATGAAGAAATCCGGCTTAATGCCGAATCGCTTGCCTTCTTGTACCGCGAGCAGCAGGCCGACCAAAGCCGCCGTGCCCAGAATAATGCCGTACCAATGAACTGATATAGTGCCGATCGAGAACGCAATCGGGTTAATGAGCAAAGTCTCCATTCACGCTTATCTCCTTTGATATCAATATCAATCGTAATCGTCCATATCGTCCGCGATCGTTTCGGTCAGCTTGTTCGTGAATTGCAGCGCCGCATTATAACCCATCCGTTTCAAACGGAAGTTCATTGCCGCCACCTCGATAATGACCGCTAAGTTACGGCCCGGACGAACGGGAACCGTTACGAGCGGAATATCCGTATCGATAATGCGCGTCGTTTCTTCATCAAGTCCAAGACGATCATATTGTTTATCCTGCTGCCAATTCTCAAGCTTAATGACAAGGCCAATCCGCTTCTGCGTTCTTACCGCGCCCGCCCCGAACAGCGTCATCACGTTAATAATGCCTAGTCCGCGAATTTCAAGCAAGTGGCGAATAAGCTCCGGCGCACTGCCATGCAGCTGACCGTCGGACGTCTGCCGAATCTCGACCGCATCGTCGGCTACAAGCCGATGTCCGCGCTTAACAAGCTCTAGAGCAGTCTCGCTCTTACCGATGCCGCTTCCTCCGGTAATAAGCATGCCTACGCCATAGACGTCAACAAGAACACCATGAATCGTCGCTGTCGGCGCAAGCTTTTTCTCCAGGAAGTCCGTAATCCGGCTCGACAAAATCGTTGTTGCCACATTGCTGCGCAGCACCGGAATCTTCGATTCATTCGATTGCTGCACCAGCTCCTCAGGCGCTTCAAGTCCTCTTGTCAAAATAATACAAGGTGTCTCCTCGTTACATAGCCACGCCATACGGTCTTTGCGTTCTTCGCTCTCCAGCGTGCTGAGGAACGATATTTCCGTCCGTCCAAGCAATTGCACGCGCTCGCTCGGATAATAATGGAAATAGCCGGCCATTTCCAGGCCTGGTCGATACAAATCATCAACCGTAATTGCTCGCTTCAGCCCATCTTCTCCAGCGACGATTTCGAGCTGAAATTGCTGGACTAGCTCAGACACCTTTACTTTTTTCGCCATCGTATGGCCTCCTCTTATGACAACTGCAGCAAGCTGATATGTAAGTATGTTTCCAATGTCTTCATCGTAAAGGAAAAAGACGCCGAACGCAACGTTTCAGCGCTGCTCGGCGTCCTTATGTTACTTAATTGCAATGCTTATCGGCTTTAAAATATATCCCGGATACTGCTGCACGCGGAACGTTAGCGGCTGTATATAATCGGCTATCGGAATTTTGTAATAATAACTGGCCGGCTCCAATCCTCCCGCACTCCATTTAATCTGCGTTCCATCCTTATCCAGGAGGTTATACGTTTTGCCACTCGCATCCGTGAAGCTTCCCTGATGCTCGAGAAACGTATAACCAAGCTTTTGCTCCGTTTCATCCAAGTTCGCCATATCGATTTGCAGGACATATCCGTCCCCATCCTCCTGCTTCCCGTTATAGGTGATGCGATTGTCAGGTGTTTCGCTCGTCTGGCCCGTCTCCGTGTTAATAACGAATAGCCGATCCCGATCGGACATATATACACCGTCTGCTTTAAACGTAAGCTTCTTAGGCTTACTAAAATAACTGCTTTGGAAATGATAGACCATCTCTGTATGATAATCCCCCATACCTGTCTTCCACTTGTAGATGCGGCCCTTCTCGTCCTTCAGCACCGCATCGATCATCCCGTTTGTTTGCAGCGAATTGCTTGGGTCAGCCTCTACGATCACTCTCACCTGCAGCGGCGTGATGACTGCGCTTTTTACCGTCAACCGTTGACCGTTAAGCTCGATAACCTCATTAACCGCAATTTCCTCGCGCATACCTGCGAATCTGGCATGGTCAATCGGAACGGACAGCTGCAGCCATTGACCCTTCAGCTTAACATTCAAATCCACCTTCTCCGGCATGACTTCGCCATCCTGAAGGGAAACATCAAAATAATCGTACAGGACGGATCCTGCGTCTTTCTTATCGTCGCTTCTGAGTTGCGAGAAACCAATCGCGCCTCGCACTCCCTCACCGTACTCCTTCAACAACTTAAAGTCCTCGATCTCCGTCTCACTCGTTATGCCCGGTCCTTCGCCCGTATACAGGATCACGAGCCGATTGTCATCGGCAATGACGCCGTTTACCGTCAGCTTGAATCCGTTCTTCTCATCGGTCAAGCTCATTGGTTGAATGAATTCGTTGTCGAGCGCCGATACGAGCGTCTTATCGCCTTCGATAAGCTCTACAAATCCTGTGAAGCCCGGAATTTCCTTTATGATCGCCGCGAAGGAAGGAGATACGCGAACGAATGCCGTCAGTAGCAGCAGTATACATACCGCCGATAAACCAAGCTTCAGACTGATCCGTCTCCTGCTTCTGGTGACCGTATGCCGGCGTCCCCTCTCAAGTCCATGCCGAATAGCTGCATCGAGCTTATCTTCTTCCATCGACAGCATTTCGCATTCAACATAATTTCGATCATTTTTCAGCACAATCTCGATTAACTGCCGCTCATTTCCCGCTTTGTCGTTCATCGTCCTCCACCTCCTCAATCAATGACTTATCGCTTCGCAGCAGCTTCAACGCTTTATTCAACCATGTCCGTATAGTGCCATCTGGCTTTTCCAGCAGCTCAGCTATTTCGGTAATTGTCATATCGCGATAATACTTCAGTACGACGACCATCCGGTAATTGGCAGGCAATGCTTTTACTTGAGCAGCCATATCGAGCCTTGCTGCCGCCGCGTCGTCGTCATGCATTTTTTCACCACTTCGCATGCGGCTTGCTTCAATCGTTCTCTCTTGCTCTCGCTTACGCTTCTTCCGCTCGTCCATGCATACCCGTATCAAAATTCGAATAGTCCATGTCGTGAAGTACTTCGCTTCTCGCAGCGTTCGACGCTTCGCCCATACGCGGCATACTGTTTCCTGCATTGCCTCCAGAGCATCATCCTCATTACGCATATAGGCGAAGGCGATACCGTACAGCTGGCGCTTATCCATATCGATACGCTGGAGCAGCGCCGTCTCATCCCCAAGAATGGCTGCCAAAGCGCATTGATCCCGATCCTCCATGCCTTCCCTCCCCGTCCAAACATTCATACTAATTAGACGTGCGAACGCCAAAAACGGTTTTCATGAATAAACAAAAAAGAGTTGCCTGGAAACTTCCAGGCAACTCTCGTTAGATCGAAGTATTAAACTTCGAAAATGTTCAATTCGGACTCTTTGTCGAACAGATGAACTTTGTTCATGTCAAGAGCAAGCTTAACGCTTGCGCCGTCACGAAGGCCGGAACGTCCGTCTACGCGAGCGATAACTGTATCAGTGCCGATACCGTTCAGGTACAGGTACATTTCGTGACCAAGGTTTTCAGCAACCTCAATGTTTGCATTTACGATTGTGTTCGGGGAAGCTTCCAAGAACACAGGCTCTTCGTGAAGGTCTTCTGGACGAATGCCAAKAATAACTTCTTTGCCGATATAGCCTTTCGAGCGAAGGGCTGCGGATTTGCCTTCAGGAACAACAACATCTACGCCAGCAGCTTTGAATTTAACAGTTCCGCCTTGCTCAGACAACGTTCCGCTGATGAAGTTCATCGAAGGAGCGCCGATAAAGCCAGCTACGAAGATATTAACAGGGTGGTTGTAAAGTTGTTCAGGGGAATCGGTTTGTTGAATGAAACCGTCCTTCATAACAACGATACGGTCGCCCATCGTCATTGCTTCGATTTGGTCATGCGTTACATAGATTGTAGTTGTTTCAAGACGCTTAGTCAGTTTGCTGATTTCAGCGCGCATTTGTCCACGAAGCTTCGCGTCCAAGTTGGAAAGCGGCTCATCCATCAAGAATACTTGCGGCTCACGTACGATTGCGCGTCCCAAAGCGACACGTTGACGTTGACCACCGGAAAGAGCTTTTGGTTTACGGTCGAGCAAATGCTCAATATCAAGAATTTTAGCAGCTTCACGAACGCGTTTGTCGATGTCTGCTTTTTTGAATTTACGAAGTTTAAGGCCGAACGCCATGTTTTGGTAAACGTTCATGTGCGGGTACAACGCGTAGGATTGGAATACCATCGCGATGTCGCGGTCTTTAGGAGCTACGTCGTTTACAAGACGGTCGCCGATGAACAATTTGCCTTCAGAAATTTCTTCCAAGCCAGCGATCATACGAAGAGTAGTCGATTTACCGCAACCGGACGGTCCTACCAATACGAGGAACTCTTTGTCCTTGATGTCTAAGTTAACGTCAGTAACCGATGCTTTGTCGGTACCCGGGTATTTCTTGTAGATATTCTCTAAACGTACGCCTGCCATGATAAGTTTCCCCCTAGAAAGAAATTTCGTTATGCACTTATCTTATCCGATGTAAGCGTTTGTGACTATGCACATACTCTACAAAAAAATTAATTCCTTTTCGTAACTTTGTACAATAGCAATATGATTTTGACGAGAACGGCATCGCGAAATTGACGAACATCAAGCCCTGTCTCCTGCTTCAGCTTATCCAGCCGATACAGGAGCGTATTGCGGTGAATGTACAGCTTCTTGGCCGTCTCGCTCACATTGCAGTCCAGTGTGAAGAACGTCTCCAGCGTGCTTAGCATCTCGGGTTCGACGAACATATCGGCTCGTTTCAGCGATTGCTCCAAATACTTCGCCCGCTGTGTTTCAGGAATAGCATTAAGCAGTCGCTCCAGCTGCAGCATCCAAGGCATATGAATATTCGTCCCTACGTGGAACTTGCGGCCGAGATTAATCGTCTCACGAAGCAGAATCGTCGTCTCTACGATACCCTTGGCCGGCGTCGCGGGCTGCGCCACCGCCAGATGGCACTCCCCGATCCACTCGCTGGCAAGCATCTCGTGCAGCCCCGAACAGATCGACTCCAGGCTGTCCTCTAACGTCTCCTCTTCATTCTCGTCGAAAGATTCTGAATCCTCGTCGCGCAGAAGCGAGATCGGCCCCCATATGAGCCATTCCTGGGTTTTCAACGGAATAAGCAGAACGTCGTCCGATAAGAAGGAACGAAGCAGCTTCTCAAGCTCAGTGAACGTCGTTAGCTTCGTATTCGATTGCTCGGTTACGAGTAGAAACGGAATCATTTMATTAAAAAGGCGACTGCCGACAACGAGATGATCCGGCAACGAATAAGCCGGCTCGGCCTCCTCAAGCTGCTGTTGAATCCACTCGCTTAGCTTGAGCGCATTCCGCTCCGACTCAGAGACGGATAAAGCTTTTTTGGAATCGGCCTCTCCACCGCGCACAAGCTGAAGCGTCCAGCTAATCAGTTCCTTCTCAGCTTGACTGATCCCGGTGAGTTCAATCTCGAGCAGCTCAACGGAATGATCGGACAACGCAGCAACGAAATGCAGCTTATTGTGCTTCTCGACACGCTGCCCCTCCACTGGATGTTGAGCATTAAGCTCTTCCGGCCAAAGCGCATCAGCAGCCTTGACCACTTCCACCCATTCCGTAACAGAAATCGTATGTACATGAATCGGACAATTTAAAATGTGCTGCAGTGGTTTCAACCAATCTGTCGTGCTCATTTTTGCTCTTCTCCAATCTCCTCGGCTAATGCCGCTCTACGGCTATCGAAACGCCTTTTTAACGTCATTGTACCATAACGGCAAAACAAGTTCAGCCAATCGCGAGCAAAAGGATGATCGACATCAGAGCGAAAAGCGCTGAAATCAAATATAGGAACGATACCGTTTGGACTTGATTCAATCCCCACTTCATTAATGTATGATGCGTATGCAGCTTGTCCGCATGATGAAGCCCCTTGCCGCTCATAAGTCGGCGCAGCATCACAAAGGACGTGTCGAGGATTGGCAGCCCTAGCGCAAGCAACGGTACAAGCATCGAAATGAACGTCGCTCGCTTCAATGTGCCATCGACCGCAATGACCGCTAGCGTATACCCAAGGAATGTCGCGCCGGCATCGCCCATGAAGATACGCGCCGGATAGAAGTTGTGAATCAGGAAACCAATGGACACTCCCGCAGCGATAACGGCGAGCATCGCCGCATCGGGCCTCCCCGTCATAAGCGCTGCCGCGAGCAATGTTAATGACGAAAGCGTGCAAACACCTGACGCAAGCCCATCCACCCCATCGATGAAGTTAATCATATTAATGAGAGCGAACACCCATAGCGTCGTCGCCAGCCATGAGAACCAACCGTCGAAAGAATAGAAATAGCCGTTGATCGGACTTGCGATGCCTGCCATTTGGATGTGAAAAACCGATGGTACGGACGCCGCAGCCAAATAAATGATTACGCGCGGCCATACCGGGAATTCGCGGCCTTTCGCTTTCCATGCATCATCGAGCAGGCCGACAGCGACGAGCACGAAGCCTCCGATTATGATCGTCCAGCTTAGCTGCGTGAATCCGACGAACAGCAGCATTGTCGCCACGCAGCCAGCAAAAATAGCCGCTCCACCCATAAGGGGAATCGGCTTTCGGTGTATTTTGCGCGTCGTTGGACGATCTACGAAGCCAAGTCTCAGCGCGAGCTTCCTAAGCGGCGGTACTGTAACAAAAACGATCGCAAAGCTAATTAATGCCGCTAATCCATACATCATGTCGATTACCCCTCCGGAAGAAGCTTTTGTACCATTGTTCCCCAGTGAGGCAAAAATAAAAGATGCGATTATTATTCCTTTTGCGAAATCCTTGATTGATGAATAAGAAGGGCGATTCTAAGCTTCAGCGTGTCATGGACATCCTTCATGGATACATTAAGCAGCGCTTCACAGCGGCTAATCCGGTTCAGCACCGTATTGCGGTGAATGTACAGCAGCTTCGCCGTATCGGCAACGGAACAATTATAGTTTAAATAAATATCCATCGTCCTTAGCAGGTCCTCATGCTCCCCCGACTTTACCGTTACGAGCTCGCCAAGAGATGAAAGGTAGAAGTCGTTCAGCTTCGTGCCCGGTACAGACTGAATAAGCTCCTGCAACTGTTGAGTTCGGTAAGTCAGGATGAACCTGCGGCTTCGCATAGCATAACCGCTTGCAAGCGCCTGCTCCGCTTCTCGGTAAGCAGCGGCGATCTTGTCGGACTGGCCTGTATAATTGCTCACGCCGAACGAACAGCTCTCGCTTCTTGCGCCCGTTCCTTTAGCAAGCTGTGCCTGCAATTCCGCAAGCAACGCCACCCACTCCTTCTCCTGTACGGCCGAGAAAGGCTGTGCCGGCAGCATGAGCAGACTGACGACGTCATCGCCCTTTAACTCGGTGATTGCTTGAATGGCTTTCGCTTCCCAGTACTTCTCGATCTCCCCCCTGCGCTTCTCCCGCTCCGAGGACTGTTCCAGCTTAGAGGGCAACCGGCCCTCTGGTAGCGGATCGGACTTGCACACACAGACGAGGTAGCCTCCCTCCTGCGGCATCTCGTATTTCTTGCCCCGAAGCCATATTTCTTCCTTCGATAGCTTGTTGTCCAGCATATCGGCAACGAATTGCTGCCGCAGCCTTCTCTCGCCTAGCACAAGCGCTTCTTGGCGCATATGCTCGTAAGCGATAATATGAGCCGCTTGCTCCAGCGGCATAAGTGAAACATCGCCGGATGACTCCTTATCCAGCATGCACAAGTATCCTTTGAGAACCCCTGCCACCGATACGGGATAAATCCGAATGACCTCGTCATTGCCCAGCGCAAGAGTGGACAGTTTATCGACGGACAGGTCGGCCGCGTAAAGCATTTTTTTGATCGACAGCATAAATTCGGGATCGCCTAATCGCTTCCGGATGGCATCCGATATCCCTGCCGGATCGCCATGCTCGTTCAATATGAGAATCGGCTTCTTAATGATCGCCACAAGCGTCTGTGCGATATCCGACAAGTCCGCTCMTTGAAGGAACAGCTGCGTGAACTTGCGATGCAGATCGAACGACTTCTGCAGCTCCACCTGCTTCTCGTTCAGCAGATGCTCCAGAATTTCGTTTAGCACGTCGCCCAGCAACATCGTCGGCGGCAGGCCGATAAGCGGAAAGCGAAGACGATCCGCTTCCTGCACGACGATGTCGGGAATTGCTAGGATATATCTTTTCATCTTAATGGCCAGACCGGCACAGTTGCTCTGATGCAGACGCTGTACGAGCGACACCATGTCCTCCGGATTGTCTTTATAATGATAGGCCGTCGTGAGCAGCAATTGATTCGGCCTTACCCAGTTGGCGATATCGGGCGAATCCATAATATTAACGGAATCGATGGAGCGGCCGAGGCCACCAGCGCCTCCCATGAGTCTCGAACTTCCCATGACGGGAAGCTTGACAATGAATTGCATCGTACGAGCCATCTGACTTCACATCCTCTTCAATAGGCTGTAATCAAGCTTCCTAAGACTGATCAACCATTTACATCATTAATGTTAGTATATTTAACATTCATATAACAAACTAGTGCCTGCATTCACCTAGTCACAAACCGAGATGTTCATTTTGAATAGTTTCAACCGTTCGATAATGTGCACTTTATACATAGCTACGCTATTTCGCCTATAGTAACATGAATCTCATAGATAAACATCACATATGAAGTGATGTAAACTAACAATTCATTTGGAGGGATTAACGATGGGACGATGGACTTCTAAATTGGCACTACCGCTTCTCGCAGTAACACTTGTTGCAACGGCATGCGGAGGCAATTCCGGCAATGAGCCGAAGCCTGCGGCAACTAACCCAGCTGCTGCCGAAGTTTCTGCAGACGAGAACGGCATTACGATAGGCGCGCCGGAGAAAACGAAAGTAACGCTCCGCTTGAACTGGAAGTTCAAAGGCGAATTCGCTCCTTTCTTCGTCACGAAGGAAAAAGGCATTTTCGAAAAGTACGGTCTCGACGTCGAGGTGCTGGAAGGCACAAGCTCGGTACAGACGCTTCAGGTGCTTTCGCAAAATAAAGAAGACATCGGCGTCATGTCGACAGCCGAACCGATGCAAGGCATCGAGCAGGGCATGCCGGTGAAGATCATCGCTTCCTATATGTCGCGCTCGCCAATCATCTTATTGTCCTATCCCGATAACCCGATCAAAACACCTGCCGATCTCGAAGGCAAATCGATTGCTTCGTCTATTTCCTCCACCTTCACGTCGCTCTACGACAAATTCATCGAGCACAACAAGGTGGACGGCAGCAAGGTTAAGCTTGTCAAAATGGAAACCGGCGCGCGCAACACGGCATTTTTGAACAAAGAGGTTGATGCGGTTGCGGTATTTTCCACGAATGAGTTCCCGATGTTCAATAAGAAGCTTGGCATAGAGCTCCAGCCGATGTACTTGGCCGATTACGGCTTTGACGTAGCCGGACTGACGCTTGCCGCGAACAATAAATTTTTGGCCGACAACCCGAATACGGCGAAGCGCTTCCTCGCCGCAGTGAATGAAGGCTTCAAGTATACGATCGACAATCCCGAGGAAGCGGCGGCCATTGCCAAGAAGCTGTTCCCGGATACGGTGGACGAAGAGCTGACGGTTATGCAGATTCAGCGCACCGGCGAACTGGCAGTACTGGAGGGCAAACCTTTCGGTTGGGTCAGCGAGGAAAATATTACGCACACGTCGAGCGTTCTGTTCGAAAGCGGCTTGATCAAGAAACAGTTGCCGGCAGCAGAGTACTTCACGAATGAATATTCCCCGCAGCCTTAATCGCCAGGCTAGCACGAGGAGGTAACCAGAACTATGAACTATGCTAAAGTCGGCCGCGCCGCATCGGTTGTTGCCACACTCATCGGATTGTTTGCGCTTTGGGAAATCATTTGCTTGCTATTCTCGGTTCCCGAATATTTAATGCCGCGGCCAACGCAAATTTTTCACCGCTTCTTCGTGGACTTCGATGTTCTTGTAAGGCACGGGGGCGTGACACTCGGCGAAATTCTGCTCGGATTCGCCATGGCCGTCGGCATCGGTATTCCAATTGCTATCGTCATCGTGTATTCGAACTACTTCTCTCAATCATTCTTCCCGATCTTGATCGGTATTCATTGCGTACCAATGGTATCGCTTGCTCCGCTGCTCATTCTCTGGTTCGGCTTCGGCACGCTGACCAAAGTGCTGATCGCTTTCCTGATCTCCTTCTTCCCGATCATTATCAATACGGTCGTCGGCATGAAGTCGATGGAGAAGGATATGCTTCATTTGGCCAAGTCGATGCGGGCAAGCACGTTTCAGACGTTCGCCTACTTCCGACTCCCAAAGGCGCTTCCGAGCATCTTTGGCGGACTGAAGGTCGGCATCACGCTAGCCGTTGTAGGCGCGGTCGTCGCCGAGTTCGTCGCATCAGAGAAAGGACTTGGTTATTTGCAGCTTACCGCCAACTCCAAGCTCGACGTCACGATGGAATTTTGCGTCATATTCGCTCTTGCCATTATGGGTATCGGCTTGTACTGCATCGTCGGCTTGCTCGAGAGATGGTGCATGCCATGGTACCAGGCAACTAGAAAGGAGGCGTAGCCCATGTCAGGCAAAAAAATCACGCTCGACCGTGTAGAGAAAACGTTCAAGACAAGGAGCGGCAACGTGCAAGCGCTGAAGGAGGTTACGCTCGATATCGAGCCATCTTCCTTCATTTCGGTGGTAGGCCCAAGCGGCTGCGGCAAGTCTACGCTCATGAACCTCATCGCCGGACTGGATAAGCCGACCAGCGGCAGCATTTTGTTGAACGACACACCGATGAACGGTCCACAAGCCGGCAACGCCGTCGTTTTTCAGAAGGATGTGCTGCTGGAGTGGCGGACGGTACTCGGCAATATTTTGCTCCCGTTCGATATGCATGGCATCACTTGGTTCGATCGCGGCGGACGAGGCACGAACCGCGACGCAGCATTAGAGTTGCTCAGCATGGTCGGGCTCGAAGGCTTCGCGGACAAATACCCGTTCGAACTGTCCGGCGGAATGCGGCAGCGCGTTTCCATCTGCCGGGCGCTCATCCAGAACCCGTCGCTGCTCATGATGGATGAACCTTTCGGCGCACTCGACGCACTAACCCGCGAGCAAATGATGTACGACCTGCTGAAGCTGTACAACAAATTCAAGTTTACGGTCGTATTCATCACCCACAGCATCGAGGAAGCTGTGTTTCTCTCCGACCGCGTATTCGTCATGTCGCCGCGTCCAGGCGAAGTCGTTCGCGACATCTCGATCGGGCTTCCGCGTCCGCGTTCCATTGATACGAGGCTTGATCCGCAATTCATGGCCCATGTCCAAGACATTCGCGGAGTCTTCAAGTCGCAGGGCGTACTGACGGAGGTGTAGCTCTTGCTATCTACGAATAAGCCTTACACCTTTGCGAGCGTAATGGAGCTTCCAACCGCATTATTCATTATCGATATGCAAAATGATTTTGTCCACGAAGACGGCGCTTTCGCCAAGGGAGGGTACTCGGTCGAGGATTATCATCTGGCCGTTCCCGTCATCGATCATCTGCGAGGCGTTGCCAATCACGCGGGGATCCCCGTATGGATGATCGGAATGTCGCATAACGAAGCTAATGACGGCGACGATGCCTGGGTGCAGCGCCGCAGAGCCTCCAACCATCCCGATACTTGCCGAACCGGCACATGGGGCAGCGAATTTTATGAGCCTCTGACACCCGGTGAGGAACATACCGTATTTTGGAAGCATCGCTACAGCGCTTTTGTCGGCACAGATTTACATGAGAGGCTGCAGCAGCAATCGATTCAGACCTTGATTTTTACAGGCATCAATACGAATACATGCGTCGAATCGACGGTTCGCGATGCGCATTTGCTCGGTTATCATGTCATCGTCATACGGGATGCTACGGCATGCGCTTATAAGGACGCTTACGAACCAAGCTTGAACAATATCGAACGCCATTTTGGATTTGTTACCACTTCGGACAAATTTATAAAGCTATTGGAGGAGAACTAACTATGTATTGCGATTTGATCAAATTATCGATGGACCACCCCGGTGATGTCAGCAGGCTTGAAGCTTTGCTGGAATCGGGTGCATTACAAGCAGAAGAGATTAAAGGCATTATCGCCCAAACGGAGGGTGACGGTTATTCCCGCGGATACTCGACGCTAGCGTTTCAAGTATTGCTGTCAAGTTACCTAGGATGGACGCATGAGGAAATATTCGAACGCATCCCGATGATGATGATCGGAAAGACAGGCGGACTTATGAGCCCGCATTATACGTTGTTCGTTAAACGGTCGGGTGAATCCGCAGTTACTACGGAAGAGAAACGATTCGTATTCGGTGTTGCATCCAGCCGTCCATTGTTAGCGGAAGAAATCGGTACGCAAGCGCAAGTCGATCTAACGCGCGAGACCGTGCTCGCTGCAATTGCCGACGCGGGTTCGTTAGCGCTCGAAGACGTTCATTGCGTAGAGATTAAGTGTCCCTGGGGCATCGGCGGAACAAGGTCGAAAGCTGCATCTGCTCTTGGCTCGGCTGTCGCGCTGAGGGAAGTGGAGCGCGAGCTCATCTCCGAAGCCAGCATTAACGGCGATCATTCCTTGTATTCGGTCAAAACCTCGGTTTCCGCAGGCAACGAGCAATATGCGGTACGCATAATTGTTATGGGCAATGCCATTGGCTCGGAAAGCCCGCTTATCGTAGGCTCCGGAGTTATGAAGGATGCCTTCGATTTGAACGGCTTGCTCGCTACGTTCGAGAGCTTGAACATCTCGGCTGCTCCAACATTGTCCGAGGGAGACCGCGCTCGCTTCGTTCAGCTATTCGTCAATGCGGGTTCGGACGCGCTTCCGCACATTAGAGGCAGGCGGCATACGATGCATTCCGATGCGCTTAGCATGCATGCCGGCATCTTAGCCAAATCGATTGCAAACGCAGTCGTAGGCAGCTTCGTTGGCGATGCTTCCATCCTTTGCTCGGCTGGCTCGGAGCATCAAGGTCCGCAAGGAGCCAATCTGATAGCAGCCGTTGTTCGAGCGTAGTTACTCTGCAACGTGGATAGGAGGATAACAATGACACAACCAATACAGTGGACCATACCTGGTTTTATGAACGAGCATGCCCACCTGGATAAAGGGATGCTTGTACCTGAAAGATCCTATAAGGACGATCCGGTAGCTATACGGGCAGGCTGGACGAGAGAAGCGAAGTCGTCCTTTACGAAGCAAGACATTTACAGCCGAGCTGAGCAAGCGCTGCAACAGCTTCTCTCCTATGGGACGGCTTATGTTCGAACCCATGTAGACGTCGACCCTCTTGTCGGGCTGCAGGGCATAGAAGCGTTACTGGAGCTTAGAGAGCATTACAAGAACGATATCATTATCGATATCACCGCCTTTAACCAAGAGGGCTTTGATCGTTATCCGGATTCCGCCGGTTTGTTGACAGAAGCACTTACGATGGATAGTCGCATCGGCATTGGCGGCCATACGTTGTCCGATCAGGATGGATGCAGTCATATCAATCGTATTTTCGAACTGGCGGAACAAGCCAATGCGCCTTGGGTTGAATTTCATACCGACGAAAGCGGCAAGCCGGAGCATTTTCTGCTCCCTTACTTAGCCGAGCAAGTCAAAGCCAGAGGCTGGAGCGGCAAAACCTATGCAATCCACTGCAACTCGCTCGCTAACGTATCGGATGAGCTTGCCGAGCAAGCTATCGCTCTCACCGCAGAAGCTGGTCTGCATGTTACGGTATGCCCGACCGCAATCGCTACTCGAGCCATAACGCGCGTTAAGCAGCTAAACCAGGCCGGTGTACGTATCGGCATGGGGAGCGATAACATGAGCGACTTCTTCAATCCGATGGGCAGCGGCAATATGCTGCAATATGCCCAACTGCTTGCTTATATTCAGCGTTTCTACGAGCCGCGGGAAATGGATATGCTGCTGCGCATTATTTCCCAAATGCCGTTTAATGCCGAATCCGCCGTACTCGTCAGCCAGTTGGCACAGGATCGTTACCGTTTCACGACGAAAGATAGTCGCTACTTGCTCACCCATTTACCATTGCCGTCATAATGCTTCATTCATTCGTAGTAAGGGAGGGCTTCTGTTGATCAAACATTTCGACGCTTACGTCGACCAAGAACTCTTTCTTGAGCCGTCGAACTCCGGCCACTTGCTGGGCCGTACTTTCGCTGTCAAAGATATATTTGCTATACGAGGAGAAAAATCGGGAGCCGGAAATCCGGATTGGCTGCGTACGCATAGTCCATCAGGCCAAAACGCCTCCGTTATTGATACGTTGCTTTCTCATGGCGCACGCTTAGAAGGTACAACCCATACCGACGAGCTCATGTTCAGTCTTAGCGGTCAGAATGACCACTATGGCACACCGGTTAACCCGGTAACGCCTGACCGAATACCCGGCGGCTCTTCCTCCGGCTCTGCCGTAGCCGTCGCTGCCGGACTATCCGACTTTGCGCTTGGAACAGATACAGGGGGCTCTATCCGAGTCCCTTCCTCCCATTGCGGCATATTCGGTTTTCGTCCCACGCATGGCGCCGTATCGATGGACGGCGTCATTCCGCTTGCGCCGAGTTTCGATACGGTAGGCTGGTTTGCCGCAGATGTCGCTACAATGCTTCAAGTCGGCTCTGCGCTTCTGCTCGACACGGGTAACCATAATGGCTTTAATCATCTCTATATGGAGCAAGATGCTTGGTCCCTTGCAGATAAGCATATGCGGGAGGACTTGAAGCCGACTATCTCTTTGCTTACCGGACTAATTCAACATCATGATAACGTACGTGTCTCGCGTGATGGCCTTGTTGAATGGATGAACTTATTCCGCAAGCTGCAAGGTATTGAAATATGGAGCACGCACGGTGAGTGGATCCAGAATGAGAAACCCATCTTCGGTAAAGCTACCACTGAGCGATTCGCATGGGCTGCAAGCTTGAATACTGAAGAGTATGAGCTACATACATTTTTGCGCGGAGCACTTGCTTCCGCCTTGGTAGAGAAGCTTGGCGACGACGGGGTGCTAATCATCCCTACAACGCCAGGACTTGCTCCTTTACTGAATGCATCGGACGCGGAAGTTGCCGACTGGCGTCTTCGTACACTGCAGCTCACTTCCATTGCCGGACTTACGGGCTTGCCTCAGCTCTCTATTCCGATAGCATCAGCCTACGGCCCACCGATCGGGCTTTCCATTATTGCGGGAAGAGGGCAAGATCTGAAGCTATTATCCTGGATAAATGAAATTCAGCACCAGTTGCCATTGTTCCATTCAACCTCTAGTTCTAGAACAGTTAAATAAACACACAAAAAACCGGAGATCAAAGATCTCCGGTTGCGTTTGTTGTTTTGGGTAAAAATGGTGAGCCATGAAGGACTCGAACCTTCGACACCCTGATTAAAAGTCAGGTGCTCTACCAACTGAGCTAATGGCTCTTGATGTGGGAAATGGTGGAGGATGATGGATTCGAACCACCGAACCGTGAGGAAGAGATTTACAGTCTCCCGCGTTTGGCCACTTCGCTAATCCTCCACAATATTATTTCTGTCTGCCAAAAGCAGAAAAAAATAAAGTGGTGGCTCGGGACGGAATCGAACCGCCGACACGAGGATTTTCAGTCCTCTGCTCTACCGACTGAGCTACCGAGCCTTACTTTAAAGAAAAAAATGGCGGAGCTGACGGGATTCGAACCCGCGGTCTCCTGCGTGACAGGCAGGCATGTTAGGCCTCTACACCACAGCTCCGAGTTTAGATGGTGGAGGATGACGGGATCGAACCGCCGACCCTCTGCTTGTAAGGCAGATGCTCTCCCAGCTGAGCTAATCCTCCACAATAGGCGTTGCAAGTAAAGAAAGGTAATGGTAGCGGCGAAGGGGATCGAACCCCCGACCTCACGGGTATGAACCGTACGCTCTAGCCAGCTGAGCTACACCGCCACGCTTGTCCCCCGAATGCTTGTCTCTTCTGAACGTTCGGGGACGTTCACAAGGTCAGGTAATGGCGTCGCCAAACGCCTTTACAATGATGCCGCATAAGCCGCACTAGTCAGCTTGATACAACAGGCATTGCGCCCTGAAAACTGGATACGAAAGATAATGCTGCTGAACTTTAGCTGTTGCCTATAGGTTGTATGGACCATATAAGCGTTTTAGGATAAGCCCTCGACCGATTAGTATTCGTCAGCTACACACATTGCTGTGCTTCCACCCCGAACCTATCAACCTCGTCGTCTTCAAGGGGTCTTACATACTGGGAAATCTCATCTTGAGGGGGGCTTCACGCTTAGATGCTTTCA
>NZ_JBFTLA010000017.1:0-113856 GCF_056396205.1 Paenibacillus sp. 05T425
GGGAACGCATCATACCCGGATTCGGTATGCCGGAAGTCAAAAAGAAGCTTACTGAGATGTTCGAGAGACGCTATTCACAATCTAACGATTAACCAATAACTCCCAAATCTATGGTGGGGCTGACCCCCTACCTGTAAAAACGTCAGAACATTCAGACATAACAGTTACCCATCGTCTCGATGGATATTCCTACCTTCTTACACAAACTTCTTGACGCTACCTACTTCCTTACTTCTTTTCGCATTTTTATTTCTCATTTATATTTCTTATTTAGCATTTGGTATTTCATATTTCTTAATTCTTATTTCTTTTTTCTTATTTTGTGTTTCTTATTTCTTTTTTCTTATTTCGTGTTTCTCATTTCGCTCTTCAAGTATTTTTGTTTATTACTTGTATTCTGTTTTTGCATGCTCCTACGTCCCAGTGTTGCAAATAATAAGTTTCTAGTTTTATTGTTCCCTTTTCATTCCCCCTGCCCCCTGCTCGCTTAATTGCTTCTGTATTTTACGCCTTCTCTATTCCTCATCTCATTGCTTCCCAGCTTAACCGCTGCGATCCTTGTTCATTTTTTTTGCTGCGCACTGCAATTATCTTCTAGTGTTGTCCGTGCCCTTTCCTTAGGAAATAGATAAGTGAGCTGCTTCCGTTCCTGAGCTAAGGGGAGTGTGATAAAGGATTGAAAAGCATACATAGGATCGGCCCGTTTTTGATTTTGATTACCGCCAGAAGAGATTACCTTACGTCTCACCATTAGATAGGGCTTCATTCATTCCTGAGTTGTAGGGAGAGTGTGATAAAGGCAAAAAAACACCTAATATAGAACAGCTCATATTGATGGGCCGCTCTGTATTAGGTGTTACCACTTCTAATGGCTATGGCTAACAGGGATCTAACTGCGATTATAGAGATAACGCTATTTAAGTATAACCGTGCTGTATGGTGGGATGGATAGATTGTCGTTGGTCAGCGACGCAGTGGGATCAGTTTGGTGTGCGATTGTTGTGAATGAGCCGTATCGGTCCGATGGAGTTAGAATGGCTGACTGGAGCTCGCTTGATAAATTGTGAACGACGAGAACGCGCTCCTTCTGGGTGATTCGGACGTAAAGGCTTAGCTTCGGATTAGCGGACTCAAACGTATATTCGGCGATGGTTCCGTCGCGTAGCGCAGCCTCTTCATTGCGCCACTTAATAAGCTTGCGATAGTGGCTCAGCAACGATTGTTCATCTGTTTGCTGAGCTTGCACCGATATAGCTCCTGCAGAAGTGTTGTGCTCGGAAGTCTCCCAGGTTGTTTGGCCTTCACCACCTTGAGGATCGCTATACCATACCATTGGCTCACGAATCAATTCGTCTGGCTTCGCCCCCTTCATCCCAAGTTCTTCACCGTAATAAATATACGGATTGCCAGGGAGGGTTAATAGAATGGCCGCTGCCATCTTCGCCTGCGATACATTGCCGTTCAGGACACTCATCGGTCGATTCTGATCGTGGTTACTTAGGAACGGTGCATCCACGAAGCTGCCTCCCGATGATTTCTCGTAGACGCTATATGCTCTAGCTAACGAGAAGCCGAAGTCAGCATCTCGCTCATTGGCCGCCGCGCCTAGTATGCGTCCCGCTAGATCAAAGTGGAAGGCGGAGTTAAACGCCTTATCGAAGTAAGGCGCAATGACCGATAATGAATCCCATACTTCACCAATTAAATACGCATCAGCATTTACTTCGTTCAGACCCGAGCGGAACTGCTGCCACCAGGATTGATTAGCCGCCTGCACATCCGGCGTGCTCATCGTCGATGAGAAATCGCCGTATATATGCTTGGCCGCATCCAGCCGGAAGCCGTCAACTCCTTGCTCCAGCCAATACTGGCCAATCTTTATCATTTCCTCGCGCACTTTCGGCTCATCGAAATTCAGATCGGGCATGCCTCCCCAGAAGACGCCCAAATATTTGTCAGCTCCTGACTCATGCCAAGGGTTGCCGCCTACAGCGCCATCTGCTTTTACCTTCTCGTCCTTTGTCACGATCTGATACCAATTGCGGTAAGGGCTGGCTGGATCGGCAAGCGCATCCTTGAACCAAGGATGCTCGTTGCTCGTATGGTTCACGACCAGATCCGTAATGATGCTGATGTCGCGCTTGTGCGCTTCTGCTATTAGATTCTTCAAATCGTCAAGCGTACCGTAATCGGGATTAACAGCGTAATAATCGGTCGTATCATAACCGTGATAGCTTGGAGAAGCAGTGATCGGCATCAGCCATATGCCTCCGACACCAAGCTCTTGCAAGTAATCAAGCTTGGCGGTCACTCCATTCAAGTCTCCAATACCGTCACCATTCGTATCATAGAAGGAACGGACGAATATTTCGTAGAACACTTTCCCAGGCTGCTCATCGACTGCAAGCTCTGTCTGAACTGGCCGAGCAGTGGCAGGTACAGCAGTTTCGGAAACGTTATTCGAGGGGGAATTGCTTGAACAGCCTGTTGTTATCAAAACGGCAGTCAGCAAAAGAGCTGCGGCAAGCCGCAGCCCTCTTTTTATTGAAGCTACTCGTCTCATACCGTCACCCTTTCGAAGCGCCTGATGTAAGACCCTGAACGAGAAAGCGTTGCAGCAGCACGAACAGCAGTGTAATCGGAACAGCAATGAGCACAGCGCCGGCGGCAAACATGGTGAAGTTGCTATTTTGATAAGAATTGACTAGATCCCACATACCGACTGCCAGCGTCCACTTCTCCTTCGTACGAAGCACTAGATTGGCGAATATAAAATCCACCCATGCTCCGGCGAACGTAGTAAGTGCGACGTAGATCAGGATTGGGCGACCTAGCGGCAGCATAATGCGGTAAAAGATTTGCAAATGATTGGCCCCGTCGATACGCGCCGATTCGTCCAAACTACGCGGAATCGTATCAAAGAAACCTTTGATGACAAAACCGTTGAATAATACAGCACCTGCCGCGTATACGATAATGATCGCCGCATGTGTATCAAGCAGATTAAGCTGCAGCAAGAAGATGTAAACGGGAATAAGGCTCATGAAACCCGGGAACATACYGAGTACGAGTATGGTAGATAGAATCGTCTGTCTGCCTTTGAAGCGGAAACGCGACAATGCATACATGCTTACCGTGGACAGCAATGTAGAGAAGATCATCGACAACGTTGCAATCTTCAGTGTGTTCAGGTACCATCTGCCGTACTGAAAAACTTTGGAGTGGAACAGCTCGTAGTAATGATCAAACGTGATCGTTTTCGGAAAAAAGGTAGCGCTGTACAACGACGTGCCTGGTCTAACGGAAGAAACGAGAACCCAAAGAGCAGGATAAATGCAGCAGATCGCAATCACGATGAGAAACAAATAGCTAAGCGTCAAGCGTACGCCCTTAGTCATTGGATCATATCCTCCTCTTTAAATGATTTCGTCCGGCGGTAGTTGATGATCGAGAACGATGCAATAATGATGAAAATAATGATGCCGATCGCAGATGCCATATTGAACTGGCTGTTGTTGAGCGTCAATTTGTAGAGCCACGTGACGAGCAAGTCGGTACTGCCCGCATACTGATAATCGCCGTTAACCGGGTTACCGTTCGTCAGCAGGAAGATCAGATTAAAGTTGTTAATGTTGCCCGCGAACTGAGTAATAAGAATCGGTGCTGTCGTGAATAACACGAACGGCATCGTGACGATGCGGAACTTTTGGAATGCAGATGCGCCATCAACGTCGGCTGCTTCGTAGAGATCTTTCGGAATGGCCGTCAGTACTCCCATAATTAAAACCATCGATACCGGAATACCTACCCACATATTAACGACAATCGCAGTAACCTTCGCCCAGAACGGATCGGTCAGCCATGGCAGTCCGCCAAGACCGAAGCTAGACAAGTAATTATTGATCGGCCCGAATTCGCCGTTAAATAAATTTCTCATTATTAGCAGCGATATGAGCTGCGGAATGGCATAGGGAAGAATGAATATTGTCCGCCATAGCTTCTTGAACTTCATATCCTTCTGTTCAATGATTAGCGCAACGAACAGACCGCCGAAGTAGCAAGTAATCGTAGCTACGACCGCCCATATAATCGTCCAAGTAAATACGCCTAGAAATGTTCTGCTCCAGGTCTTGAGACTAAGCAAATCAATAAACGTCTGAAAACCGACCCAGTCAACCAGCTTGGCTGGCGGAATATGTTGAGGCATCGAGTAATTCGTAAACGAGAGCAGCACCATGAATATAATCGGCATAATGGTTAGAAACAGTACGCCGAGCCCAGGCACAGCCAACATTAACAGCGGAAACTTCCGATCTGTGATGTAGGCAATGGTTTGCCTGAAGGTAGCGGATTCCTCGCCATTGTCCCTCTGCTTTCCCGTACGATACGCGTCGCGAATGTTCATCATATAAATGATAAGAAATACGACCAAAAGAAAGATAGCTATAAGTCCGTCTATTAACAGAAATATGGAATGATCCCCTTTAATTGGCTCATACATCTTGCCGACTTTCACAAATCCGCCCGTCTTCTCGCCGAGCGTCACAATTCCCCAAATGGCTTGGGCCAAATTCGGTATGAAGTATCCGAGCGAGCCGGCGCAGGTGATCAGCAAAATAAGTCCCTTCCAATATTGCCGGTTATATAACTGTCCAAGTCCCATGAATAGTCCGGACAAAACGGCCGCGGTGTTGCGATGACGATTCATACCGCCTGGCTCCCTTCCATGATGTTCACCCGCCGAAGCATTCTTCGGCGGGCGAACGATCATTCCTGTTATTGTTTATTTCGTTGCGCCGGAGTTGGCATCTTTAATTTGTTGTACCGCATTGTCGAGCGATGTTTTTGGATCTGTGCCTTTGTCCCAAATGTCGGAGAGCGCTGCGCCAACTGGCGTCCAAACGTTACCCATCTCTGGAATCGAAGGCATAGCTTGCGAATTAATGAACTGTGCTGCGAATGCACTCGAGATCTCATCCGCCTTGAACGTTGGATCTTCCATCGCTTCCTTGTTAGCAGGAATAGCGCCTGTTGCTGCGAAGTCTTTCAGTTGATTCTCTTTGTTCGATACGAAACTTGCGAATAACTTCGCAGCGTTCGGATATTTCGTGAATGTGTTAACATACCAAGCTTTAACGCCGGAGAACGATACGGCAGGTTTGCCATTAATCGTTGGCAGTGGAGCTACGCCGAAGTTAATGCCTAGGTTTTTGAAGTCGCCTACTTTCCATGGACCAGTAATCGTCATTGCGAGCGATTTATCTTGGAATTTGCCTTGGATGATGTCGGCCGAAGCATCGCCGGAGTTGATCGGCAAAATTTGTTTCAATGCTTGGTAAGCTTTCAAACCTTCTACAGCACCGTCGTTGTTCAAACCGATGTCTGCTGCATCTTGACCATTGCTGCCGAATACATAACCGCCGTTGGAGGCGAAGAAGATATAGTTAAAATAGAAGTTTCCAAGTTCCCACATGAGCGTATACTTTTTGGCTGCTGCGTCATTGAAGGTTTTGGAGAACTCCATAAGCTCTTCGAATGAAGCCGGCGGCGTTTGAACAAGGTCCTTGTTGTAAAATAAGCCATATGTCTCAACGGAACGCGGGTAGCCGTACAAAATACCGTCAACCGTTACTGCATTAACAGCAGCTTCAGCGTTGTTCGCGATGGTTTGATCGCCGTAGAAGTCGTTCGGCATAACAAGACCGGCAGCAATCGCTTTACCTAGGTTGTCATGCGGGAACGTTACAACGTCAGCGCCGATATTAGCTGGACCATCCGTAGTCAGCTTGCCAACTTGGTCCGGCGACTCTACTTCTTCGATTTTCACTGGAATGTTGTATTGGGCAGTGAATTCTTTGGCGATTTCTTCAAGCACGGTGCGTTGGTTTTTGCTATCCCACACAAGAAGCGATGCACCTTCTTCTGGAACGATATCCGTCGATTCTTCTACTGCCGGTGGCGCTTCTGTTGCGGCACCTGCGTTATTCGCTTTGTTCTCTGTGTTAGTACCGCTGTTTGCATTCTCCGTATTGCCCCCGTTATTCGTGCCTCCACATGCAGATACGATAAACAAGGCAACGATTAATGACATCACAAACCACTTTTTCATACGTAAAGATCCCCTTCCATAATGTGTTGGCTGTACTCCTGAATTACACGCCCTACTTACTCGCCAATAATCCCCTTGCACGATTAGCGCAAACGTTTGTACAAGTTTCGAGAAAAAACGACGTAAATAAGCATATTTGCTGTTTTACATCGTTTAACTGGCGGTTATTAAGTAATGTAAGCGCTCTATTCGTGTCCTCATCATACAACGCGGATGTGTTTTTGTTAAAACGTTTGCACAGTTCATTCTATCGAGAAAATAAATTGATTTCTTCGATTTTCGTCGATTTGCTTGAATTCTATTAGTTTTTCACGGTTTTTGCAACGTTTACTTAAGATATATATTTACTTTTGAGCAACAATTGCATTAGGATGAAGCATATAGAACAAACGATTGCATGATGGGGGCAGAAGTCATTATGGTAACCATTAAAGATATTGCAAAAGTCGCCGGGGTATCCCCTTCCACAGTATCCAGGGTCGTCTCCAACCACCCTAGAATAAGCAAAGAAACTTCACAAAAGGTCAAACGAATTATGGAGGAAATGGGCTATCATCCTAATGTCATGGCCAAAAGCCTCGTTTCCAAGACGACGCAAACGCTTGCTATCGTGCTCCCCCGCCCTGCCGAAGAATTGTTCCAAGACTTCTTCTTTGGTGAATTGCTTCGCGGTATATTGACGCAATCCACGAGGGCCGGCTACGATATGCTGCTTACCGCCGCAACCTCTCCGCATGATGAAACGGAAACCGTGTCCCGGCTTGTGTTCGGCAGACGGGTTGACGGTATTATTTTGCTATCGTCTAGGGTTAACGATCCTCTGATCGATATGCTCGATAAGCATAAGTTCCCTACCGTCCTTATCGGCAGAACCGATGAGCATCCGAACATCCTGTCTGTGGACAATAACAATGAACAGGCTGCTTATGATGCAACACAGCATCTTATCGTGCAAGGACATGAACGTATTGGCTTCGTCAGCGGTCCGCCAACGCTAACCGTCGCTCGGGATCGGATGCAGGGCTACCAACGCGCGCTTCGCGAGGCGAGTCTTCCGTTCCGCTCCGAATGGGTCGTTGAGGGTGAGTTCCTGCAACAAAGCGGCTATCGCGCCATGTCATTCCTAATGGGTTTGCCCGAGCGACCAAGCGGCCTTGTCGTTATCGACGACGTTGTCGGCTTCGGTGTTCTACGCGGCTTAACTGAACTGGGCTACAAAGTACCGGATGATCTAAGCCTCGTCAGCTTCAACAATATTGCGCTGTCCGAGCTGGCCCAACCGCCGATCAGTTCCATCGATATTGGAACGTACCAGCTCGGCTATACCGCTTCGCAAATGTTAATTCGCCTTATCCAGGAAGAGAGTGTACATCAGCAACGGATGATTATCCCTCATCGGTTAGTCGTACGTCAATCATCTATCCATACCGTCCCAAAAAGGAGCTAAATTTATGAATACAAACAAGCCTTATCTTATCGACGCTATAATCGGCAATTCCAAAATGCTCGCTTCGCTTGGCCGTACGGGCAGACTGTACCGCCTCTGGTGGCCGAACATCGACATGCCTCAGCATGTCGATGCCATGCGTACCGGCATAAAGCTGCCGGACAATTCCTCCGTATCATGGTTCGACAGCGAGACAGACGGCTGGAAACACGAAATCGCTTATGTTCCAAAAACGAACATTGTTAGCATCGGAGCTCGTTCTGAGCAACAGCCGATACAAGTGGAAAGCTTGCACTTTGCCGTTCCAGAGCAAGATATGCTCGTGCGAGAATACCGCTTTACAAATACGAGTGAATCAGCTGTTTCATTTGAATTCATCGTGCATTCCTCCTTCCTAGTCAGTGAAAATCGTTTGTACAATACGACGACCTTCAACGCTACTGCTGACGCTTTAATTCATTTTAGACATACGTACTTTTTTGCGTTTTCGAGTGCAAACGTATGCACGAAGTTTCAAGCAGGACTAGGCTGGGATTCCGTTCAAGAGGGGCAACTTGCCGGCAACGTCATTGATATGCGCCCGGACGGTGCTCTATCATGGCGGATTGAGCAACTTAAAGCCGGTGATTCTGTAGTTATTCCGCTTTACATTGCGGCTGGACGCGATGAGGCTAGTTCACTTGCTCAACTGGAAATAGCGAAATCTAAGGACAGCTCAGAATGGGTTAACGAAACGTCTGACTATTGGCGTCAATATTTAGCCGCTGCTGCTCCCTCCCCGGTCGCTAATGAAGATATGACCGACTTATATGAACGATCCGTTCTTATGTTCAAGCTGATGGCTGATCATCAGACAGGAAGCATTATTGCGGCTCCCGAGTTCGACGAGACATTCTCCCGCTGCGGCGGCTACTCCTATTGCTGGGGAAGAGACGCAGCGTTCATTACGACCGCTCTCGACAAGGCGGGGCTTGGTGAGCTATCTGACCGTTTCTATGCTTGGACGCTTACTTCTCAATCGCCGGACGGCTCTTGGCAGCAGCGTCATTATCATGATGGCAGCCTCGCTCCTTCCTGGGGCTTGCAAATTGACGAAGGCGCATCTATTTTATGGGGCATGTGGCAGCATTACTTGGAGGGTCACAATATTGAATTCGCCAAGCAAGTATGGCCGGCTGTCCAGAAGGGCGCTAGCTTCCTAGCCAGCTTCCTCGATCCGGAATCAGGTTTGCCGAGACCTAGCATTGACCTGTGGGAGGAGCGCGAAGCTTCCCATACCTATTCTTCAGCAGCCGTATATGGCGGGCTGACCGCCGCTGCTAGCTTCGCCCACCTGCTGGGCAATAATGAGGCCGCAGAACAATGGTCTTCTGCCGCTAATCAGATTTCTGCCGCTATCCTTGAGAGCGGATGGAATGAGGAGCGCAACAGCTTTTATCGCGGCTTAAACATTTCGGTAKGTGCATCCGCATACGAGGAAGCAGTCGCATCAGGCAAGGATGCTTCCATCATCGAGCTCGACAAAGGTTATCGCAAATATACGCTGCGGCATGATCCGATGATTGACATCAGCCTTCTAGGCATATCGATTCCGTTCAACGCCGTACCTAAGGATCACGACTATATGCAGCGTACTGCCGATTCGATTGAAGCGGCGCTTACTGTGCCGGGTGTCGGCGGCATTAAGCGTTACGAAAACGATCATTACATCGGCGGGAATCCGTGGATTCTTACAACGCTTTGGCTGGCACACTATCGCATCCAAACTGGCAGCTTGGATAAGGCGAGGGAACTGCTGCGATGGTCAATTGAGCACCGCACCGAAACAGGCTTATTGCCTGAGCAGGTAGACAAGGAAACAGGCGCAACCGCTTGGGTCGTGCCGCTTACGTGGTCTCACGCCATGTACGTATTAGCGATCTTTATGCTGGCGGAAGCTGAAGAGAAAGAAGCAGCCGCCCAGCAATTGCAAGGAACTAACAAGCTATAAGTCAATTGATGCGAAAACGGAAGAGAGCTGCTCTCTTCCGTTTTTTTGTATGATATGCATTGACAATTCCCTTTTAGTTTGTAATAATTATAAATAAGGAATTGATCTAAATATTTATGATTGGTTAGTTATATTAGTCTGCATTAGCTAAATAGATGTATGGATTTCCCATTAGCTACAAACACTACTTTTCGGAAAGGATGATCGAAATGAGTACGATACAACAACATTTGAACCGTCAAATTGCCAACTGGAGCGTCCTGTACATTAAGCTGCACAATTACCATTGGTATGTGAAAGGCCCGCAATTTTTCACCTTGCATGAGAAATTCCAGCTCTTCTACGAAGAAGCCGCACTGCATGTTGACGAAATAGCTGAGCGCCTGCTTGCCGTGAAGGGCCAGCCGCTAGCGAGAATGAGCGACTACCTATCGGCCGCAAGCATTAAGGAAGCGTCCGGCGAAGAAACAGCCGAGCAAATGGTCGATCAATTGATCGCCGACTTCACCATAATTATTGGTGAACTAAAGGAAGGCATGGAAGCTGCTCAAGCGGCAGGCGACGAAACAACCGCCGATATGCTGCTCGCGATCCATACTACACTCGAGAAACATGTGTGGATGCTGAGCGCATTTAACGGAAGATAACTTGAATTGTAGTTGTGATACGATGAATCAGAAAAGCGGATGAGCTTAGGCTCATCCGCTTTTCTGATTCATTATTTAGACAAACTTGACTATGCAGCTCCCGAGTTTTTGTTCGCCCCAAAAACCTTCCAAAGTGTCGCCATCCGCCAGCGCGGCTACGCCAGCAGGAGTGCCGGTATAAATGATGTCCCCCGCTCCAAGGCCGTAGTTCGTTCCTATAAACTCAACGAGAGTAGCAATATCGAAGATCATATCGGCAGCTTGGCCTCGCTGTGCCTCTTGGCCGCTGCGAATGAGCGTAAAGGTTTGCTGTTCGATTGCGGCTTGACCAGGGTAATCGATCCACGCTCCGAGCGGCGCTGAACCTTTGAAGCCTTTGGCAGGAAGCCAAGGCTCGCCTTTCGCTTTAATCTTCGACTGCACATCTCGTAATGTCAGATCGAGTCCAAGCGTCATGCCGCTGATGATCTCGTCTGCATGGATGCCAGGCTCGTAGTCACGCCCGATTCGAAGAACAATCTCCAACTCAAAATGAATCTCGCCTACACCGCTCGGCAGTTCAACAATGTTGCCATTCATAGGAGCAAGCGCATGTGTCGGCTTTGTAAATACCATAGGGGATGTCGGAACAGCGTTCCCGAGCTCCAATGCGTGCAGCCGGTAATTGCGGCCAATGCAATAGATGTTGCGAATATCGTTAGCGCTCATGGTTGAGTGAGCCTCCCTTTATTTGTTCTGTGCGGCGATCTTCTCCGCCAATTCGTTCAGTTCCGTCCAGCGATCCATCAGTTGCTCCAGCTTCTCTTCCAATTGCTGCTGCTCGGCGGCCAGTTCCTGCAGACGCACCGAATCGCTGCTAGCAGCTTCCATATGCTCGGCAACCTTAGCTAGCTCTGCTTCAGCCGCTTCAATCCACCCGTCGATCTGCTCGTAATCCTTCTGCTCTTTGTACGACATCTTCAACGCCCGCTCCTTGCTGCCCTGCTTAGAGGTTTCCTCAGATTGCGGCGTTCCCGCTGCCTTCGATGACGATTTGGCTGATCCGGCAGCTGATCCGGCAGATGCGGCCGATCCAGCCCCGTCCCGCTTCGCGATCGTCTCCTGATAGTCCGAGTAATTGCCCGTGTGATGCGTAATAACGCCCTCACCCTCGAAGGCAATAATTTTGTCAACCGTCCGATCCAGGAAGTAGCGGTCATGGGAGACAACAAATACGACGCCCGGGAAATCGTCCAAATAGTCTTCGAGAACGGTCAGTGTCGCTATGTCGAGATCATTCGTCGGTTCGTCGAGAAGCAGCACGTTTGGTGCGTTCATCAGTACTCTCAGCAGCTGCAAGCGGCGTTTCTCGCCGCCGGACAGCTTCGCGATCGGCGTCCATTGCATTGTCGGCGAGAACAAGAAACGCTCCAGCATTTGCCCAGCGGAAATGAGCGAGCCGTCAGCCGTCTTTACCTGCTCGGCATCCTCACGAATGTATTCGATGACTCTTAATGACTCGTTCATTTCTTCATGCTCTTGTGAAAACCAGCCAAGCTTCACTGTCGGCCCGATATCAACGGTCCCTTCATCAGGCCTCAGCTTCCCGGCAATCAACTTCAGCAGCGTCGACTTGCCGCTGCCGTTGCGGCCAACGATGCCGACCCGATCCTCCGGTACGGCAATGTAGCTGAAGTCTCGAATCAACTTGCGACTGCCGTAGCTCTTCGCCACATCTTCGATCTCCACGATCTTACGTCCGAGTCTGGAGGATGCAACCGATACATCGAGCTTGCCCCCAGCTTGCTTCGGCGCATCTGCCTTCAGCGCCTCGAAGCGGTCGATACGCGCCTTCTGCTTCGTCGTCCGCGCCTTCGCGCCACGGCGAATCCAAGCGAGTTCATTGCGCAGCAAGTTCTGGCGCTTCGACTCGGAAGCGGCCTCCCGCTCCTCGCGCTCCAGCTTCAGTTCAAGGAAACGGCTGTAGTTGGCTTGGTAGAAATGCGCCTTTCCCTTATCTAATTCAATTACCCGATTGCTGACGCGATCGAGGAAATACCGATCATGCGTAATCATAAGCAGCGCGCCGCGCCGCTTCTGCAGCATGCCTTCCAGCCAAGCGACGGAATCGTTGTCGATATGGTTCGTCGGCTCGTCCAGAATGAGCACGTCGGACGGCTGCAGCAGCGCCGCAGCCATCGCGACCCGCTTGCGCTGTCCGCCGGAGAGCGTGCCGACCTTCGCTTCATAGTCGTAAATACCGAGCTTCGAGAGCGCGACCTTCGCGTCGTTCTCCAATTGCCAAGCATCCAGCTCATCCATCTTCTGATTCGCTGCGATCAACTGCTCCTGAAGCGCCGTGTCGTTCGGCTTCCGTTCAATAGCCTCCATCGCCGCGGCATAAGCCCGCACGGCGCGAAGCTGCGGCGACTGGCCGCCGAGCACGTGCTCCAGCGCCGTCTCCTCCGGTTCGAATGCCGGGTCCTGCGCCAGCATTCGAACCGTGACACGCCCGCCGATTGCCACAGAACCGGCATCGGCAGGCTCTATTCCGGCAATGACCTTCAGGAAGGTCGACTTGCCGGTACCGTTCACGCCGATAATGCCTACTTTATCGCCGTCTTCAAGTCCGAACGTCACGTCCTCGAATAACAGCTTCTCGCCATAGCTTTTCGTTATATGTTCAACCGATAATAAATGCATAAGACAAACCTACTTTTTTCGTTATTAGAAATAGGCTGCTGCTTGCTGTGCAACCATTCGTATCATACCATAATCGGACGCGATCTTCACTTCGAAACGGATGTTGGCGCTCCTATCATCGCCACTGCCCAAGATGCCGATATAATAGGTATATGAGAGGAGTGATTCTGCATGAATAACCCCTATCTGTTCATCTTCACCGGCACAAGCGGCTCTGGGCGCAAGACGTCCGCACACCGCGCGCTGCAAGGCAGCGGCATCGTTCATATCGCTTCCTTCACTGACCGCCCGCCGCGCAATAAAGAGCGCCCCGATGCCGACTACCGCTACGTAACCGAGCAGCAGTTCGATAGCTTGTACCATAATGATTTTTTCGCGGAATTTGTTCGCATCGATCATCACCGCTACGGCATCGGCAGACGCGACCTCGATCAAGCGATGAACAGCGGCAAGAGCGTCTACATTATCCTGAACAGCGAAGGCACTGAACGCATTCGCAGCCTGTATGGCGAACGCGCCGTACGCATCTTCATTTATACGGATAAGCAAACCGTGTCCGAACGTCTCGAGAGCAAAGGAACAAGCTTCGAGATCATGGACAACTATTTGAGCCACTACACGGAAGAAGTGACTTACCGCAAACATTGCGAGCACATTATCGAAAATATGACGATTGATCGAACCGTCGAGCAAATAAAAGCGATTGTGAGCCGTTATCTCGGCTCGAAATCGTGACGTTTGCCGAGCACGGTACGGACACAAGAAGCCGGGTGCAGACTCCTTATGGAGCAGTACCCGGCTTCTTTTTGTACAAGGCTATTCGTTAGCGCTTGCCAATCATATTCTCAGGACGAACGAATTCGTCGAATTGCTCAGACGTGAGCAGGCCGCTTGCAATAGCCGACTCCTTCAGCGTAAGGCCTTTCTTATGGGCATTCTTCGCAATTGCAGCCGCGTTCTCATAGCCGATATGCGGGTTGAGCGCGGTTACGAGCATTAGCGATTGATCCAGGTTGCGCTTGATAACCGCTTCGTTCGGCTCAATGCCGACCGCGCAGTTGTCGTTGAACGATACCATGGCATCAGCCATAAGCGCGACCGATTGCAGGAAGTTATAAATAATGACCGGCTTGAACACGTTGAGCTCGAAGTTGCCTTGGCTTGCCGCCATGCCGATCGCCGTATCGTTGCCGATAACTTGGCATACAGCCATTGTAATCGCTTCGCTTTGGGTTGGATTAACTTTGCCCGGCATGATGGAGCTGCCCGGCTCGTTCTCGGGAATAACGATTTCGCCGATGCCGCAACGCGGACCGCTTGCCAGCCAGCGAACATCGTTCGCAATCTTCATGAGGTCAGCCGAAAGCGCCTTGATCGCACCATGCGTGTACACGATTTGGTCATGGCTTGTAAGCGAGTGGAACTTGTTAGCTGCCGTAATGAAGGTTTTGCCTGTCAAAGCCGTCACTTCTTCGGCTACCGCTACCGCGTAGTCCGGATGTGCATTAAGGCCTGTACCTACTGCCGTGCCGCCGAGCGCCAGGTCGCGCATCGTTTCTACGCTTTGAACGAGCATTGCGCGCGTACGGTCAAGCATCGAATACCAGCCGCTAATTTCTTGGCCAAGCGTAATTGGCGTCGCGTCTTGCAGATGCGTACGGCCGATTTTCACCAAATCAGCGAACTTCTCCGACTTCGCGCGAAGCGTTCCGTTCAGGAGGTCAAGCGCGGGCAAGAGGCGATCTTCAAGCGCAATTACGCCGGCAATATGCATCGCTGCAGGGAATGTATCATTGGAGCTTTGGGAGCGGTTCACGTCGTCATTCGGGTGAATGCGAGCTTCGCTGCCTCTCTCCTGAAGAATTTGGTTGGCGCGGTTCGCAACAACCTCATTCACGTTCATGTTCGTTTGCGTGCCGCTGCCTGTCTGCCATACGACGAGAGGGAAATGCTCATCCCATTTGCCAGCCAATACTTCGTCAACCGCTTCGCCGATAACAGCCGCTTTCTCTGCATCGAGTACGCCTAGCTTATTGTTGGCAAACGCGGAAGCTTTCTTAATAATAGCCATCGCATAGACGACTTCGATCGGCATGCGCTCTCCGCTGATTTTAAAGTTTTGCAGGCTGCGTTGCGTTTGCGCGCCCCATAGCTTGTCTGCAGGAACTTTAATCTCACCCATTGTGTCCTTCTCAATCCGATAATCCATTCGCCTAACGACTCCTTCTGATCTATGATTGGTCTCTCTTAAACAGTCCTGTTTCTGTTATAACGCTATTCGCCGTCAGAAGCAAGCTTGCCAGCGCTGTTTAGCTCCGTTGCAGCCTGCCATCCCTCGTGGTCATGGGGATAAATACAGCCCTTTCCTCCGTCAGCTTGTTCGGAGCATGAATAGACAACATCAGTTGCCCCTCGAACGTGCGGAACAGCATGCCGTGACCGCCGTCCTCCGCGAATAAAGGCGTTTCGTCCTGCAGCCATGGCCCTTCAATCTTTCCCGACTCCGAACGGGCAATGCCAATCGCATAGCCGGTCTTCGAGCCGCTGGACCAAAGCATGTGCAGCTCCCCACTCTCCGTATGGTACAAGTATGGACCGTCCGTCACATAGTTCGAGGAGTCCTTGCCCGCGGCAGACCATGGCGCCTGCGAAGCCGTGAACAGCAAGATCGGTTCGCCGGCCGCCTCACGGAGATCGTCCGACAGAGGAATCGCGCACATTTTGCCATCCTGAACCTGAATCCATTCATGACAGAACACCATCCACGGTTTGTTGTCTGGGTCTACGTAAAGCGTCCCATCCAGACACTCCCAATCCTCCGGCGTGACCGGCTTGTCCGTTAACGTGCGGAACGGTCCAAGCGGATGCTCGGCGGCGAGCACCTGCGTGCCGCGGCAGCGATCCTCCGACTTGAAAGAAGCGAACATATAATAACAATCATTGTATGCATAGACCTCCGGCGCCCAAAAATTCCGATCCGCCCAAAAATCCGGCTCTGGACGAAACGCCTGGAAAGGCCCTTCCCAGTTATCCAGATCTCTGCTGCTATAGACGTCGAAGCCCGTACCCGGGCCGCCCCATGTATTGAGATCGGTCGAACCGTACATATAATACAAACCATCGTTTTGAATAGGCAATATAAAAGGGTCCCGAATTCGGATTTGCTCACGTTTCAGCATGACGTAATTCTCCTCTTCAACTATATATGTATACAAAAGCGCCATTCGGAGTTTGTTGCCCCTATGGCGCTTATTATTTCTATTTGCCGCTAAAGGCCTTTCGCTTCGCGATAAGCAGCGATATAGGCTGCTGCCTTCTTCTCGATCAGCGAGAAGTCGCCCGTCTTCACCGCATCCTTCGTCAAGTCGGAACCAATACCTACCGCAACTGCTCCGGCCTTGATCCAATCCTTCAGGTTATCAAGCGATACGCCGCCCGTAGGCATAATGTTCGCTTGCGGCAACGGTCCTTTGATGGATGGAATGACGCTTGGAGAGTAGAGGTTGCCCGGGAACAGCTTCACCACGTCAACGCCCAGCTCAAGCGCGCTTTGAATTTCGTGAATCGTCATTGTGCCCGGCATAACGGGAATCGCATAACGGTTGCAAAGCTTAATCGTGTCCGGGTTTAACGCCGGCGCAACCACATATTCGGCGCCTGCCAATATCGCTGCGCGAGCCGTCTCCGGATCAAGCACCGTGCCCACGCCAATAATAGCGAAGTTATCCGCATCAGGCGATACATCGCTCGAGTATTCCTTCGATAATTGCTCAATTGCGCGGAGCGCGAATGGAACGGTCATCGTAATCTCAATCGCTTTAATGCCGCCTTTGATTGCACGGCGCGCCATTTCTGCTACTTCCTCCGGGGAGTCTGCGCGCAATACGGCTACAACACCCGCTTCTGTAAGCTGCTGCAGCACCTTAAGCTTCTTCATCCTGTTAGCCCCTTTTCCCTTTGTGTTCCTATTTGTTCGAAAATGTTCGTTCTATTGCCCATTATAGGCGGTTTAGAGCAAATCTTCAATCTTTGTTCGGTTTCGTATAATCGATTTCCAAAAACTTCTCCACTTCCGTTGCCCAGCGTTCTTGAACGAATTGCTGGTGAAGCGGATGCTCGTTGTACGCCTCATAATCGGCCTGACTTGCGAACTCCATGGCGAAGCCGTAATCATAGTCGTTTTTCACACTAACCTGGTTATAGACGTGGAAGTTAGAAACTACCGGAATCGAAGTCAATATCCGTTCCCCATCCGCTAGAAACTTGCGTGCTGCCTCCGATCCTTTCTCATGCTTCAAACTAAAAATAACCGAATGCAATATCCACTGCTTATTCGTTTCCGACATCGATATCTCTCCTCTAATCTAGCTAATTTTATAGTTTTAAAATACCATAAATAGGCTGGCGAGAGCTAGCTTCGCACAGACTGAATATACAGCCACGCAACTTACGCAAATTTTCGAATAAACGCTGACAGACAGTTGTCAGGGTTCAGCGGTTATAATCAAGACTATACTAGTAAAATCCGAATCTTCAATTAGAGGTGATAGGCAATGAGGACACTCACTGAGCGAGAACTGAACCGCGCGCTGCTCGCGAGGCAGATGCTGCTGCAGCGGGAGAGCATCACTCCGCTCGAAGCGATCAAGCGGCTTGTCGCCATTCAAGCGCAGGCGCAAGACCCGCCGTATTACGCGCTATGGACGCGGCTTGAGAGCTTCAAGCAGGAGCAGCTGTCGCAATTGCTGCTCGACCGCCAAGTCGTGCGCATCGCGCTTCACCGCTCCACGATCCATCTCGTTACTGCGGAGGATTGCCTCTCCTTCCGTACCATTCTGCAGTCTATGCTGGAGCGCAGCCTTCACAGCCCGATGCGCAACAGCCTTACCGACTCGGAGCGTCGGGAGCTTCTCTCCTGCGCGCGTACGCTAACCGAAGAGAAGCCGCGAACGCTCGACGAGCTCGGCAAGCTCCTCGCCGAGAAGCTGCCCGGCTACGCCAATGCGGATCTGGCTAACGCCGCCCGCAATCTGCTTCCGCTCGTGCAGGTGACGCCGCGCGGCATTTGGGGCGCCGGCGGCCAAGCATACCACACGACTGCCGAAGCATGGCTTGGCAAGCCGCTTGCAACAGAAGCAGCGCCGGACGACATGCTCCGGCGCTACCTGGCTGCTTATGGCCCTGCCTCCATCAAGGATATGCAAGTATGGTCGGGCATGACCAAGCTCAAAGAAACGATGGAGCGCATGCGTCCCACCTTGCGCACCTTCCGCGACGAGCAAGGCGTGGAGTTGTTCGACGTGCCGGATGCGCCGCTGCCTGACGGAGACACGCCAGCTCCGCCGCGCTTTTTATCCGAATTCGACAACATGCTGCTCTCCTACGCCGACCGCAGCCGCATTATGGACGATTCGTACAAACCGCTCGTCTTCACGGTCAACGGCATTATCCGCTCCACCTTCCTCATCGACGGCTTCGTTCGAGGACTATGGAAGCTGGAGCAGCGCAAAGGCGAAGCTACCTTGAGCATCCAGCCATTCGAGCCGATCGGCTCGGAGGAGGAACGGTCCGAGCTCACCCTCGAAGGCGAAAAACTGCTCAAATTCGCAGTCGGGGACGATTGCTCGCACCGTATCCTTTTCCTATAATTGCACGCTCTGCTCCTGCTCGCCGCCAGCCGGTCTTCCTGCTGTTMGCGCTTTACCGCTGAGCGTCAAATATGTCCACATCCGCAGAACTCGCTCCAAAGGACCATTCTTGAGCCGCCGCAGCATGAAGCTCGTTGCGACTGCCTGCAAACTATAGATCAACAAAGCGAGCAGCAAGCCGCCCAGCACGCCGATATCGCCGAACCAGCCTAACCCATAACCATAAAATATCGTCGTGCAAATGACGGTCTGCATAATATAATTCGTCATCGACATCCGCCCAATGCCCTCGAAGGCTGATACGATGATATTGCCCTTAGCCAACGATCCGAGCACAGCCGCCATCGTAAAGATATACCCTAAGGCGAGTACCAGCCCGCCTACCATTATCAACGCGTAACTCCATGACGTTGACATCTGCCATACCGCGACCGTTTTCAATGCTAATCCAATCGGGACGAACAAGAGGGCACGCTTTGCATTCGCAATGCGCTCACGCAATGGGTTGTGGAACCATTGCTTACGAGCGGCAGCAATGCCGAATAAGAACATCGGCAGCAGCATGAGCGGCGTAATGACAACGGATACCAAGATGACGCCTAACGGCAATCCAAGCGGATCTTCATTTAGCCGAAACTCCATAATTTCCGCATGGCTGCCTCCCCCATATACGGAAATCGACCGCTCCACGTATTCGCTCATTCGGGCAATCCCTTCCGCCGTCTCTTCCTCCGGCACGAGACCCGTTAACAGCATCACCGAGCATAATGCAATTCCCCAGATGACAAGCGTCTTGACCTTACGATTCACGAACAGGAGCAAGACGAAGCCCGTAACGCCATAAGCGAGCAGAATGTCGCCTTCCCACAAAAACAGACTATGCAGCAACCCGAATCCGATCAGCAGCAGAAAACGTCTGACAAGCGGAGCCCCCGGCCGCAGCCCTCTCTGAACCAAGCCCTCTCTCAGCTTGAACAAGCTGTATCCGAACAGGAACATGAAGATCGGCATGAAGCTTCCTTCCACGAATACAGTCAACAGCTTATGCATCCCTATATCCAGACTTGATGGATCGAAGTGCTCCATTTCATCCTTGCCGTAAATCCCATACTGGAAAATAAGCATGTTCGAAATCAAGATTCCAAGTAAACTAAACCCGCGGATCGTATCGATTATTCGCACGCGATTTCCCGTTTCCAACCTATCGTTCATCCTCTCATCACCTCGATCCCATCGTAATCCTTCCCTCTGAACTTGAAACAAACAACACCGAAACATTACCTTAATTTTTCCAAAACCGTTCAACTCCCGTTAAGGTTTATATGCTAGCATGATGTTATACAGCTTATTAAAAGGCGGGATTTCCTTATGTACCATCATCGAATCGTAATCGTCGATGACGAGCTCTCCATTGTGAAAATGGTCCAGCTTGTGCTTCAAAAAGAAGGCTTCCAGCATATTCATACGGCCAGCAGCTGTGCGGAGGCGCTCAGTTCCATCGCCCGCCACGGAGCGGATATTGTGCTGCTCGACATTATGCTGCCGGATGGCAGCGGCCTTGAGCTTTGCTCGAAAATCCGAGCTTTCGGCAATCCTCATATTTTGTTCATGACGGCCAAAGCATCCGACCTTGATATATTAACAGGCTTCGCGATGGGTGGCGACGATTATATTACGAAACCTTTCAACCCGCTGGAGATTGCAGCCCGTATTAAAGCAAGGCTGCGACGGCTCGACGAAACGAACGGCTTCATCCCCTTGTCGAGAGAGCTGCCACTGCACACGCCGCACTCCACCGCTCCTCTTGTATATCGCTATGGTCGATTCCAATTAAGCGAAGCTGCCGGCGAGCTGCTTATCGACGGCACCTCGGTGCCCTGCCCCGCGCAGGAATTTCAACTGCTGCTGCACTTCTGCAAGCATCCGGGCATCGTTTTCTCGAAGGCGCAGCTCTATGAAACGGTTTGGGGAATGGACGGACTAGGGGACGACAACACCGTCATGGTCCATATCCGCCGCCTTCGCGAGCGCATTGAGCTTGATCCTAGCGTACCTACTCGTCTGCTAACCGTTCGCGGACTCGGCTACAAATTGTCAAAAGAGCAGGCAAACGTATGAAGGTCGGACGACGGATGGCCTTTCACTTTACCTATCAGCTGCTCATTAATTCAGTGTTCCTGCTCATAGCCGTGCTCGTCATTTTCATGATTCTATACAATCAGTTGTCCAACAACGAGATTAAACGCAACTTTCCTTCCGGCGCGCTTGATTCCATCGTCTCCGAAACCTATTACGAAGACGGCGTCGTGACGCTTCCGGCTCATTGGAAGAGCTTCATCACCGAGCATCAGGTTTGGCTGCAGGTCGTGGATGAGAACGGGAAAGTGGTTTATGCATGGAATACAGAGGCTCAGCAGCCTACCTCCTATTCAGCCGCTGAGCTGCTGACGATATCGGACACGGGGAGATATGATCATTTTGCGGTAGAGACCGAATTCGATCTTACTTATTCGTCTCCTATTCTGTTCCTGCTTGGCTACGAAACCGAACAGCTGGAGCTGTTGACGGGATGGTTCGACCGCTATCAGAAAGATGGGCTAGTCGCCGAAGAGCATCTGCCTGACATGCATGCCGAGCTGCTGCAATCCGGCAGCACCTTAACGATTATTGATCGTTTGGGCAAAATCATTCAAAAGATCGGCGCGTCTCGGACCGACTCCGGCGTCCAAAGCTATGCGCCGCTCGAAGTGCTCGCCATGCGCCAAGCGCCAGGCGAATACGACGCTGCGATTACCGTCTATCAACATGACGATCAATCGCCGACGTGGATTGTCCATGCCCCGATAGAGCCGGGAGTGCTCAAGCATCAGCCCGTCATGCAGGGTATTATTCGTTTATTGATTGGGATCGGCATCGCTTTTCTTTTACTCTCCATCGGTATTACGACGTGGCACGGCTACCGTTACGGCCAACCGCTCATAATGTTCAGCGGATGGTTCGAGCGCATGGAGCAAGGATACTACGAGGAAGTATTGACGAGTCGTGACCGGCGACGCGTATTCCGCAAGAACGGCAAGCTGCGAATGCGCTATCGTCTGTATAAAGAGGTCATCCGGTCCTTCTATCGAATGGCCGAGAAGCTGGCACAGACGGAGAAAGACCGTGCCGAGCTGGAGAGAACGCGCGAGGAATGGATGAGCGGCATATCCCATGACTTGCGTACGCCGCTTGCTACCATCCAAGGCTATGGCTACATACTGGAGAGCCCCTCCTCTGACTGGAATCAGGAGGAGCTGCGCGAGATGGGACGCATGATTCGCCAGAAAGGCGACTACATGCTGGAGCTTGTGACCGATTTCTCTCACGTATACCAGTTAAAGCATCACTCGGAAGCTGTGGAGCGGCATGAGTTGGAGCTTGGCGAGCTGATCCGCAGAGCCGTGCTTAAGTATGTCAACGACGCAACATTGACGGGATACGAGTTCATTTATGAAGACGACGAGCTGCCTATTCCGCTTATCAGTAATGCCACTTGGCTGAACCGCCTCTTGGATAACCTATTGTCGAATGCGGTGAAGCATAATCGTCCCGGCACAACGATCACCGTCACGACGGGAATGATCAATGACGAGCCCTTTATTAAAGTAGCGGACAATGGACAAGGGATGGACGAAGAAACGAGCCGCAAGCTGTTTGATCGTTATTATCGAGGCACGAATACCGATCAATCGTCCGCAGGCTCCGGTCTTGGCATGAGCATTGCGAAGATGATTGTAGAAGCCCATCACGGACGTATCGAGGTGCGGTCAGCGCCGGGCAGCGGCACGGAAATCAGCATTTTTTTCACGGTAGCAACGAAATAAGAGCCCTTTATAGGGCTCTTTACTTGTTATTAAAGGCTGACTATAGCTACAACCTATAAACAATATAACTTTTATATATTTCCACAAATATTGCTCCTTGTGTAGTATAAGGCATAACCATTACAAGGGAGGCATGAACATGAACCCTATCGTGAAACAGCAATTCGACGCCGTGGCGCAACAATATGACCAACAGAGGCGCCAGCTAATTCCGTGCTTCGACGACTTCTATGGAACCGCGGTTCAATGGCTAGAGCTTAATACACCGCAGCCGCGCATCATCGATCTCGGCGCAGGCACCGGCCTGCTGTCCGCCTTCATCCTCGCGAAGTACCCGCAGGCTCATGTGACCTTGATCGATTTCAGCGAGCACATGTTAGAACAGGCACGACGCAGACTCGCCGCCTATGAGAATATAACCTATATAGCGGCGGATTATTTGAACTACCCTTATGAGCAGGCCGGAAGCTATGATGCGGTCATATCCTCCCTGTCCATCCATCACTTGACCCATCCGGACAAAAGATCACTGTTCCAAACGATATACCACTTGCTGAAGGACGGAGGCCTCTTCGTTAACGCCGATCAAGCCGAAGGCTTGACCCCCTTCATCGATCAACGCTACATGGAGCTATGGAAGCAAGCCATTCACGCTACCGATCTTCCGATTGAAGCGATCGAAGCCTCTATCGAGCGGCGAAAACAAGACATCAATGCCAAGGCATCCGATCAGATCAGCTGGTTGCTTGCGGCAGGCTTCACGAATGTCGATGCCGTTTATCGTTATCATGAGTTTAATGTGTTTTTCGCGCAGAAGGCTTAACCGGTTCTGCTGCCAGGAAGCGGAAGCAGCTGAAGGCAACAACAACAAGGCTTGCAATGACGATAACGAGCGGCAATGCCGTATCGTTCCCGCCAATACCTACGAGCGGCGCTGCCAAGCCGCCGATAATGAAGCTAAGCATGCCAAGCAGTGCCGAGGCGCTCCCCGCGGATTGCCCTTGGCTTTGCAAGGCGAGCGAGGTCGTTGTCGTCGATACGAGCCCGACGCTTGAAACAAGCAGGAAGAAACCTGGAATAATCAAACTCAGACCAGCATTCGTCCATATGGCTAACAGCAGCAATACCGCGCCGGCCGCTGTCAATGTGAGTCCGCTTGCCAGCAGCTTGCGCGCAGCCACACGGCCAGCGAGCCTCCCCGCTACTTGGCTGGCGATAATAATGCCCGCGCCGTTCATTCCGAAGATGAGACTGTATGTGCGCGGCGACACGCCGAACAACTCCTGCAGCACGAAAGGCGAACCCGAGATATAAGCGAACATAGCCGCCATGACGAACCCTTGCGTTAGCGCATAACCCATAAACACGCGGTCGCCGGCTAGTCGGCGGAAGGTTGACAGCGTGCCCCGAATACCGCCGCTAGAGCGACGATTCACCGGCAGCGTTTCCTTGAGACCGAACACAACAGCTAATAGCATGAGCGTGCCAAGCACGCCTAGTATAGCGAATACACCTCTCCAAGACGTAAATACAAGTACCTCAGCCCCAACAATCGGCGCTAATATCGGTGCAGCACCATTGATAAGCATCAACAGCGCAAAAAACTTCGTTAGCTCTACGCCTGAATACAAATCACGTACACTCGCCCTTGATATCACGATGCCTGCCGCTCCTGCAAGTCCCTGAATGAACCGAAGGCCGACGAACACCCATATATTCGGTGCTAAGAAACAAAGAGCCGAGACGATTGCATATACGGCTATGCCTACAATTAGYGGAAAACGGCGGCCCCTAACATCGCTGATCGGCCCCGCGATTAACTGCCCCAGCGCAAGACCCAGCATACATGCGGTTAAGCTCAGCTGCGTCGCGGAAGTCGTCGAGCCAAGCTCCTCCGCAAGTGCCGGCAATGCCGGAAGATACATATCCAGCGACAACGGGCCTATCGCCGCTAAAGAGCCCAGCACAATGGCGATCCACAATCGGCTGCCGCGCTGCGCAGGCACTGCTATTAATTCGGTATGATTCATGAATTATTCCCCTCATTTCCCTGCCTTAAAAACTGTTATTCATGTTATCACTGAGGGCAAAACGATTCAACGAAAACTTTTTGTTAAATGACTTGCAACTCCTATAATTCCGAGTATAATACTAGGTAAAGATACATAACGATGATTGGAGCGGTTAACGATGGCGAATTCGGCGAAAGAAATAGCAACGAAATGGGTAGACGACTATCTAGATCTATATAACTTTGCAACCCAGATCGGCGACGCCGAATGGCAGCATGACATTCTTCAAGCGCTGCGCGCCAAAGACAACCATATCAATCTCGAGATCGAGCATGGCTTACGTGTTGACCTATGGCTTCGGTTCGATGCGATCAATCGCAAAATGTTAGATATATACGAGCAGCTTCGGAGAAATCAGGACGAGGCGCAGCAGCGTCAGCTTCGGGAGAAAGTGTGGGAGTTCAAGCTTCAACGCGTCATGATCGCCAGCAAGCTGAAAACCTTGAACGCATTTTAGCATCTAATTATGCGTAGAAATAAAAAAAAGCGTCGGCATGCAGCGGTCTGCTCTGCCAAACGATTCGCGGTTGTTGCACTTTCGTAACTTATGGCATGCGGATATCCGCTCTGCCGTTATGGATAGGTACTGCTTCGAGCTATGAATGGCCAGATTCATAGTTCGATATGATTACATCGATACTTGCTCCATATTGCGCATCATGTTCATCATCATCGTCGACATTTCGTCGCACTCTTGCATCTTCATCATCATCATGTTCATATCCATGCCGTCCATCATGTTCATTTCCATCATCATGTCCATCATCATCTTCATGGACTTCATCTTGCACATCATTTCGTCCATGCACATGTTCATCATCATTTGCATTGCCATTTTTTCCACCGTCTTTCACCTCCCTTATTTTTTCCACATATTGAAGATACTACAGTATCGCGAAAACCACAATACTTTTCCGAAAATTTCTGTTGCCTTGAATGATTCAAGTATGGTATAAATAAGTTTTGTGCTTTTAATCCATATTTCTCCGCTTGGATTTATGGCCTTGCTCGGGAAAGCTAATCTTTCCCGATGACATAACCGTTCAACTGAATATGAGCCTCGAACATTTCCTTCGTACTTGGCCTTTCCTCACGCGGCAACCACGTTTCGGCATCCCATACTTTGGAAAATTTCAGCGCGCGCGGACAATGAACAAAACACTCCTCAACTTCCACTTTAACGAGATATAATGGCGATCGGCCATTAATCTGCATGCTCTCCATCAACGCTTCATTGCGTATAATCGTTGCCTTCCCGTTAATCCGCAGCACCTCTTCCATCCCCGGCAATATACAAATCATGCCCAGTCTCGGATTCGCAAACAGATTGTGCATGGAATCGATCCGTCTATTCCCCAACCGCTCCGGAAATGCCAGCGTCTTCTCATCCAACACTTTAATGAAACCAGGCTCATCGCCTCGCGGCGACACATCGCATAATCCTTCTCCGCTCGCTGTCCCAAGGAAAAACAACGGACACTTCGCCAAATATCCTCGAATATGATCATCGATCACCGTTACTGTTTTTTTCACGACCGCCTCATGCGGCATGCCGACAATCTCCTGCAACTGCTCTAACGAATGGATAACCTCGTCCTCTAAAGGATTGTAGTTCATGCTGTCTTCTTCCTCTCTTCATCTACTCAAGTATACACAGTGTAACAAATCTATCTCCCGTACAAAAGCAGTACAAAAACCTCATACACTCTGCCAATCCTTTACAAATACTAAACGATTTCAAAATAATGGGATAATAATTGATTGCTATGATCCATATGAAATCGAATCAATAGTCGATTAGTCCCATACCACTTAACGATGAGAAAGGTGACCGATTCCATGCAAATGAAAAAAGTGCTGGCTGTCTCCATGCTGGCGGCAACTCTCGGCGCAACCGCCGTCAACCCTGTTTTTGCCCAAACTCCGGTCAAGCAGGAAGCTGTCCAATTCAGCCAAACGACATTCCTCGTGAATGCCAATCCAGCCGTTCTCCGTACGATTCAAGGCGCTTCAGGCACGACGCTCGTCTCCGTACGCGATTTCGCAAAGGCCATTGGCGCAGCTCTGCAACCGGCAGCCGGTTATGTAACACTCACACTGGAGGGCAAGTCGGTGTATGTTAACCCGGGCGCAGGAACCATTGCCGCTAGCAGCACGTCGCCTGCTCTTTCATCAGATGTGAAGACGGTCAACTACACGATATTCGCAGACCCATCTGCACTGGTTGAAGCACTTGGCGGTACATATGAAGCGGATGCCGATGCCCCTTCTATCGCAACGGTTGAGCAATTGACATTCGTTGAGCACGCGGTATGGGCCGGCGGTACACGCCTAATCGTATCGAACAGCTCCGACAACGGCCGTGAAGATTACCTCGTAAATGCGGCTAACGGCAAGTATGAGCTGCTGCTCTCCTCCGCTGGCACTTCGGATCTCGTTGTTTCGCCGAATGGTCAAAACGTGGCTTACACAGATGCCAATGGCGCTGTATATGTCATCGATCTGAACAGCAAGGAATCCAAGCAAGTAAGCACGGACAGCTCGATTAAGAACGAGCTGCAATGGTCACAAGACGGAACGGCTCTCTTCTTCCTGCAAGGCGACAAAAACTCGATCATTGCCAGAGTGAACTTGGCCGACGGAACTGTGTCCAAAGTGCTTGAAGATAAGGTCGATTATAAAGCGAACCTCGACGTGTCCGCGGACGGCACGAAATTCGCTTTCACCGTTAACAAGCAACCGAAAGTAACCGCAGACAGCAATGTCGATGTCGCTCTGGACGACGTGGCCATCGATGCTGCCGGAACGGAAGCGCAAATCTACTTCTATAACGCGGCAGCGGCAGACAACAAGCCGGTGCAACTGACGAAGGACACGGACGACAAAGTGTTCATCGAGCTTTCGGCTGACGGCTCCAAAGTGTACTACGTAAGCGTAACGGCTGACGATGCAAGTATCGGCAAAGCAGCATCCGTCTCCACTGCCGGAACAGACGCTGCTTCGACCAGCGTATTCGCGCAAAAGGATGTTTATCAGCTCGCACAAGGTGCTGACAGACTGTACCTGCTGACATCGAACGACGATTCATCGAATGCCATCTATGAGATTGATACATTAATCGGCGGAAACAAACTGATTGCAGCCGTATCGGATAACGTATCTGAAATCATCGTATCGCGTTACGGGCATCTTGCTGCTCTGATCGACGGCCAGCTTGCCGTATCGGTTAACGGCCAATGGAAGAACATTACTCAATAATTAATGGAGGGATATTTCAATGAAATGGTTTAAATCACTTACAATCGCCGTACTCGCAACCGTTATCGGCTTCAGTTCGCTAACAGCCGTGCACGCGGCTAGCAAGCTCAGCGGCAAGATCGTCATCAACGGCTCTTCCGCCCTGCTGCCTCTCACGCTTCAGGCGGCTAACGAATTCAAAAAGCTTCACCCGAAAGTGAAAATCTCGGCGTCGGCAGCCGGCTCCATTACTGGGCCGCAAGCAGTTCGCAAAGGAATCGCACAGATCGGCGCGGTAGACTGGGACGCTTCGAAGGACGTACCAGGCTTCAAGAAATTCGAAGGCCAAGTGGCACATAAAGTAGCTGTCATTCCTTTCGCAGCCGTCGTGAACAAAAACGTAACGGCAACGAACTTGACGACGAAGCAGCTGCAAGGCATTTTCTCCGGCAAAATCAAGAACTGGAAAGAAGTTGGCGGCAAGGACGCCGATATTATCGTCGTTAACCGTACGTTCGGCTCCGGCACGCGCGTTAACTTCCAGGATAAAGCGCTGCAAGGCACGGATTTCATGACTAAAGGCGACAATTATAAAGAAGTGAAAACAAGCGGCGATATGAAGACGGCTATCGAGACGACGCCTAATGCTATTGGTTACATGGACCTTGCTTATGTTACGGACAAAATGATCGCTGTAAAAATCAACGATATCGCGCCAACGGAAGCTAACGTCATCAACGGCAAATACAAAGTGTGGGGCTACGGCTACTACATGACAAAAGGCGAGCCTACTGGCGCTACGAAAGAATTCATTAAATACGTTCAAAGCACGAAGTTCCAGAACGGATCGCTTAAAAAGCTGAAGTTCATCCCGATCTCGGCTATGAAATAAGCATTATCTGAAGGAATGGAATGACACGAAGAGAGCGGCTGGCAGGCGCATGGAAGCGCCTCGCCCGCCGCTCTTTTAGAGAGAGGAGACCTTTATTATGCTAGATTCAACCCCTGTCGCCGGCAAAGCGCCGCTTCATGCCGAGCTTGGCCGTACGCTGCTAGCGGGCAGCGGCAAGAAGTTCGACCGCCGTTCGCGCTTGTTCGCGATGAACCGCATGTTCCGTTACCTATGTGTCGCTGCTGCTGCTTTCGTTTGTCTGATCCTATTTCTTATTCTATTTCTTATGCTTCGGACCGGCGTTCTTACGTTCAACCATATCTCGTTCGCCGACTTCTTCTTCTCTACCGATTGGACGCCCGAGAACGAGCAATATGGCGGACTTGTATTCATCTTCGGCACCTTCGCCTTAACGGCGCTTACGCTGCTGATCGCCGTTCCTCTTTCGCTGATGATCGCGATCTTCCTATCGGTATTCGTCCCGCCATGGCTGAAAAACGCGCTTCGCCCGATACTCGACCTGCTGGTCGGCATACCGTCGGTCGTCTATGGCTATCTCGGGTTAACCGTCCTTATTCCGCTTATCCGTACCGTAACAGGCACTGGCATGGGCGACGGACTGCTCGCCGCGGCACTCGTACTCACGATCATGGTGCTCCCGACCGTCAGCCGGATTAGCGACGACGCTATTAGCGCCGTACCTGCCAAATTCAGCGACGCCTCCTACGCTCTCGGCGCTACGAGATTCCAGACCGTTTGGAAGGTTTTGCTGCCTTCCGCGAAAAGCGGCATTATGTATGCCGTCATTCTCGGCATGGCTCGTGCCGTCGGCGAGACGATGGCTGTCGTGATGGTTATCGGCAATACGCCTCAGCTTGCAGACAGCTTACTGAAGCCGACCTCCGTCTTAACAAGCAATATCGTTATGCAAATATCGAACGTTCCTTTTGACTCCACCTGGAACTATGCTTTGTATCTGATGGGCTTCCTGCTGCTGCTTATTTCACTTCTGATGATCGTGGCCGTTCGCTGGCTGCAACGGAGAGGAGCTCGCATTTCATGAAAAACCATATGAGTGCCGGTGCCGGTGCGACCGCTGCCGCTAATCCGTTCCGCCGCAACAACAAAGGGCTTAACCGGATCAACGACCGTTTGTTCTCCGGCGTGATCTGGACCGCAGGCGTCCTTATTATCGCATTTATCTTCGGACTTCTGTATTTGATCCTCCAGGATGGTCTTCCGAAGCTGACGTGGGATTTCCTATTCGGCCTCCCAAGCGAGATCGATGAAGGCGGCGGTATTGGCCCTACGCTGCTCAATTCCTTTTACATTCTGTTCCTGTCGCTACTTATCTCCATCCCGCTCGGCATGGCCGCAGGCATCTACCTCGCCGAGTTCGCACCGGACAATAAGCTCATCGCTTTCGTACGCGTATGCGTGGAAGGCCTTGCATCGGTACCCTCGATCATATTCGGCTTGTTCGGCATCGCCTTGTTCGTCGAGATGTTCCAAATCGGACTCACGATACTCGGCGGTGCGATCAGCCTCGCCTTCCTCAATCTCCCGGTATTAACGCGAGTTACAGAGGAATCGATCCGCGCCGTGCCTGCGGACCAGAAGAGCGCCTCCTTCGCGCTTGGCGCAACGCATCTGCAGACGATAACTCGTGCGCTTATCCCGGCCGCGCTGAATGGCATCATCACCGGCATCTGCCTCGTCGCCGGCCGCGCCTTCGGCGAGAGCGCGGTTATTATCCTAACCGCTGGCGTCACTACATCCGGCGAGATGTGGGACTTCAGCCTGTTCTCTCCCGGCGAGACGCTTGCCGTCCACCTGTGGTACGTACAGTCGGAAGCGATTGTATCCGACGCGCAAGAAATTGCGCAGAAAGCAGCCGCCGTTCTCGTCTTCGTCGTCCTGCTCATTAATCTAGTATTCCGTATCCCCCTATGGTTGAATAGCCGCAAGACGCGAAGTTAGTGCGAGAATTCAATAAACGCAACAAGGGCTGCACCGTTTGGTCTGTTTCAGACCATTTGGCGCAGCCCTTGTTAACGTTAATACTCTACTAGAAAACGATTAACGATTCGTCTTTACACTCAAAGCAGTTGAAGAACCTTCATAAAGCCCCTCTTCTACTCTCAGTCTAAATTTGTAGCTCGTGTAGGGTGTTAGACCATCCACCGTAGCCGTTACGCTATCAGTCGATAATTCGATAGAAACAGCGTCAGCCCAATCTTGACCGTTACCCACATACTCAATATACACTTTTCCRGCCCCAGTTACAGGCTTCCATTTAAAGCTCGCGGTATTGGCTGTCTTGCCCGTAGAAGCAAAACCAGATATCGCAAGCGACTTCGTCCTTACTTCTACTTCATTCGATTTGCCGTCATTGCCCCCACCAGAAACGTTTAAGCGATAAGCATAACTTGTGTTCGGAGTCAGCCCTTTAATCGTTACAGACTTCGCGGATACCGAAAGCTTAATACCTGCTACAGGTTGCCATCCGCCTCCAACATTTTCCTGAAGTTCAATTGTAGTCGCCTTGGAGGCCGCATCCCAAGCCAACGTTACACTGTTTGTCGTCGAAGAGCTTTCTCTTAACGAATCGACTGGCACAATCTTTGTACTCTCTTCTGCAATGTTCGAATTACCAGCGTTCTGACCGCCAGTTATCGTAATACGGAAATCGTAATCCGTACCTGATGCAAGTCCCGTAACGACCGCGCTGCTGTCACCCGGCAATAAAGGCGACGCTACTTTTGCGGTCGTCCAAGACTTGCCGTTCAGCGATTGTTGAATAACTACCTTCTTAGCTCCGATTGCTGCCGTCCAGTTCAACGATACCTTGCTTCCCGTAGTCTCCCTTTCATCTACCGAAAGATCTGACAACGGCAATGGAATGGTTGTGACCATTACGCTATTGGACGGGCCTTCGTTTTGACCGCCGACAACATTCAAACGGAAATAATATTTCGTTGTCGGAGTCAGTTCTCTAACCGTTGCACTTGTTGCAATTGGATTAATGCTGTCTGTTATAGCCGTTGCCCAATCTTTGCCGTTAGTTGATTGTTCAATTGTCAATGAAGTCGCACCGACAGGCAGTGACCATTTGAATTCAGCCGATTCTGCCTTTAGATTCGTTCTGCCCGTGCTTGCAAAAGATTTCAAAGGAACCGGCTTCGTTACGCCCGCTGCCGTATTGGAAGTTCCCGCATTAGCTCCTTCAGCAACTTGAAGTCGGAATTGATACTCTGTATTAGGAAGCAAACCTTTTACGGTTGCCATCTTAGCGGTTCCGGACACTTTAAGCGCTTGTTCTTTCCAGCTTGTGCCGCCATTAGCCGAGTACTCGACGTAAATCGTTTTTGCCCTAACTGCAGCAGGCCATGCCAGAACAGCCGAATTAGATGTCGTGCTGCTTACTCTTAGCTCAGATACAGGAACAGACAACGTCGTCGAACTTGCAACATTGGAATTGCCCGCATTTCGTCCACCTGTTGCGACGACTCTGAATTTATATACGGTACCCGACAGCAACCCAGTTACTGTCGCGTTGCCTGCATTCGGAGCTAAAGCTCCCGTAACCGCATTTGTCCACGAGGTGCCGTTAAGCGATTGCTGCACGACAATGCTCGTCGCCCCTACAGCAGGCGTCCAAGTCAATGCCGTACTATTGCCAGTCGCTCCMGAAGCAGCCAAATCCGCGACACCCACTGGCGTAATCGGAACGCTTAAGATCGTCGAATATTGAGTCGATGTATAAGCCGTACCGCTCACACCTAATCGGAATTTATATGTTTTACCAGTTTCGAGATTGTTAACAGTAGCCGACGTACTTTCAGGCGTCAGACTTCCCGAAATCGAAGAAGTTAACCACGTTTTTCCGTTATCCAGAGACTGTTGGATAATTAGGTTATCAGGTACATCCGTTACGCTCCAATTGAATGTAGCAGTATCGTAGGTTTTAGATCCCAAAATAAAAGAGTTTATTTTGCCTGGCGTCAATTTTGTAGATACTATATTAGATAATCCTTCATTCTTGCCATCATTGACTGCTAAAGCAAAGTAGTAAGTTTTTCCCGTAGGAAGAGCTATCACAGTTACCGAGTTAAGATTCGGATTTGTAAGATCGCCAAGATCATACCATTCCGAATTATCGTAAGCTAAAAACAAACTAACCGAAGAAGCTCCGCTTACTGCCGTCCACTTTAATTGAACGGTATTTGCTGTTTGGGCCGCAACTCTCAAATCGCTAATCGGATCGCCCTCAATGCCTACCGCTGTCCATGCCTCCGAAATCGCTTTTTTGACCGTTTGACGTTGCGCAGTGGTTAAGCCGCTGACCGTTTCTGCCGCAAGCCAATAAGCATTCTTCATATCTCTGAAATCAGATGTTTCAAATAGAAAATATCGTAGCGATTCATAGGTGAGTTTGCCTAATAAATCTCTGCCTTTAAGCCCTAGCGCATTAAACTTCCCTGCCATCAAGTAAGCGGCACGGTTGGGAATTCCGCTATTAACATGAACGCCGCCCCAGTCTTCTTCTTCCGTATCCTCTAAGTCTGCATAATCATCCATATGTCCAGGCTGATTGTGGTTTTCCGGTTCTGCCATATCTCTAAGCGTCATGCCCGTATCTTCGCCAATGAACCAATCATCCTTATCGATTACGGAAGCCATTATATCGGAAATAGATTCATTCAAAGCGCCGGATTGAAAGCGGTACTCCAAGCCAGCCGTAAACTCCGTAACGCCATGCGTCAGCTCGTGAGCTACGACATCTAGTCCACATGATAAACAATCGAAGCCCCCACGGGATGAGCCCGATCCGTCCCCATAAAACATGGCTTCCCCGTTCCAATACGCATTGTCCATAATATAGGCGTTGCCCTCGTCATCAAACTCAGGCACATGAACAATAGAGTAAACATCCATCCCTGCACCGTCTATACTTTCACGACCGTAGTTGGATTTATAAAAGTCATACACGATATCCGCATTATAATGCGCGTCAACCCCATCTGCATTATATGGATTGTTGAATATATTATTCGAGCTGTATATATCATCAAAGTATAAATATTCATCATCCCAATCAATAAGGTCAAGCGTATAAATATCACCAATATGAGTTTGGTCCCACAAAATATATTGCCCGTTATATTGTGTAGTGTTTAGTTTTTTACTTTTCCCATCATTTCCGTACCCGGTTCCTGTGGCATGTTGAAGCTTATTGTACTTATCAATTACTTGGCCCGTATGCGCATCCACGTACCCAATCCAATTACCGGCCGTAGGGAACATGAATATTATATTGACCTTATAAGCCAAATAATTCTTTCCATTAAAAGGATAAATAATTGTAGAGGCGGTCGGTGCAGACACTTGGTAGGATCCTGCCTTCGTCTCCAACTGAATTTCACCGTTCAGCCCGCTTTCCAAATCCTTCTTGAATGCGCTAATAGCTTCATCCGCTGTAAGTGATGGTGAAGTATTCAGAGCAGATAGGCTCAAGCCATTATCGGATTTATCCTGAATGGCATAAATCTGATTTGCCTTATTTAAATTAATTTGCATATAGCGCCCATAAACTGGAACACCTCTAAAAGATTGTTGAAGAATGTAGTGATCCTGGTCCAGATTATCTGTATCCTTACGAGCGATTATAAATTGTTTGCTGCTCGCCGCAATCCCTTGTCCCTTGCCTTTGGAGCCCGCAAATTGCAGCACTTCTTGATCGCTATTTAGTGCACCTGACAAAATACCCTCTGTGAATGTAGTGCTAGGCAATGAAAGACTGCTGCTAGACGAGGCAATCTTTTTGCTGTCAAGCGATAGCTCCTCCATTTGGCCTTCAGCTGCGGCAAAAGCTTGTGATGCAGGGAAAACTAGTACCAAAACTAGCAATCCGGTCAACCAAGTTCGAAATCGTTTCATAACAAGCGGCTCCTCTACCAATAAATAAATGCTGTAGCGCTAGTTCTTCATTCCTAATCTATTTAAGTATATCGAAACTAAAGTCCAGGAATGATAGATAGCTTAACGAATATATCAAATAATGGATATAGATGTTGTCGAATGATGTCGGTTTAAAAAATGTTTAGAATCTATATATAACTTGCAGTAAGATATAGTTAATATTAAGATCCAAGAAAGGGATGGATTACCATAGAACAAAAACCTACTATCTCCCTCACCAAATCTAGCATGGAACGATGGATGGACTGGGTATGCATTTTAGTTCTGATGTTTTCTTTCTTATACATGCTTCTCAAATGGACCAATCTCCCAACCACAATCCCTATCCACTTCAACGCCCGAGGCGAGGCTGATGGTTGGGGAGATCGGGTAACGCTTATCATTTTGCCGATCATCGCCATTATGCTGTATGTCGGACTATCGCTGCTGCGGCGCATTCCCCATCATTTCAACTACATTGTGCCAATTACGGAACAGAACGCCGAAGCCCAGTATCGTCTATCGCTGTTGCTCCTGAGTTGGATCAAGCTCGAAATAGTGATCTTATTCGGTTACATTTCATGGTCATCCATTCAGAATGCGGTTGGATTATCGTCAGGACTAGGCATTTGGCTCCTTCCCGTATCGCTCATCATCTTGTTCGGAACAATTGCAGTAACGATGATTCGTATGAGAAAAGCCCGGTAGCTATTTTTAAGGTTAAAACAAAAAATCCCGCTCCTCCAGCAGCAATTCTGCGAGAAGGAGTCGGGATTTTTTAATGTTATAGTTGAATCACTTGCTCGGATTGCTCAGGCTGTTCCAACTGCTTCTCCTGCAGTCTTCGCACAAAAGCATACAGCAAGGAAAACCCGATAATACCAAGTACAGATAATGCGCCGCAGATGAAATACATCGACTGCGCTCCCGATTGCTCGAACATCAGGCCACCGATGAAGCCGGCTGCCATCCCCGACAACCCTCCCCAAGTGAGCGCGTACACCGCTTGGCCTGACGAGCGCAGCTCGGCAGGCACCAATAATACCGTCAATTGCGTCCCGATATAATAGAAGCCGCCGAACGTGACGCAGTGCAGCATTTGAATGAAGATGACCTGCATCGCGCTTGCCGCTCCCGCCATCAAGAACCATCTTAATGCGAACAGACAGCTAATAACAACGAGACAAAGCAGCATCGAGCGTATGTTACGCTTCAAATACCTGTCCAGCAGCAGGAAGATCGGAATCTCGAAGATCGACGAGAGAAAGGCCGACCATCCTACCAAGCTTTCTCCTCCGCCCAATTCCTTAATATATAAGGCGACGAATGTCGTATTCACGGAGTTCGGAATCGAGAGCACTAATCCGACGAACAGGAAGATGAAGAATGCCCGGCTTGCGAATAAGGAGCGATAATTTACTTTGCCCGCTTTTGCAGCCGAGTTCTTCGCCTCGCCGCGCGGCAGCGCGAAGGCGAAGACCAGCGAGAACAGCATCATAACGGTGTATATGATCCATAGACGTTCAATCCCAATCTGACCGATGACCGGCCCCGCCGCTAACGCCATAACGCCCCATCCGAGTGACCCCCATAATCGGAAAGCCCCGAAGCTTTGATTGGTGCCTTCAATACTGTTCAATATCAAGGTGTTGCTTTGCGAAAACAACGGCATTTGGAAAAAGAAGAAAAACAGCATCGACGTATAAATAAACGTATACGATTCGGATAGAAATACGAATTGCATGATAATCATGCTGCCTACTAACATCAAGATTAAAGTCAGACGCAAGTTCCTGAAGCGGTCGCTGACATATCCCCAGAACGGATTGGCAACAAGCGATACGATGGGACCTCCGGCCATTAGTGCCCCAATCTCAAGCGTAGACAACCCTATAGACTTCAAATATAGCGCAAAATAAGTGCTATAGATCGTTAAAGCGCCGTAAATGAAAAAGTTGAATCCTTTAATCACACTGTAGGATTGCTTAACCTTCGTTCCCATTCTTTATAATGGAACGGCGGTAGACCTGGAAGATGCAATCACTTCCTCCGCCGTCACTTCCCGACCTAGCCGGTCCGACAAATAGATGCCTTCGCTGATAAGCATCGTGCGCAGCGCAATATCAGCAGTCGGCAGCAAAGGAACTCTGCCTTGCAGCGCAGCAATCCAATGCGCCTGCGACGAATCGTAAGCATCCTCATTGTCCCGAATACGATGCCAGCGTACGTCCATCATATCCAGGTCAAGCGTGCTGTCCATATCCATATCGCACACCGTATTATGAAAGGTAATCGGCCTTGTCCCCCCGCCTGCTTGTTCGCTCGGCAAGCGGACGCCGCCCTTAGAGCCGGCGATGCTGCTGCCCTCGAAATCGCCCATATGCACGGCCCAAGCCTCGATAATATCCAGCGTCAGACCGTCAGCGAACCGAACGAAACCCGTACCGAGCTCTTCGACGTCGAACCCGCTTTTCTCTCTCCGCTCCTCTAGCATATCGGTTTCCTGATAAAGCTTGCCCGTAACCCGCTCTACCGCGGGATTGCCGAGAAGATATAGAATTTGCGCGATATGATATACGCCCATATCGAACAACGCGCCTCCTGCTGCCGTCTCCTTGCGAGTAAAATAAGGCGTGCCGTAACCGTCCACATAAGGACGGTTTCTCCGTCGGAAGCCGGTCGAACGCGCATGGTACAGCTTGCCAAGCATGCCGCCATCGATCAGCGTCTTAGCAGCTTTCGTCTCCTTCTGATACAACGTGAATAGTTGAATATGCAATTGCTTGCCGCTTGCTTCAGCCGCATCGACCATCGCCTTGCCGTCCGCATATGTTCCTGCGATCGGCTTCTCGCAATACACATGCTTGCCCGCTTCCAGCGCCGCTATCGTGACAGGGGCATGGAAGTTGTTGTGCAGACATACATCTACTGCATCTATGTCGTTACGTTGCAGCAGCTCACGGAAATCTGAATAAGCATGCGGAATACCGTAATGCTCGGCTACTCGGTTTGCCTCTGTCAGATTAACGTCACAGACCGCAACGAGCTCCGCACCGGGTATATGGCTATACTTCTCAATATGCTGCTTGCCGATTTGACCTACGCCGATAATACCGATACGTATGTTTGTCATCCTTATTTCACCCTCCACAGCTGTATTCTACGCTTCTGCCAGAAGCTTCTTCACGAGCCCGATCAAGCGCTCGATTTCCGCATACTGATTACCCGGCGCATTTTGTTCAATTCCCCAATATCCGGTGTAACCTGATGCTTCCATCATTCGAATCGTCTCAATAGCATTTTCTCTTACGGCAGTCGCCGCATCGAAATGAGTGTGGTAAGCCCATGGCGCTACCAACCGGTCGCCTTCCGCTTGATCGGCCTTCCAGCGGCCAAGATGAACGAGAAATCCGAACGCTGGATGGTCGACCGCTTCCGCGATCCGTTTCATTTCGCGCGGGAGAAGCGACGCGCCCATATGATTTTCCGGCCCAATCTTGAAACCATTGTCTGCTGCTACTTGAGAAAACTCTTTATAGCGCAAAACCGTATAGTCGAATTGTTCTTCGCTCATCGTTTCCCATTCCGTGTAACTGCCGCCTGTATCAATACGTACCGTCTCCGCGCCCATAATGATGGCTGCACGCAAATGCGTTAGCGCATTGTTATACAGCAGTTCGCGCATATGGGGATCAGGATCCCATAAATGGGCCCCGTCTACGGCGAAGTTAACGAGCCGCAACTCGCGCTCGTCCAAAGCCTCTTTTATTTTGCGAATATAGCTCTCGTCCGCGAGTTTCATAATCGGTTTGCCCTCGCGATCGATGAAGAAGCCGTTCCACAAATCCGCCGCGTCCAAGCCGTAGCGATATTTGACGGTCTCCAAATAACCGAATACATCCATCTTGCCTTCCAAATACGTGTTGTTGAATGAATAGCCGCCGATCGAAATGTTCATCGATAATTCACCCCGTCATTGATGGATAATGGATAAGTTGCCTACGCCTTCATTATAAACCTGCAGCGCATAGCCACTCGGTGCACGATCCTCTTTTGCAGGGGGAAATTTCTACTACTTAGAGCCTATCTTCTCGCCCATAATTTCAATATTACTGTATAGCGGCCTTTTCTGTTAAAATGGGAATCACGAGCATAGAACGGGGGACACATACTTTGGATTACATTATATTGGACATTGAATTTAACGGCCGCAAATTCGCGAGCGAGCTTCCTATGGAAGTGATCGAGATCGGCGCGGTACGTCTTGATGAGAACCTGCAGTTCAAGGATGAATTCTCATCGCTTATTAAGCCTGTCTACTTCTCCAAATTAAATAGCTTCATTAAGAAGAAGACCGGCATTCCGCAAGAGGACATCGACACGGCTGAGGGCTTCAAAGCCGTCATAACCAGATTCAACGACTGGTTGAAGCAGAGCGATGATCTGTTGCTGTTCACTTGGGGCGGAGAAGATATGAAACGAATCGTGCTTGATACTCGGATGCACAAGCTCGATGATAGTTTCTGGACAAGCCTCTATTATTACGACCTGCTTAAAGGCTACTTGCGCTTCCGAAATGTAACGAACGACGTCAGTGTCGAGACGGCGCTTCAAGAGCTGGAGATTACGGCGGAAGGCTCTGCCCACCGCGCGCTTGATGACGCAAGAATGACTGGCGAGGTGCTTCGCAAAATTTTTTCCCATTTGGATATGAATCTGAAGCAGCAATACAAGGATATGCACACGAACGCCAAGGAACGCCGGCTTGTAAAAAACGCGATCCGCTCGATGATTCAGCGCAAGGCGCCTACGGAATGGGAAGTGCTCATGGAGCATTTTCTGAAGGATAAGATCGTGCTGACAGACGAGAAGAAAGTCGCGGAGCTTCAGCTTTATTTTGCCGCTGAGGTGGAGAAGGCGAAGCAACCAAAGGCAAGCCAAAATGTGTAATGAACTTTAATAGAACAAGTGCTGCACTAGCAATAGCATCGGAGAATCGACTATCATGACTGACATCACACTAGCTAAACCAAACTCGCGCAACGCCATCTATGATCTGCTTTATATCGTTGGCATTATTGCCATATCGTTCTCATCTATATTTGTTCGGTGGTCAGAGGCGGACGTCGCGGTCATCGCGATGTACCGGCTGTACTTGACCAATCTGCTCATGCTCCCATTCGTCTGGAAGTACAGGCATGAATTCATGCGGCTTAGCACTCGGCAATGGCGCTTACTCGCCTTATCAGGCGTCATGCTTGGCGCTCATTTCCTGCTATGGATGGCTTCGCTTCGCCTTACAACCGTTGCCAGTTCCACCGTCTTGCTGACCCTTGAACCGCTGCTCGTCATGCTCGGCTCGTACTGGCTGTTCCGTACGAAGGCGAATCGAATGATGCTTTGGGGACTCGGGATCGCTTTAATTGGCTCGGTTCTCATTGGAGCAGGCGACTTCAGCCTCTCGGGCGACGCTTTGCTTGGCGATGTATTATCCATGCTTGGCGCCGCAGCAGTTGCTGTCCATATGCTCGTCGGCAAGCAGCTGCGGAATGAAATAAGCGCCTTCGTCTACAACTTCGCTGTCTTCTTTCTTGCCGCGACGTCGCTTGCTTTGTACAATGTCGTATTAGGCAACCCATTTACCGGTTACAGCGGACGCGAGTGGGGTTTGTTCCTGCTGCTGGCCATTGTACCAACCCTATTTGGTCACTATCTATTCAACTGGCTGCTCAAATATATGAACGCCGCAGCTGTATCCATGGCTGTACTCGGCGAACCGGTCATCTCCTCGCTGCTCGCTTGGTGGCTGTTGAAAGAATCGTTGTCGGCGTATCAGCTCGCTGCCGGCGTCTTCATTCTCTTCGGCGTGTGGATGTTCATCCGGCATGGCAAGGAGAAAACATAACGGCTTAATTATCCGAATGCTAGTAGATTGGCGTTTGTACACATCAGTAGGAGCCCCTTACATGAGCTATATAGGAAATAGAGCTGGATTCTAGCTCTATTTCACTTCATCACACCTGAACTTGGTGGAATAGCGCTAGTTTTTAGCTTTATTCTGACGGAAATACCGCCATATGTAGTCCATCCATAGATCTTTCGCTACAGAACAATAAAACCAACGCATTAGCTCGATTTCCTGAAGCTAAAGCAATGGTTTTAACTTTTACGAGCTGATACTGCCCTTTAGTTTAACGAAACGCCGCTATTGCATAATCGTCTTTATTTTACCGTCCATCTTATTTCCCTCTGCTGCTCCTCATCGCCGCTACGACCTTCAGCTCGCCGTTCTCATTCTCGATGTATTGCTGATACGCCTCCGACTCCTTCGGAATAAGCGCCAGCTTGCCGGCTCCGTCGAAATGAATGCCCCAGCCGTACTTCTTTGGCAGCATGGATGCACGCAGACAAGCCTGCGATTTGCCGAAAAAACCATCCCATAACTCCTGACGTCGTTCCTTAAGCTCCTCACCCGCTATCTGCTTATGCCGCACATACACTTCAAAGAGCAGCTCCTCTTGCGTATATTGATAAGGCTGCCCCGCTGCCAGCTCGTACTCCAGGCTGGGCTTTGTTCGGCCGTCCTTCTTATCCGGCGGGATGATCCCCGTCTCTACCGGGCAATCCGCTGCCACCGTTATGAACGTATTATAATAATTCATATTCATTTCAATAGCCCTCCGCTTATTCGATTAGCGCATGCTGCTTCTGTTCGATCGGCGTAACTTCAATAAGACAGATCATATGGCCGTCCGGATCGAACGCATCGAATAGACTATGATGATTCCACGGGGAGGTCCACTCTTCAAGCTCGGATACTTTGATTCCCTTAGCAATCAGCTCGCCATGCATCTCCTTCACATTCACCGAGTTCAGATTGAACGGCGGATGCTTCAGCACCTGTACGTGCTCGGACTCAACCAAGGTCAGAAGCGGGCAGCCGTCATGCTCCGGGCTGATGAAGAAAGTCGCGCCTCTACCTGGATTCCAGTCCTCAATGCCCCTCAGCCTCAGACCAAGCGCCTCATAGAACGGAATCGATCTCTCCAGATTCGTTACATGCACGAACACGCCTCCAAGCTCTTTAACCGCCATCGCTATCGCTCCTCTTATATCCCCATTATGGTTAGACCTACATGAAATAAACGTATGCCGATTCAAAAACCAAACAGAGCACCAAAAAATGACAATTGTATTTACCCCGTCACCATAAACCGGTTTCCATCCGGGTCAGTAAAGTGAAAATACATTTTGCCGCCAACAAGCTGAACATTGCTGACGAAAGCCTGCTGCTGTACCAGACCGCGATAGGAAAGACATATCGCCTTCGCATCCCTTCTTCGGAACGCTTCAACCAATGCCTCGAAGTCCAGCCGCCCGTATTCGGCTTGCTCAGCCTTCGTCCGCTCCAGGCCACTCCCGCTTCTATCGAAAGAAAACCGACTTGCCAGCTTCTTCAGTCTGGCTCGCGCACGGCCGAGCGTGACCTGCACCGCTCCTTCAGCTGCGCCGATCATCTCCCCCGTCTCCCTGGCCGTAAATCCGAATGCATCCATGAGCAGCAAAATAACGAGTGCGCGAGGGGACAGCCGATCAGCCAACGTCTCCAGAAGCTCTCGCGTCTCCAGCCGCATATCCGGCTCGCCTCTATCAAGCCCAGCAGCTTCAAGAGCCTCTAGCCGAGTCGAACCTTGCTTACGCTTCTTATCCCGCCATGCGTTAAGGGCGATTCGATACATATATGCATTCGTAATCTCGCGAGATGGCTGGTTCTCCACAGCCTTGTAGAGCTTAAGCAGGACCTCCTGTCTCAAGTCCTCAGCCTCCCAGGTATCCCCCGTTATACGCACACAATATCGATAGATTCGATCTTGCAATTGCCGAGCATTCAAGCTGCTGAATCCAAGCCTCTCCTCCAATTGCGACTCTCTCCTCATTTCCATTATTACCAATTAGTATAGTATAAACTCAACGCAAGCAGCAATAAAGCCGGAATGCTCTTAATGAGATCATTCCGGCTTCTTAACGAATTCAATCTATTTCAGCAGCTTACGCAGCCATTTCATTTTATCCTTATAGGGCGGGTAAGGCAGTTCAATGCTGATCCTCGTGCTTTTCTTCAAAATGCTTTTTTTGTGCGAGAACAAGTCGAAGCTATACTTACCGTGATAACCGCCGATGCCCGAATGACCGATGCCTCCGAACGGCATATAAGCGCTCGATACATGCATAACCGTGTCATTCACGCAGCCGCCGCCGAACGATACGCGCTCAAGCACCTCGCGCTCTACCGCTTTGCTCTCCGTGAATAGATAAAGCGAAAGCGGCTTCGGACGGTCAATAATTTGCGTGATCGCTTCTTCCAGCTGCCGGAAAGGCAATATAGGCAGAATCGGTCCGAAGATTTCTTCCGACATCGCCGCATCGTCCCATGACTTTGCCGCCAGCAAAGTAGGTTCGATATAGAGATCAGCCTTGTCTACCCTGCCGCCTGCAACGACATTCGCGCGATCCTGATCGATTATTGCAGCCAAGCGGTGAAAATGCCGCTCGTTCACGATGCGTCCAAAGTCAGGGCTTAATCCCGGATTCGCGCCATAGAATGCGGCTATCGTTTCTTTCATTTTGATAATAAGCGTATCTTTAACATCCTCATGGACGAGCACATAATCGGGCGCAATGCAGGTCTGCCCCGCGTTAAGCAGCTTGCCCCAAACAATACGTTTGGCCGCAACGTTCAGATTGGCCGATGAATCAACGATAACCGGGCTTTTGCCGCCCAGCTCAAGCGTTACCGGAATCAACTGCTTAGCGGCCGCTTCCATGACGATTTTGCCGACAGGCACGCTGCCTGTGAAAAAAATATAATCGAAGGACGCCGCCAGCAAAGCGCTCGTAACCTCGCGCTCCCCCTCGACGATGCGCACATACGACTCATCGAATGTCTCGGTAACGATACGTCGAAGCGCCGCCGATACGTTCGGTGTCATCTCTGACGGCTTAAGCACGACGCAGTTGCCTGCGGCAATGGCTCCGATCATCGGTTCGATGCACAAGTATACCGGATAGTTATAAGGGCTTATAATCAGTACCGTACCGTAGGGCTCACTTAATATCCGGCTCGTGGACGGCATGAGAAACAGCGGCGTCTTCACCTTCTGAGGCTTCGCCCAGCGCTTCAGATTGTTCATCGTATAGCGAATACTATCGAGAACTAAGCCAATCTCTGTCGCGTAGGCTTCCATCTCGCTTTTGCGAAGATCCTTATGCAACGCATCGAATAGCAGCTTCTCATTTCGAACGATCGCATCCTTCAGACGCCCCAGCTGCTCCAGCCGAAAAGTAACGCTCCTCGTAGTTCCACTATGAAAAAAACGGCGATGCTCCTGGACGATTCGGTCCGTATCCAATTCCACAACGGTATTGCTCTGCTCCATACGACAATCCTCCTATTCCGAACCTGTTCTGTTAGCTTCATCATACTACAAGTGTCTGCTAGACTAAAGCGATTTCAGCGCTACTTATGTTACACTAGACATAGCTACAATCGCACGGTAAGGAGCGCACTCATAATGAAGCTTATATCTTGGAATGTTAACGGYCTACGGGCTTGCGTAGGCAAAGGATTCATCGATTACTTCAACGAAACGGATGCAGATCTGTTCTGCATTCAAGAAACGAAACTGCAAGAAGGGCAAATTAAACTGGAGATCGGCGAGCATTATCACCAGTTCTGGAACTATGCCGAGAAGAAGGGCTACTCGGGAACAGCCATTTTCTCCAAGCTGAAGCCGCTCTCCGTCCGCTACGGACTGGAAGAGGACGAGGAGTTCGAAGGACGCGTCATTACGCTTGAATTCGAGCATTTCTACTTAGTTAATGTGTATACGCCTAATGCAAGACGGGACTTGTCCAGGCTTGATTACAGGCTGGAGTGGGAAGAGCGCTTCCGCACATACTTGAAGCAGCTTGACGAGTTAAAGCCCGTCATCGTATGCGGCGACTTGAACGTTGCCCATCAAGAGATTGATCTGAAGCATCCGAAGCCGAATATGGGCAACTCCGGCTTCACGGCCGAGGAACGCGGCAAGATGACGACGCTGCTAGGCAGCGGCTTCGTTGATACGTTCAGACATTTCTACCCCGATCTTAGCGACGTCTACAGCTGGTGGTCCTATATGCCGAAAGTACGGGAGCGGAATGTGGGCTGGCGTATCGACTATTTCCTTGCTTCAACAAAACTTGCTCCACAGCTTGTGGATGCACAGATTGACTGCCACATTATGGGCAGCGATCATTGTCCGGTTGTGCTGCAGGTTAATGGACTGGAACAATAAAAATAGGCCGAGTGAAGCAAGGACGCTAATGTCCGCTTCGCTCGGCCTATTCTCTTTTACAGCTCATTCGTCATGTACTGCTCTTGATAGAAGTTTAAAGCGGAACGCATTTTGTCGAGATAGGCTTCCTCTCCGCCAGTACACATGAATCTTACGCTGCCGTTTCCATGTCTCTCCGCTATGCCGAACCGATTCATAAGCGCCGTTAGCCGCTTAATCGTCCCTACATTGCCATCCACGATCTGAATATGAGGCGGAAGCACCTGTCTTAGGATAGAGCGGTAGAACGGATAATGCGTGCAGCCCAGCACGATAATGCCGTATTGGTTCAAATCGTAACCTGCCAGCTTGCCACGGAAATACTCGCGCATCAGTTCCGTATCGAACTGTAAGCTTTCGCAATAGCCGACGAGCTCAGGCAGCGGCAAAGAATCGACAATGCCCTCTTCGTCTACACGGGACACGAGCGCATAATATTTAGGCATCTGCAGCGTGAGCGGCGTCGCGAATACGAGTACCCGCTTGCCCGTAGCCCGGTTCATCTCAACCGCAGGCTTAACAGCCGGCTCCATTCCTACGATGGGGAATGAATATTTCTCGCGAAGCTCCGCTACCGCAATGCTTGTCGCCGTGTTGCATGCAATGACAAGAGCATCAATCCCTACAGCTACCATCGACTCGATCGCATCAACAATATAGGTTCTTACCTCTTCCATCGGCTTCGTGCCGTAAGGAACGTGAAGCGTATCCGCCATATACAAATAATCGTTGGCGGGAAGGCGCCGCAGCGCCTCCGATAATACCGTTAACCCGCCAATACCCGAATCAAAAAAACCAATCGTCATAGGTTATCTATTCCTAACGTATGTAGTGAGAAAAGCATCTACAATCTAGTATCCCTCTCAGCATAGCGCGACTTGCCTCAGTAGGCAAGAACAGAGTCTTCCAGCAAGACTCACGCGCTAATAGCCCGACTATACTTTTACTTGTGAGATCGCCTCTCTCATGCGCGATGTATTGCTTTTCAGCTCGATGGAATCGTCATATACCTTCTTAATCATTTCCAGCTGCAGCTCCGTCAGCTCTTGAATTTGCTTGGTCTGATCCGATACGCCTCCGGCCACACTGGCCATAGTGCTTACGGTAGCCGCCACCTCTTCCGAGCCTGCGGACATTTGCTCTACCGTCGAAGATACTTCCATAATTTGATCGGTCACGAGATGGAACGCCGAGACGGCATGAATGAAGGCCTGCTCCGCCTCCTGCGACAAGCGCGCCCCCGCCCCAATCTCCGAGGCGGCTCGATCCATCTGTTCACTGATTCGCCCCGTCTCCTTGCTGATATTACCGAGCAGCCCTGTCACTTGCCGTACCGTTACATCCGACGCCTCGGCAAGCTTCCTGACTTCCGCCGCAACAACGGTAAAGCCGCGCCCATGCTCGCCTGCTCTCGCTGCCTCGATCGATGCGTTAAGCGCGAGCAGCTTCGTCTGATTGGCGAATTCACTAATTGCGCCTAACGAGCCCTCGATCTCGCTCGTGTATTGCTGTAGAGATTTCGCAATAGTCAACGTCTCTTGCGCCGTCTCGGAAATGCTAAGCATTTGCCTGTTCATTTCATTAATGGTCGTCTGACCGGATTGCGCCGTATGCAGCGCCTGTACCGCGGCATCCGATACGGTTGCCGACGACTCCGATATACGAATAATACCTTGTGTCATTTCCTCCATGGCGACGGCATTGTCCTGCGCGCTCTGCGTTTGGGCATAAGCGCCTTCATGAATATGACGAATGGATCCGCTCACACTCTCGCCCATCGTTAAGATTTGGTCCGCATGGCTGGAGAAGGTTTCGGAAGAATAGGCGACAACATCCGATGTGTGTGCGATTTTGGAAACGATGTCGCCGATCTTATCGTTCAGATGACCCGACATGAGCAGCATCGCTTCGTACGCACTGCCAATCTCATCGATTGACTTCACGGGATGTGCCAGCAGCATCCGATTCGCTTCCGCAAGATCGCCCGTCGCCATCTTGTTCGCGCTCGCCGTAATCGTTTGAAGCGGCCGGAGCGTTCTCGCGATGAACCACATAATGACGCCAAGCGCCGCTAGAGCAAGGAGCAGCATGGCCGCATATAACGGTATGCTGTCCTTCGTTACTTCGTTCGTAAGCTGATGCAGAACCGAAGCATCGGTATCGATGCCAAGCGCTCCAATGAACGTACCGTCTGCAGCCAGCATGGGTACGAATGCAGATATGTAAGTCCCGTATTCAGGATTGTCGATAAGATCAGAGCTGGCAGCTTGTCCATCCAGCACGAGCTTAATAGCCGATGCCGGCATATCGGTCACTTCATTAATTGGCGATGCAAGCGGATCGCCCTTCGGTCTTCCGTCTATAAGCAGCAGCGGATCCTTATCCGCCTCCACCTTCACGAAATAGACGTAACGCGCGCCAATGGACAGACGGAATCGATCAAGCTCCTCACGGAGCTTCCAATACAATTCATTTTCCTGTGGATCCTGGATAAAATCGGCGTAGCTGTCGACATCAATCTGCGTCACGTAATTTTGCGCGATATTCATGTTGTAGGTACTAATCGCACCTTCTACCGCCGTGCCTGTGTTGTGCAGTTGAATGGCGCTATTGCCTGCAACGATGAGTACAATAACTGCCGCCATTACGACCAAAATCCGGCCAATCAGCTTTCTGCGAAACCAGTTAATCATGCTGTTTTCCCTCTCCTGCTCTTAAGTACGATAGTGGGTTTGTTTTCTCCAAATAGAAATTCATTCGATGAATTTCGACAAATGGCATAAAAACCCTCTTTTTATCGAGCAGATTATTCCATAGCAACTGTAGCAGCCTTAGCCGTCTTGATCCGATTCGCAATCGCCCAGCGTACTTTATGCTCATCAAGCATCGGATAGTCGTACAATAGACCTTCGTAAACAGCTTCCATATCGATGTGCTGACGGAAGTCATCAGGCGTCACTGTCCTGGATGGACGCTCCCATAGCTCGAGACCGCCTCTATTCAACGCTTCAGCCACGAATTGCGAGCAGAAATACGCATGCTGGGGATTATAATCAACCTTTAGCAAAATACTGATAACACCAAGCAGATTATAATGGTAATCATCCTTATTCTGAGCAATACTAGAAACAAATTGCTTTATCTGTGAATACTGCTTATCAGTCACGCGCAAGCGGAGCAGCGTGCAGCTAGTCCCTGGATGACTGCGATAAACGCCATCGTACACATTCTCTTTAACGAAACCCGCCAGCAGCGGACTGTTCGGCTTCTTGCGTCCGAAGCTGTATACTTCGTTAAGCTCCGAGTCGAACGCTAACGATGCATGATTATAGGGAGCGCCGGTAAAAGCCTTAATGAGTCTCGTGAACAGCGTACCCGTATTCGTCAACAGCACATAAATATTTTTATTCGGACCCTGGCATTGTTCCACGGCGCTCGCCTCTTCTCATTCATAGGATGAAGTGCGCCGGTTCTTGCCTCCTGCGCTCTATTTGCTATGAATATACCAGTGCCCTCCCCGCGCGAATAGTACCAACTATGTGTAGTACCTTGTAAGGACATAGCAAAAGAACAGAACGAAGCAGCGCCTATGAGCTGTTTGTCCTGTTCTCTTTTTTTCAGCCGCTAATGCTAAGCCGTCTTGCTATTTTGCTTCCGTTCCAAGCTGTAACTGATCGCCGTTAGGGCAAGTCCGCCTATCGTCACGATCGCCGCGATCCACGGCACATGATGAAGGCCAATCCCGTTCACGGCAAGGCCGCCTATAATGGCTCCTCCCGCATTGCCGAGGTTGAAGGCCGATTGGTTAGCCGTAGATGCCATCGTCGGAGCGTCCTTCGCCATATCCATAATACGCATTTGCAAGCCGGGCACGATCAGAAACGAAGCTATGCCCCATATAAATATCGTAATGACCGACATCGCTTTGTTGTCCACCGCGAAGAAGAAGATGAACAGCATGACGGCTAGAAACCCGAGACAGGCCATCAAAGCCGGCATTAACCGCCAATCGGCCAGCTTGCCGCCAATCAAATTACCGACCGTCATCCCGATCCCGAATAAAATAAGGATCCCCGTGACATATTGTTCACTGAAGCCGGTAATTTCCTGCAACAGCGGATCGATATAAGTGAATGCCGTGAATACGCCGCCGAATCCGAATACCGTTACGAAAAAAGCAAGCAGCACCTGTTTATTCCCGAATATTCTCAATTCCTTGCCGATGCTTACTTTGCGGTTATGCGGCACTTTCGGCACGAATAGAAGAATTCCCGCTACAACTAGGAATCCAAGAACGGACACGATCCCGAAGGTCGAATGCCAGCCGAATTGCTGGCCGATATAAGTGCCAAGCGGAACGCCAATAATATTAGCAACCGTAAGTCCCATGTACATTAACGCGATAGCGCTGGCCCGCTTCTCCGGGCTTACTAGCCCAGCTGCGATTACCGAGCTGACGCCGAAGAACGTGCCATGAGCAAGCGACGTAAGCACTCTTGCCAGCATAAGCACCGAGTAGCTAGGCGCGAGTGCCGCAAGCGCGTTGCCGGCAATGAAAATAACGAGCAAGGCGCAGAGCAGCTGCTTGCGCGGCATGCGAAGCGTAAACACGGTCATAATCGGACCGCCGATTGCTACGCCCAGCGCATAACCGGTAATCAGCTGACCGGCGCTGGCGATCGAAATATTCAAGTCCTGCGCAACATTGGTCAACAAGCCCATAATGACGAACTCGGTCATTCCGAACGCGAAGGTGCCGAGGGTTAGCGATAACACTGCGGCCATGATTGATCCCGCAGGTTTTGTTCCCTGCTGGACAGTATGATTCATCTGCATATCCATATCCGTTTGCTTCTCTCTCTTTTCTGTTATCTGATATAAGTAGTCGTTATTGCACCTCTATCTTTTTAAGCACAACTTGACTATGATAGCCTACAACTTGTTATTTTGGCAACTAAACATTGGACTGTAATAATATAAAAAAATAGCCCGGTATCCCGGACTATCCCCAACCTATCCTTATTGCTTGCGATTCCTTCTCACCCACATAATCATTACCGCGGCAATGAGCAGCACCGAAGCAGCTATTAACATATAGTTGATTGAACCTGAACTCGTACGAGCAGAAGCTGCATCGTCATCTGCCGCCGTATCTGGCGGTGCTGCGCCATCTGCGCTTAACGGCACCTCGGTTTCTTCGTTCTTTTCCCTCTTAACGTTCATCGCAATCGGCTGCGGCTGCTTCCCTTCTCCAAGCGCCTTAAGCTCCTCGCCTGCCGCAGACACTGGCTTCGTCATATTGCAAATGGTCGTATGAAGCGCGCCTTCGTTGTCATAAGCCGATACGACGTATTCCGCTCCTTCTACGAAATTCTCAATGCCGCAGCTCGCCGAGCTAAGCGCCGTATACACTGCCGTACGCTCCTGAACGTCGCCTTTCCACACCTCGGATACCTCGAATTGAACCTCAACCGGATCAGCGGATGACATGACTTCCTTTTCTGGAGGCTGCGTCACAGTTAGTACTTTACCTGCGAAAACCGCGCTGCTCCGCTCCAATTCATCCTTTACTTGCTCCTCTGCGGATTGCGCCATTGCGCACGAGCAAGCGAATACTTTTGCCGGCTTCAAGACCCCTATGCAAAATAATACGGCTACAGCAACAATGACCGCCGTTAGCTTCTTGTTCAATCCAATCACCTCAAACTATCAGACGGCGCATTTCCCTTATTTGTTTCACGCTAATCTCTGCGATACCCTGATGATTATGTTAAAATAATAAAACATGAAAAGTGCTTGACCTTTATAGCCGAGAGGAGATTAACGATGAAATCCAACATAACGATTCGCCTGCATCAAGACTGGCTGGACACGGTAAGAGAAATCTTCCGCGGATCAGGACATCCGCTGCCCGAAGAACTCAGCGACCATGAAGTCACGGTCGCTTATTACAGACAAACCGCTTCATCCGACGAAGCAGCGGAGCAGCAAAGCATCGCCAACACGGAGCGTCTGAAGGAAATCGAACAGACGATTGTCGCGAACTTCGAGAGCATCATCCTGCCGGATATTAGAAGCCGTACTGGCTATACGGGCGATGAGTTCACCTTCCGCTGGATCTACCAACAGGGCGAGCATATCATCGAGGAGTATTCTGAATATCGCATTCCTCTTTAACCGATTGCCATATTATCGGTATATATTCCTGTTATTTCGTTCAAGAAAATAAAACGCCGGCCTCTCCACGATCGGAGCAGGCCGGCGTTCTTTTATAACGGCTTATTACTCGGCAACAAACGGTTTATCCTGGGATACTGCGACCTGGTACAAATACAAATCCGTTCCGTCGCCGATCGCATAGTTGAGTACGCGTTTGTTGACAGGCACGAGCACCGATCTGTACAGCGTCGGGAATACCGGAATTTCTTCTACCATTAATTTCTGCCACTCTTTATAAATGTCTTGGCGTACTTTGACGTCGAACGCTTCCTTCGACAAGCCCTTCTTAAGCAGTTCATCCTGCTTGTCGCTCGCATAACGAGGGAAGTTGTAGATCGCTTCGCGTCCGTACAAGCCTGAAGGATCGACGTCGATGCCAACCGCCCATGCGCCTTGGTAGACGTCTACCTTCGGATCGTCCTCGCCGTTAGCGCCGACACGGTCATAGAACGTGTTGAACTCGACCATCTCCAGGTTCACATTAAGCCCGATTGCCTTCCACGATTGCACATAATATTGTGCAAGCGGCTCAGCAATGTCGCCGCCAGTCATGGAGATGAAGTTAATGACCAATTCGCTTCCGTCTGGATTCGTGCGGAAATCGCCGTTTTTCTTATAACCGGCATCGTCCAATATTTTGTTAGCCAAATCCACATCGTACGCTAAGCCCGCATTCGACGAATCATGATACTCCGGATGCGACGGCGGAATAAGCGTTGTTGCGTTCCAGCGCAAGCCGTGGTAGAACTGCTTGCCGACCTGATCGTTGTCGACCGCATGCCACATCGCCTTGCGGAGATTAATATCAGCCATCTTCGCTTTCGGATTAGGCACAACCTTGCCGCCCTCCGCGTCCCATGTGCCAAGCTTGAAGCCGATATACGTATAGGCGCGGTCAACATTGCCAAGGAACTCTACATTCGACATGCCTGCATTGTCAGGGTATTGATCAACAGGGAACGAGTCGACGAGATCTACGCCACCGCTCTCGAGCTGCTGTACGATTGTCGTTGGATTAATGACTTTAAGCGTAACCTTCTCGAGTCCAGGTTCGCCGCGCCAGTAGTCCGCGTTTTTCGTATACACGACCGATTCGCCTGGAACGATGCTTTCCACCTTGTACGGACCGAAGCCGATCGGCTTCTCGCGCACCTCAGGCGATGCAGACATCTTATCGACAGGAATGCTTTGGAAAATATGCTTAGGCAGCGGAGACGTCCATATCCCGCCCGTCAGCAAGGACGGTGTTGATTCGATATAAGTAATCTTGAGCTGCTTGTCGTTAATGACTTCGATGCCGGAAATCTTATCAGCCTTGCCTTCGTGATACTCGTTCATGCCGACAATATTCGTAAACGTGGAATCGTAGCGGGGTCCGTCGTACTTCGGATCGCCGATGACGAGATGCGCGAACTCCCAATCCCCAGCCGTTACCGGCTTGCCGTCATGCCAATTCACGTTGTCACGGATCGTGAACGTGAATGTACGGCCATCCTCCGACACCTCGTACGTGGCTGCGCCGTCGTTCGTGAAGACGTAGCTTTCGTCCCAAGTCAGCATCGACTCATCGAACCAAGCAAGCACTTGCGAATCGGGATCACCCGAGTAAAAGACCGGATTAAGAGTGCCTTCGAACGGCGTATCGGATACAAGGCCGAATGTCAGCGAGCCGTTCTCGATCGCCGTGCCTTCGTTTTTCTTCACGTTGCTGAAATCCTCTATGGAGTATAGACCGTCATCGGGCTCCGGCGTTGCTTCCTTCACTTCCTCCGTAGGGGACGGCTTGTTGCTGCTATCCGCCGGAGTCGGCTCGTTCTTCTCGTTCCCGTTGCCGGATGAACAGGCTGCAACAAATACCAACAGCGCGAGCAGCATCGGAAGCAATGTCAACCTTGTAGATCGTAACCTCTTCTTCATAACAATTTCTCCTCCTCGTCATCCTTTTCTTTGTCTTGCGTCCGTCGCCCGCTTAAGCGCTTGACCGACGTTATTTATACACAACATCAGAACCAATATGAGGAACGATGCGGGTAACCATATCCACCATCTCGACTCCAGCGTCTGCGGATCTCGCGCATAGCTAACGAGCGTTCCGAGACTCGGCGTACTCTCGGGAAATCCGAAACCGAGGAATGACAAGCCGGATTCGAGTCCGATATTGGCTGCCAAGTTAAGGGTCATCGTCACGATGATGATCGAGCTTAAGTTGGGCAGCACTTGCGTAATCATAATTTTCATATGAGAGGAGCCAAGCGTTTTGGACGCTTGCACGTAATCCAGCTCTCTCTCCTGCAGCACCTTGGAGCGTATGAGCCTTGCAATACCCATCCATAGAAAAGCGGTCATAATAAGCGAGAAGGAAATAATGCTGTACTTGGGCACTGCCGTTACGAACGCAATAACGATCATAAGCGTGGGCAGAATCATGAAAAAATCGACGAAGCGCATGAAAATGTTATCGACAGTGCCGCCGAAGTAACCGGATATAAGACCAATCAGTACACCGATTAACCCCGTGAGCAGCGTCACGATAATGCCGATCGACAACGAATTGCGAGTGCCGATAATGAGCTGGCCGAATACATCGCGCCCGCCGTAATCGGTACCTAGCCAATGCTCGGCCGAGGGCGGCTTCTTAAGCGCGAACAGATCGATGGATACGATCTGCTCTTGATCAAGCACGAATGAAATCCCATAGACAAGCGTGATCACCAGCACTAGGAAGAGCAGCGATACGAACGCCATTCGGTCCCGAACGAGCTCGCGCCACACAATATTCCAGCTCGAGGGGCTTCTGTTCTCCAAGCTTGCATGCGATATATTGGCGTATGTCTTCCTCAAAAGGCCCACCCCTATGCACGTTGGCTGTTATTTGATCCGAATGCGCGGATCAACGACACTTAATGTGATGTCAGATAGTAATGCACCGATGATCGACGCAGCCCCGTACAGCAGCACAAGCGCGGTAACGACGCTGAAGTCGCGCAGCGAGATCGAGCTGAGGAACAACTCCCCCATGCCCGGATAGCTGTAGATGCTCTCTATGAATACGGTGCCGCCGATCAGTCCCGTAATCTCGTATCCGAAGAATGCGGCGATAGGCAATAATGAATTTCGCAATATATGCCGGTTATACACGCGCGACTCCGACGCGCCCTTCGCTCTTGCCGTTACAATGAAGTCCTTCTGCTTCGTGTCGATAATCTCGCTCCGCAGCAGCTGTACCGTCGTGACCGTCGTAATAAGCGCCATAGACAAGGCCGGCAGCAGCAAATGATAGAACTTGCTCAGCACGTATTCCAGCGTCCCCGGCTTCATGCCTGGCTCGACGCTCCCGCCGGTCGGAAACCATCCGAAATGAAACCCGAATACCCATAGCATTAACAAGGCGAATATGAATAGCGGCGCTGCGAAGCCCAAGTACGTATAACCCGTTATGAAGCGATCCGCCCATGTATCGTTATAGCGGCCGCTCGTAATGCCAAGCGGAATCGCGATCAAATAAGTTAGAATCAGCGTGACAATCGATAGCCAAATCGTATTCATCATCCGCTGCCCAATCAGATCGGAGACGGGCATCTTGAAGCGGAACGATTGGCCAAAATCGCCTTGGAACGCTTTCGTAATCCAATCCCAGTATTGAACCTGCCAAGGATTATTAAGCCCGAGCCTCTCTCTCTGCGCCTCCATCGCCGCCGGATCAATGCTCGGATCGATCAACCCCGTCAAAGCGTCCCCCGGCATCGCCTTGGCCATTAAAAATACGAGAATGCTCAGCAAGATGATTTGGGGAACCATAATAATCATTCTTCGCGCAACTGTCCTCCACATCGCTCTCAACCTCTCTCAGGCAACGCCGCTAGATGTGTTTGCGTAATCGGCTGCAAGGGCAAGGCAAGTCCCTCATGGTCAAAATAGGTGTCGTACGCTTTCTCGTATTCCTCCCTAACCGCCTCGCGATAAATATGCTGCTTGTCTCGTTGCGTAGGATCAATGTTCGGAATAGCCGTAATAAGACGTTTCGTATAAATATGCTGCGGGTTGTCGAAAATATCGGCCGTCGTTCCCTGCTCGACGTAACGGCCCTTGTACATAATGCCGATATGATTGCACATATGACGAATAATGCCGAGATCATGGCTAATGAGCAAATAAGTGAGCTTCATTTCCTGCTGAATATCCTTCATGAAGTTCAGCACTTGAGCCTGCACCGACACATCGAGCGCCGACACCGGCTCATCGGCAATAACAAGCTTTGGTTTCAGAGCAACCGCTCTCGCAATGCCGATCCGCTGCCGCTGGCCGCCCGAGAACTCATGCGGATATTTGTAGATCATCTCCGGGCTCATGCCGACCTGCTCCAGCAATTGCTCGACGCGGAGCTTCTCTTCCTTCGGCGACAGCCTCTCGAAGTTTCGCAGCGGCTCGGCAATAATATCAAGCACCCGTTTCTTCGGATTCAAGGACGAATACGGATCTTGGAAAATCATTTGAATATCTCGACGAACATCGATATGGCTTCTCCGGCCGCCTTTCGCCAGATCATAACCCTCGAACAACACGTTGCCCGACGTGATCGGATTAAGCCCGATGATCGCCCTGCCGGTCGTCGTCTTGCCGGAGCCGGATTCACCGACGAGCCCGTAGGTTTGACCTTGCTCGATCGTTAGGTTAATCCCATCGACGGCCCGCACAAGCGGAATCCGCTTGTTAAGAATGCCGCCACGGCTCGGAAAATGTACTTTAAGATCTTTCACTTCAAGAAAGGACATGCGTATCGTTCGCCTCCTTCTGATTAGGGAAGTGAAACGACTTATGGCAGGTGCATCTGACGTAATGCCCGGGAGCAATTTCGTGCATGGTTGGATCGTCTTCATGCGCGGATGCATCGATCCACGGAATGCGTGAGCGGAAGCGGCAGCCTTGCCGCGGAAGATTTTGCAGGGAAGGCACGATGCCTTGAATGACATGCAGTCTGGATTGCGCTTCTTTGGAAGTAGGAATCGATTGGAGTAAAGACCTGGTGTAGGGGTGCTTGGCCCCGGATAGGAGTGTGTAGATATCTGCGATTTCGACGATTTGGCCAGCATACATAACGGCCACGCGATCGGCCATCTCGGCGACGACGCCAAGATCATGCGTAATTAATAAAATGCCGGCTTCGCTTTCATTCTTCAGCTTCTTGATTAATTCGAGGATTTGCAATTGAATCGTAACGTCAAGCGCAGTCGTGGGCTCGTCGGCGATGAGCAACTGGGGTTCATTGGCGACCGCTATGGCAATAACCACCCTCTGCCTCATTCCGCCCGACAGCTCATGAGGAAACTGTCCGTAGGTATGTTCGGGTCTAGGTATCCCGACTCTCCTTAACAGCTCCATTACCTTTATTCGCCGTTCGTTCCGGGAGAGCTTCGGTTGATGGAGCAACAGCGCTTCTTCGATCTGAGCGCCTATGATCATAAGCGGATTGAGTGCGGACAGCGGATCCTGGAAGATCATCCCGAACGCCTTGCCTCGAAGCCGATTCAGCTTGGCCGGAGGCAATTTGGCGATATCTTGCCCCTTATACTTAATGCTGCCGTCAATCCTCGCTCTCGTATGCAGTCCCATGATAGAGAAAGCGAGAGCACTCTTGCCTGAGCCGGATTCTCCGACTATAGCAACGATCTCGTTTTTGCCGATCGTAAGCGACACGTCGTCAACGGCTGCATAATATTCGTCGGCAATGCGGAATGAGGTAGTGAGATTTTCAATGGCTAGCAACGTATCACTCAATGGAATCCTCCTATCGACGAGTTGCCTTGTTCTAAATATTCTGATTATTCAGATAATATTTAATAACATTAAATATCGTTATTGCCGTCAACATAATGTCCCTCTTATTTGCACCATATGTTAATACTTGGTTAATAAGTTGTCAAGACTTTATTAAGCCAAGTTAATGTTAGTACGATATGCTGCTTAACTCTATGATTATTTATTAAACCTTAATTAATATAAACCCAATTAATGATTACTCTATCATTCCGCTGCCGATTATGGCAGATGGCTTTTTACCTAAATAAGCAATAGGGATGCAGACCCTTGATCAAGGTTCCATCCCTATCCTTGCGCTTGTTATTCACCGCGCTTCGAAGGCGCGTATGCCAATACTTCCATCTCTATTAAATAGGGTCCAAGACCGCTGAATACCGTGATTCGGGCGGGATGCGGCGCCGCTATCATATCCTCGTATACCGCATTATAAGCATCTTGGTCTTCCGTTCTTGCCAAATGCGTCGTCACCTTGACGATATGATCCAGCGTTAATCCCGCCTCCTGCAATATCGCTTCAATGTTCCGTATGCATTGCGCTGTCTGCTGCCGTATGTCCCCGAGCGGCTCTAGCGTCTGCGGATTAACACCGACCTGTCCTGCCACGTAGACAAGGTCACCTGCGCGCACCGCATGCGAGAATGGCAGCGTGAATTTTGGCGCCTTGTCCGATGTAATGATCGTCGTCATATTTTATTTCCTCCTTGTTATGAGCCCCGTCTACAGTCCTATCGGGGCGCTCTGAAGATGCCATGAGGTTGCTTGTTGGTATTGATGCCCGATCGCAAGCAGCGTCTCTTCACCCATTAGCGGACCTGCCAGCTGCATGCCGATTGGCAGTTGCCTAGAAGAGTCAATGCCGATCGGCACCGTCATCGCGGGCAATCCCGCATTCGTGAACGGCCCGTTGAACATCGGACTACCCGTCTTATAGCCGGGCAATGCCAGCGTTGGCGTCGATGGCGTAAGCAAGGCGTCGATCTCGCCGAATAGACTCATCATTTCGTTGCGGAACACGCTTCGGACACGCTGAGCATGCAAGTAATCGACTGCGCTTAGCTCGAAGCCCAGCTCCAACTGCTCTCGCATCGACGGGCCGTAATAATCGGCTCTTGTTTTGTACGAATCCATATGATAGGCTGCCCCTTCGGCGCGCATCGTCATTCGGTGCGCGGCGATAGCCTCCTTCATGCATCCCGGCAGCTTAACCTGCTTGAACCGGATGCCCATCCCCTTCAGTACCTCGACAGCTTGTGCGACCGCTTCGCCGATAACCGGTTCCTCTGCCTCGAAGAACGTATCCGGCAAGCCGACCACCAGTCCTCTTACGTCTCGCCCAATCGCTCCAGTGAAGCGAGGGGATTCTCCCTGCAACGTAGAAGGATCGCGTCCATCTCCACMTGCCAGCGCTTCAAGCGTAATTGCCGTATCCTCGACCGTTCTTGTAAAGGCCCCGATATGATCGAGGCTCCAGCTTGCCGTGAACACGCCGTACCTGCTGATGCGGCCGAAAGTCGGCTTCATGCACGTTAGTCCGTTGTACGCAGCGGGCCGGATCAATGATMCGAACGTCTGCGTGCCGAGCGTGAAGGCGGCCATGCCGGCCGAGACGGCGGCAGCCGAGCCCGAGCTGGAGCCTCCCGGGGTATGCTTCAAGTTCCATGGGTTCCGCGTCGGCGGCTCCCCTCCTTGATAAGCATATTCGGTTGTCGTCGTCTTACCGAGCAAGACGGCGCCTGCGTTGCCGAGCCGATCGATAACGGCTGCATTCGTACCCGGCACGTAATCGCCGTCCACCTGCGAGCCGCCGGATGTTCTTATGCTCGCCGTGCGAATAATATCCTTCGCGCCGTATGGAATGCCATGCAGCTGACCAAGATAGCGACCCAACATGAGCTGGCGCTCCGCCTCCTTCGCCGCTTGCATCGCATGGTCGGCCGCTACCGTAACCCAAGCTTGTACTTTACCGTCTACCGCTTCTATGCGGGACAAATACGCTTCGGTTAACTCAACGGGCGACACATTCTTAGCTCTAATGGAAGCTGCGGCTTCCGCCAATGTTAGCTCGTACAGCTGTGTCGATATCATCGGCCCGCACCTCCCCTATAGGTCGTATAAGGCGCAACCTGGTCGTCCATCCGGAAGGAGCGGAGAAGCTTTAGCTCTTCTAGAAAGCTTTCCTTCTCCTCGCCCGTTACGAGACCGCTTCTATACCTGCTCCTTTCCAATTCTAGAAAGGCTTTATATTCCGCTTCCTGCTGTACACCCATGACGATCAGGGCTCCTTTCTATGCTTGTGCGGTTATGGCATAAAGCTCGTATCCACCATGTCGCCATAGGCGATATCGACCTTCAAATTGCCGATAAACTTCTGCATATCAACAGCGTTTTGGAATGCCGCCTCCGTAAGCAATCCATCCTGCGGATATACCTTGCTGTCGATCATGCGTTGTACAGCCTGCTCCACGACAGCGCCGTCCAGGTTCGGAAATTCCTTCTTGGCGATTTCTTTCGTTCCCGCTGCATCTGCATGAATGAAATCCAATGCCGTTTCAATCGATTTGACCATTCGTTTGACCAAATCCGGATTTTCCTCAATGACCTTCTTAGACGTATTAATCGTAGCGAACGCAAAGTCCGGATAATCCTTCGTAAAATCGTAGACGATCTCCAATCCTTGGGTAAGCCCTTGATCAAGCTGCGGCTCGTAGACGACCGCAATATCCGCTTTGCCGGCAAGCAGCGTGCCAAGCTCGGAGCCGTTCTGCACCTCGGTAATCGTGACATCGTTCTTCAAGTCGATCCCATTGTCGGCGAACAGCTTGCGAAGCAGGCTGTTCGAGCTTGTCGGCGCTATGCCTGTGACGATCGTTTTGCCAATAAAGTCCTTCGGTTCCTTAATGCTTGAACCCGCCTTGGCCACTGCCCATACCGGCGCGCTTCCCGATACAATGCTTAGCGACTGGGCATCTCCGCCCTTCGCTCTTGCGAAGGCAACATGCTCTGGGCCGTGGAACGAGAATGCCGATTCTCCGGACAGCACCGAAGCCAATGCAGCCGGACCGCTTCCCGCTGCCGTAATGGAGGACAACTCGATGCCGTTGTCAGCTAGGAAACCTTTTTCCTTCGCTACGTAGAGCGGCAGGTACAGCAAGTTATGATACACCTCGGACACCATAATCACGTCTTTGGCCGTTTCGGGTGGTGCCGTCGTCGTCCCAGTGCCAGCGTTAACGTTATCTGCTTTGCCGCCGCCGCAAGCCGACAGGAATAATGCGCTTATTAATGTAATGCCCATAAGTTTGAGTGCCGTTTTTTTCATCGTTGATCGTCTCCTTTTGTGAATAGGCTGATGTGAGCATAGACGGGATGATGCTTTCAACAGTTAAACCGATGCTGATTTCTGAGTTTGCTGCTTATTATCGTTCCAAGGCAACAGCCGCTTCTCAAGAACGCTCACGCAGGTATAGAGGAATGTCGCGACAAGCATCAGAGTGAACACGCCAACCCATACGGCCGGCAGATTGAACAGATTGCCCTCGACGAAGATCATATGCCCAAGCCCTTTGTCCGAAGAAATGAACTCGCCGCCAACGACGGATACGAGAGCCAGTCCGATGTTGATGCGAAATGCCGATATAATCCAAGGCAACGAGGAGGGCATAATAATTTTCCGGAATATTTGCAGTTTGCTCGCTCCGAACGACTTCATCAGATTAACTTGCGAGTCATCGATTTGATGTGTAGCTTGGTAAGCCGACAACAGCGCTACGATGAAGGTCGCTACCGAAGCAAGCACGATTTTCGAAAATATACCCGAGCCAAACCAAATAATAATCATCGGCGCCAACGCAATCTTCGGAACGCCGTTCAAGGCTACGACGAATGGATCGATGACCCGCGATACCGTCTTAGAGAACCAAAGCAGCAAGCCCGCGAGCGAGCCGGCGATGCTCCCGATGATGAAGCCGATAACCGTCGCTTTCACCGTAGCGTAGGCATCCGTCAATAACTGTCCGGACTGCAGCATCGCACCAGCCGACTTGGCGATTGCGCTAGGCGAGCCCAGCAGAAACGCATTTACCGCTTCGAGCCTTACGAGCGTCTCCCATCCCGCTAATACGGCGCCGATAATGGCGAAGCGCCACAGCATCGTCGTGATCCATTGCTTCAATGAAGCGACCTTATGGGGCTTTAATCGGCGGCGCTTGGCTGCCGGCAGAGCTCCCGCCGCATTCAGATTCACTCTCTGAGATGCATTAGACATCAGCTTATCCTCCCCATCTGTATATCGAGCTCTGACCATATCTCTTCAAAGTATTGCTTGAATGCCGCGTCCGTCCGCGCTTTCATCGCCGATCCGTGGCTTGCCGCAAGCCCGACCTCGTACGTTTTCTTCACATAGGTCGGCCGCTTGCTCATAACGAAGACCCGATCGGATACCGATATCGCTTCTTCGATGTCATGCGTGATGAGTACGCCTGTCTTGCCCTCGTTTTTCAATATCGATAGAATCTCGTCTTCGAGCACAAGCCGAGTCTGATAGTCGAGCGCCGAGAACGGCTCGTCKAGCAAAATAATATCAGGCTGCGTTACAAGCGTACGAATCAGCGCCACCCGCTGCCTCATACCGCCGGACAGCGTCGACGGATAAGCTTTGGCGAAGGAATCAAGACCATAACGTTCAAGATAAGCCATTGCMGTGTCGGAACGTTCCTTCTTCGATAACCCTTTGACTTCCAATCCAAGCGTCACGTTGTCCAGTATCGTCCGCCAAGGAAGAAGCAGGTCGCGCTGCATCATATATCCGACATGGCCCGTCGAGCGTCCGATCTCCTCGCCGCCGACTACGATCTTGCCTGAGCTGGGCTCGATCAAACCCGCTATAATATTGAATATCGTGCTTTTCCCGCAACCGCTCGGTCCGACGATACTGACGAACTCTTGTTTTCGAATATCCATCGTAATGCCGCTAAGAACAGGAATGGCATCTCCCTCCGCGTTCATGAACGACTTGGTTACCTGTTGCACGCTAATCGCCGACTGCCCCGCATCGCCCCTGCCATATGCCCTTAACGCTTCACTTCGGTCAATCGTCTCCGTTACTCCCATCATCTCAGCCCCTCTCCAATGCTGCATTCGCGTTTATGTTGTGTTAGGTTATCTGACATATCGAACATAAACCTATCTTATCGATTCGGCTCTCGAATGTCATTAGTTATAACAAACAGAAATCAAATGTGAATTTAGTTGTTTTAACTATATTTTTCGTTCTTTAATAACGGCTCAATCGCAAAAGCAACCTGAAACCGGAAGCTCACCTGCCAATCCTTAAGCGAACGGCCGATCAGTCTTTCCGCCTTCTCAATGCGATAGATGACCGTGTTGCGATGAACGAACAACGCCTTGGCCGTATCGTTGATTTGGCACTGATTCTCGTAAAATATTTTCAGCGTGCGCAGCATTTCGTTCTTCTCTTTGTCATCCTTGCGGATCAGGTCCTTAAACGCCTCCACGTAAAACCGCTCCAGCTCGTMGTACGGCAGCAGCCGCAGCAGCCGCCCGATATCCATCGCATGATACGACTGCGCGAATCTTTTCCGGTTCATTTGCCTGCCTGAGCTAAGAGCCTTAATTGCCTCCTTGTAGGACAAGCCCAAATCGAGTACGTTCGTGAACGGATTACCGATTCCAAACGAGAAGCTAAGCTGGTCCGCATCCCACATGCGCTCCGCGGCCGCCTCCAGCCCTCTGGCAAACGCCGTCTCGTTCCAGTCAGGAACGGAATGCTGGACAACGATACCGAACAGGTCGTTTTTCGTGAACATAACGAAAGGTATGCCAAGCTTAGCCAACTCACGCTTAATGGCTTCGTACTGGGCATCGCGTTCCACGCTGAGTCTCTCCTCCGAGGACCTGCTTGCGCTTGTTATCGACCACTCGGGCTGTTCGTCCAGCTTAGCTACAATCAGAAATGCCTTGCCGTCGGCCGTCAATCCGTATTTGCCGCCGCGATGCAGCACCTCTTGCTCCGTGCCGAGATGACCTTCGATCAAATCCGAGAAAAACTCATTTTTGTAACGGCGAGAGCGCTCCTTAACCGCGTGTTTCTTCGTCAGCTCCAGCCCGATGACATGAGCCGCTTGCTCGAACGCAAGCGCGGATAGGCCGGATATCGTATGGTCGTTATGGAAGGAGAGCAGATAGCCCTCATGCCGGTAAGTGTGAATGGGGAATAGCTCGGCGTGCCGGAAGCCTTCAGCCCGAATATGCGGAAAACATACGGATAGCGCCGACTCCGAGGCTGGAAAACTAGCAATCGCCGCCGCGGCTAGCTCAGGCAGCTCCTGAAGGGCCGGTTCATAGAGCCCGGATGACCTCGCGAGCGGCTGAAGCTTGACGTTCAGCAGCAGCACGGGCGAAGCCAAAATATCGGCGAGCGCATCGACAATGCGCCCAAGTCCATCGCCCTGCATGATCATATCGGCGAACTGCTTATGGATGGTCAGAGCATAATGAAGCTCCTCGTTTTTGTTCTCAAGTATGATGCTGATCGATTGCTGAAATATTTCGCCGAGCGTCGATTCGATCAACGATAGCTCAATAATCGGAAAGTGAAGCCGATTCGCCTCGTCCAGCACCTCCTGCGGAATGCTCATGGAGAACCGTTTCGTCTTGATTGCAAGACCGGCGCAGCCCTTGCGGTGCATGCTTGTAATGAAATCGATGAGAGCATCGGGTCTGTCCTTGAGCAGGTAACCGTTCGTTAAGAGCAAGTCGCCTTTTTTCAAAAAGGTGACAATGTCGGGCGCGTCCATAATATTGATGGACTGCACGTCGTGAATCGTAAGCCCTTCATGCCCGGCAATGACGTCCGCGGCAATTAAAACGGGCGTTTTGAGCAGATCGGATAGTAACATCAAGATCAACACCTTTCACATTATGTTATAAAAACTAACATTACCTTCCCAATGTTGTAAAGCGGCGTTTGTGTGAATGAACTAAAAAGCCCCTGCTCTTTTGATTAAATTAACCAAAAGAGTCAGGAGCATCTGGCAGCTCAGCCTATCGCTCAAACGTCGAATTATGACGTAAATTTAAGATTGACTATTGCTAATAATTGCTGTAGTTTCTATTTGTAGCAAATACATTAATTAGTTAATGAGTATATAAACATTATGGATTCAATTTCTAACTCCACGCATAATCAGCCTCTTTCTTCTTTGAGCATCATCACTTTTCAATTGAATGTAAGCGTTGTCAAACTACAAATAGGAGGTGATCGCAAGCGCCCGAGAAGTGGCGTTACGACCAAAAAAATGGGTTAAAGGAGCGTATCGAAGATGTTCAAACCAAGAAAGAGAATTGTTACGTTGCTTCTGCTGTCTGCCATGCTTGTATTCTCATCCGTATTTCCGGTATATGCCGCGACATGGAATTTGACGGGGGATACGAATGTACACGACCCCGCCTATATCAAGGAAGGCAGCACGCATTGGGTATTCAGTACCGGCTCCGGACTTCAAGTACTCTATTCGACGAACGGTACGACATACAACCGCTCCCTGCCGATCTACACATCAAGACCTTCGTGGTGGAGCACCTACGTTCCGAACCATACAGGGCTTGATGTATGGGCGCCAGATATTTTCTACTACAACGGCAAGTACTACCTGTACTACTCCATCTCCACTTTCGGCTCCAAAGTTTCCGCGATCGGCCTAACGACAACAACCTCCATCTCCGGCGGTGTATGGACAGACCAAGGCGTCGTCATCAGCTCCAACAACTCCACCAACTACAACGCAATCGACTCTAACATCATGCAAGACGCAAGCGGCAACCTATGGATGGTTTTCGGTTCCTGGAGCAACGGCATCTACATTACGGCCATCAGCAAAACAACGATGAAGCCAACGGGCAACGCTTACCGTATCGCAACCAAGTCCGGCGGCATCGAAGGCGCAAGCCTCGTCTACAACAGCAGCACCGGCTATTATTACTTATTCGTATCGATCGGCGTATGCTGCAACGGCACGAGCAGCACCTACAAGGTAGCCGTCGGACGCTCAACGAGCGTGCTTGGACCTTATTACGATAAGAACGGCGTCGATATGAAAAACGGCGGGGCAAGCGTCATCGACAGCGGCAACAGCGCTTGGGTCGGACCAGGCGGCCAAGACGTCAACGGCACGAACGTCATCGCCCGTCACGCGTACAGCGTAGCGGAGAATGGCGCTCCGAAGCTGCTCATCAGCGATCTGTACTGGGATTCCAGCGGCTGGCCTTACTACTAATACCGTGCTGCCGAGGTCCACTTCTCCCTAACGGACTCAGATGACCTTAACGGGATACAAATTGTCTGTTTTCGTTTGTTACGGACAGAAGTGACGCTTATATCGCCAATAATGGCTCTTTAAGCCTCTCTAGCTAAGGATAGGGCCACCTCAGTCCGTAAGCGTCCCTTTTCTCTTATATTCAGCTTATTAAGGTTCCCAGTGTCCGTTACAATGAACAAATCTACTTCGCCGTAGAAAAAAAAGGACTTTTCCCGGGTCTCTGACCTCGGAAAAGTCTTTGCTATATCGTCCCGCGCGACCGTCCGGCCCGCCTCCGCCCGACAGCAAGTGCTAAACTTGGATATCTAGCTGGCTGCTTAACGAAATAGGGCCGCCTGCCCCGAATCGTTTAATGTCAACCTCATATACGTTGCCTTGTATAACAGCCGGAAGCTCCGCCCATATGCGGCTCTGCTTCATCTCCATGGCTTTTCGAACCCCGTCCCCCGCTTCGTACACGGTTAGGAAAATATGATCCCCTGCATATAACGGCAGCTCCGCAAGCGGAATGAAGCGGTACGAATCCCGATCAATCAGATGGCGCATGACAGCTTCAGGCGCTTTAAGCTCTAATGCGTTATACAGATTGTACCCGCCTCTGCCCCAGCGATTGCCATACACAACGATGCCTTCGGCCCATACCTCGATGACCGATACCGTCTCGCTCGGTCCAATGACGCCGGCTAATGTTTTTCTAAGCCGTAGCGCTTTCGATTCGTAACGCGAGACCCATTGGGCGGCTTCCTTGCGCTTATCCAGCAAGTCAGCCAGCTGGTGGAACTGTTCGATCGGCGTTCTCTCCCCATAAGGCATGACGATGACTGGAGCAATCTCCGAGAGCGTCTCTTTATCGCTGTCCTCGCAGCCAATAATGAGGTCCGGCCTCAGACTCAGCACACGCTCGACTGTCGTCGGCTGCTCAACGGACTCGATTCCCGTTACAAGCTGCTGCAGGAAAGAATGCACCATAATGTTGCTCGTCGCGCCAACCGGACGTATACCGAGCGCTAACAAATGGCCCAAATATTGCGTAGCGAACAGCTTATGCTCATTCCGTCTGCTTTGGGAGTAACGGCCTGGCGATATGCCGAACGATTGCTTGAATTTGCGGTTAAAATAAAACTCGTCCTGATAGCCGACCTCGCGGGCCACATCCTGCACGCGAGCCCCCGTATGAAGCAGAAGCTGCTGCGCTCGGCTCATTGGGGGGTGAAGCTTAACCTAATCGTTTAAGCTTAATAGGGCAAGCTGTTTCCTTCAAGATGCGCCTTGAGATTCATAAGCGACATCGTGTAGCCCTCCTGGGTCGGCATTGCCTGCTCCTCTGTCTCGTAGCCCGTCTCTGTTATCGTAACGGTTGTTCCGCCATTCTCCTCTTCAAGCAGGAAGGAAGTGATCATCGCGGGTCCTTCCGATTCGAACTCCCACCGGAGCGCGAACCTCTTCAGCGGCTCCGCGGCCACGATAACAGCCTTAAGCGTGACAACATCGGCTCCCGTATGATACTCATTCGGTGAATGGCGGAAGTAAACCGCTGCACCTTCCTGCAGATCCGGCACATCCCACGGCGAGCCGGGAGAATACCAATTCGTCAATTGCTCCCCTTCCGTCACGGCTCCCCACGCACGCTCCTTAGAAGCATCAACCCATATGCTGCACTCAACGGTAACCTCACTGATGTCGTTCGGATTATTTAGCTCGCTCATCATAAACCCTCCACATTTCGGTTATATTTATACTCGCTCATTCTAGCTTTGCGGTTAGGCAAGCGCTAGTCGCTTGCCCGTATGCAAGCCGCTCGCGGCGGCCTGCGATAATGAATGCGTGATACCCGAGCAATCGCCTGTCACATACAGATTGGCGATAAGGGATTCAAAGTCCTCCGTCGTGTCCAGCATAGGCGCGTAGAACTTGGCATCGACGCCATACACAATCGTATCCTCATCGACAGTTGTTCCGAGCAGCCGCTCCAGTGCTTCAATGAAAGCAAGCGATATCCGTATATAGCTATCCGGCAGCTCTTCAATGAGATTGCCCCAATCCGCCTTCAACGTCGGCTTGATGCGGTTGCTGGCACCGCTGGATTCCGACGTTCCCCGCCTTTGCTGCAAATCGCCCAACCGCTGAGCGACGATGCGGTCTCCCCCGCGATTGATCACGCCAATAATCTGACGCGCGAGGTTATCGGCTTCTTCAAGCGTAGAGAAGTAACTCGGCACGAACAAAGTAAAATTCAAATTCGCCGTCCCCTCGCCCTGCTCCCGATAATTTTGGCCGTCAGCCATGACGAGGCCGTCTTGGAATTTCCGTATGACTCTGCCGCTTGGATTCATGCAGTAGGTCGTAGCGGATAGCCCCTCCCACTCGTATCGCAGCTTCGTTTCGAACTGATCTTGAAGAATCGCGTCTAGCTGTCCTCCGGACATTTCGAATCTTAGGCCGATATCAAGCCTTGCAAGCTGCTGGGAGATGCCTAATGCTTTGCATTGACCGGACCACCATTCCGTTCCGCTTCTTCCCGTCGAAATAATGAGTTTCTTCGTGATTATTGGATCTCGGCCAGCAATCGTTAGCTCGAAGCCATCTGCATGCTGGCGAATCAGACTGACCTCCGTCTCAAAAAGGAAGGAGATGCAACGCTCCAAATCCTCGAACATCGCCTGCAGCACCTCATTGGAAAGCGCTGACCCTAGATGTCTCGTCTTCGTTGCAAGCACATCGAAGCCCGCTTCGCTTGCTCTCCTTGCGAGCGAAGGATTTACGGTGCTATACGTGGCCGCTTGTCCTGCTCCACAACTGCATAATATATCGTCAACCTCGTTCATAAGCTGCAAAGCATGGTCATACCCTACTTTCGCCTCGAGGTCTCCTCCAAAGTCGTTCGTGTAGTTGTACTTCCCTTCCGACTTGCCTAAGCCTCCGAAGCCGACGTACTTCGCGCAGGCGGTGCAGTTGCAAGCTTCACCCTTATCGAGCGGACAATTCCGTTCGTTGAGCCGTTTTCCTTTATCGATCATTAATACATGCTTGTTTGCTGCAGCGAGCGCATGAGCGGCGAATATTCCGCTAACCCCTGCGCCTATAATGACAACGTCGAACAACGATGTTCCTCCCCCGGTGCATGCCGTCCGCATTGTATTTCGGACGATTCCTTTGTTATATTTGGATTATACCGATATAATGCAAGTGGGGCTAGTCAAAGGCTGCCCTTATACTATAGAACGCGCAGGTGACTACAATGATTGAAGTAAAGACATCACAGCTCAGTAACGGAGAATTGAATAGAGGCGTATTCGCAACAGTCGATATCCCCCAGGGAGTCGTTTTTCATCAAGCACCCGCACTTCCTTATCCGAACGAGGAACATGTACACTTAGAGAAAACGATTTTCGCCGATTATGCATTCGAGTTCGGCGAGAACCACTCCGCCTTGCTTCTAGGCTATGGAATGTTATTCAATCACTCCTATACGCCTAACACGCACTACGACCTTAATTTCGATAATCTCACCGTAGATTTCTACGCCTTTACCGACGTTAAAGCCGGAGATGAACTGCTGATCAACTACAATGGCGAAGTTGACAACGAAGATCCGCTTTGGTTCTATGAAGAGCAGGCGGCTAAAGAAGCAAAATCCGAATAAATGATAACAAGGAAGGCCGATCCGCATATGCTGCGGGTCGGCCTTCCTTGTTAACGAATTAGTTGAACCGATAGGTCCAGAAGCGCTCCGTGCCGAACCGCTCCTCCAGCTCCTTATAGCTTAGCTTCTTGTCGCCAGTCCCTTCTGGCGGCGGAAACTGCGAGCGATGCGCGGAGATCGAGGCCAGCTTGGCTTTCAAGAAAGGTTTAACGTCTTCAAAGACATCGGGACTTCCAATCGCTTCTTGATGGTTCTTGGAAAAAGCGATGCCGTACACGACCGGCCGCTTCTCCTTGGGCATTGCCCCTATGATACGAACGACGGCTTCGCCGCAAGCATCATGATCAGGATGAACGCTATAGCCAGGGTAGAAGGTAATCACGAGTGACGGGTGCAGCTCCTCGATAATGGCGGCAATCGGCGCGTCCAGCTTTGCATGCGGCTCGAACTCGACCATCTTGTCGTGAAACCCTAGTAAGCGCACATCTTGAATGCCGATGGCTCTGCACGATTCTTCAAGCTCCAGCTTGCGTACGGCCGGAAGCGTCACCCGATTGGCAAAGGGAGGTACGCCCATATTCCTCCCCATCTCGCCGAGCGTCAAGCACGCATACGTAACCTGCGCGCCTTCGTGAATATACTTAGCCAGCGTGCCCGACGTCGAGTAAGCCTCGTCGTCCGGATGCGGGAATACAATGAGAATGCGATCATGCTTCATTGTTCACTTCACCTCTCCCTTTAGAACGGCGTACGGCTGAGCTGCAACGCCACAACCAGCTTGCCTTGGCCGTCATGCCCTGCCATAATAAGCCGCTCCGTATCGCTTTCTTCATAATGAGTAAGCCCTTCGGAATAGATCCAACCGCCTTCTGTCTTCAATCCTACGCGATAAGGCCCGCTGCCGGCGATCGATCCGTGGGAATATCGGATAACCGCATTGCTGATGAAGTTGGCCGCCGGATGCCTAGAGCTATCGAAGTGACTCGCATAAGCGCCGGACGTCATCTCCAAGTGAAGATACAAATCTTGATCCTTAAGTTTATCGATTGCGCTTTGAACCGTCCMTGGATGGATTGGATTCATCGTCGCACCTCCATATCTCATACTTGAATGAGGCTTGCTATACAAATTATAGTTTAACACATTCTAGGCCGTTTCTTCTCCCCCTCCTACCAACAATAAAGCCGCTTCGCCTCATGCAGAGGGAAGCGGCTTCTCTTTCTTATACGCTGCCAAGCCAAATGATGCTGGCGGAAGCGCTTGTGATCAGTTGGTTAATCAAATTCGGATAAATAATAGTTGGACTAAGCTCAATTGCCGGCTGGATGGTACCCGTTGGGAACAAAGGCCGAACTTGCAGAACGTCGCCCGCGGCCAATCTTACGATGACGGAAGCTCCTATGCTTGTAATCTGTTGATCTTGGAAAGCAGCAAGGCCGGAGGTCGTAGAAGGAACTAAATTATTGTTCACGAACAAGCCGAAAGCACAGTGGGTCTGCCCCGGGATAGGCAGGAATGATACTTGCCAACTCAGTGAGTAATCCCCGGCAATAGGAACCGTAATCGAAGTCGCTGTCGCCGTTATGCCTCCCACGGCTATGGAGCCTGCCTGATCGAATTGATTGAATCTCACAAGATCACCTGGCACCAAATGCTGGGCACCCGTATCGAAAACACTCGCATAGACCGGTGAGAAGGTCCCCGCAGGTCCTTGAATCCCTTGAATCCCTTGTATGCCCTGTGGTCCTTGGGGTCCTGCTGGCCCTTGAGGTCCCGGAGGGCCTGGAGGCCCGTTCTCATTAATAATCGTGTTGATATTGTTGATTACGTTAATAATCGTATTCATTTGCACGGTCGTCATCGTAATATTTTCAACAGTCAAGAACAACTGATTAATAACGATTTGGACTTGAATGGATTTATCCAAAATCGACGTTTCGATCTCATCCAGCAATCGGATAATCTCTCTAACCAGCTTTAATAGCAGTGAAGTGTTGCATAGACGGTTGCGTTTCAACCAGTCTTCTATTCGTATCATTTGCACGCGCAATGTACGGTTGCTAGCTAGACTGCTCTCACTTAGCGCACTCGGGAGGATTCGTTCAATTGATCTCAATACGTCTATGAGTCTGTTCACTTCTTCGAAGGGCAATCTAGTAGAGCAATGATGTTTCTTCTTATGCTTACATCTCTTGCTTCGCTTCTTCAACCCCCTTAACTTGGCAATCGATTTAGTAACGGACACCTTTCCACCTCCTGTGTAATCTCTTATACACTATATGAAGGTAGAATAGATTCGTCGTCCGCCCTTGTCCCTGCCTTTCATAATTAGGCTGCTATAATTCCATGATATTGATAGCGTATTGATAGCAACCCCAGCTATTCATCGGATACGCCTAATGCTTTGTTCTTTTCTTTAAATCTCTCATTATGCGACGATACATATGCCATCTTTGGCGCTTCGGGATCCATATACCGCTTGGCGCTGTTAAGCGCTAACGCCGCATCGGTGAACGCTCCTGCAATGAGATTGAGCTTGCTTTCGTAATTGGCGAAGTCGCCCGCTCCGAAGATGCCCGGCAGGTTCGTCTCGAGCCTCGGACTGACGAATACGTTCCAATCGTCCATATGAAGCCCCCAATCCTTAATGCCGCTAAAATCAGACTTCAGCCCGTGGTTGACAATAACCTCGTCAACCTCCACCTGACGCGACTCCCCCGATTCGATATGAATGATCGTCACACGTTCAATCGTCTTTCCGTTACCGCTATATAGCTGGGTTACTTCATAAGGTGTGAGCACATCAACAGACGACTCCTTCATCCGAACGATGTTTTTCTCATGTCCGCCGAAGTGATCGCGCCTATGCACGACCGTCACCTGAGCAGCGATCGGCTCCAGTTCATTCGCCCAATCGACCGCGGAATTTCCTCCGCCTGAAATAAGCACGCGTTTCCCTCTGAAAGGCTCCAGCTCCTGCACCGTATAGTGAAGATTGGACACCTCATAGCGTTCAGCCCCTTCCAGCTCCAGCTTCGCCATCCGCAGAATGCCCCGACCGATAGCCAGAATGACCGTACGCGTCCAGTGCCTCTCACCCGTTGCTGCTTCCAAAATATACGTACCATCGTCTTGCTTCTCTAATCCGATAATATGCTGCCCAAATACGAGAGTAGGGTCAAATGTCTTCGCCTGCCGCGCCAATTGATCGATTAGCTTCTCGCATAGAATCGGAGTTACGCCGCCGACATCCCAAATCATTTTCTCGGGATAAATGAGCATACGCCCCCCGAGCTCTTCCTTTGCCTCGATCAGCTTCGTTTTCAAGTCTCTCATGCCACTATAAAAAGCAGTATACATCCCCGCAGGGCCACCGCCGATAATCGTCACATCGTACAATTCAAGCTGCTCAGTCAATTGATGTCCTCCTCCAGCCGGCTCCAGAAACGTCCATGCTATGATAATCATTATCAACACAATTGTAGCTTTGGCTGCACTACAAAAACAATGGACAAAATCGACTGTTGCTTTGTACAAAATGAGGGGAGCGGAGCTTTCAGCCGCAAGCGAAAGAGAAGTTAAGCTAATGCTCGCAAAATATCATCGATTTTTTTGCCGTTGGAAATAATGCCGTTGTTCATCCAGGTCAGAAAATCAACCTCGTAAACACGGTTGTTGCGTACGGCAGGCAGATCGCGCCACTCAGGTTGCTCCAGCAGCTCTCTCTCCGCACCTTCTGCCTGGCTGTGCCACTTATCGAAAGTAATAAATAGATGGTCAGCGTTTAACGCGCCTAGGTCCTCTCTAGAGAGATTGAACATGCCCGGCGCATTCGCTTTAGAAGCTACGCCTACAGCGGAATGCGAACGCAAGCCAACATCGCCGTAGAGAACAGTAGAAACAAAGCCGTGTCCTTGTTCCGTATATTGAATAATGTGATCCGCCGAGATACGCAAGAAAGCGACCGTTTCTCCTTTCATGGCCTGACTAAGCGTATGGCTCGCGCTCCGGGCTTTGGAATCATAATTCGCGATTGCATCGTCAGCGAGGTCCGTCCGTCCGAAATAGTCGGCGACGGTACGCAGCACCTTCCGCCAATTGTCGCTTTGCTCGCGTAGGATGCACGTAGTGGATATACGGCGGCACTCCGAATATTGCTGTTGTTCATAGCGATCCATGAGCAGGATCAAGTCCGGCTTATAGCCGGAGAGTGCGTTGAAATCACCGCTATGCTCATCGAACGTCGGAATGTGGCTTAAGCCCAAGTAGTCCTGTTTCCCCCACTTCGCATGCCAATACTGGACGATAGGCTGCATATCAAGTGCCACTATGAAGTCCTCCAAATAAGGCGCGACTACTCTAAGCTGTCCCTTGCGGCTGCGTCGGTATTGTCCGGGCGATATGCCTACTGTCTGCTTGAAGCGGCGATTGAAATAATATTCATTGTTGAATCCCGCATTCAGCGCAATATCAAGCAGCTTGTCATCGGCGCTTGCCAGCCACTTCTTGGCTTGATTGATCCGTACTTCATTTAAGTATTGGAGCGGCACCTGACCCGTTGCCTCTTTGAACAGACGGGTATACTTCCAGCGATCAACACCGGCCAGAGCAGCGAGCTCCTCCACGGTCAGAAGCTCACGGTAATACTGATGAATATGCCGCAAGCTTAGCTCTACCCCATGCCGCTCGCCGTCCGTTCCCTTATCCTCATCAGCAGCAGGTCGATTTTGGCGGAATAGAAACAGCAGCAATTCTTGAAATCTCACAAACCGTTGGAACCGTTCGAGCTCGTCGCTTGCCCCTCGGAGCCCATATAGCTCGTCGAGCAGCTCCAGCGTCTTCGCGAACGGCGTGCAGGCTAGCTCTTGCTTCTCCGGCAACAGGCTGTACGCACCATCATGGCCGCTCGTTACGAAGCACACTCGATAATAACTGAAGCTCGAAGCCTCTTGATCAATAGATAGGGATTTCCCAGGCCTCCGCAAATAGCATTTACCTTGTCCCGTCCCGTTCATTATGAATATCAGTTCAAAGCATTCCTCATCGTTTCTATCGCTGTTTTCTAGTTCTCCTCGATCCGCTTGTTCACCCGCTGGGATCAAGTCGATTGATTGCAGCACATATTGGACTGAGGGAGCAGCTTCAGCTTGTTTGCCCTGTTGAATATCCATCGTCAATATCAACCGCCTTTTAATTGATATTCATTCTCAATGAATATAGTGTAAAACAAAACGAGCCGCTCATCAACTTTTGTTGAAAAGCGGCTCTTGCCCGAACTTTTAATTGCTGCTAGGACGCCAGCAATCGAAGCAAATCATCCATCTTCAAGCCGTTGGCTGTAATGGCTCCCGTCTGCCAATACGATCTCTCTACGGGATATACATGGCCGTTCTTAAACGCAGGAACGGTCTGCCATAACGGATCTGCCTTCATTTCCTCAAGCGCCTTCATGTTGCTCTCTTCCTCCCATGTGCCGTTGGACGGAAGCAAAATAATATGGTCCGCGTCAAGCTCCGGAATGACCTCCTTCGATAAGACGATATTGCTCTCCGTCATCGCCTCGGCGAACCCCGGCGCCTTTAGGCCAAGATCCTCATACAAGATTTGTCCAACAAACGTGTTGTGAATGCCGAAAATGTTAATCGATTTGTCAACGACGTTCATCCGCAGCACGACAATCTTCTCATCGCCGATCGCGGCGTTCAGCTTCGCCTTCACATCGACAATGCGTGCCTCATAGTCAGCGAGAACTTGCTCCGCCTTGTCGCTGAGACCAAGCAGATCGGCGATTAAAGTCAACGTTTTGCGTGAATCCGCAAGTACGTCGTCCGGCAAGCGGAACGTCGGCGCAACCTTCGAGTAAAGCTCGTATTGGGCCGCATCGACCTCGCCGGCACCGATAATCAAGTCCGGCTCAGCCACGAGCAAAGCTTCAATACTGCCGGTCACATCGAACAACGGCACTTCCAGCTTCAAATAATCCTGCTTGCCCCACATAGGGTTATAATATTGCACAATAGGCGTTACCCCAAGCGCAACCAAATAATCTTCGCGATAAAGAGCACTGACCCGCTTCGGATCTGTCGGTATCTCTACCTCTCCGAATCCGTCGGTTACGACGCGCGTTTCTTTCTCGGCTGGCACTTCACTTGGCGTTGCCGTTGCCTGTACTGGCTGTTCGGTAGTCGCATTGCCCGCCGCTTGCTCGCCTGCCGCGCCGCAACCTGTCACCGTAATCATTGCCGCCGCAATGAGCGATATCCATCCTGTCTTCATAAACCGCCGTCTTGCCATGACTAAATCCACTCCCATAAGCTTTATGTTTTGCAGCAAAATAATTCATTCATTTATAATGATAATCATTATCATTTTGCTTGAATAGATTGTACCTCATTTCGGATTGCATGCTCAATACACATTCTCTACGATCGGTTTTATACAAACTCGCCACTTTCTTATCGACAAAAGCAATCTAATCAAAAAAAAGAAACCCTTTAAGAGGCTCCTCTTTCCTATCACCGTTATGAAGTGTGTTGAATCAGCTCGGGAAGCATTCTGAGAAGCCGTTCGATCGTATAGGCATCCCCGCAGTTCCATTCGTTCTCGTCCACCAGGTAGACATGCCCGTTCCGCACCGCGGGAAGGCTTTGCCACAGCGGGCTTGCAATCGTCTGCTCCATCGCCTTTCTCGAGACGGGGCTGCCCGGAAGCAGCATGAATATACGATCGCCCGCGTATTCCTGAAGGCAGTCCTCCGTAATTTCTTTGTACGCCCTGTCCGCTTGAAGCACATCCTGTACCTTCCGTACGGGGGAAAAGCCATCCGGATGATACAGCACCGACGTTAATCCAATATTGCCCATTACGAATAACCGTCTGCCCCGATGATGCACGAATACGGTTGCCGTCTCTCCGGGACGGATATAAGGCTGCAGTTGCTGCCACATCCGCTGCGCATTACCCGCATGATGGCTGAGCCACTGCTGCGCCTCCCGCTCCTTGCCGAACCACTCTCCAAGCGTCAACAGCCTCTCCTCGAGCGGGCCATAGGAGTTGTAGGTAAGCGTCGGAGCTATCCGAGAGATTTGCTCATATTCCCTCTCGTCTTCCTTATCGAATATAATAAGATCCGGTTTCAGCGACGATACCTTCTCCGCATTGAAAGGACGCCCCTGCTTCCATAGGTCGCCTCCAATGGGCTGAATGCCAAGCGACAACAGATCTCCAATCGTCTCCCCGTAAAAAATAATACGCCTCGGCTGATCTGGTATCGTCACCTCATGGCCAGCCCAATCTCTCACCCGAACTCTTCGCCTCATCGCTAATGCATACTGTCTAGGCGACATGCCTGTCGTCTGGCGGAAGCGGCGATTGAAATAATATTCGTCCGCAAAACCTACCCGCTCCGCAATATCGCGCAGCGATTCGTCGGATTGGAGCAGCCATTCCTTGGCCCGCTTAATCCGCAGCTCCGTCAAGTAGTCCAGCGGCTTCTTGCCCGTTAATTCCTTGAAGACAGCCGAATACTGGCCGCTCGGAAGCGAAGCTTTCACCGAAAGCCACTTCACCGTTATTTTGTCCGTATAATGGTCCTGCATATATTGAATTGTTCTTTCTACAGCTTGCGTGGAGCTGGTCTTGCTGTCCGTCACGAGATTATGCTCCAATAAGAAACCTATCAACTTCAGAAACCGCATATTATTTTCGAAGCTCGGCATTCCATCCTGATCGCTTCTGCCGCTATATAGCTGCTGCGCCATTTCTATCAACTGTGACGAAGGATAGACGCGCAGCTCGCTCCTGCCTGGAAACAAAGCCTCTTTATATGCTGCTGGGGTCGCCCATGAATCGATGAATGTAACCGCGAATTGTATGCGATAATACTCGAGTGCCAAGCCGTCTTTTCTTTCCAACTGGAAAGAAGCTCCGGGAATGAAGAGAAACGCGCTTTGGCCGGCAAACAACGACCTCTTGCTGTCGCTGTACAATTGCCCTTTGCCGCTCTTGTTAATTAGAAGGGTATAGGTCTCCGTCGTTTCCTCCGGCAGTACCGTACCCGGACGACAACTTAGCAGGTTGGCATCAAGTAGATGAAAGGACAGTGACCGCAGAGGCACTGCTGGTGTTGCTGGCGCTGATGGGTAGTGCATATCGGAACCTCCTTTTATTAAATGAGAATTATTATCATTTACATGATTATAGCCGATAAAAAGAAGCTTTTCAACCGATGCCGGTCAAAAAGCTTCTATTGTTTACCCTATGCTCTCGTGCATGGCTTATTTGCTTGCCATAGCCTTAGGCAGTTCTTGAATGAGCCATTCTCTGGATAGAGCGTCGCTACCTGCTTTGAGAATATCGAAGTTGTAGACGTAACCGTTCTTCACGCCCGGAAGCTTCTTCCACAGTTCGCTATTCATAAGATCATTCGTATCCGACTGCGCCTCTGGATCAACCGGGTTCAAGATGAAGATCCGGTCTCCCGCATATTCGGACATGACTTCAGCCGAAATTTCCAAGAAGCCCGTCTGCTGATCGATCAGCTCTTGCACCTTGTCTAGCGGCTTGAAGCCGCCTTCTCCATATAGGAATTGCGGGAGTCCCGCGCCTGCCATAATGAACAAGCGATTGCCCGGATACATCGTGAATACCGATGCCGTTTCGTTCTCCTTAAGCCCGCTCTCTGCGCGCAGCTTCGCCCACATATCGGCTGTCTCCGCTTTGTTCTTCGCAAGCCATGCTTCTGCTTCTGCCTTCTTGCCAAGCATATCACCAAGGATCGGCATTCTCACCTCAATCGGATCGAAGGAGTTGAACGTGACCGTTGGCGCAATCTTCGAAATTTCTTCATACTGCTTCGCGTCGTCGTTCGAGAAGATAATCAGATCCGGTTGAAGCGCCAACCCCTTCTCCAAGTTAAACGGGAAACCTACATCTTCTACGGATGCGATTTTATCGTCAAACGATGTCCCTTCATTCTTGAGGACGCCGACCGGTGTTACGCCAAGCGCCAGTACGTCGCCTGTTACTTCCCCGTGATAAATAACGCGCTGCGGATTAACCGGAATTTCTACCTCGTGCCCCGACCAGTCGGTGAATGCGCGTGTCGTCGCTTCCGTCTGCTCCGGCGCCGCCGTAGCAGGTGTCTCGGATGCTTGGCCGCCGTTTGCCGGCGCTTTATTATCCGAATTGTTAGCGTTGTTGCCGCATGCCAACAATAGTGCCCCCATCAAAACAATTACCGCTAATAGCAGACTTGCTTTTTTTGCCTGTACCATTTTTGATACTCCTCCTTGTTCTTTCCCCTTTACTTTGATAATGCTTATCATTATCATTGAAAATAGTAACTAATTATGTTCCTATACTCAATGGACAAAACAAATGTGTCACTCTATTTTTGTACAAAAATCATCCAATGAACTTTAATCCGAATTTGAGAAATGAGCGTGATCTCTATGACCGCTGCTGCTAATAAAGGGAGAACTACAGCCTCCCATACTTTCTATATGCCTGTTAATCTATTCGAAATAGACGATCTCGTCGTCCCTTACGTATCGCCGAACGCTATCATTCTCATCGTATGGGGCGGCGAGGGCGCCCTTCTCGTCGATGGGCATGAGCATGATCTTTCCCGCGGCACCGTATTTCTATCCGATGTTCTAACACAGATGGAGCTGCGGGTAGAGTCTCGCTCCCCTCTCCGCGGTATCGGGATCGAGTACCGTTGCTTGACTCCAGAAGGTTCCAGCCCCGAAGGCTTGCATCATCCGATTCCTTTGCAGCGTGTTCCTGCCGGGCTATTAAGGCCCGCCGGGGAGTTTAAGCATATTTGGATGGAACCGCAGCTTAGCTCCCCGTTCCAAGCGCAGCAGCTGTTTGCGCAATTGCTGCAAGGGCTAAGTGAGGAGCTTGCAGCAAGACAGCAGCCTTCCCATTCTTGGTTCGATCAATCTCTTCATTATATGGACGCCCATTATAATGAAGAGCTTACACGGGAGCAGATGGCTGAGCAGGCTGGCGTCAGTCCCGAGCACTTCTCGCGCACGTTCAGGAAGCACACAGGCCGAACCTTCAATGCCCATCTTACTTTGCTGCGAATTCGCAGCGCTCAACAACTACTCTTGATCGGCACGCCGAATTTGAATACGCTGGCTCTACAGGTCGGCTATAAGGAAGGGTTGTATTTGAGTCGCAAATTCAAGCAGTCGGTCGGACTGTCTCCAACGGCCTATCGACACTCGCGCAAAAATATCGTCACGCTGGATTCCAACCATACGGCCAGTCTGATCGCTTTGGACATTACCCCCGAGCTTGGCGTCTATACATCCTGGCTGGAGCAACTCCACAGCAAGAAAAAAATGAAAAGCCGACAAAAATTCAACCCGTACATCCATACCCCCGCCACCTATTATGAGGCGCTAGCCTCCGTACGACCCGATCTGATTATCAGTTATAGCAATGCCGAGGTAAATAAATCATTGCTTCCGCTCGCACCGGTCATGGAGCTTCCTCTCATGACGATGAGTTGGCGAGATCAGTTCCTTCTCATCGCCGATATCGTGAATAAACGGCTAAAAGCCGAGGACTGGCTGGCTAAACATGATCAAATGATGGACGTGGTCAATCATCGGTTGGACCGCGATTTGGGAGCCAGAGGCACCGCCATCGTATGGGAGATCGGCTCGCATGCAGCTTACTGCTTCAGCAGCAGCTTCGGCAGAGGCTGCCAAATCTTATACGATGATCTCGGCTTTCAGCCTCCTGGCAAGCTATTGGAGCAAGGAATTGCCGCCAAAGGCTATATAGAGGCTGATATCGAAGCTATAGCTTCCTACCCTGCCGATTATATCATCTTTACCTCGATGCCTTCTTGTCCGGATAGCCGGCTTCGTTTTGACCGACTGCTCCGTTCTCCCAAATGGCGAAGCTTAGATGCGGTTAAGCATAACAGAGTCTACTATTTGAATGAGCCTGAACTCTTTTATGGATACGACCCTCTCTCCACGCAGGCGCAGCTTCATGAGCTCTTGCATGCCTTAACGCCACATGAGATAAACCTCTATCGAGGTCTTTCGAAGATGAGCGACCGCGTTTAAAGGTTGGTTTATTCTCCAATAGGAAAGTCCGACTCGCTTTCGCTTTAGCGAACTTAAACTTTCCTATGTGGTCACAAATATGCATGAACGGACATCATTTGAAGCCATAGTCATATGATCGGTTACGCTGTAAAGTGTAACTGATAATGATTATCGTTATACACAAGGAGGATAACACATTGTTTTCTGCTCACAACTCGCTCTACAGCAAGCGCAACACGCTCTTTACTTTTTCCCTGCTGCTCATCTTGATGCTTGTCGTCTCCGCTTGCGGGGCAAGCAACAACAATAAAGCTAACGATGCCGCAACTACCGCTCCGGCTGCTCAAACAGATGCGCCAAAAGATGCTGCACCCGAAGAACCAACCGTCAAAACCGTCAAGACGGCAAATGGCGATATCGAAATACCGACCCACCCCAAACGGATTGTGGCCGAGGAATATTTGGGCAGCTTGATTGCCTTGGAAGTCATTCCAGTGGGCGCTCCGGGACTTACATTGGAAAACTACTATTTTAAAGACTCGCTGACTGGCGTTACCGATACGGGAGCTTACGGCCAACAAAACGCGGAAAAGATTATTACTCTCGATCCCGATCTCATTATTACCGGCAATCCCGACAGCTACGCGGCGCTAAGCAAAATCGCACCAACTGTCGTTATTCCTTACGGCGATCTCAAAAACGTGCATGAAGAGTTGACCTATTTCGGTGAATTGCTAGGTGTGGAAGATAAAGCAAAAGCTTGGCTCGAGAAGTATGACGGGCGGATAGCCGCAGCCAAAGCCAAAGTCGATGCCGCTATTCCAGCTGAAGCTTCCTTCGCCATCATGGAGGACGGCGGCAAGTCGACGTGGGTATACGGAGACAACTTCGGGCGCGGCGGCCAACCGGTATATCAGGCTCTAGGACGCAAACCGCCTGCCGCAGTCGCGGACGAAATCATGGAGAAGCAGTGGGCGGAAATATCAACCGAGCTGCTCGACCAGTACGCTGGAGACTATGTCATTATGACCTCCAATACGCGTACGCTTGAGGACTTCCAAGCTGACCCGATCTGGAGCAAGCTTCCTGCCATAAAGAACGGACATTTCTACGTTTGGCCTGAAGCGCGTTCGTGGTATTATGACCCGCTTGCTGTCGTTGCTCAAACGGAAGAGCTTGCTGAATGGCTGGTTAGTCAAGGAAAATAACATATTAAACGAAAGAAGGAAGGCCTGTTTAGGCCTTCCTTCTTTCGTTTGTATCTCGCCACTCTCTGGATACATTAGAATGGTTCATTACGGACTCCGGTGACCCTAACTGCTGCATCATTAGCTACATACAACCGTTGCGGACTCCGTTGCACCTATCGAACCGAAAATAGCCTCTTGAACGATCAACATCGGCAGTTAGCGTCATCTGTGTCCGTAAGCAGCCAATTTTGTCTAGAAAGTTACCTTTAGAGTCGCCTGTGTCCGTTAACGTGTAGAAAGCTGCCTAACTTCCCAGCAGCTCTCCGACGAGCTGTCGGATCAACTGACCAAACTCATCTTCTTGTTTACCATCAGTAATAAGAATACATCGCTTGGAATCTTGCAACCTCATCCTGCAATCCCATATCTACCATTGCGTCCGTCAAGGTTTCCATAAATTCATCGTCATAGTCGATTGGACCCAAGTTAACATCCCGGATCAAAGCTAGTTTTTGCGAATACGTTGCGTGCTCCAGCAGCCTTGTCAGCTCACTCGCCATCATCTCTTCATCGACCGCCAAAGGAGGAAGAAGCTTTCCTGCATCGGAAGGAACAACATTCGTCACACCAAGCTTGTCCATCGTCGGAACGACTATCGACTTCTCCCTTTCTAACGCAACGTTCTCGGAGTAGCGATACACGTCTTCGATGATCGGCGGTTTTAAGCGTTTCCTCAAGCTTTTGAACAACAGCTTGCTTCTCCAACCGGTCCTCCTCCATCTCCTCGATACCGTACTCGCGCTCTAACTCTTCCCACATTTCGCGTTCGCTTTGCAGATAAGCCTGTTCATCCTCATACCCCATGAAGAGCAGGGAGGGGTCTTTCATCACAATTCGCATAAACTCACGAATGTTATTGGCAACAACTACCGCAGGCTGATCGAAATTCATTGGCGACACCATCACAATCGGCGCCTCTTCCAGATTCACAGCCAACCCGAAGTCGGTCAAAAATCCAAAATGCTCCCCGTCGCCCCCTGTCCAGCCGAACGTAACCACATCGACAGGCGAATTAAAATATCCGCTATGTCCAAGCGAAGGATAAAAACCTACCACATTCCAAAGCTCATAGCCTTCTTTGGCCAGCTCCGCTTCCACGTCTATCAATGCCTTCAGCGTCGGAGGAACCTCATACTTTCCGAAGTTCACCGCCATGCTTTCCTCCTCGGTAAGTTCGGGCCTCTCCTGCTCCTCCTCCACCCCAGGTATGCCCTCGGCCGGATTTCCTGAATTGATAGTAAGACGATTCGCAGCTTGATCGAAATCAATAACCGCATTCGACATTTGGATAAAAAGACTGGACTCCAGATAGGTCGATCCCTTGATGATTCTCATGTACTCGTCGTCATTCTCTATGTCCCCTACAAATAAAGCAGTATGGAAACCAATAAGATCAGCGGATTGGTACGATAAAGAAATCGTCTTATCCTCCCACTCAACACCCCATCCCATCTGTTCAAAAACAGCTCTCAACGGAATAAACAGTTTTTCCCCTTCCACAAAAGCTTCTTTCTTCACCTGCAGCGGATTACCGTCGATGAATATCGCAATCGCCTTCGATGAGTTTCCCTGACCATACGCAGGTTGGAGTGCTGTGAACGTAAGCAGTAAAACAAATAACAACGTCAATTTCATTGATTTCATAACATAGTTTGAATACAAATCTTCATCCTCCTAAGTCTCATTACTTAATAAACGTATTCTGCACGCGCTCGGATTTAAGGAAGTAGGGAATCCAGATCGCGCAAGTTATTGCTGAACGAACAATATCGGTAAACGAGCTGCCCGTCTCCATTTCTCTAGCAAGCGGAATTTGATAAACAAGGATCGTATCTATAATACCGACCGCAAGGCTGGCACTGTAGAAAATAATCATTAGCTTCGGCAGTATGGATTTACGGGTATAGAACATCACCAGTACGAAAATACAGAACAACAAGAACGCAATATTGTATGCGCCTTCGAACACGATAATCGGCCCCCAAAGAGCGTGATAGAGCTCAGAGTCCTTCGAGGTCAACACTCCCCAGGTATCTGGTTCAAACGCCGGCAAGTTGACGCGAAAAATTTGAACAAGCAGCGTAATCATAGTTAATTACAGTCCGATTTGCACCAAAACAAGCCACCCAGCTAAACCTTTAACGCCTAACGGTAAAAGCTTTGGTTCGCTAGATTGCCTTCCTACATCCCGATTCTCCAAATCATTCATCCCTCAACATCCCCCAGTACATTCATTTATCCTGTTAACCATTATTCGCGCTAAATATGTAATTTCCTTTCATTTCCTTTACTAACAATAAAAAAAAGCCCAAGTTACGGACACGAAGGATGCTTAAACACAAAATATTCATCATTTCACGAAGTTGCGGACCGAGGGAAGCTTAACAACTCCTTTTTCAGACAAACCAATACTGTATGCTGCCGTTAGAGCCCAGTGTGTCCGTAAGAATGGAGAACGGCGAAAAAATGTACTATTAAGGTCACTGCTGTCCGCAAAAAAATAACCCGGCCGCCCTCCCTATCGGAAGACAACCAGGTTATCCATATCCTTGTTTTTCACTTACCCCTTAACCGAACCTGCAGCCATACCTTCAACGATGCGGTCGCTAAGGAACAGGAATGCGATCAGAATCGGCAAAATACTAATCATCAGAGTAGCGCCAATCGCGCCCCAATCGGTCGTGTATTGGCCGATAAAGTTTTGTACGCCGACTGTAAGCGTCTTGTAGGAATCCGAGCTAATGAACGTATTGACGAAAATAAACTCGTTCCAGTTATAAATCATGTTAATAATTGAAGTGGTTGCAATAACGGAGCCTGTCATCGGCAATACGATCCGGAAGAACATCCGGTTGACCGAACATCCGTCAATGACCGCCGCCTCTTCAACCTCACGCGGCAATGCATAATAGAACCCGAGCAAGATCATGATCGTAATCGGCATATTGAATGCGACATACGTCAGAATGAGCGACAGCGGATGGTCGATCAGGCCCGCCTTATTGAACATGCTGAATAGCGGGATAAGCGTCGAATGGACAGGGATCATCATCGCAACCATGAATAGGCCGAGGACAAGCGAGCTGCCCTTCCACTTCATTCTTGTTATGGCATAAGTCACGAGACTGCCAAGCACGACAGTAAGCGCAGTTGCCACAACCGTAATCCAAACGCTATTCAAGAAATAAGTATCGATATTGCCCGCGCTCCATACCTTACTGTAGTTTTCCCAGCGCGGGTTCGTAGGCAGCGACAGCGGAGGAAGATTGAACACTTCCTGATTGCTCTTAAGAGAGAAAAACAGCAGCCATACTAGCGGAAACAGCTGCAATGCGGCAACGACAATCAACACCATATATAACAGCGCGTATCCGAGCTTAAGCGCGAAGCTTGAACCCTTTTCCTTCGATACGCCGCCAAGTTGTCCAGCGGTTGTGCTCGTCATGAGGCTTCCTCCTTACTTATGAATATTGAATCGTATCTTTCGTAACGGTCAGCTTGCGGATGATCCATGTAGCGATTAAGCAAATAACGAGCAGGAAGAATCCTACTGCACTTCCGTAGCCAAAGTCATAAGCACGGAATGCTTCGTGATACATGTAAGAGGCCATGACTTCGCTTGAACCGTTCGGTCCGCCGTCCGTCATGACGTAGATCAGATCGAAATACTTCAGCGAGCCGACTACGGATAACACGATCGTCACTTTAATAACTTCCATGGCGAGCGGAAGCTTGATTTTGTAAGCAATTTGGAACGCATTCGCGCCATCGATCTTCGCCGCTTCTTCCAGCGATGTCGGGATGTTCTTAAGCGCTGCATAATAGATCAGAATATAGAAGCCCGCATATTGCCATAGAATCGGGATGAACAGAGCGAACAATACAAGCGATGGCTCTGCCAGCCATGCGGGAGGATTAGCGACCCCAATAGATTCTAGAAAGCTGTTCATAATACCGTTGGTTGGGTGATAAATTTTGAGCCAAAGTTGCGCGATCGCAACCGAAGACAAAAGCATCGGAATCAAATAAATTTTGCGGAACAGGTTCGCCCCTTTGAGGCGTGMGGATAATACCATAGCAACAACTAAGTAGAGAATAAGGCTGAGACCCGAAAACACGGCTAACAGCAGGGAATGCCCTGCACTGCTCCAAAACTTGTTATCTTGAATGAGGGCGCTGTAATTGTCCAGCCCAATAAACTTCATAGCTCCGATCCCGTTCCACTCGTTAAGGCCGTAATAACCTGTCAGTACGATTGGAATGTATACAATAGCCAAAATTAATATTAGGGAAGGCAGAACGTACAGTGCGATCATCTTTTTATTCGACATTACCTTATCCAAATCGGCCGACTCCTCTCTCTTGGGTCATAACGCAAGAGGCCGCTTATCCGACTGCAGCAGCCGGATAAGCTAAGCTCCCTCAAGTTTCCTTGCTGTCTGTGCGACCGCTTATTTCTTTACGGCAGCGTCATGCTCTTGCGCGAACTTCTCAGGCGTTACAGCTTTGCCGAACAACGATTGAATCATGTTCAGATGAGTTTCAGCTGCGTTAGCCGGCATTTGAACGTCTGCGAACAAAGTAATGCTGCTTGCTTGATTCATTTCGTTGAACAAGTCGATGTAAAGCTGCGGAAGCTCAAGCGCTGATGTGTCTACTTTCGTAGCCGGGATAACGCCTGCACCGGTTACGGATTGCTCGCCCCACTTCGTTACGAAGTATTCAACGAAAGCTTTGGACTCTTCTTTCACTTTGGAGTTTTCAGCAACGAACAAGCCTACGCCCGGTCCGCCTACCCAGCTGTTGATGTCGCCTTTGCCGCCTTCTACAGTAGGGAACTTGAAGAATCCAACCTTGTCGCGGAACTCTTGGGGAATGTCGGCGTTTGTCGTCCAGTTAGGAAGCTCCCATGTGCCCATCAGATACATAGCCGCTTTCTCGTTCGTGAACTCGGATTTTGCCTCTTCGTTCGATAGGCCATTGAAGCCTTTCACGAATGCATTACCGTCAACGAGCGATTGAACCTCGGTTGCAGCTTTCATCAGATTTTCGTCTGTGAACGATGTCTCGCCTTTGATTGCCTTGGACAATGTTTCTTGACCTGCGAAGCGGTCAGCCATGTACATGTACCACAGCGATCCTGTCCAACGATCTTTGTTGCCTAGAGCGATCGGCGCTACGCCGTTGTCGCTAAGCGTCTTTACAACTTGCTTGAATTGATCATACGTTTGCGGAACTTCAAGCTTGTATTTCTCGAAGATCGCTTTGTTGTAGTAGATTGGAGCAATATTGAACTCTAGCGGAAGCGCATACGTTTTGCCGTCAATAGCATAAGCTTCTGTCGTTCCTGCTACGAATTTACCGTTCAGCTCGCCGCCCAGCACATCGTCAACCGGAGTGAACAGGTTACCTTCAACATAAGGCTGAAGGAAGCCGGCTGCCCATGTTACGCCTACGTCAGGAAGCTGGTTGGAAGCTGAAAGCACTTTCAATTTGTTTTTATATTGCTCGTTATCCAATACCTCTTGCTTGATGGTTACGTTCTTGTGCTCAGCTTGATAGTCCTTGATAATTTGGTTAACGATTTTATTTTGACCGGCAGATACACCCTCTGGCCATAAATGCATGAAGTTGATTGTTACTTTCTTGGAATCGCTTTCAGTAGAGCCCCCATTAGTCGAGCCTTCGTTGTTAGCGCCATTATTACCATTGTTGCCGCAGCCTGCAGCTACCATTGCCAGGCAAAGCGTCGTCATGAGCGTGATAGACCATTTCTTTTTGAACACGTTTACAACCCCTTTTCTATTGGTGTTTGGTTGGTTCGTATTGCTTCAAAATAATTGTAGCAACGCGGCTGCAACGTGGTAAGGCTATGTGAATTGGGAAAAGTTCTACTTTTATTGGATTGTCTCTTCCGAATGCGCGACGCTCTTACGATATTGTCCCGGGCTCATCCCTTCGATTGAGCGGAACACCTTCACAAAATACTTGGCCGTCTGGTAGCCGACCTGATCGGAAATTTCGGCAATCGTCTGCCTCGTTCCAGACAGAAGCTCCTTCGCCCGCTGCACCCTTTTGCGCGTCAAATATTCGCTGAACGTAAGTCCCGTCTGCTCCTTGAACAGCACGCTGAAGTAGCTGGCGTTCATATGGAGATGGTCCGCAATATCGCGCATGGAGATCGGCTCATGAAGATGATTGTCAAGGAACTGTATAGCCTCTTGCACCTGCGAGCCGTATTGCTTGCCTTGACGGACCGTCTCCATCAGCTTCGGATCCACGAGCCGCTCCATTCGTTCGACCCGATGTATGTCTTCTTCCCGCTTCAGCGCCAGCTCTACCGCTTGAACAAGCTTAGTTTTGTCCAGTGGTTTCAACAAATATTCCACTACACCAAATTGCAGCGCTTTCTGCGCATAATCGAACTCTGGATGACCGGATATAATAATAACGACAGGCGGGCGCTCCATTCCCTTCACTCTCTCCACGAGATCAAGACCGCCAATCTCGGGCATGCGAATATCCGTTATGAGCAGATTCGCTTCATTTTCCCCTAGCCACTCCAACGCCTCAACACCACTTGCCGCCGTTACGATTTTGTATCGGCCTGCCGCCCAAGCTTCCAGCGACTTGCGAATACCTTCTCTCGTTCTCGGTTCGTCATCTACGACTAATATCGTTTTCATATTAGCTCTCACTCCCATATTCATTCGGTATATCAAAAGCAATCGTCGTCCCGCGGCCTTTCTCGCTGCGAATGACGAGTCCCTCCGTATCCGATTCATAATAAAGCCTTAATCTTCGGTCCACGTTGGCAATTCCGACTCCATTCCCCTTGGCGGAGCGGTTGATGCCGCTTTGCATGGACGCGTACAACTGCTGAACCTTGTCCGTATCCATACCCGGACCGTTATCGGTCACTTCGATTCGCGTGTAGCCCGTGCGAACGGATGGCATCACTTGAATCTCGACGGTTCCAGGTCCAATTCGCTGCTCAACTCCGTGCAAAATCGCATTTTCCACTAACGGTTGGACAAGAAGCTTCGGAATTGGCGTCCTGCGACAAGCATCGCTTGCAACGATCTGCCAGGACAATCGATCGATAAGCCGCATGTCCATGATTTTGAGATAACGTTCCGCATGATCCAATTCATCGCTTATCGTTACCCATTCATCGTCGTCTGGACGGGCGATTACATACCGGAAAAGTCCCGACATCGCCACGACAACCTGCGACAGCTCCTCTTCCCCTTTCTCATCAAGCGCCCAATAGAACGCTTCCAACGTGTTGAACAAAAAGTGGGGATTGATCTGCGCCTGCAGCGCCTTAAGCTCCGTTCGGCTTTGAATGATTTCTTTCTGATAGACGACCTCTATCAACTCATTCAGCGAAACAACCATCTGGTTGTACGTATTGTTAAGCTCGTTAATCTCCATAGAGGATGTCGATACGTCGATCGGCTTCAGCGTCCCAAGCTTCGCAATGCGCATCGCTTTGATGAGATTTAGGATAGGCCGGGTAATCATCGTCGATAAGATAAAGGTGAAAATAAGGAACAGCAGTCCGCCCACCATAACGGATACGATAATGGCAGTACGCAAGATCGATATGCCTTCCGTTGCATACTTTACGGGCGTTAAGATAATGATCCGCCAGTTCGTTTCTTCCGACTTCTTCTGCACCGCGATGTATTCCTCTTCATCGATCTGCACCGTTTCTTCACCTTGCTCGATCATCGAGCCGATATCGAGCTTCTTCGAGAAATCGGATGCGATGACTTGACCAGAAGCATCCACAAGTCCCATCGATTCGCGGGCATCGTCATCCCCCTCCTGCTCCGAGTCCGTCAGCTCGAAGTAGCTTTTGTCCATATGGACCATCAAATACCCGGCATGGGAGAAAGACTTGTCGATCAGCCGGACATGCCGGATCCCAATAACGACATTCGGATATCGCGGATCCAAACCGTACCACACAAGCCTCCCCTTGCCCTCGTCGGCAAGCCTAATCCACTCCTCCGACACTCGGCTGTCCAAACTCATGTCCGTAAGCGGCAAAAGCATCCGATAGTCTGTTGTGAACAGCTCTAGCGATTGAATGCCAGTCGCATAAGGCGTATACTTGCGCACTTCCTGCTGCAGCAATTGTCGCTCCTCGAAGCTGATTTTCCGCCCTTCAACCTCTTGCGTCAGCAAGCGTTGAATCGTCGCGTTCGTCGCTACCTGCGCAGTCAGCGTGTCAATCTGCATCAGCAGCGCATCCAGCTTGCCGGATGCTTGCACAGCCGTCTGCTGGATATGCTTCTCGGCATTGTTGCGAAGCAGGACCGACACCTGATCATACGTAAACAAGCCGACAGAAGCGAGCACAATAACCATAACGACCATGAATCCGAGAAAAATCTGGTTGCGCAGCGTATTCAGCGCATTAAACTTATTCATAAAAACAAACCTATTCAATCGACACACTCCAATCTCCGTTCAAACCAGCGGTGAAATCCAGGTGACAGCTTCAGTCCCTCTTAATTGTTTTGAAACTTAATATACACAATTAAGAGCAGAAAATGAAATGCTAACAACAAAAAAAGACGCATCTCTGCGTCTTTCTCGCTCTTGAAGTGATAGGTGTGTTAAGCACGCCTGACGATCGGCTCAGGTGAAATGACGAATTTGTTTAGTGCGGTTTCGGCGGTACGAAGCCCATTTTTCCAAACGATACGCTCAGGCGTCCGGTCGTAGATGAGATCGCAAATATCGCTTGCGCCTGTCAGAAGGAAGTCGGCAGCGGAGCCGCAAGCGAGCGCGCCATATTCGAGGTTAAGCGCCTTCGCCGCCCGCGTCGTGCACATCTCCAGCAGCAGAACCGCATCTGCCCGTGTACCCATATATGCCGTCTGTCCCAGCAGCAACGCAATGTCTAGCGGATCGCCTTTGCCGAACGGCGTGAACGCATTGCGAATATTGTTCGAACCGAAGCACACGTTGACCCCTTCCTCCAGCAGCAATCTAACGGGAGTAAGACCTCTGCGCGGTTTATACGAGTCACCGCGGCCATTTAGATAGAGGTCCGTTGCGGGAAGCGTTATGACATGGATGCCCGCAGCCGCCATCTTGAAAGCAATAGCCCTCGCATCGTCCGACTCCATTGATCCAAGCGACGTCAGATGCGCGACTGTCACCCTTCCCTGCAAGCCGTATGCTATCGTCAAGTCGGCAATATCGACGATTGTGCGATGCGAAGGATCATCAGAGAAGTCAACATGAAGATCAACAGGCAGACCCGTTTCCCCAGCCAGCTTAAATATCCATTCTAGATGCTCGCGCGCATCCGTATCGTTGTACGGAATGCCGCCTATCGCATCAGCGCCCATAGAGACCGCTTGCCTCATCAGCTCTTCGGTCCCCTCCTGCTGGAAGATTCCCTCCTGAGGAAAGACAACAAGCTGAATCGTCATAAGCGAACGATAAAGCTCCTTCAACTGCAACGCAGCCTCCATACTAAGCAGACCAATGATCGAATCAACCTCAACCTGACAGCGCAGATGCGTAACGCCTGCCTGCATGCTCCGCTCGATGACGGCAACCGAGCGCCTCATGATGTCTTCAAACGTGTAATCTTTCTTAAGCGCCGCAGTCATGCCAATGGCATCGCTTAAGCTGTCCGCTTCGCGGCTCATTCGCTGCGTCAGAAACGCCTTATCCAAATGGATATGCGATTCTACTAACCCCGGCAGCACTAGCCTGCCCGCCGCAGTTACCGTTTCCTTCGCACGAACCGTATGCTTCACGCCATCATAGAAACGGCCATTATATGTTATGATTCCGTCCTTCACGCCAAGATCGCGCAGCTCTCCGGTGAATGGATCGGTGTATCCGCTAACCCAAATGTCGTAGTCCATAGTTGTTTCCCCCGGCACGCTCGTTTTAATTGTTAGCTGCAAAGAAACAGCTTGCCCCATTTCGCCGCAAGCGGCACTCCTCGAGCGCCAATGCCTAGCTTGCGAAAGCTATGCCATACGGTAGCCGAGACGGAATCGATGACGGCCACGCCGAACTGTTCTTCAAGCTGGGCAGCCATAGAAGCCGCATGAAAATTCGTGCAGACGACCGCGAGCGCCTCAACGCCCTCCACAGCCGAAGCCTCTTCCATCATTATGCGAATACCGGTTTCCGGCACGTAAGCGAAGTCCTTATTTACGGAAATGCCGCTCATACGCTCAACTAGACATTCATATCCAAGCTCGCCGTATTGCTTGTGAATCATGCCGCTAACGTCCGCCGTATAAGGCGTTACGAGCCCTAGCTTCTTAACGCCCAACGCTTCGAACGCTTCTATAATCGCAAGCGCCGAAGTCGTAGCCGGAATGCCCGTCTCTGCTTCAATCATGGCGCATAACTTACGATCCTTCTCCAAGCCAAGCCAGCTTGCGGAAGTGCCGTTCCAGACGATGAGGTCGACGTCGGCATCGGCAAGCAATGCGGCGGCAGCCAGCATCGGCTCATCGCGGAATTGGTCGTTCGCCTTGTCAGAGAGCGCAATCTCTCTGACGACGAACCGCGAGAAATGAACGGAAACGTCCGGAATATCAGCAATGATCCGATAAGTTATCGGTTCTAGTATCGTATTGGAAGATGGCGTAAGCATCCCAATCTTAATCATATCTGCAACCTCCCAAGCGGGAATCAAATCTATTATCAGGCAACTTGTCTATTGCGGATCATACAAAACGAAATCTACCATCATGCCGCAGCCTTGCACCCATAGTTCACGGTTAACCTCAACGACAGTAACAGCCGGCTTATGCGTTCCGGCGAACAGCTCTGACCAAGCCTCCATGGCGCCGGCATACATACCCAAATCGGCGAAGTACAGATTCGCCTTAACCGCCTTCTCTAGCGGTACGCCTGCTGCGTCACAAATGCTTCTCGCCTTGGCTATAATGAACGCCATCTGTTTCTTGCCTGCGAGCCCGAAGTAGGGAAGACCGGGTGTTAGCGAAGCTTCCGCCGCCAGGCCGTTCGGCGCCGTTGCCATTAAGCCGCTAATGTAAACGAGGTCGTCAGCCCGCATCGCCGCGGACTCGTGACTCTTCGGCGTCCACCCGCCGCGAATCGGCTGGCGCAGATGCTTCGCTTCCGGCAGCAGCAGATCAAGCGATACTTCCACCCGGCAGCCCTTCGCCCCCAGCTCAACATGAGGCACAATCGTGCGCGACGGCGCTTCGAACTTGTCCGGAAAATACTTGCTCCATACGTCTTCAAAACCAACGAAGTCATTCGGATCAGCCAGAAACACATGCGCCTTAACCGCCATATCCAGGCTCGTTCCTGCCGCCTTGGCTACCTTGCTTAGCTTATCCATCAAATATTCGGCTTGCTTCCGGATCGGAAGATCGCCCCAGAACAGTCCATTCGTCCTTGCATCTGGCGCAAGCGAAGTAATCTCGCCTTCCTGCCCAGGCGCTCCCCAATTCCCTTGCCAATCGGTTGGAATATCCCCCGACAGGAACACCCAATTGCCAAGCTTAACGCCTTCGGCAAATCCGGGTCCAGGCTTCGCGACATCCGGCGCAGATACCTTCTCCAGCACTTGCCACTCTTCCGGCAGTAAAGCGGTAAAATCGACCTCCAACAGAGCCCCTTGAACAAGCAGCTGACGCACGCCAATCCCCGTACTTGGCGGACTAAGCTTCGTGAAATAACGGTTCTTGCTTTCGACATACCGCTTGTTGTTAACAGTCAGATCGCCAATTCGGTAACCCTCACGCTTCATATCCGTTACATACCATTGATTCGCGCGAACGATATGCTCCGGCAAATATCCAGCCGCCGCAACGATATCCTTCACTCGCTTATACACATAATCCGCTTGCTTCGCGACAGGATCGGAGTAATACGGGAAGGAAGGATGCACCTGCGCCTCCTCCGCAATTCCGCTCGTCAAGTCCGAAGCGGACTGCCCGGATATGAACAGCCAGTTGCCGGCCTTCACAGCAGGGCTATATGGAATAGCCGGCCTTGGCATGCCTTCCGGCCAAATTTCTTTAATCGACATTTATGATCGCCTCTCATTCTCTATACATTTACACATCTAGAAAGTAGAGAACCTCGCTCACGAACAGCTTCGGATCTTCCTTGTAAATTTCATGACCGATACCGGGCAATCGTTTCACTTTCACGTAAGCGTTCATCTGCCGCAGCTCATACAGCTCCTCATTCGTAATGAGCGGCGACAGCTCCGCAGCTAGAAGCAGCGCCCTTGTCGTTATTCGTCTATAATGCGAATGAAACGGCTCGACATTCATCGATCGGTACGACTGCACGATCGCCGGCATCGCACATGCGCGCAGCTCCTCCGCCTTCAGCGACACATCCATTTTCGTATTCGCATAAAAGGCTTCGAAAGCCTCCATATCACCTGCCTCAATCGCTTCCTTCGGCCCAGTGAACCGAGACAGCGGCGGTGGAAAAGGCCGCCTGCCTGGACCGCTGATCGGCGGATCGATCAGCACCATCGCGCTAATCAGCTGCGGATGTTCCGCTGCGAACGCCGCTGCTATCCGGCCGCTAAGCGAGTGACCAACTAGAATGGGCCGCTGCGCATGGCCGGACAAGCTGTTCATAACGGCAAGCAGATCATTCGTATAATCGCGAAGCGTGTAACCCTCTTCCGGCTTGAACGATTCGCCTCTGCCCCTTAAGTCGACCGCAACGCAATAAAATGATTTCGGCATCAGCTTCATGACAGGAAGGAACGACTTCGCGTACTCGGTGATGCCATGCAGGAACACAATCGGTTGCGCCTGTTTGTCTCCCGATACGATATAACGAAGCTCGCCGTCCAACGTTTGAATCTTCACCGACTCATAGGCGAATCCATTCTCATCCATGAAGCGATTACCTMCAGATTCAACATGATGCTCATGCATGCTCAAGCCCTTTGACCGTAATTTTGTGTTCCTTCAAATAGGAATTGTATCGCTTCGCCAGCCAGCGGTTAAGCTGAGGCAACGTACGTTCCAGCGCCGCATAACGGCCGCGGCTCGAAAGTCTCGCATACATCCCCTTCTGAATCGCCGCGTTCGCAGCAAGATCCTGCTCATTTATCTCCATCACACTGTCATTAGCCAGCTTGTAGCGCTCTTCGAAGTCAGGCAGCTGCGTCGTTTCCTTCGGATAACAGAGCCCTGCGCGGAACAGAATTTGACCCGGTCCTTGCGGCAATATAATGTTCCAGAAGATTTGATCCGGCAGCAAACCAAGCGTCAGCATAGGCGGCACGGCAGCAATCGTCATCTTGCTGCGCTGCTCCTCCGACAAGGTCGGAATGATCGGGAAGATCGCCTTCTGATCGGGCGAGAAGCCCGCACCTTCATGCGTGAAGCCCGTTGGGTGCATCACTTGTCCGTCTCCGTCCTCAAAGTCGATGAATCCGGCAAGCTTGCCCGGCGCGAAGTCATGCGGACCGCTGTGCAAATAAGTCGTATGGTACGGCTCTAGCGAGCTTTCGATCATGATTTTCCAATTCCACTTGCAATCCTCTACATCTACGAACGGCATCGCAATCATGTCGTTCACGTTATAGTTCTTCATCTCGTCGTCCAGCTTCTTAAGCGTAGGAGCAAGCGGCTCAGCATCCTTATCGAAGTTGCAGAAAATAAATCCGTTCCATATTTCCGTCTTCAACTGCGGAAGACTATGGTCATGGCGCAAAATATCGAAAGGCTCGATGCGGATCATCTCCGGCGCCGACACCAGCTCTCCCGTCTGATCGTAGGTCCACCAGTGCAGCGGACAACGGAAGTTTTTGCAATTGCCGCTGCCCTCAGCGACAAGATGACCGCGATGCTGGCAAACCGCGGAGATGACATAGATGCCGCCGTCCTTGCCGCGCGAGACGATAAGCGGATCGTCCTGAATCGTAATGGTAAAGTAGTCGCCCACGTTCGGAATTTGGTCTACTCGTCCTACGCATAACCATTCGCGATAGTAGATTGCCTCTTTCTCGAATTGATAGAATTCCTCGGAGGTATAAATCTCTGCCGGCATGGAACGGGCTTCCTTCGTCTCTAGCAAGGATGGTGCGATGTCTTCCAAGATAGATAGAACGGTTTCTGATGGTTTATATTTTTTCATAGTAGTCCCTCCAAGGCTCATTTTTTTCTACGGACGCTTAAACGCCGTGGAACTTGTACTGCTCGGGAATGAACGCTTCCCGCCGCTCCAGCAATTGCTCGGCTGCATACTGCCCGGCCTGCCTCACCTGCTCCTCATCCACCGTTGTCAGGACGCGGTCTTTCATCAGCAGCTTGCCGTCTACCATCACATTTTGCACGTCGCTGCCCTGTGCGGAGTAAACAAGATTGCTGACAATATTGTTGTATGTCTGCGTCAGCACCGGAGTCAGATGCAGCTTGCGGAAGTCGACCGTTATAATGTCCGCCTTCTTGCCAAGCTCGATCGAGCCAATCTCGCCATCCTGTCCGAGCGCCTTCGCTCCGTCTATCGTCGCCATTCGCAGCACTTTATCCGCCTTCATCACTTTCGCGTCGTAATGCCTAACTTTCTGCAGCAGAGGAACGTACTTCATTTCCTCCATCATGTCGAGATTGTTATTCTCCTTAACCCCATCCGTACCAATGCCGATTGTAATGCCTCGCTCCGCCATCTCGTGAATCGGTGCAATCCCCGATGCAAGCTTCAGGTTGCTGACAGGACAATGCGCTACGGCCGCACCCGTCTTCGCCATTAACTCCATCTCGCTTTCCTGCATCCATACACAGTGGGCAAGAACGGTGCGCGGACCTAGAATACCCCGGTCGTAAAAGAGCTCCACCGGCCATCTGCCGTAGTTTTTGTACACTTCCTTCGCCATCTCGATCGATTCTTCGCCATGCGTATGAATGCCGGTGTCCCATTTCTCCGCAATTCTCGCCGCTTCGCGATACGCCTCCTCGGTGCAATACGATAAATGCTCCAGGCCAACCCATACATGAATCCGCCCCTGCGCACTCCCGTTCCGATCCTCGATCAGCCGAATATTGCTCTCCAGCGTTTCAAAATAATCGTAGCCCGGACGATCCGCCACATACGGCGCGAACACCGCACGCACTCCTATTTCGTCAGCCGCATCGGCGCACCGATGAACGTGACGGTACATATCAAGCACGCTCGTCGTTCCCGACTTAATTCCTTCCGCATAGCTGAGTCTCGCAGCCGCGTACGCCTCTTCCTGCTGCAAGGCGCGATGCTTCGGATCGACATACCGGTGCAGCCACTCGAACACCGGCAGGTCCTCGGCCGTCCCTCTAATCAGGCCGGAGTGAAGATGAAGATTAACGAGACCCGGCATAATCACTTGGCCTGCGGCATCCAATACCTCTACCCCTGCATACTTGCTTAGCAGTTCCGCAGAAGGTCCGATATCGGCAATTCTCCCGTTCTCCACAAGAACTGCGCCGTCTGTCAGCATGTCATCGTTGTTATTCATCGTCAGCACAATTCCGCCTGCAATTAACCGTGTCTCGTTCTCCATTCTCATCGCCTCCGCAATCTAGATCCTGCACTTATGAAATAAACTCCGTCGTGAACGCCTTGCTTGCATCAAGCTCCTTCTCGATCACTTTCCCTTCGAACATTTGCTTCGCCAGCGTCTCCCACCGTTCAAGCGACATGTAGCCTACGCCATGCTCCGCCGCATCGCCCGTCCAGATCAAGTCTATCGCCGCTTCCGCGCCGAACTTCAACCACTCCAGCGTCGCGTCCGGATTATAGGTTTGAATGAACGGATTCACTTCCTCGTAATTGTCCTTGTAAAAGTTCCAGCCTTTGAGCGATGCATCGACATACGCTTTAACGATCTCGGGGTTTTCTTGCATATATTTCTCCGTCGTAATAAGCATGCAAGCATAAGGGTTATAGCCCGTTGCATCGGCGATCAACACGCTGCCGAAGTCAACGCCTTCTTGCTGCAGCGTATACGATTCATTCGTTACATACCCTTGCGTGTATGAGGACTTGTCATTGATGAAGTTCGCCATAGAGCCCGTATACGCAACTTCCTTCACGCCCTTCACATCACGCGTATTCAATATATAGTTCCAGAACGGCTGCCCCGGCAAAATGTAAGTCGTCTTACCCGATAGATCCTCGATCTGAGCAAGCTTATTCTCATTGTGGTACATGAAGGCGATCGGATTCGTCTGGAGCACCGATGCAATCGCTACGACCGGAATACCTTGCGCACGAGCCATCAGCACTTCGTCGGCATGCGCCATGGCGAACTCCGCCTTGCCCGAGGCAACCAGTTGAACGCCCGAAACTTGCGGACCGCCGGATTGAATCGTCATCTCTAGTCCCGATTCTTTGTAGAAGCCTTGCTGCAAAGCCGCGTATTGACCGCCATGCTCCGCTTCGGCGAACCAGTTCGTCACCTGCGTAATCTTCTTTAGAGCCGCAGGTTCCGCGCCTCCGTCATTCGTTCCATTCGCAGCATTATTCGTTTCGTTGTTGGAGCCGCAAGCCGATAGTACGATCGATACACATAACAACACCATAAGAGCGAGACTGCGTTTTCTGTTCATCTGGTTACTCCTCCGTATCCTCTTGTTAGTTTAATGTTAGATAATCTAACTTCATATCACCATTATGTTGGAGTGAACCGTTTGAAACAATCGATTTACAGTGTTTTTTATATTTTCATAAAAATAACGGGGTCCATTTGTGAAAATGATATATTTTGAGTTAGGTAAGTTTACATAATGGCGATTGCATATCATATATTAATAGTAAACACGCTCAAGCTTCTTCTTTATGTTTCTTGTAGTGCCAGAACACAAGCTTCAGCTTCAAAATATCATTAAAATTGCGAAACTCGATATGCAGCAGCGAATTGATCTTCTCCATCCTATAGGCAATCGTATTGCGATGAACGAACATCCGCTTTGCTACCTCGTTGATCTGACCGTCATATTCCAGGAATAGCTCCAGCGTACGGATCATCTCTTCCGAATGCTGTAGCGGGCCAAGGAATTTGCTGCTGTAGGAAGCCAGCACATCATCAGGGATATATTGCAGCAGGCGATAAACTTCTAAATCCTCGTCATAAAATACCGCCCCCGGCATCTCGGTCTGCTGAACGGTTTGCTGCGTATTGACGCATTCCGCATAGGCATCCTTCAGCTGCGACGCTTGGTTCTTGATTCTGCTCATGTAGAACCTCGGCTGCAACCGCTCCGAGCCGGGACCGCCGAACAGCGCCGCCAAGCATTCTCCGAGCGCTCTATTCTCGCTTTCCGGCAACGACGCTAACGAATAGAGCGACAGAATCGTTTTGCCGATCGGGATATGAATTCCTTTGTAGGCAGCCAGCTCCGGCGCGAACTCCAGCTTCTCATGCACATCCCAGAACGCATCCACCTCTTGGTCATTCACTGTTGCAAGCACGCAGCGGTATTGATCAAGCGGCAGCGCAATCCCGTATTTATCAAGCGACGAGAGCAGAACAGCCAGCGGCGCGCGACTCTGCAAGTACATCAGAAGATCGGTTACCCATTCCTCCCGTTCCCCTTCGCCTTGCCGTTTCTTCCTTCCCATGTAGCGCGACAGCAAGTCGCCGGCGAGCACGAACACGCCGTCCTCATCCTTCATCACCTGCGACTTGCCCGGTACGACCATCAAATAACCGTACAACGCATCGCCCTGCTGCAGCGGAATTTGAAAATATCTCGTCTCCTGCGAGCCGCACCATCTCGTCCCTTGCGCAGTCGCGAGTCTCGGCCGCCAGAACGACTCCTCCCAGCCGCTCGTATTGAACAGTAAATGGCCGCTTCGGCTAATAACCGCTACCGGATATTCAAGAATATCCGACAGCGTATTGTACACATCCTGCTCCGCAGACTGGCTTAAGGCGAGTTGAATGAGACTCTTCTGCTTCGTAAGAACAAGATTGAGCCCCTTCACTTCTTCACCAAGGGACGTCGTATAGAGACCCTTCATCATGTCCGAAAAGGTATATTCGTAAGGCAGCTCGATGAGAGGAAAGCCAAGCTCATTCGCTTCTTCGATAAGATGACCGGGAATGACCTCCCAATAACGTCCAAGCTTAATGCCAAGCGCCGAGCATCCACCGGCATGCAGCCGGCGAATGAGATCAATCGCCGCTTCCGGGTAACCTTTGAACACGAAAGCCGATGTCAGCAATATTTCCCCGTATTTCAGCCAATTCACAATATCCGGCGCATCCATCACGTTAACGGAGCGAATAACTCGCGTGAGCCCAGCCTCTCCAGCAACAAGTTTTCCATGCTGAAGAGGAAAGATGGATAGTGCCTGTTCGACGGTCATGTTCATCCCTCTCACCCCCAAGCCTAGTTGCGATTGAATCCTCAGAAACTCGTATAACCTCCGTCAGCGAACATCGCGCTTCCCGTTACGAACGATGCCGCGTCGCTGCTTAAGAATAGAATGCAATTGGCAATCTCCTTCGCATCGCCCAGCCTGCCAAGCGGATGCATGGCGATCAAATCCTCGATCGTTCCTTGCGGACCGCGCTGTCCGCCTGCGAATTGCCTGCGCAGCAGCGGCGTATCGATCGCTCCCGGACAGATCGCATTCACGCGTACCCCCGACGAAGCCGTCTCAAGCGCAAGGCTCCGCGAGAAATTAACAACCGCCGCCTTCGCTGCCGTATAGGCGGTGAACGAACTTGCGCCAACAACCGCAAGCTGCGATGCCGTGTTGACGATATTGCCCTTCGACGCCTTCAGCCATGGCATCGCCGCCTTGCTGCATAGATAGACACTCTTAATATTCGTGTCAAACACAAGATCCCAGCTTGCTTCGGCCATATCTTCAAGCCCTGCCACAAGCTCAATGCCCGCGTTGTTGACGAGCACATCCAGTGCACCCCACTCCCGTTCCAGCTTCGCGAAGGCAGCGTCGATCTGCGATGAGTCCGTCAAGTCAACAGGAATTCGCCAGAGACGCCCCTCCTTCGTTTCGGTCTCGAATTTCTTATCGAACACAGCGACGTCAGCCCCGCTGTCCGCATATGCCCTAGCTGCAGCGAGACCAATTCCTGACGCACCGCCGGTTATGAGTACTTTTTTTCCTGAATAGCTGTAGGTGACGTTCATTAGAATTTCCCTCTTCCGTTATAAGGTGTGTATGATTACGCGAAACGCAGTTCCTTCCACTCGGAGCGGCACGGATGGCCAATCGTGTAAAACATCGTTCGACCCGTTATATCCCATAGCAGTCCACTCATCGTTTCATGCGGCTCAGCCGCATTCGACCGCCCCTTCACCAAACCGTGCGCGCATATGCTGCCCGGCTCATCTCCCGCCCCCCGATGCATCGAAACAAGCTGCTTCAAGCGATCAATGACTTCGGCAGAAGTGATATCCCCCTCATTCCGCTTCAGCTCGGCGAGCACACCTTCCGCTTGCTCCAATCGTTGCTCGCGATCCTTGCGCGTGGTCTCCGCCATGCACCTCTGTTCCTCCTTGAACAACAGGAAGGATTGATTGCTTCGCGCAACGAATCCTGCATCGGATGCATCCTGCAGCGCCATCTTGCCTCTGCAGTGCTCGAAAACATAGATGAAGCCGCTAGCGTCAGCGATGACATGATTACCGCCAACCGGCGCGTTAACATCGGCAAAGGCTTGCTCGAATATTTGCCTTGCCCCTGGAGCGTCGGCACATTTGCTAAGCACCTCGGCTTGCACGATACCCCGAAGATCCCCGCCCCAATGCGGGTTATCTATCACCGCTGGCGCGAAAGACGAATCTACGGTTGATTGCGCACCACGATCATTCTCTACATAATCAAAATAAGAGCTAATAAGCGTCAGTCCAGCTCTGTTCATCCCGGCATTCACGCCTTGCTGCGGCACGAGGCCGTAAGCTAACGAATCAAAGCCGCCCGGCCCGTTCAACTGGCCATGCCAGAAGCCCGTCCACGGCGAATCGGATGTTTTGAAACCAAAGACACGCCTCTTGCCGTCATTACCGTTGATAACAATCGCACCAGTCGTACACATCGCAGTCACCTTTTTTCCACTAAAATGAGAATCAGTACATAAATACATAAGAGAGCAGACTTATGTTAGTCGACATAAGACCACTCTCTCTTAAGGAAGGCAATGTTAATGCTAGGACTTCATCGCCGATTCATGCCATGAGCTGAGCAGTCGATTCGATAGCGCATTAACAAGCAAATAGAACACAATGCCGAGTAGCGACGCCGAGAGGCCGCAAGCAAATAAATAGGGCGTCTGCAACCGTGTTGCCGCAATCGTAATACCGTAGCCTAGCCCGCCGTTGCCTCCGCCGATTCCCGCAATATATTCACCAACGATGGCGCCGACAACCGCGAGCGAACAGGATATTTTCAAGCCCGCCAATATATACGGAAGCGCCGCAGGAATACGGAGGCGAATGATCGTTTGCAGCCTCGATGCGTTGTATAGGTGAAACAGATTTTTCATATTCGTATCGGTCGAATTCAAACCAATGAGCGTATTCGATAGGATCGGGAAAAAGCTAATGACAAATGCAATCATAACGATGGCGTTAACCCCTGCACCAAGCCAAATCACGATGATCGGCGCAATCGCAACGACCGGGATTGTCTGAAGGATGATCGCGTAAGGATAGAAGCTCTTTTCAATCAACTTGGATAATGACAATAGAATGGCCGATACGATGCCGAGTACGACGCTGATCGCAAATCCCAGCACGGACTCCAGCACCGTCGTCGAGACCGAAGACAGAAGATTGCCCCAATTATCCTTCGCCGCGACGAACACATCCGACGGCTTTGGCAGCAGGTACGAAGGTGTGCCCGCGAGCGATACGATCAATTCCCATGCACCGATGGCAACGATAAATACAACGATTGGCGGAGCCATCTGCAGCAAGAGACGAATCACGGGATTATCTCTCCACGTTCTGTTACCAGTGTCCACGAGCTGTTCGGACGGAGAACTCGATAGGTACGATTCATTAGCAGCCATAGTCATTCTTACTCCTCTCCGTATCTGGAATCATGATGCACGATTAATGCTTAAGCGCAGCCGATACTTGGCGGATATACTCCACGAACTCCGGCGTCGTTCTATATTCTTCACTTCTCTCGAAGGAGCTTGGAATTTCGATAATATCGGATATTTTACCGGGCCTTGGCGTCATGACAACAACTCTCGAAGACAGCGCCACGGCTTCGAAAACGTTATGCGTAATAAACAGCACCGTCATCGACTTCTCTTGTTTCCAAATACTCAGCAGCTCGTCCTGCAACGTTTGACGCGTAATCTCATCCAGCGCGCCAAACGGCTCGTCCATAAGCAGCAGCTTCGGTCTCGAGATAAGCGCCCTTGCAATCGACACGCGCATTTTCATACCCCCGGAAAGCTCGCGCGGCAGCACCTTCATATGGTCCTTCAACCCAACAAGCTCCAGCACTCTCTCGCCTTCCGCTTGCCTCTCGTTCTTCGATATGCCTTGCAGGGTTAATGGGAGAGTCACATTCGAGATTAAGTTCGTCCAAGGCAACAGCGTATGCTCCTGAAACACGAATGAAATATCGTTATGCCTAAGCGCCTCCTTCGGCGTCGTCCCCATAACGGTTAATCTGCCTTCCGTTGGAGCCGTTAGGCCGGCAATCATGTTGAATATGGTAGACTTGCCGCAGCCGGATGGTCCGACGAAGCATAGAAACTCTCCTTCTCCTACTTGCAGACTCGCTTGCTGTACCGCAACGGTACCGTTCGGGTATTTTTTGCCTACATGTTGCAGTTCGACAAGCAGCGGACTTGCCGTTCCACTATGAAGACGTTTTTTCGCAACGCCTAGCTCCTCATGCACGATCCCCATCTCTGTCAACCTCCCGTAAAAATCACTTTCGATCTTCCTACGCATCGTTCGCTAATCGCAACTATATGTTATGTATTATAACATCAATAGTAGAGTTAGACACTTTTAAACGGGGAATAACTATGATTTTTATAATTGGATTGTGGAATTATACAAAAAAAGAGTGAGTCCGAGCATGGATAAGATAGTTCGCGTTATGTTATGTGACACTTGAACTGTGCGAGGAAGAACCGCAACCAAAACGTCTAGTTGGCGTCAAACCTATTAACTAACTTTTGGAGGTTCTATCTATGCAGTTAAGAGGGTTTGTCATTGCCTGCGCGTTATCGATTGTACTAAGCGGTTGCAGTATGAACGAGGATCAAACGAATACGGATACGGATACGAACCAAGTAACAGCGCCGCAAGTCACACAGAAGAGTTCCACGGAGCAAGCCGCTGGTTTCGATGAAGTCCAGGCGGTAGCAGCTGTGCTTAAAGAAATGCCTGAATTCCCCGAAGCCGGACAAGCCAAGGAAATAGAGGTCGCGGCGGGAGGCAAAGAGCCTGGCACGAAGGTGAAAGGAACACTCGCCACCACTGTTGCCGCCTCGACCAATGCAGGAACCTATACAGTAACACTCACCAAAAACTTGGAGTACACCATCAATGACGAGAAGCTTCGCGGCTACTGGATCTACGAAGTAACACCAGAAGAAACTCGCCTCGTCGAGAGCAACGACAACACTAGTCTCATCGAGAATGTAAAATAACCACTGTTCACTTCGATGCTGCTCCGCCCTGTAAGAGCATATACGCTCTTACAGGCCACCTCGAGCATTCCACACTACGCCTCCGCAACAATCGCCAATACTCCCATTGAAAGTTTGTTTTTCCCTCATATCCGACTGCCGAGCTACAGCTTATACTAATCGTAATTTGTAGCAGCGAATTCCCCATCGGTGTTGCTAACATCCATGGCTGCCGCGTTTGCTGGCAGCCTATCTGTCGTTCATCCAATGGCCATTCACAATCCGTCATGAAGGAGCTATCCCCACATGATCCATCCGAATCACAGAGGCAAAACATTAGGTAAACTGAAGAAGCTAGACGAAGTATATACCTCCCTCATATTCAAAAAAATCGGCGAGGTAGCCGTCAACTATTTCGAGACGGCCGAGCATCGATACGAGGTTCCGAGCGACCGCGAGAATTGGCAGCCTGCTGGCAGCAATCAGCCATGGGGACAGGAGTGGAGCTCCGCATGGTTCAAGGGCAGCTACACTGTTCCTCATGAGCTCAGCGGACAAAAGCTGTTCATTGCCGCCAACACCGACGGCGTCGAGACGTTCTTCTGGGTGGGCGGCAAGCCCAGCGGCATCTACACCCACAAGCACGAAGCTGCCAATCGCGGCAATCATCACACGCTCCTGCTAACCGATGCCGCTCAAGCTGGCGCCGCCTTCGAGCTAGCCTTCGAGGCGTATGCCGGACATCCATGCGTCGGAACACAGCCGTACCAGGTAAGCGAGGCAAACTTCTCTGGCCAACAACGCTACAACCGGACCTTCCGTTCGATTGACGTAATGGTCCGGCGCGACGATGTGAAAGACTTCGTATTCGATCTGCGCACCTTGCTTCAAGTTGCCAGCTCCGGCGCAGTCGATCCTTTCCGCAAAGCCAAGATCGAGAACGCATTGCTCGAGTTATTTCCGCTCCTTATACAATCACCGGACGAAGTATCCGAAGAACTGTGGCGACCGCAACTACTCGAAGCAAGAGCGGTAATGAAGCCTTTACTCGAGCAGCCGACTAGCAGCTCAGCGCCTACGACGGGTATAATCGGTCATTCCCACATGGATACCGCTTGGCTATGGACACGCGACGAGACGATTCGCAAATGCGCGCGAACTTACGCGAATGTCCTTAATCTTATGGAGCAATATCCCGAGTACAAATTCATCCAAAGCTCCGCCTTCCATGCCGAACTCATGCGCAGACATTATCCGGATATATTTAACGGGATGAAGCAAAGGATCGCCGAAGGACGTTGGGAAATTAACGGTGGCGTATGGATCGAATGCGACTGTAATCTCGTATCAGGCGAATCGCTCGTTCGTCAGTTTCTTGTCGGTCAACGTTATACAAGAGAACACTTCGGCTATACAGCGGACAGCTTCTGGCTGCCTGATACATTCGGTTATAGCGCGGCGATTCCACAGATTATGGATAGCGCCAGCGTACGCTACTTCCTGACGACCAAGTTGTCTTGGAACGATACGAACCACTTCCCTTACGACACCTTCTACTGGCAAGGACTCGACGGGACGAAAGTGCTCACCCACTTCAATACGATCCATTGCTGGCCGGATGCCGAGACGCTTATTGACCGCGTATATGCGAATCATAACGCGATCGCGCACAAGCACGTGAACGACAGCCGACTTGTCTCCTACGGCTTCGGCGACGGGGGCGGCGGTCCGCAATACGAAATGATAGAAATGGCAAGGCGCGTCTCCGACTTGGAAGGCGTTCCCCGCAGCGAGCATATGACTGCAAGCGTGTTCATGCAGCAATTGGAGGAGAACGCGGTTAACCCGCCGCTCCACGTTGGCGAGCTTTATTTCGAGGGACATCGCGGCACTCTAACGCAGATGCACCAGATTAAGCGCAACAACCGCAAGGCCGAACTCGCATTGCGCGACTTGGAGCTGTTCGAAAGCATCACCGCGGTCCATGACGGCTCATCGCCGGATCGCCAAAGACTCAAACAACTATACGAGCTTTTGCTCATCAACCAGTTCCATGATATTTTGCCGGGCACATCGATTCCCGAAGTGCATGACCGCGCCATTCAAGAGGTCGGAGAGGTAATTGCTACCGCTGAAGCCGCTTCAGCCTCCCTCCTATCCCGCTTCGTAAATACGAAGGAAAATGCCGTAACCGCATGGAATACGCTGAGCTGGGATCGTAACGACATCATTGCCGTGAAGGGCATTGCGCCAAACCTATATCCATCGGATCAATCGTTGTTAAGCCAACGCATTATCGATGCTTACGGCAACGAGAAGCTGCTTATCGGCGGCGCCACCGTACCGGCGATGGGGTCGCTGCTCATTCCGCTCAGCACAAGCCATCCATCCGATGCAGCTTCCAGTCCATTCCGTTATGACGGGGCAGCGCAGCAATTAGAAACGCCGCATGCAATCGTACGCTTCGACGCTAACGGCTATATCGAATCCTTTTATGACAAGTCTGCCAAAAGGGAACTGCGAGGCGCGGGACACCCGCTCGGCGCATTGCTGATGGGCGAAGACCTTCCCGGCGCTTGGGATAACTGGGACATCGACCGCGATATCGAAGGCAAGCTGAAGCTTCAGACAGGACTCGTCTCACGCAGCATCACAGCGGATGGCCCTTTGCAATTCCGCATTAGCAGCGAGTATCGGATCGGATACAAATCCGCCTTGAGGCAGCAGCTCGTATTCCACGCGAATACCGCCAAAGTCGACTTCGAGACCGTAATCGACTGGCAGGAGCAGCATCAACTGCTCAAAGCAGGTTTCGAGGTCGCAGTACTCGCTCACCAAGCTAGACATGAGGTTCAATACGGACATGTCGAGCGCCCGACGCATACGAACACCCCTTATGATCAAGGCATGTTCGAGGTTTGCGCACACAAGTGGACGGATCTCTCCGAGAATCGTTACGGCGTCGCGCTCCTGAACGATTGCAAATACGGCATCTCGGTTCACGGATCGGATATGCGCCTTACCCTTCACAAGGGCGGCACTCACCCTGATCCGCGCGGTGACGCCGGCGTTCATGCCGTCACCTATTCATTCCTGCCGCACGCGGCGGGATTCAGCGCCGAATCCGTCATACGACCGGCATACGAGCTGAACGTGCCGATGCTTGCGAACCAAGGAGCCGCGCCGAGATCCGGCGACTCCTTCTTGTCCATCGACACAACGAATATTATTATCGAAGCGGTCAAGCCGGCTGAAGACGATGATGCCATCATCGTCAGACTTTACGAGGCGGAGCGTTCAGCCGTATCCGGCGCAACATTAGCTTTCGGCACTGCACCAGTACGCGTAGCCACTGCCAACATACTGGAGGAAGAGCTGTCAGACCTGCCGATCATCGGCGGCCATTCTGTCTCACTCGACTTCCGCGCCTTCGAAATCAAAACGTTGAGAGTCTATTTCTAAATATACAAAGAAGCAGAGCGGGCGGCGATTCACTATCCGCCCGCTCTGCTTCTATTGTTCAACCCGAAAGATCGTCGTCCTTAACAACTCCATCGCGTTAGACAGCTGCCCCAGCTCTTCGCCGGACAGCCCCCGAACGCGTTCGCCCATCCAATCCTCCATATGAGCAAAAACATTCCCCATTAGCTTCTCGCCTTGTTCCGACAGACGAACATACTGCTTCCTCTTGTCATCATCCGCTTCGTACTTCACGCACAATGATTTGTCGCTCAGCTTCTTAAGCTCGCGACTCGTATTGGGCATGGACATATCCTTGCACTCGCTAATTTCACTAACCGTTAACGGCTGCGATACCGCGATATATTCAAGAATTCCGTACTGGGCAGGCGTTATGTCCGCTATAGAAAGATCCTTCGTTATATCATGCTTTATCTGGTGAACATCAGTAATGAACGCGACCAATTGTTGAAACAGTATCTTCTTATCGACTTCTTGCGCCACTTCGAAATCACCTCTTACCGCGTACAATAACAAAATTATTGTCATAAAACAATTATCATTTGACAACCATTTGTCCCATGTGTTACCTTTTAGTTATCATATGATAACTAACGAGGTGACCTATTCATGAAAACGTTAATTATTTATACCCATCCCAATCATGAGAGCTTAAGCTACGCTTTTCTCCAAAAGACGCTTGCGGGCATTGGCGATAATCCAATCATCGAGGACGTTCAAGTACTGGATCTTTATGCGGAAAATTTCAATCCCGTCCTCGTCTTCAATGCAAACAAACGCAGACGCGACATGCACGCCGACCCGGCATTAGCCAAGTATAGGGAACAACTGCTATGGGCAGATAAAATCGTGTTCGTCTATCCGATCTGGTGGGGACGGCCTCCTGCCATGCTGCTTGGTTTCATTGATCAAATGTTCGCTTCCGGCTTCGCCTATCGGGATAAGGGAGGTCTGCTGCCCGAAGGCTTACTGAAAGGAAAGTCCGTCGTATGCATCTCCACCATGAAAGGGCCGGCCTTCTATCCGCTTTATTGGCTGGGCAACTCGCACAAGATCCTCATGAGAAAGGCCCTTTTCCAATATGTCGGCATCAAAAAAGTGAAGTTTTTCGAATTTGGCAGCATGGAGAGCTCGAAAGGACGGCACGAGCAGAAGCTGAACAAGGTGTATCACTACTTCAAAGCATTAACCTCTTAAAACCAAAAAAAAAGCAGCCCATCCTATACGGGATGGACTGCTTCTGTAATCTTAACTTGAAATTATACCCTTTGCGGCAGGGCGCCTATGAACTCCTGCTCCTTGTATGTGAAGTAATCTTCCAAGATCGTCTCCCGATCGTCGAGGAACAGCTGCTCCGCTACCGAAGACGCCACCTTCGGCACCCCGAATCGCATGCCCGACAATGCGGAAGCCGAAACTCCGAAGCTGATGAGCGCGGAGTAGCTGAAGGTGAACAGGCCATGCAGCGGCTTCTCCCCCTCCTCACTCCGGCTTGTGAAAGCGAAACCGGGACTCAAGTAAGGATGTGCATCCAGAACCGGACTCGCCACCTCCGCAGGTGCTTCATACCGATCGCCCCAACGGGCAATATGCTGCTCTACCAGCTTCAGTTCCGGACGATAAGCCGGATCCGTCAGTAGCCCCGTGCTAATAATAAGAAAATCAAAGGAGTGCTTGCCTTGCGGCGTCGTTACGATCGCTTGATCTCCAGCTTCCTCAACTGCCAACCAAGGCGCTCCGAGATGCATGCGGAATCCCGGCCATGACGCCGCCCTCTCGAATGTATCGTTCGTCGGCGGCTGGTTATGCTTGAAGAAATGCGCCATAACCTCGTATTTGTCGCGATCCTCGAGCGCCGCGAACCGCTCGATCATGCCCGATCCTTCCATCTGACGGATCGGATTAATTCGCGGAAGCTCCTTGCGGCGTACGAATACATGCACTTCTCCGGCACCTTCGGCGAGCGCGAAGTTGGCGTTATCGAATGCCGATGCACCGCCTCCAAGTACGGCAATCTTCTTGCCTTTAAGCGCTTCGAAGTCAATTCGAGCCGATGTATGCGCATAAAGCGTCATCGGCAGGTTCTCCGAAATCATCTCCGGCACATGCCATTCGCCTCCGCCTTGGATTCCTGTAGCAAGAATAACCTTTCTAGCAAGCAGCGTATCCGATATGGCACCGATTCCCTCAACATGAAGCCGGTGTATATGCTCTTCCGTCGGCTCTATTAATCGAAGCTTAACTTCATTAACGACAGGCAATTCAAGCGTTTTGCGATACCAGCGCAAGTAATTCATCCAGTCGCCGCGCGGGATCTTATCCACCTTCGCCCAGCCTTCTACCCCATGCTGCGCTTCCCACCAGGAACGGAACGTCAACGAAGGAATACCCAGATCAACGGATGTCAGATGCTTCGGCGTACGCAGCGTCATCATACGCGCATAGGTTTCCCATGGCCCTTCATAGCCTTCCGGGTTTTCGTCAATCACCAATATATTAGATACACGTTCGCGCAATAACGCGAAGGCGATACTTAAGCCGCTCTGCCCGCCGCCAACAATGACAACATCATACACATGCCCTTCCGAGTGACAGCGTGGCCGCACCCAGTTCGGACCTCCATAAGCGAGATAAGAAAGATCGGTTGCCACTCGTTCATTTAACGCTTCCAGACTCATATCATCACACCTTTCCTCTGGCTGCCATCCTACAATCAACCAACAACATTCACTCGCCACAATTTATGTTATGTTTTCGAACATATTGTGTTAATTTTATGTTTATTCTATCTTATCTAGCTCGTCTTTGAAAGATTCCAGGCAAATTTCATAATCATGCATAAAATAAACGTGTTTTATTGTTCATCATGACCATATGCCCCCTCCGCAAAAAAAGGGGTTGACGACTTTAGAAAAGGAGCATATGATATTTTCAAATCCGATAACATACATTGGAATAGTATTAATTGTTCACCAGGCTACTGGAAACAATCACTTTGTTGATTGCTTCCGGCGGCCTTTTTTTATGACTAATTTTCAGGAGGAATGAATAATGAGCGAAGCAATTAGCAGCCGAATCGGGCTGGAGATTAAGGCGGATGTACTTGTAATCGGCGGAGGCCCGGCCGGCGCTTGGGCTGCAATCTCTGCTGCACATTCAGGAGCTAGCGTCGTACTGGCCGACAAAGGATTTTGCGGATCTAGCGGCGCGACCGCCCCTTCCGGCACTGGCGTGTGGTACATCCAGCCGGATGCCCAGCTCCGTACCGAAGCTAAGCTAAGCCGATACGAGCTTGGCGGCAGGCTGGCCGAGAACGCTTGGATGGACAGAGTGCTGAACAAGGCGTTCGAGCGAATGAACAGTCTTGCCGTATGGGGTTACCCGTATCCGGAGAGCGACGATGGTACGGTGCATGTTAGAGGGCTGCAAGGGCCGGAATATATGCGGCTAATGCGAAAGCTCGCGCTTAAGGCCGGCGTGAAAATATTGGATCACAGTCCCGCTCTCGAACTGCTCGCAGACGAGCATGGCGTCGGAGGGGCAAGAGGTATCCGAACGCAGACGAACGAGCCTTGGAGCGTGCGCTCCGGGGCGGTCGTCATCGCTACCGGCGGCTGCGCCTTCCTCAGCAAAGCGCTCGGCTGCAATGTCCTCACCGGTGACGGATACCTGCTGGCGGCGGAAGCCGGTTCATCGTTCTCGGGTATGGAATTTTCCAACGCCTACGCCATCGCGCCAACCTTCTCCTCCGTTACGAAAACAGCTTATTACCGCTATGCTTCGTTCTATTACGAGGATGGCACGGTCGTGGAAGGTGCCGGCTCCCAGCGCGGTCGCTCGATCATCGCGAAGAACCTGCTTCAAGGCAAGCAGGTTTATGCAAGGCTCGACCAAGCGCCCGAAGATATTAAGCCCGCGCTGCGAGTCGGCCAGACGAACTTCTTCCTTCCGTTCGATCGCCTTGGACTCGATCCGTTCACAGATATGTTCCCCGTCACCTTGCGGCTTGAAGGTACCGTACGCGGCACCGGAGGTATCCGCATTGCGAACGAGTCATGCGCGACCGACGTGCCTGGACTATATGCGGCCGGCGATGCGGCGACGCGCGAATTAATATGCGGCGGCTTCACTGGCGGCGGAAGCCATAACGCGGCTTGGGCGATGTCCTCCGGCTCTTTCGCCGGGCAAGGCGCTACGGAATATGCCCTGCAGCTTGGTGCGGCGGCACATACAAGGAGCGTTGCAGGCTTATCTTCCACGACGTTGACGAATCAGAGTACAGATTCCTCCGCTGCCGCTGCTAAGCTGTCTGAGCGCATTGAGGCCATACAGGCGGAGACTCACCCCTACGACAAAAACCTATTCCGTACCGAGCAAGGACTCACCTCCTCTCTTGATCGTCTGGATCACTTGTGGAAGGAAATTCGGAGCGAGCCGATCACGTTGAATGCCTCTGCTTACAAAGCACGCGAGGTTGCAGCCATGACGGCCACGGCGCGGCTCATGTACCATTCTGCCAAGGAGCGCACTGAAACAAGGGGCATGCATAAACGTGTAGACTTCCCCGCCCTCGATCCTAATCAACGATACCGGCTAATCAGCAGCGGTTTGGACGAGATCAAAGTCAGAACAGAGCAAGTATCAGAGGAGGCTGTATCGGTGTGATCGAAATCGTAAGCGAATCAAAATGCATCGAGTGCAACCTCTGCGTATCCGTTTGTCCGACGAATGTATTTGACCGCGTGGAAGGCGGTATTCCCATTATCGCAAGACAGAGCGACTGCCAGACCTGCTTCATGTGCGAGCTGTATTGCCCTGCCGATGCGCTATATGTGTCACCGGATGCCGAGGAGAAAACCGTTCTGTCCGAAACAGAGCTGGAGAGCAAAGGACTTATCGGCAGCTACCGCGAGCAAATAGGCTGGGGACCGGGGCGGACCCCAATTACCAAACATCCTCTCATGCTTCGAAGAGGGTAAACCTCTATTTTCACTCTAAAGAAGAAAGAAGGCTGGCGTTGATCTATGAGAAAACGTTCGTTATTGATCCTAATTCTGCTTATTCTCTCCCTTTCTCTGGCAGCCTGCGGCCAAAACTCCGATGGCACGGAAGAGCCAGCGTCCAGTGAGAAGCCAGTCACCTTGAAGTTCTATGTCAGCGGCTTAACCTTCACCGACACTGAATTCAATACGATGATCGCCGAGCCGGTTAAGAAGAAATTCCCTCATATTACGCTCGAGAAAGTCGTTACGCCGGAAGGCCAGAAAATCGATAATCTCGTGTCAGCCGGCACCGTTCCCGATATTATCTATGCCAGTGCGGGAAGCTACTACAACTTCAAGCGGCTAGGCATTCTCCAAAGCCTTGACGAATACGTAGACAAATACAAGTTAGACCTAAACCGCATTAAACCGGACATTTTAAACTCCATCAAGGCTTACGCCGAGGACGGCGAAATTTATACGATACCGTTTAACTCGAACGAAACGATTTTGTATTACAACAAGGATATTTTCGATAAATTCGGAGTCCCTTACCCGCCAGATGAACAAATTACATGGGAAGAAGCGCTTGCGATCGGCCAGCAGCTAACCCAGACGAAGGACGGCGTCAATTACATCGGGCTTGAAGTTGCCGCAGGTCCGGCGTACATACAGAGCAGCCTCGCTTTAGGCACTCTCGACCCGAAGACGGGAAAAGCGATCGTGAACACGCCGGAGTGGGAGAAAGCTTTCACCTTTCTCAAGAAAACGTTCGAGGTGAGCGGCTACATCCAAGGCGATACCTACTTGTACAATAAGGATGCGTTTCTGAAGGATCAGATTTTGGCAATGAGGCCCACTTACCTCGCTAATATGGTCGGACCGCTTGAAGAGCTGCGCAAGCAAGGAGAGATTATTAATTGGGACATTGCCCCCGTCCCCAACTTCAAGGAGGCGCTTGGCACGTCGAAGGAAGTCAATATTCACTCGCTCTTTATCTCGAAGACAAGTGAGCATAAGGACGAGGCATTCCAGGTGCTGAACTATATTTTATCGGATGAGGTTCAGCGTGTTTTGTCCCGGAACGGCCGCGTGCCGTCAATCGTGAATCCCGAGCTGGAGAAGGAGTTTGGTGCCGATATCGAGGCGCTGAAAGGAAAGAAGATCGAAAATATTTTCAAAGCGAAAAGCGTTCAGCTTCACGCACCGCATGAATTCGAAGGCGACGTCAGCAAGTTTGTGACCGATGCCGCCAAAGAGCTCGCGTTATCCGGCATAGACGTCAATACCGCCCTTCGCACGTTGGAGGAGAAAATCAACCAAGAAGTGGATCGTCTCGAGAAAACAACGAAATAAGGAGAAAGGTCGATCGTTTATGAACTGCACCCCGTCAAGTAGACAGTACAAAAAATAAAGATCTATGAAGCGGCCTTAGCCCTAAATTCAAGGGGACTGAGGCCGTTTAGTTTTTTCTGCAATCGTTCGTAATTGTAAAAGTGGATGTAATCATCAATATCGTTC
>NZ_JBFTLA010000018.1:0-88889 GCF_056396205.1 Paenibacillus sp. 05T425
TAGGCACGCCGCCAGCGTTCGTCCTGAGCCAGGATCAAACTCTCCATAAAGGTGTTTGACTTGCTCAAAAACTTTTTTATTGCTTTAGTCAGAAGCCGAAGCTTCTTAACTGGCAGTTTCGCTCGTTGTTCAGTTTTCAAAGAACAATCATTTGTCTTTCGTTTCTTGCGTGTCGGCGCTTTGTCTCAGCGGCGACTTTTATAATATATCACAGGGGCCCATTTTATTGCAACCCCTTTTTTCATTTTTTTTAAAAAACATTATTAATGCCATTATTACGCCTACTCAGGCAGCTGTATAACAACTGATCCAGTGCAGGCTGATCGCCTCCGTTAGACGCCAGCCGTTTCACTGTATGTATGCCTTTTACCGGTAAGTGCGGGCATTAAGCGCATAGCGCGATAACTCTTTGGGAGATGCAATGCGTGCATACATACGGAAGATGATTTTGTATCTCCGCGCGATCGCTTGCTTAATATCTCCATCCAATCTCGAATCATTCAGGTCCAACAGCATTTCGTCCAATTCTTTGCGCAATACGTAATCGAGTTCTTTGCATTCTTTATCGTTGAACAGTATTCCGAGCATAACCGTAAGCGGCCTCCTTTATCAAATACAAAGCGCAATTGGACCGTCCCCCATGTGACAGAAAAGCAGTGCCGTCGATAATGCTTAGGACACTGCTTTACTGTTATGCTCAAATATTGGAAATAATATTACAACGACAACAACCAAACTGAAAGTGTACTTTCGATAATGGAAGCCACAAGCATTGCAATAGGAAGAATTACGATCATTGGCACGGTACGTGAAACGAAGATCTCATACTCTTTGCCGATCGCCGGAAGCTTCGATCTGCTGAACAATAGGCTCCCAAAGCCACGCAAACCAAGCGTTCCGAACTTCATGCCATAGGCGCAAGCGATAATGATAGCTGGAATCTCAATAATACCGTGCGGCAAAATGCCTTTAAGGACAACCGATGCCATATAACCTGCTCCCTCTTGGGCAGCGATATTTTGCAATAGATATCCGATCAGCATCCCATTCACCACGATAAACAATAAAGGGATAATACCGAAGAAGGCACCCAAATACATGACGAATACAGCTTTAATCGCGTTATTAAGGAAGATGATGATGGAAAGCGTCAATGTCGGATTGTCCGAATTCTCGGCAACGTCGGCTAAGCCGCTTAGTCCAGCTAGTTGATTATTCAGAAACGCATGAAAGACGGGATTCGTCCCTCCAATGACCATGCCGGCAAAAAACAATACAAACCCAAAAGCAATATACGGATTCATCTGCTTCAGATGATCCATGATCGACTTCTTTTTAAACATGAATAAAACCTCCCTAATCAGTTGAACTTTCGGTGTAATCGAACAAGCATGAATAAACTGGGTGTACGAGCATAGATTGTACTACAAGCGCAAATTAGAGAGGAGAGCATGGTTATGAATGTTTTTTATGTGCTCAACGGTCAGAAATTGAAAAGGTACTTCTTAATTGCTATTGCTGTCGCCTTCTCTATCGGCATCATCTATGCGGAACGCGACAATATTACCGTCTTCGCTCCGCAGCAGCCGGCAGCCATCTACAGCATACCAACGGAGAAGAAGATCGTCGCTCTTACGTTCGACATTAGCTGGGGCGAAAAAAAGACAGAACCGATTCTTAATGTGTTGAAAGAAAAAAACGTCAAGCAAGCTACGTTCTTCCTGTCTTCGCCATGGAGTCAGTCCCATCCTGAGATTGTGAAAAAAATTATTGATGCCGGCTATGAGATTGGAAGCCATGGCCATAAGCATGATAATTACAGCAAATTCAGCGATGAAGAGATCCGCAAACAAATTACGACCGCACATACGATCTTAACCGATGTAACAGGCAAACAGCCTAGCCTGATCCGACTCCCTAATGGAGACTTCGACAAACGCGTCCTTCGTATCGCTGAGGAGCTCAACTACAAAGTGATTCAATGGGATACGGATTCGCTTGACTGGATGAGCCCCGGAACGGACAAGATTGTGAATCGGGTCGTGAGCAGAACACATCCCGGCGATATTATTTTACTGCATGCAAGCGACTCCGCCAAGCAAACCGCGGAAGCTCTCCCAGCTATTATTGATCAATTGCGCGGCAACGGCTATGATTTCGTTAACGTATCGGAGCTGATCTCCCAGACGGATATCGAAGGCAAGCCTGTACAGGAGAAATCAGCATCGATCGCCGCTTACACGCAATGGAGTGCCGATGAACAGCCGTAAGTATCATCAATAATTGAATAGGATAAACAATGAGCGGCTCGCAATCGGAGCCGCTCGTTGTATTAGACGACCGGCTTCGCAGTGCTTGCTGCGGGGTCGGCCGCTTTATTGCTGACCAAACGATGCATCATCATAATTTGGTACGCATTGCAGACGAATAACGGAATCATCATAAAGACGATAGCAKATACGTTCGTCTCTCCTTGCAGCGCGGGCCAAGCTTCAATAAACGTAATGACGAACATAAGGAACATTGTCGGTACAAATGCGGTTTTGTTCGTCTGCTTTGCTTTGTACCAAGAGACGGCAATCGACAGGACGAGCAGGATTAGCGGCAACACCCAGAAAAACCAATTGTTCGTCCGCTGCTCGAATAAGACGTATCCTAGTCCGAACGCTGCGAATGCAGTCGTATAGCCTTGCAAGGCATTCCACAAATATTTCTTGCGGAATACGCTCAGCGCGATGTAATTCAGTGTCAAATATGCGAAGAAGCCCATCTGGCTGAACGCACCGATCATCAAGCCGACAATAGCCATCATCAAAGCGTTGAAGCCCGTTGCTTCGAGACCCATAAAGCCGAAGTCCTGATCCGTCCATGACATGATCGAGCCGCTAACAACGCAAGCAAGCGCACCGACTGCCATGCAGCTCCAAAATAAAAAGAACCATTTGCGTAAATTCAATTCCAATTCCTCCTGTAAAATGGGTTCAACGCCAACGCATATTCAGCTATGCATCAGCCGGATTGTAATCATTCGTAAGGTCAATAAACAAGCCTTATGCAAACACCCTTTATTTTACCACGTTCGGGGCAAAAAGCTAACTGTCACTCATGATAATACGGTGAACATTGCGCATAATAAGGTCATCAATCTGCTCAATAAACAATTTCAGAACACCCCCTGCTTCTTGCGAAGATTACACAAGTGCTGACATAGAAGGGAGCAAGGCCATATGCGCAATCGATGGGCTTTATTGTTGGTTATCCCTGCTTTGGCGATGGTATTGACTAGCTGCGGCTCAGAACCGTCAGGCGGAAACCAACAGGTGAGTTATAAGGATATGAAGTCAATGGTCATCGACATTTTGAAGACCGAGGATGCCCAAAAGGCGCTTCAAGAATCTTCGCAGCAGATGTCCGGCTATAACGGCAATACGTCGAAGCTTCTATCCGTTCAGGATCAAGAGGAAGTGCGCCTCGCTGTAAAAGACGTGCTCATCTCCCCTGACTACGACAAAGTCATTAAGAAGCTGATGGTGGATACAAGGTTCGCGGGTGAATTCGCCAAAGCCGTCAACAAGCAGAACAAGGACATTCATAAGGAATTGATTAAGGATCCGACGTATCAAGCCGATCTTGTTAAAGTGCTCAAAACACCGGAAATGGACAAAATGATTCTCGAGGTGCTTCAAAGCACGCAATACCGCAAAGAAGTCATGTCGCTCATGCAGGAATCGATGCAAAATCCGCTTTTCCGGCTTGAAGTGCTTGACCTTATGAAGAAAGCGGTGCAGGAAGAGCTTAAGCCTAACCCTGAAGAGAAGGTTGAGAAGAAAAAGTCAGAGGAAGACGCCTCGAAAGAAGATCAGTCTTCGGGAGATGATCAATCATCCGACGATTCGGGCGGCGACGATTCCGGTATGTAGCAGCGGTTATAAAAAAGAAGCCAGAGCAGCGAAATTGCTGTTCTGGCTTCTTTTATGTGTTGGCTATTATCCGGCTCTTACCCTTCAAGCTTATTAAGCACGCTATCGGCCAGTTCCAAGTACAGTCCGCCTGTCTCCGAATCGGCTTTGTAAACCGACGGTGCGAAATCCGGTTCGGATATATGGTTGTCCGGAGCGCCGAGCGGAATTTGCGCGAGCAAGTCCGCGTTAAGCGATTCGGCCAAACGTGCGCCACCGCCGCGACCGAACACGTATTCCTTCTCCCCTGTGGAGGTTGAGACGTAATACGACATGTTCTCAACAATGCCGATAATCTCATGTTCGGTCTTAATCGCCATTGCCCCTGCCCGCGCCGCTACGAATGCAGCTGTCGCATGAGGCGTCGTAACGATAATTTCTTTGCTTTGCGGGATGATCTGATGGACGTCAAGCGCGACGTCGCCCGTGCCTGGCGGCAAGTCGAGCAGCAAATAGTCGAGCTCCCCCCACTCGATTTCCTGGAAGAAGTTGCGCAGCATCTTGCCGAGCATCGGTCCGCGCCATACGATCGGGCTATTGTCCTCAACGAAGAAGCCCATCGACATCACTTTGACGCCGAACTTCTCGATCGGAATGACGCGCTCGTTCACAACGTTCGGGCGTTCCTCGATGCCCATCATATCGGGCACGCTGAAGCCGTAGATGTCGGCGTCGATAATGCCGACGCGCTTGCCCCTGCGGGCTAGGGCGACCGCCAGATTGACGGTCACCGTCGACTTGCCGACGCCGCCCTTGCCGCTGGCGACGGCGATGAACTTCACGTTGCTGGCAGGATCCAGCAACGCGCTGGCGAGGCCGGTGCCGTGTCCCTGCACCGGCGCCGCCCCAGCTGACGCTGGCTTCGCAGCAGGCTCTGCCTTGCTGCTGCCAGCGTCAGGCGCGGGCTCGCTTCGAAACCGGCAACGCACGGTTTCGACGCCCTCCCGCGCCAGCGCCTCGCGAAGCGAGGCTTCCAGCGCGGGCTGTATGTCCGCGCCAGCCCCAAGGACCGTCAATGATACTTGACGGTCCTTTACCATAACGTCGCGGATTGTAATTCCATCCGCGCTATACGTACTCGTCACCGAACCGACAAGATCAATCACTTGTTCACGCGTTAACATCGGTTATGTCCCACCTTTATGTAATCACATTTCGATAAATGATCTTAGATTTAATCACTTAATTATAGCACAGTATGTCCATCAGCCAACTAGCGAAATATGACTCTTTAGCCAGTTGCACGCGTTATTCCTGCACATCGGCAACCTTCTCGCCCGAGCTATACCTTAGTATGCCCTGATAGATCGATGCGGCAACCTGCCGCTGGTATTCCGTATCCGCCAGACGCGCCGCTTCACCTGGATTGGATAGAAAACCAACCTCTACGAGCGCAGTCGGCATGTCCGCGAGTTCCTTCAGCACATAAACGTCTTTTTTGGACGCTGGCATCCGGCTTGTGTTCTCAAGATTGCGCTTAATCTCATCCTGGATGAGCGTCGCAAGCGATCGGTTGTCCGGATGTTTGTCCGGGTGGAAAAACGTCTGTGCACCCGACCACTTATCCGATGGGATACTGTTCATATGGATGCTGATGACGGCAGCTGGATGATTCTCTTTGATGAGCGCAACACGTTTCTTCAGATCTTCGGTCTTGCGCTTGCTGTAGGCGCGTGAGTCTCCTGTGGCGAGATCATAATCCCCTTCGCGCGTCATTAAGACAACAGCACCTGCCTGCTGCAAATAATCGCGCAAATAAAGAGCTATCGCAAGGTTCAAGTCCTTCTCGATAACACCCTCCTTGCTCATCGCTCCCCCATCCACGCCTCCGTGTCCGGCGTCAATGGCAATAGTCTTGCCCGACAACGGCATCGTCCAATACGACCACGTTCGGGCTGCTGGCATTCCTTGTCCGAGCAGTACGGCTGTTAAGGCGATGACGAGTAAGCCAATGGCGATTCGTATCGCTCCCCTATAATTAATCCATACGACGAAATGCCGACCTAATCGGCGCATAAAAAAACCACCCCGTCCTTCATATAATAATGCGGCAACAGCACACTATCATTTATATGGGACGAGATGGTGTATTATGTGAGTCTTGTCTTCATAGTCGCTCCTCTCGAATGAATTCGATTGGAGGTTTAAATCATTTGTGCAAACCGCATTCCGTTTTCTCTTGTCCCGACCAGCGTCCTGCGCGTGGATCTTCGCCCGGCATAACTTTGCGCGTGCATTGCTCGCAGCCGATACTTGGGTAGTTCTGGTCATGCAGCGGGTTATAGATGACGTCATTCTCGCGAATGTAGTTCCATACATCTTCACTTGTCCAACCGGCGATGGGGTTAAATTTCACCAAACCGAATTTTGTATCGTATTCGATTTTCTTCGAATTCGCGCGAGTAGGTGCTTGATCACGGCGAATACCAGTAATCCAAGCTTCGTATTTAGCAAGGATCTTCGTAAGCGGCTTAACTTTACGAATGTTGCAGCAAGCGTTCGCGTCCGATTTCCACAGCTCTTCGCCGAACTCCGCCGCTTGCTCTTCAGGCGTAAGCTCTGGTTTCACTTCTACGAACGGAATACCAGGGTAACGCTCCACCATGCGGTCGCGCGTCTCATAGGTTTCTTTGAAATGATAATCCGTATCCAGATAGAAAATATCGGTCTTAGGACTAACTTTTTGAAGCATATCTACCAAAACAACATCTTCCGCACCAAAGCTGCAGGCGAAAGTAATATTAGGGAATGTCTTAACCGCAAAAGCGATGATTTCCTCTGGCGTCGCATTCTCAAGCTCAACAGCTTGTTTCGCGATAAGCGCTTCTTTCTCAAAAAGATTCATAGCGTTGCCCTCCGATTTTAATACCTAGTAAATTGGTCTGTATAAAAATTATAAATCTTTCGTAGTCATTGTTCAATCCATTGTTTGAACCAATATACGTTAAAAACAAAAATACCTTCCCTGGAGTACAGAGAAGGTATCGTCGTGAACATATTAACGTTTCGAGAATTGTGGAGCGCGACGTGCCGCTTTAAGACCGTATTTTTTACGTTCTTTCATACGCGGATCACGAGTCAGGAAGCCTGCGCGTTTCAAAGCTGGACGGAATTCAGGGTCAGCTTTGAGCAAAGCGCGGGAAATGCCGTGACGGATAGCGCCAGCTTGACCGGACATGCCACCGCCGTTAGCGATAACCAATACGTCATATTTCGAAAGCGTATCAGTTAGGTTAAGCGGTTGTTTTACGATCAGCTTGAGTGTTTCCAAACCGAAATATTCATTCAAATCGCGTTTATTAACAATGATTCGTCCTTCACCCGGCACAAGACGTACACGTGCAACAGAGTGTTTACGACGACCGGTTCCATAGTATTGCACTTGAGCCATGAAACTTGTCCTCCTCTTTATTACCCGCGAAGTTCGTAAACTTCAGGGTTTTGTGCTTGATGTGGATGTTCCGCACCTGCGTATACTTTAAGTTTAAGCTTCATCTTGTCGCCAAGACGGTTCTTAGGCAACATGCCGTGAACTGCGAATTCGATAACGCGTTCTGGCTTGTTTTTGATCATTTCTTGTGCCGGTGTAGCTTTCAGACCGCCTGGGTACATCGAGTGACGGTAGTACATTTTGTCCGACATTTTCTTGCCTGTCAATACGATCTTCTCTGCGTTAATTACAACGACGAAATCTCCTGTATCAACATGTGGCGTAAATTGCGGTTTGTGCTTGCCGCGGATAAGCGCTGCAGCTTCACTAGCCAAACGACCAAGCGTTTTGCCTTCCGCATCGATGACGAACCATTTACGCTCAACTTCATTTGGCTTAGCCATATAGGTGGTACGCATGGATGATCCTCCTTAATTCTCATACATTAATCGTTTTTTATAACAACGTTTCCGTTGGTTTGATATTCATTGTAGATCGCCAAGTTTGTAACTTTCTCAGTCGGGGCTGTGGGATAGCCACTTCGAAAGCACAAGTTATATTCTACTATAAAGACTAGGTATAAGCAAGTGATTTATAGTTAATTATAATGGCGTTTCGCTGGAATATTCAACGTCCAGAAGCATAAGACCGTGGGCCATTGCCGTTGGTCCTGCAAGTGAACGATTGCAGCCTTCCAGGATCCGTTTCATGTCGTCCGGAACAAGCTTTCCTTGGCCTACCCACAATAAGGTTCCCATAATAACCCGCACCATATTGTACAAAAAACCGTTGCCGGTAATGTACATATGAACGATAGGTCCCTCCTGCACAAAGTCAGCTTCATATACCGTACGCACATGATGCGGTTTAGTAGAGTGGATCGACGTAAAGGAGGTGAAATCATGCTTCCCGACTAGGTGCATGAGTCCCTCTCGCATCGCCTCCACGTTCAGAGGAGCCGGATGATGGAAGCGGTACTGCCGCCCGAATACATCGGGAAACTTCCCGGTGTCGATCGTGTAGCGGTACGTCTTGCGTTTGGCTGAACGCCTGGCATGAAAATGTTCCGGCACATCAATGGCTTCTATAATGACGATATCCTTCGGCAAGCGCGTATTGAGCGCAATAGCCCACCGTTCTGTCGGTATAGTCGACTCCGTGTAGAAGTTGAATACCTGACCTTGCGCATGCACGCCAGCATCGGTGCGTCCCGAACCGATTATTATAATCGTCTCGCCGGTCAAAAGCTTGATCGCCTTCTCTATTTCCCCCTGAACCGTTCGGCCATAAGGCTGCGTCTGAAATCCGTTGAACCCGGCTCCATCATAGCTTACTTTCACGCAAATATTCCTCATCGCTGACACCTCCTAGCCACTGCGATCACATTCCCCAATAAAAAAAGGTGGCCGCAAGGGTCCACCCTTTCTCTGTATATACGCCTCAAGGCTTATATACTACGCAAATGCGGCATCGTCCTTCAAGAAGGACGATTGCAGCTCTTGCGGTAGGTCCGGTCAATTACGCGCGGTCAACCAGTTCTAGGTAAACCATAGGCGCAGCATCGCCGCGACGAGGTCCTAGCTTAAGGATACGCGTGTATCCGCCCGCACGTTCCGAGTAACGGGTGGCCAGTTCGGAGAACAGCTTTTGGATTGCGTCTTGCTCACCGTTAACGGATTCGCGACGAACATAAGCTGCTACTTGACGACGAGCATGAAGATCACCTTGCTTCGCTTTAGTGATCAGCTTCTCAGCGATAGAACGAACTTCTTTCGCTTTAGCTTCAGTCGTTTGGATACGCTCATAAAGGAACAAATCAGTAACGAGGTCACGGAACAATGCTTTCCGTGCACTAGCGTCACGTCCTAGTTTTTGATATGCCATCTTGTTTTCCCCTCCCTTGCTCTGTTGTCTACACTAAGTTGGTCTCTACTCTTCCATACGCAGGCCAAGGCCCAGCTCTTCAAGCTTCTCTTGAACTTCCTCGAGGGATTTGCGGCCCAAGTTACGAACCTTCATCATGTCCTCTTCGGATTTCGTAATCAGCTCTTGAACGGTATTGATTCCTGCGCGTTTCAAGCAGTTGTAAGAACGTACGGAAAGATCCAGTTCCTCGATTGTCATCTCCAGAACTTTCTCTTTCTTGTCTTCTTCCTTCTCGACCATAATCTCCGCGTCTTTGGCTTCATCGGTTAATCCAACGAACAAGTCCAAATGCTCGGTCAAAATCTTCGCGCCGAGGCTTACTGCCTCTTCCGGACGAATACTTCCGTCCGTCCATACTTCTAGCGTAAGTTTGTCATAGTTAGTGACTTGACCGACGCGAGTATTTTCAACGCTGTAGTTGACACGTGTAATTGGCGTGTAGATCGAATCGACTGGAATAACTCCAATCGGTTGATCGTCCTTCTTGTTGCGGTCCGCTTGCACGTAGCCGCGTCCCCGATTGGCAAAAATCCGCATATGGAGCCGCGCGCCGGAGGCCAAGGTTGCGATGTGAAGATCAGGGCTTAAAATCTCGACATCACTGTCAGCTCGAATGTCGCCCGCCGTAATGTTCCCTTCGCCTTCCGCGTCGATTTCCAACACCTTTTCTTCATCGGAGTGGATTTTTAACGAGAGGCCCTTCAGGTTCAGAATGATTTCGGTAACATCCTCAATCACTCCGGGAACCGTGGAGAACTCGTGAAGCACTCCGTCGATCTGAACCGAGGTTACTGCTGCTCCGGGCAACGACGACAACAAAATTCGGCGAAGCGAATTTCCTAACGTCGTTCCGTATCCGCGTTCCAGCGGCTCAACGACGAACCGTCCGTAAGTTCCCTCGTCATTCAGGTCAACGGTTTCGATTTTCGGCTTTTCGATCTCAATCACTAATAGTACCCTCCTTCAAACGTCGCTCCGTTACTTACGTTATTTTAAGTCAAATCTCGTAGTATGCCAAACCTTCACAACCATTATTCACAAGTTGTTGTTATTTGATACCACCGTTGATCCAACTATACGCGACGACGTTTCGGAGGACGGCATCCGTTATGCGGAACTGGGGTAACGTCTTTAATGAGGTTAACTTCCAATCCTGCAGCTTGAAGCGAACGAATCGCTGCTTCGCGGCCTGCGCCTGGACCTTTAACCATCACTTCGACAGTTTTCATGCCATGCTCCATTGCAGCTTTCGCAGCGGATTCAGCAGCCATTTGAGCTGCGAACGGCGTGCTCTTACGGGAGCCCTTGAAACCAAGGTTACCGGAGCTTGCCCAGGAGATTGCATTACCGTGCGGATCCGTAATCGTGACGATCGTATTGTTGAACGTCGAGCGGATGTGCGCAACGCCAGTGTCAATATTTTTCCGGTCGCGACGTTTGGTACGTACGACTTTTTTTGGTTTAGCCATTGTCCATTATCCTCCCTTCTTATTTCTTCTTGTTAGCTACAGTCCGACGAGGACCTTTGCGAGTACGAGCGTTTGTTTTTGTACGTTGACCACGAACAGGCAAACCGCGACGGTGACGAAGACCACGGTAGCAGCCGATTTCAGTCAGGCGTTTAATGTTAAGCGAAATTTCACGACGCAAGTCGCCTTCTACTTTAACGGATTTGTCGATTGCTTCACGCAAACGAGCCAATTCGTCTTCAGTCAGATCGCGAACGCGAGTGTCATAGTTAACATCAGCAGCAGTCAACAAAGTTTGTGAAGTCTTCTTGCCAATACCGAAGATGTACGTCAAGGCGATTTCGACGCGTTTGTCACGCGGCAAGTCTACACCAGCTATACGTGCCATAGGCTATATATTCCTCCTTCTATCCTTGTTTTTGTTTGTGTTTCGGATTTTCACAAATCACCATAACGTTGCCTTTGCGACGAATGACTTTGCATTTTTCGCAGATCGGCTTTACCGAAGGTCTAACCTTCATTGTGATTACCTCCCGAATCTTTCGTCAGCAGGCTTATTAAGCCTACTTACGATAGGTGATGCGCCCTCTTGATAAATCATAAGGCGATAACTGTATAACCACTTTGTCTCCTGTCAGGATGCGAATAAAGTGCATTCTGAGCTTTCCGGAAACGTGTGCGAGAATCTGATGACCGTTCTCCAGCTCCACCTTGAACATCGCATTTGGCAACGGCTCAATTACCGTGCCTTCGACCTCAATGACGTCTTCCTTAGCCACCGTCATTCTCCTTTCGCTTGCATAAACTTCTGAATCACATAACGTAACTTGGCGTTGGTTACCCTGCCGGCTTCAAGCATGCTGCTTGTTACCTCTTGGCTTATTTCAGGCTGTAGTTCAAGATGCAGAACGTTTTTTTTCTTCGGCAGATCGAACTTTCGCTTGTCGCCGTCGGCTATCATGACGAACCTGTCGTCGATAATCGCTACGATGACTGCCAAGCTTGCCTCGTCTTTACCGCGAAGCACTTTGACGAACTGACCAATCTGGGGACGCACATCCATGGCCATAGACTATGACTGCTGCGGCAAAATGGTCAATATTTCAAAGCCGTCCTCTGTTACGGCTACCGTGTGCTCAAAGTGAGCGCACCATGAACCGTCATCTGTTACGACCGTCCAATTGTCTTCGAGCGTATGGACATATCGTTCACCGATATTAACCATTGGCTCGATTGCAAGTACCATTCCGGGCTTGAGCCGTGGTCCGCGGTCCGGTATACCATAGTTCGGTATTTGCGGCTCTTCATGAAGGTCCGCGCCGATTCCGTGCCCTACGTATTCACGCACAACGGAGAATCCAGCATTCTCAATTACCTTTTGAATGGCATGCGATATCGTGTATAAACGAACATCTGGTTTGATGAGCGCAAGCCCCGCATAAAGCGATGCTTCCGTTACATCTAGCAGCCTTTGAACTTCATCGGATACAGCTCCAACCGCGTAGGTCCAAGCCGAATCGCCATGATAGCCTTCGTACTGCGCTCCGATATCAATACTGACAATATCGCCCTCGTTCAACTTGCGTGACCCAGGGAAGCCGTGTACAAGCTCGTCATTCACAGAAGCGCAAACGCTGGAAGGAAAACCATTGTAACCTTTGAAAGAAGGTATCGCACCTTGACTTTTAATGAACTTCTCGGCGATCTCGTCAAGCTCACCAGTGGTGATGCCCGGCTTAACCGCTGAAGCCATTAGCCGATGCGTTTCCGCAACGATGCGTCCTGCTTCCCTCATATAGCGCAGCTCCGATTCGGATTTGCATATAATCATTACAATGAACCTCGCAAGCAGGATACGATTTCGGATGTTACGACTTCGATGTCCTTCTCGCCGTCGACTTCGCGCAGGAGACCTTTAGTGCTGTAGTAATCGAGTAGAGGGGCTGTCTTGGATGTATACTCATCCAGGCGCGTGCCTACCTTTTCCTCTGTATCATCTGAACGTTGATACAACTCTCCGCCGTCCTTGTCACAGATGCCTTCAACCTTTGGCGGGTTGAACATCACGTGGTAAGTCGAACCGCAAGATTTGCAGATGCGTCTGCCAGTAAGACGGGCAAGCAGCAGTCCGCGATCAACCTTCAAGTTAACAACATGGTCGATGCCGCGGTTAAGCTCAGCAAGCATTCCGTCAAGCGCTTCGGCTTGTTGGAGCGTGCGAGGGAAACCGTCGAGCAGAAAACCGTTTTTGCAATCATCAAGAGCAAGACGCTCTTTCACGATTCCATTTGTGATCTCATCAGGAACGAGCAAACCTTGATCGATATACTCTTTCGCTTTAAGACCGATAGCAGTTCCTTGCTTCATAGCAAGACGGAATGCATCGCCTGTGGAAATATGCGGTACGCTGAATTCTTCTACAATACGTTCAGCTTGCGTTCCTTTGCCTGCCCCCGGAGGGCCCATGAATAAAATGTTCATTGCCGAGTTCCTCGCTTTAAGCACAATAGGCTCGGGCGGGCTTCCCGCACAATATCGTTGTCGATCGCGCAAAGCCCGGTCAGAACCTATTGTTATTTATTGATAAACCCTTTGTAATGGCGTTTGATCAACTGGCTCTCGATTTGCTTCATCGTGTCTAGCGCAACCCCGATAACGATTAGAAGCGAGGTACCGCCAAGCTGAACGGACGTTGGCAATCCAGCAATCTTACCGAACACGACCGGCAATAAGGAGATAACCGCCAGGAAGATTGCACCCGTCAGTGTAATCCGTGACATTACACGAGTCAAGTAAGAGGAAGTTGGCTTGCCTGGGCGAATGCCCGGGATGTAGCCGCCGTTCTTCTTCATTTGATCCGCCATTTGCACAGGATTGATTTGTACGAATGTATAGAAGAAAGTAAATCCGATGATGAGCAATACGTACAATACCATGCCAAGCGGCTTGTCATAGTACATATTATCCATAATCCATTGCGCCCAACCTTTGTCGGCCCAGAACCCAGCAATCGTAATTGGGAACATAATCAGCGATACCGCGAAGATGACAGGAATAACGCCAGCGCCATTCACTTTCATCGGGATATGTGTCGATTGTCCACCGTACATTTTCCGTCCAACGACGCGTTTAGCGTATTGAACCGGAATTTTGCGAATACCTTGCTGAACGAAGATAACACCGACAATGATTGCGATAATCGCAACGACGATCAGAATTACCTTAATGATGTTCAAGAACAATTGGTCTTGTACACCGATGAATTGATCTTGGTAGATCGTACGGATATGACCAGGGATACCTGCTGCGATAGCAGCGAAGATCAGGATGGAAATACCGTTCCCGATGCCCTTCTCCGTGATCTGCTCGCCAAGCCACATCAAGAAAGCAGTACCTGCAGTCAAGATGATAGCGATGACTAAGTAGTCAACGAAGGTAGCGTTCGGAATCATTTGTTGACCATACTGACGGTTAAAGCCGATTGCTGTTGCAAAGCCTTGAACAAGACCGAGCACAACCGTACCGTAACGAGTGATCTGAGCAAGTTTACGTTTACCGTTCTCGCCTTCCTTAGCCCACTCCGCAAACTTAGGAATTACGTCCATCGACAATAGTTGTACGATGATCGATGCCGTAATGTACGGTGTAATGCCGATTGCGAAGATAGAGAATTGGAACAAAGCACCGCCGGAAAACGTGTTAAGCAAGCCGAACAAATCCGTTCCGGCTTCATTGACTTGATCGAACACGCTCTTGTCGACGTCAGGCACCGGAATGAATGCCCCGATGCGGTATACAAGAAGAATCATGAGAGTGAACAGGATCCTTGTACGAAGATCCGCCACTTTCCAAATGTTGGACACGGTCTTGAACAATTAGATCACCTCGGTTTTACCGCCGGCAGCCTGGATTTTCTCTACCGCAGATTGAGAGAACTTGCTTGCTTTTACAGTCAGCGAAACGCTAATTTCACCGTTACCCAAAATTTTGATTCCTGCAAGCGGATTTTTGACAATCCCTTGCTCAAGAAGAACTTCTGGAGTGACTTCTGTACCTGCTGCAAAGCTGTTTAGTTCTTCAATGTTAACAATCGCATACTCGGTACGGAAACGGTTGTTGAATCCACGCTTCGGCACTCGACGATACAACGGGTTTTGTCCACCCTCGAAACCAGGACGAACGCCGCCGCCGGAACGAGCGTTTTGACCTTTATGACCTTTACCGGCTGTTTTACCGTTTCCGGAACCGATACCGCGGCCTTTGCGCTTAGGCGCTTGAGTCGAACCCGGTGCTGGTGCTAGCTCATGCAATTTCATCGTTCGTGCACCTCCTTATTGATTTCTAGAAAGCTATCTTATACTTCTTCAACTTTAACCAAGTGGCTAACAGCGTTAACCATGCCGCGGATAGCTTCACTATCGTTCAAAACAACAGCTTGGCGAATTTTGCGAAGGCCAAGCGCTTCAACAGTAGCACGTTGTTTCTCGTTGCGGCCGATCAAACTGCGAACGAGGGTGATTTGCAATTTTGCCATCGTATTTCCCTCCTTAACCTAACAGCTCTTCGACAGTTTTACCACGAAGCTTCGCAACTTCTTCCGCACGTTTCAAACGGGAAAGACCTTCTAGCGTCGCGTTTACCATGTTCATGGAGTTCGAAGAACCGAGCGATTTCGTCAAAATGTCGCCTACACCAGCAAGCTCAAGTACTGCACGTACAGGGCCGCCAGCGATAACGCCAGTACCTTCGGAAGCCGGCTTCAGAAGAACTTCTCCAGCGCCGAAATGTCCGAGGACAAGGTGAGGGATCGTTGTTCCAACGAGTGGTACATGGATCAGGTTTTTCTTAGCATCTTCGATACCTTTGCGAATCGCATCAGGTACTTCGCCTGCTTTACCGATCCCTGCGCCAACCCAGCCTTTGCCGTCGCCGACTACTACAAGCGCACTAAAGCTGAAACGGCGTCCGCCTTTTACAACTTTCGCTACGCGATTGATATTAACAACTTTTTCAGTCAGTTCTAACGTATTCGGATCTACACGCAAGTCATTTAACCTCCTTATAAGTAAAGTCGATTAGAATTCCAGACCAGCTTCGCGAGCTGCTGTCGCAAGTGCTGAAATTCTGCCGTGATACAAGTAACCGCCGCGGTCGAATACGATTTGGGTTACCCCTTTCGCTTGAGCGCGTTGTGCAATCAATTGGCCTACTTTCGTAGCTGCTTCGATGTTACCGCCATTGCCGACAGCTTCTGTCAACTCTTTGTCCATTGTGGACGCGGATGCGATCGTTACACCTGCAACGTCATCGATCAATTGTGCATACATATGCTTGGAGGAACGGAATACAGACAGACGTGGACGTGCAGCTGTACCGTTGATTTTTTTGCGAACACGCAGGTGTCTTTTCAGACGAGCCTTGTTTTTATCGCCTTTCGTAATCATGCAAGGTTCACTCCTTTCTCATTGCCTTAGGACGCTATCTTAAGCAAACGAGCCGTTTGCTTATTTCTTCTTACCAGCTTTACCTTCTTTGCGGATGATGCGTTCACCTTCGTACTTGATACCTTTGCCTTTATACGGCTCTGGTTCACGAACGGAGCGGATTTGAGCAGCAACAGCGCCTACGCGCTCTTTGTCGATACCGCGAACAGTGATTTTCGTGTTCGCAGGAACGTCAAACTCAATACCAGCCTCTGGTGTAATCTCCACCGGGTGAGAGTAACCAACGTTAAGAACGATCTTATCGCCAGCTTTGTTCGCACGGTAACCTACACCTACCAGCTCCAGATTTCTCGAGAAGCCTTCAGTAACGCCGCTCACCATGTTAGCGATGATACTGCGAGTCGTTCCGTGCAAAGAACGATGCAATTTATTGTCGGAAGGACGTTCGATCAGGATTTCAGTCTCCGATACGTTCACTTTCATATCTTTGTGAACTTCACGGGAAAGCGATCCTTTCGGTCCTTTTACAGTAATAACTGTGTTATCCAAGTTAATAGTAACGCCGTTAGGCACTTGAATTGGTTTACGACCAATACGGGACATTGTTACACCTCCTGTCTTTGTGACTTGTTACTTACCAAACGTAGCAGACTACTTCGCCGCCGGATTTAACTTGGCGAGCTTCTTTATCAGTCATAACCCCTTTGGACGTGGAAATAATAGCAATTCCAAGACCGCCCAAAACGCGTGGGATTTCAGTTGATTGTGTGTAAACGCGAAGGCCAGGTTTCGAAATACGTTTCAGGCCTGTAATTACGCGCTCTTGGTTAGGGCCGTATTTCAGGAAAATACGGATCATACCTTGTTTGTTGTCTTCGATATATTCAGCATCGCGGATGAAACCCTCACGCTTCAAAATTTCAGCAATTTGCTTCTTCATTTTCGAAGCGGGCATTTCCACGGTCTCATGACGAACGACATTCGCGTTACGAATACGTGTCAACATATCTGCAACCGGATCAGACATAACCATTGTGTTAACCTCCTTCCCGAACTAGGCATTTTACCAGCTTGCTTTTTTAACGCCAGGAATCTGGCCCTTATGTGCTAACTCGCGGAAACAAATCCGGCAAATTTTAAACTTTTGCAAAACAGAATGCGGACGGCCGCAACGCTCACAGCGCGTATAAGCACGCACTTGGAATTTCGGTGTGCGTTGTTGCTTCACTTTCATCGAAGTTTTTGCCACTGGGTATTACACCTCCTAAAAGTGGATTACTTCGTGAACGGCATGCCCAATTGGGTCAGCAATTCACGAGATTCTTCGTCCGTTTTTGCCGTAGTGACGATGACGATGTCCATACCACGAACTTTATCGACTTTATCGTATTCGATCTCTGGGAAAATCAGCTGCTCTTTCAAGCCAAGCGTGTAGTTTCCACGACCATCAAATGCTTTATTCGAAACACCACGGAAGTCACGTACGCGTGGAAGCGAAATATTGAACAGCTTGTCAAGGAAGTGGTACATGCGCTCGCCGCGCAATGTCACTTTAACCCCGATTGGCATGTTCTCACGAAGTTTGAAGCCGGCAATCGACTTCTTCGCGCGAGTTACGACTGGTTTTTGACCGGAAATGATGCGTAGTTCTTCAACAGCTACATCAAGGATTTTCGAATTGGAAACCGCTTCGCCTACCCCCATGTTGATAACAACCTTCTCAATTTTCGGCACTTGCATTACAGACGTATAGTTGAACTTCTGCATAAGAGCAGGTGTGATGTCATTGAGAAAACGATCTTTCATTCTTGCTGCCATTTTCATGGACCTCCTTTCCTACTGTAACGATTAGTCGATTACTTCTCCGGAACGTTTAGCGATTCGTACTTTCTTACCGTTGTCGAGCACTTTATATCCGATACGTGTTACTTTACCGCTCTTCGGATCGATGTGCATAACGTTCGATACGTGTACTGGCGCTTCTTGTTCAATGATACCGCCCTGCGGGTTTGCTTGCGATGGACGAGTATGCTTTTTCACCATGTTAACGCCCTCTACAAGTACGCGATTTTCACGCGGGTACGCAGCGATTACACGGCCCTTTTTACCTTTGTCTTTACCGGTAATAACGATAACTGTATCGTCTTTTTTGACGTGCAATTTATTGTTATGCGATTCAAGAATTTTTTTCAACCTTGGCATGAGTTACACCTCCTGCACGCTTGTGCTTTCAAGCTTATATAGGGTTTTGATTAGATTACTTCTGGTGCCAGCGATACGATCTTCATGAAATCTTTATCGCGAAGCTCACGAGCAACAGGTCCGAAGATACGTGTGCCGCGCGGGCTCTTATCTTCTTTAACGATTACTGCCGCATTCTCATCGAATGCGATGTAGGAACCGTCTTTACGACGAACCGAACGCTTCGTGCGAACGATAACGGCTTTTACAACGTCACCCTTTTTGACAACGCCGCCTGGTGTTGCTTGTTTGACGGAGCAAACGATCAAGTCGCCAATGTGACCAACGCGGCGTCCTGTACCGCCTAGTACACGGATACACATCAATTCTTTAGCGCCGGAGTTGTCAGCAACTGCTAAGCGCGAAAATGGTTGAATCATTTCAACGTCCTCCTTTCGGAAAAATGCTCAGGTACTGCTATCGCTCGTTAAATAACAACCGCTACTTCTACAACTTCTACAAGTCTGAAGCGCTTGTCTTTGGAAAGCGGACGAGTCTCCATGATTTTCACGATATCGCCAATTTTCGCTTGGTTGTTTTCATCGTGCGCTTTGAACTTTTTCGTAACCTTAATACGTTTATGGTACAATTCGTGTTTTTTGTAAGTCTCAATAGCAACAACAATTGTTTTATCCATTTTGTCGCTTACGACTTTGCCAATTAGCACTTTGCGGGCATTGCGTTCGCTCATGTTCTTCCTCCTTCCTACAGCCGTGATGGTTCATAACTGCAAGAAAATATTATTAGCTGCTGATGCCGAGTTCTCTTTCACGCAAGATCGTTTTAGCGCGAGCAATTCCTTTACGCACGTCACGAATCCGTGTCGGGTTATCCAGTTGGCCAGTAGCCAATTGGAAACGAAGGTTGAAAAGCTCTTCTTTAAAACCAGTGATCTGTTGTTCAAGCTCAGCAGAGGTTAGGTTGCGAAATTCATTAGCTTTCATTTGCTTCACCACCCACTTCTTCGCGTTTCACGAACTTCGTTTTGATCGGCAGTTTGTGAGCAGCAAGGCGCATTGCTTCACGAGCAATTTCTTCGGATACACCAGCAAGTTCAAACATGATCTTACCTGGTTTAACGACTGCAACCCACTTCTCAACGTTACCTTTACCGCTACCCATACGAACCTCTAGAGGCTTTTGAGTTATCGGCTTATCCGGGAAGATTTTGATCCATACTTTACCGCCACGTTTGATGTAACGAGTCATCGCGATACGAGCTGCCTCGATCTGACGGTTCGTGATCCATGTCGGTTCAAGAGCTTGAAGACCAAATTCGCCGAATGCTACTGTTGTRCCGCCTTTAGCGCGACCTTTCATATGACCGCGTTGTTGTTTGCGGTGTTTGACACGTTTAGGTACCAACATGATTAGTTGCCTCCTTCCTGGGGAGCTTTCTTCTTAGTCGGAAGGACTTCGCCGCGATAGATCCACACTTTTACGCCGATACGGCCGTAAGTTGTATGTGCTTCTGCTGTACCATAATCAATATCTGCGCGCAGTGTATGAAGAGGTACTGTACCTTCGCTGTAGCCTTCCGAACGTGCGATTTCCGCGCCACCGAGACGACCGCTAACTGCGGTTTTGATCCCTTTAGCACCCGAACGCATGGAGCGTTGAATTGCTTGCTTCAATGCGCGGCGGAAAGATACACGACGCTCAAGTTGTTGTGCGATGCTTTCAGCTACAAGAATAGCGTCAAGATCAGCATGTTTGATTTCAGAGATGTTGATGTGAACTTTTTTGCCTTTAGTGATCTTGCCAAGCTCCGTACGTAGGTTTTCCACCTCGGAACCGCCTTTACCGATAACCATGCCCGGTTTAGCAGTTTGGATCGTTACGTTTACGCGGTTAGCTGCACGTTCGATCTCGATATGGGAAACAGCTGCATCTTTCAGCTTGTTTTTCAAATATTCACGAATTTTAACGTCTTCCATCAGAAGATCGCCAAAATCTTTGCCTGCGAACCATTTCGACTCCCAATCGCGGATAACTCCGACACGGAAGCCAACTGGATTTACCTTTTGACCCACACGTAATCCCTCCTTATTTTTCAGATACCACTAAGGTGATGTGGCTGGTTCTTTTATTGATCCGGCTTGCACGTCCCATAGCACGAGGACGGAAACGTTTCATCGTTGGCCCTTGGTTAACGAAAGCTTGCGATATAACCAATTTGTTAACGTCTAGCTGGTAGTTGTGCTCAGCATTCGCTATAGCAGAGTTCAGCAACTTCTCCAGAATTGGGGAAGCGGATCTCGGCGTGTGACGCAGAATGGCAATCGCTTCGCCAACTTGCTTGCCACGGATCAAATCAGCAACGAGCATCGCTTTGCGCGGAGCAATACGAACGAATTTAACGTGCGCTTTAGCTTCTTGCATGTAGGAACCTCCTCTCGTTCATTAAAGGTGATAAAGGGCAAATTAACGTCTGCCCGTTTTTTTGTCTTCGCCGGCATGGCCTTTGTACGTACGAGTTGGTGCGAATTCACCAAGCTTGTGTCCAACCATATCTTCCGTTACATAAACCGGCACATGCTTACGACCATCATAAACTGCAAACGTGTGACCAATGAATTGTGGGAAAATGGTCGAGCGGCGGGACCAGGTTTTGATAACGACTTTTTTCTCGGTTTCGTTCAAGACCTCGACTTTTTTAAGCAGGTACCCGTCAATAAACGGACCTTTCTTCAAACTGCGACCCATTTGTGTTCCTCCCTTCACATAACGTTCGTGTTAAGCAATTTGTATCAAGCGACTATTACTTCGTGCGACGACGAATAATATATTGGCTCGATGCTTTTTTCTTCTTGCGAGTTTTGTAACCAAGCGTCGGTTTGCCCCATGGAGACATTGGGGATTTACGTCCGATTGGAGCACGGCCTTCACCACCACCGTGTGGGTGATCGTTCGGGTTCATTACTACGCCGCGGACTTCTGGACGTTTGCCCAACCAACGGGAACGGCCGGCTTTACCGATTTTCACGAGTTCGTGATCTTCGTTACCAACAGAACCGATTGTAGCACGGCAAGTGTTCAGAATGCGACGAACTTCGCCGGAAGTCAAACGAATCGATACGTAGTTTTCTTCTTTACCAAGAAGTTGAGCTTCCGTACCAGCAGCGCGAACAAGTTGTCCACCTTTGCCTGGTTTCAATTCGATGTTGTGGATAACTGTACCGACCGGGATATTCACAAGCGGCAAAGCGTTGCCGATCTTGATATCAGCCGTAGGACCGGACATAACTTGATCGCCGACTTTCAATCCTTTAGGAGCGATGATGTAAGCTTTCGCACCATCCACGTAATGGATCAAAGCGATATTGGAAGTACGGTTCGGATCGTATTCGATCGTCGCAACGTTACCTACGATACCGTCCTTAGTACGTTTGAAATCGATAATACGGTATTTACGTTTGTGTCCGCCGCCATGGTGACGAACCGTAATTTTACCTTGGTTATTACGACCAGCTTTTTTGAAAAGCGGTGCAAGCAACGATTTCTCCGGTGTGCTTGTCGTAATTTCTTCGAAAGTCGACACGGACATACCACGACGAGCTGGCGATGTCGGTTTGTACTTTTTAATTGGCACTTGTATTCCCTCCTTTTCTAAACAGACGTTTCAAAGAACTCAAGTTCTTTGCTGTCAGCGCTCAGTTGAACGATCGCTTTTTTCCAATCAGGTCTGTATCCGCTATGTTTACCATAACGTTTTGGTTTACCCGCTACACGCATCGTGTTAACGCCGGTTACTTTTACTTTGAAGATTTGTTCAATAGCTTGTTTGATTTCGGTTTTGTTCGAACGAAKATCAACTTCAAACACATAACGTTTTGTAGCCATGTAATCGCTCGTACGTTCCGTAATAACCGGGCGCTTGATAATATCGCGTGGATTTTTCATTACGCAAGCACCTCCTGTACTTTCTCTACTGCTTCTTTAGTGATGATCAGCTTATCATACACAAGTACGTCACGAACATTGATGCCGTCAGCTGCGACGAATTTCACGCCCGGAATGTTACGAGCGGACAATGCTACGTTATCCTCATAGTTAGCCGTTACAACAAGCGCTTTACGGTCAACCTTAAGGTTGTTCAAGATGTTTGCGAATTCTTTCGTCTTAGGAGCCGCGAATGTCAGTTGATCAAGAACGATAATTTCGTTAGCGATAACTTTCGAAGACAATGCGGATTTGATCGCAAGACGACGAACTTTTCTAGGAAGCTTGAATCCGTATGTGCGTGGAGTCGGTCCGAATACAGTACCGCCGCCAACCCACTGCGGGGAGCGAATGCTACCTTGACGAGCACGGCCAGTACCTTTTTGTTTCCAAGGTTTACGACCGCCGCCGCGTACTTCGGAGCGTCCTTTAGTTTTGTGAGTACCTTGACGTTCAGCAGCTTGTTGAAGGACAACAGCGCTGTGCATAACCGTTGCGTTTGGTGTAATACCAAATACGTTCTCAGCAAGCTCAAGCTCGCCAACGGAAGCGCCACTCACGTTCAATACTTTAACTGTAGGCATTTCTTGTTCCTCCTTTCTTCAAGAGCAATTATTTCTTAACGGTTTGTTTCACTTTAACGAATCCGTTTTTAGGGCCCGGGATCGAACCTTTTACAAGAAGAACGTTACGTTCTGCATCTACACGGATAATTTCAAGCTTTTGGATTGTGATCGTTTCGTTACCCATGTGACCTGGAAGGCGTTTGCCTTTCGGTACGCGGTTAGCTTGGATCGAACCCATCGAACCTGGACCACGGTGGTAACGCGAACCGTGTGCCATTGGTCCAGTGCTTTGTCCCCAACGTTTGATAACGCCGGCAAAGCCTTTACCTTTCGAAATACCTGTTACGTCAACGAATTCGCCCTCTGCGAACAAGTCAGCTTTCACTTCCTGGCCAACTTCGTAATCACCAAGGTTAATACCGCGAATCTCACGAACGTAGCGCTTAGGAGTCGCGCCAGCTTTCTTAGCGTGGCCGATCTCTGGCTTATTCGTTCTGCTTTCTTTCTTATCGGAGAAACCGAATTGAACGGCTTCGTAGCCATCGTTCTCTTGGTCTTTCTTCTGAAGCACGACGCAAGGACCAGCTTCGATAACCGTTACTGGAACTACGTTTCCTTCAGGAGTGAACACTTGAGTCATTCCAAGTTTTTTCCCTAAGATACCTTTCATGTTGACACCTCATTTCCTTTCTATGATCGCATTTACTTTTGTTATTACAGTTTGATTTCGATATCTACACCGGATGGTAGATCCAGGCGCATCAACGCATCAACCGTTTGCGGCGTTGGGTTAACAATATCGATCAAACGTTTATGTGTACGTTGTTCGAACTGCTCCCGGGAATCCTTGTACTTGTGTACCGCACGGAGAATAGTGATGATTTGCTTTTCCGTTGGTAACGGAATCGGCCCGGATACACCTGCACCGGAACGTTTTGCAGTTTCAACGATCTTCTCTGCGGATTGGTCAAGAATTCTGTGATCGTATGCTTTCAAGCGAATACGAATCTTTTGCTTTGCCATATAAGTCCCTCCTTCTATCGCCCAATTTATTATCGGACATACTCCGCGAGAAAAACCCTTCACGCGCTCCATGGCAAAGGAGCGGGGTGTGTCGGCAACCTCTCGCATCAACGCAACGTCAGACCAACAGTCAATATTATACCGAATTTAATAGGCAATTGCAACATAATAATCTCGCTCGCAGAATGGCAATGATTATGGGGAATTATTCGCTTCGCGACGCTGCACTCGGCCTCCGTCCGCCATTGAAACTGTGATCCCATGATTAGGGTTTAAGGATGCATCACAGTATCAAATGCGGAACGTAAACTCTCCGGCTCGAGCCCAGCTTTGCTCCATTCCAATTCCCTGCATTACTTGCTCATCTGCTCGCTCGAAGCAGAAAAGCATGCTCGTTCGATTTCATGTGAACGAACATATGTAGCTAATGCCATCGTTCCGTTATGAGTTGCCTCACTCATTATTGACCCGAAACACATTATATAACGCCGCTCGCTTCGTTTCATTAGTAATAAGAAGGGAATATACACAAACGTTGATCAATGCAGCCTGCAACCGATCGCCGCTGCGCATTAGCGGAATTTCGGGAAACTAATTTGTCCTCTACACCAAAAACCGCTCATTTAGTTCGATTTCGGGCAGCTAATCCGGCACTTTTGGTGTCTTGAGCGATTATTCGCGAATTAGTTCGACGAAATGCCGCTATTGAGTATATTGAAGTTCGTTAGTCAAAATTAGTTATACGAAATCGAACTATCGATTCAGTCACAACAAAAATAACGCGTGCGACTAAAGATCGCACGCGTTTCTTCTATTATATATATGGTTTGATGAGGTCGGAACGAAGAGGAAGGCGGGGAGCTGGAGAGTTTACGATTTGCTTTTGAAATCAGTATTGTAACAGCGTACTAATCTAATCAAGACAATACGGTTTCAACGCAGACGCAAGCCCCCGACTTCTTCGCAGTGCAGCTCCCTCACATAGCCCTAAGCTTCCCTCTTTGCTATCGCCCAGTGCAGTCCGCAATCAAACCTACCCCAGCACGATGCGATCGTCGGCCAGCTTCTTGCCGCTGATCTGTTCGAATTCGCCAAGCAGCTGCTCTACGGTCAAGTTCTGCTTGCGGTCTTCATTGACGTTAAGGATAATCCGACCCTTATCCATCATGATCAGGCGGTTGCCCAGACGAATCGCCTGCTCCATATTGTGCGTAACCATAAGCGTCGTAAGATTCATCTCGCGGACAATCGATTCCGTGAGCGTCGTGATAAGCTCCGCACGAGCCGGATCCAGCGCCGCCGTATGCTCGTCCAGCAAAAGGATTTGCGGACGTGTGAACGTCGCCATCAGCAAGCTGAGTGCTTGACGCTCGCCGCCTGACAGCAGACCAACCTTGGCATTAAGACGATTCTCAAGGCCAATGCCTAGGCGAGACAGCTCTTCACGGAATATCGCTCGTTTCGCTTTGTTCACGCCAAAGGAGAATCCACGCGACTTGCCTCGCGTATAAGCCATCGCCATATTCTCCTCGATCGTCATGCGCGGCGCTGTGCCGGCCATCGGATCTTGGAAGACGCGGCCGATCCAGCGGCTGCGCTGGTGCTCGGACAATGGCGAGATGACCTTCCCGTCAATTTTGACATCACCGGCATCCGGTTTCATTACGCCAGAAATAATGTTCATTAGCGTCGACTTACCTGCTCCGTTGCTGCCGATTACGGTTACGAAGTCGCCTGGCTTCATGATCAAGTTAGCGCCTACGAGCGCCGTCTTCTCATCCACCGTGCCTGGATTGAAGAGCTTCGATACGTTAGCGATCTCCAACATTAGCGCTCACCTCCCGCTTGAGAGGCATTGCCAAGCTTGGCCAGCATTTCGGCCGTGCGTTTACGGGCGACGCTCTTCATTTTCACTGCTCGTCTTGCCGAAGGCACAACGAGAGCGAAAATAATAATAATCGCCGTAATAAGCTTCATATCAGACGCTTCCAGCCACTCCACGCGGAGTGCCAGAGCAAAGATAATCCGATAAATAATAGCTCCCAGTATGACAGCCAGCGTTGCACGGAAGATCGAACGCGAGCCGAAGATCGCCTCGCCAATAATAACGGAAGCTAGTCCGATAACGATCATCCCGATCCCCATGCTGTTGTCGGCAAACTTTTGCTGCTGAGCTATAAGGGCTCCGGATGTTGCAACCAGTGCATTGGATAACGCAATTCCGAAAATCGTTGTAATGTCAGTGTTTGCACCGAAGCTCCGAATCATTCGCGAGTTATCCCCAGTTGCGCGCAAGCTCAAGCCCACATCGGTTTTGAAGAACAAATCCAACAATACCTTAACCACAATAGCCAATATTGCGGCAAGCACCAGCACCGAAACACCGTCGAATACATTGTCCATATTACGCAATGAAACGTTTGGCTTGCCTAGAATACGCAAGTTGATCGAATATAAAGCAATCATCATAATGATACCGGACAACAAGCCATTGATCTTGCCCTTCGTATGCAGCAAGCCGGTGCAAGTACCTGCAACCGCACCGCCGATAAAAGCGCAAATGACCGCAATCCATGGCGGTGTACCATTCACGGTCATGACAGCGCCTATTGCGGCTCCCGTCGTGAAGCTTCCGTCAACCGTTAAATCCGGAAAGTCGAGTATGCGAAACGTAATATAGACGCCAAGCGCCATCAACGCATACAACAGGCCGCTTTCTATAGCACCCTGTAATGATGTGAGCATCGTTATGCCACTCCTTTGTCACAACAAGGGGGTGAACAGAATTACCGCTCACCCCGCATGTTTTCATATTCTTATTCTATTCCAATGATACCGGACTTACTCGATGATGTTATTCTCAGGATCTTTTACGTAGCTTTTCATTTTATCCGTAACCGTGATGCCTTGCTCTGCTGCTGCCTTCAGGTTCATGATGAAATCCAGCTTTTGTGGAACCGTAATGTCCATCTCGCMTGGCTTTTTACCGTTTTTCAAAATTTCAACAGCCATTTGTCCAACTTCATAACCGTGGTCGAAGTATTTGAAACCAACCGTTAAGAAGGCTCCTTTTTCAACCGTATCACGGTCGGCGGAGAAGAACGGAATGTCGTTTTTGTTAGCCACTTCAATAATAGAATCCACGCCGCTTACAACGTTGTTGTCAAGCGTAATGTAAATAGCATCTACACGACCAACCAAAGACTCGGCAGCTTGTTGTACATCGGAAATATTAACGATAGGAGCTTTAACAAGTTCGATGCCATGTGCTAAAAGTGCTTCTTCGGCATATTTAGCCATAACTACAGCATTTGGTTCTCCCTCGTTGATAACCAGGCCTACTTTCTTCACTTCTGGAAGCTCGGCAGCGATGAAATCCATTGTTTGCTTAACCGCATCCGGGTTTGTATCGGAAGCGCCCGTCACGTTGCCGCCTGGGGCTTGAAGTTGCTTAACGATGCCTGCATCGATCGGATCTGTTACTGCTGCGAACAAGACTGGGATGTTCGTTACGTCCTCAGCCAAGTTCTGAGCCGTCATTGTTGCGATCCCAAGTGCAAGGTCCGCTTTGCCCGAAGCGATTTTCTGAGAAATCGTTTTGCTGTTTGCCGTATCCGCTTGTGCGTTGTTCATATCGATCTTTAGGTTCTTGCCTTCTTCGATGCCCGCATCCTTCAATGCTGCAAGAAAACCTTCTTTTGTCGCATCGAGCGACGGATGCTCAACCAATTGCGAAATCGCAATCGTATACGTTTTTTCTGCATCCCCGCCAGTATTGCCTGTGTTGTTGTTCGATCCTGTATTCGTATTGTCGGAACCGTTCGCACCGCATGCCGCCGTTACAGCCATAACTGCCGCAAGCGTAACGCCTAACCAAAACTTTTTTTTCATTTGATATACCCCTCTCATAATGTGTACCGTCAACGTTATTCTCATAGAAGGAAATCCATGCAATACAAATAAGGCTATACCTTTTCCCGGAAGAAATATGTCTGCCTATACTGTCTGAATACCTTCTGAACGTGGACAACCTTTGCATTACATTTAATATTAAAGGTCGAAACCACATACCGTCAATCATTAGTTACATGAAAAATATCCAAATATACTTGTAATATAAAGAAGCTCCCACAGATGTGGGAGCTTCTCGTTACAAACGTCGGCCTAAGGCCGCGTTTATTATTTTTGGATAGTTGCTACTGCGCCAGCGCCTACTGTACGGCCGCCTTCACGAATCGAGAAACGAGTTCCCTCTTCAACAGCGATTGGAGCGATAAGCTCAACCGTTACAGTGATGTTGTCGCCAGGCATAACCATCTCAGTGCCTTCTGGCAGGTTGATGATACCCGTTACGTCAGTTGTACGGAAGTAGAACTGTGGACGGTAGCCTGTGAAGAAAGGCTTGTGACGGCCACCCTCTTCTTTAGTAAGAACGTAAATTTGAGCAGTGAAGTTCGTGTGTGGCTTAACCGAACCCGGTTTAGCCAATACTTGACCACGCTCGATGTTGCTGCGGTCTACACCACGAAGCAATGCGCCAACGTTGTCGCCAGCTTGAGCGGAGTCAAGCAATTTGCGGAACATTTCAACGCCTGTTACTACGGATTTACGGGACTCTTCAGCAAGACCGATGATTTCGATCTCGTCGCCAACTTTGATAACGCCACGCTCTACGCGACCTGTAGCAACTGTACCACGGCCTGTGATTGTGAATACGTCCTCGACAGGCATAAGGAAAGGCTTAGCCGTGTCGCGTTCTGGAGTTGGGATATAAGTGTCAACTTGTTCGAACAATTCAACGATTTTGTCAGCCCAAGGACCGTCAGGGTTAGCAAGTGCTTCACGAGCTGCGCCGCGGATGATTGGAGTGTCGTCGCCTGGGAACTCATACTCGGAAAGAAGGTCGCGAACTTCCATCTCAACAAGCTCAAGAAGCTCTTCGTCTTCAACCATGTCGCATTTGTTCAGGAATACAACGATGTAAGGCACGCCTACTTGTTTCGAAAGCAAGATGTGCTCACGAGTTTGTGGCATTGGGCCGTCAGTAGCGGATACTACAAGAATAGCTCCGTCCATTTGAGCAGCACCAGTGATCATGTTTTTAACGTAGTCGGCGTGACCTGGGCAGTCAACGTGTGCGTAGTGACGAGCTGGCGTCTCATACTCAACGTGAGCTGTCGAGATTGTGATACCGCGCTCGCGCTCTTCTGGAGCTTTATCGATTTGGTCGAATGCTACTGCTGCACCGCCGTATTTTTTGGAAAGAACAGTTGTAATAGCAGCCGTCAATGTTGTTTTACCGTGATCGACGTGACCGATAGTACCAATGTTAACGTGCGGTTTATTACGTTCAAATTTTGCCTTAGCCATTGAACTTAATCCTCCTCATATACCATCATATTTTTTATGTGTGGGCCGACACCTAGAGTGCAAGCAAACCTGATGACGGCCTAAAACAAACTTTAGTTAGCCAAACGCAGTGATTACTCAGTGCCTTTGTGCTTGGAAATAATTTCTTCAGCGATCGACTTAGGAACTTCTTCATAGTGAGAAAGCTCCATCGAGAATACGCCGCGTCCTTGTGTACCGGAACGAAGTGTTGTGGAGTAACCAAACATCTCGGAGAGAGGCACCTTAGCACGGATGATTTGAGCGCCTGCGCGCGAATCCATACCTTCGATACGACCACGACGGGAGTTAAGCATACCCATAACATCGCCCATGTACTCTTCAGGAACAGTAACTTCAACTTTCATGATTGGCTCGAGCAATACTGGCTTACATTTTTCTTTGGCAGCTTTAAGCGCCATCGAACCTGCAATTTTGAACGCCATCTCGGAGGAGTCGACATCATGATAAGATCCGTCTACAACAACAGCTTTGACATCAACGAGCGGGAAGCCGGCAACTACGCCGTTCTTCATCGACTCTTCAATACCAGCCTGGATAGGAGCGATAAATTCACGTGGAATCGAACCGCCGACTGTTTTGTTTTCGAATATGAAGCCTGAACCTGGCTCAAGTGGTGAGAATTCAACCCAACAATGTCCGAATTGACCTTTACCACCGGATTGACGAACGAACTTACCTTCAACTTTCGCAGCTTGACGGAACGTTTCACGGTAAGCAACTTGTGGTTTACCAACGTTTGTCTCAACTTTGAATTCACGGAACATACGGTCAACGAGAATTTCAAGGTGAAGCTCACCCATACCAGAAATAATCGTTTGGTTTGTTTCTTCGTCCGTATGTGCACGGAAGGTAGGATCTTCTTCAGCGAGTTTAGAAATCGCAATACCGAGTTTGTCTTGGTCAGCTTTCGTTTTTGGTTCGATAGCAACCGAGATAACCGGTTCTGGGAAGTTCATCGACTCAAGGATGATGATCGCTTTCTCATCGCAAAGTGTATCACCAGTTGTTGTGTCTTTAAGACCAACAGCTGCAGCGATGTCGCCGGAATACACTTCAGAGATTTCTTGACGCGAGTTCGCATGCATTTGAAGAATACGTCCAATACGTTCACGTTTGCCCTTAGTTGAGTTAAGAACATACGAACCGGATTTCAGTATACCCGAATACACACGGAAGAACGTCAAACGACCAACATAAGGGTCCGTCATGATTTTGAATGCCAAAGCCGAGAACGGCTCTGTATCAGACGATGGTCGTGCGCCTTCTTCTCCATCCTCGAGCGTACCTTTGATTGCCGGTACATCGAGTGGGGATGGAAGGTAGTCAACAACCGCATCCAACATCAATTGAACACCTTTATTGCGGTACGAGGATCCAACGATTACTGGGAAGATTTTAACTTCGCATACGCCTTTACGGAGTGCTGCTTTAATTTCTGGAATAGTGAGTTCTTCACCTTCCAAATATTTCATCGTTAATTCTTCATCCAGTTCTGCAACCTTTTCAATCAATTCCGTACGAAGTTCTTCGACTTGGTCGGCGTACTCAGCAGGAATCTCAACCTGAATTGGATCTTTACCTGTATCATCTTTGTACTTGTATGCTATGCGTTCAACGATATCGATAACGCCAACAAAATCACTCTCGGCGCCGATCGGTATTTGAATCGCAACAGCATTAGCTTGCAGACGCTCGCGCATGTCTTTAATAACATTCAGGAAGTCTGCGCCAATGATGTCCATCTTATTGACGTAAGCGATACGTGGTACGTTGTAACGGTCAGCTTGACGCCATACCGTCTCAGACTGTGGCTCAACGCCTTCTTTCGCACTGAAAACCCCAACAGCCCCGTCCAATACGCGCAGGGAACGTTCAACTTCAACTGTGAAGTCAACGTGTCCCGGGGTGTCGATAATATTGATGCGGTGACCGTTCCATTGAGCGGTTGTAGCGGCAGACGTAATCGTAATACCGCGTTCTTGTTCTTGTTCCATCCAGTCCATCGTAGCTGCACCTTCGTGCACCTCACCGATTTTATGAGTACGGCCCGTGAAGAACAAGATCCGTTCAGTCGTAGTCGTTTTACCAGCATCAATATGCGCCATGATCCCGATATTGCGCGTATTATTCAAGGAGAACTCTCTTGACATAAAATGGTCTCCTCTCGATTGTTAAGATTCTACCAGCGGTAGTGAGCAAACGCTTTGTTTGCTTCAGCCATTTTGTGCGTATCTTCGCGTTTCTTAACAGAAGCGCCAGTGTTGTTCGAAGCATCCAGGATTTCAGCAGCTAGACGCTCTTCCATCGTTTTCTCGCCGCGGTTACGTGAGTAGTTCACGAGCCAACGGAGACCAAGTGCCGTACGGCGCTCTGGTTTAACTTCGATAGGCACTTGATAGTTAGCGCCGCCTACACGGCGAGCTTTAACCTCAAGAACCGGCATAATGTTTTTCAAAGCTGTTTCAAAAACCTCCATCGGATCTTTACCCGAGCGCTCTTGAATCAATTTGAAAGCATCGTATAGCAGTGTTGCTGCTACGCCTCTTTTACCGTCAAGCATAATGCGGTTGATTAGGCGCGTTACCAGCTTGCTGTTATACATCGGATCTGGAAGCACATCGCGCTTCGTTACAGGACCTTTGCGTGGCATGTAAAGTCCCCCTTTCTTCTTATAGTCGCTTGTTCTAGCTTGTTAATAACTCAATAGAGTTATTCTTACGATTTTTTAACTTTAGGACGTTTTGTACCATATTTCGAACGAGCTTGCATACGGTTGTTAACACCTGCAGTATCAAGCGCGCCGCGAACGATATGATAACGTACTCCTGCTAAGTCTTTTACTTTACCGCCGCGGATCAAAACAACGCTATGCTCTTGCAAGTTGTGTCCGATACCCGGAATGTAAGCCGTAACCTCTAAACGGTTCGTCAGACGAACACGAGCATATTTACGAAGCGCGGAGTTCGGTTTCCTTGGAGTCATTGTACCTACACGAGTGCACACACCGCGTTTTTGAGGAGCGCTGATGTTAGTAGCTTCACGTTTCAGAGCGTTGAAACCTTTTTGCAATGCTGGCGATTTCGATTTAACGACTTTCGCTTGACGTCCTTTGCGGACCAGCTGGTTAATTGTTGGCATGTTGCCACCCCCTTCCCCTATATCAATGTCTTTAATACGGTAGACATTTTACCCCATTTAAGCCCACAGAACCAGGCGGTTCATAAATGAACATACGAATTTCTAATTCCTAGTCATCAGGCACACTTCGACATATTAGCATCTATACTGTGTACATGTCAAGTGTAATCCTCTAAAATTCATATTTCTACTGAATTAATGATTAATGCGGTACATGATTTACTCCATTATCTCAAAAGAAAAAGCGATCCACGCAGCCCGTTCGCATCGAACGAACGGGTGCATGTATCACTTCATTCTTCATTCATTACCTATCTGAGTCAGCCATTGACTGCTATCTATTCGATAGCTACTGCTTCCGTAGCTTCTTCTTGGACAATTGGATTACCTTCTTCATCTTCCATACCCACGAAGTGGATATTGCGATAACGCTGCATACCGGTACCTGCTGGAATCAGCTTACCGATAATTACGTTCTCTTTCAAGCCAAGCAATTGGTCGACTTTGCCTTTGATAGCAGCATCGGTCAATACGCGCGTCGTTTCTTGGAACGATGCCGCCGACAAGAACGAATCCGTTTCAAGCGACGCCTTCGTAATACCGAGCAATACCGGCTTAGCGACAGCTGGCTCTTTATCAGAGAAGATTGCCTCGCGGTTCTGCGACTCATATTCATGAATGTCGACGAACGCACCTGGAAGAAGAGTTGTACCGCCAGCGTCTACGATACGGATTTTACGGAGCATTTGTTTAATCATGACTTCAACGTGCTTGTCATTGATTTCTACGCCCTGGTTCCGGTAAACGCGCTGTACTTCTTGCAAAATGTAGTTCTGTACGCCGCGGATACCTTTGATGCGCAGCATGTCTTTCGGATCGATCGAGCCGTCTGTCAGCTCGTCGCCTGCTTCGATATGCTGGCCTTCCGTTACGCGGATACGCGAACCGTAAGTAACTGCATATACTTTCGATTCTGCTTCGCCTTGAACTTCGATCTCACGACGGTCCTTCGCTTCACGAATTTCCTTGATGACGCCGTCAAGCTCGGAAATGATCGCTTGGCCTTTCGGATTACGCGCCTCGAACAACTCCTGAATACGCGGCAAACCTTGCGTGATGTCGTCACCGGCAACGCCGCCCGTATGGAACGTACGCATCGTGAGCTGTGTTCCTGGTTCGCCGATCGATTGAGCCGCGATAATACCTACCGCTTCACCAATCTCAACGTGCTTGCCAGTAGCTAAGTTACGGCCGTAGCACACTTTACATACGCCATGACGAGCGCGGCAGCTAAGCACAGAACGAATCTGCAGCTTCTCAACACCTGCATCGATGATCGCATCCGCTTTGTTCGAATCGATCAGTTCACTGCGGTTAACGATAATTTCGCCAGTCTTCGGATGACGAACAGTCTCGAAGGAGTAACGTCCTTCAATACGGTCGTACAGATCCTCGATAACTTCTTTACCGTCTTGAATCTTGCTAACCGTGAAGCCTTTATCTGTTCCGCAATCTTCTTCACGAACGATAACGTCCTGCGCAACGTCAACCAAACGACGAGTCAAGTAACCCGAATCGGCTGTACGAAGTGCTGTATCGGCCAAACCTTTACGCGCACCATGCGTCGAGATAAAGTACTCGAGGACGGTAAGACCTTCACGGAAGTTCGATTTGATTGGCAACTCGATGATACGGCCGGATGGATTGGCCATCAGACCACGCATACCGCCGAGCTGCGTAATTTGCGATTTGTTTCCCCGTGCTTTCGAATCCACCATGAGCATGATGTTGTTGTAACGATCCATCGATTTCATGAGGACTTCGGTAATTTCGTCTTTACACGCGCTCCAAATCGTGATGATACGGTCATAACGCTCTTCGTTCGTAATCAAACCACGACGGTATTGATTCATAACGGTAGCGACCTTATCGTCGGAACGTTTCATGATTTCTGCTTTTTCTACCGGGATGATAACGTCGGATACGCCGATCGTAATACCAGCCTTTGTGGAATAAGTGAAACCAAGCTGCTTAATGCGGTCAAGAATGACTGCCGTAAGCGTTGTGTGGTATTGACGGAAACATTCCGCGATTACAAGCGCAAGGTAGTCTTTGCCTACCGCGCCAGGGGTGTTCAATTCATCCGCAAACTTAACAAGGTCTGCACCTTTTTCGTATACGAAATATTTATCTGGCGTACCGTGAAGCAGATTCGTCTTCGTTGCTTCGTTGATATAAGGGAAATCTTCAGGGAAAATCTCGTTGAAGATGACTTTACCAACCGTAGTAACGAGCAACGAGTTTTGCTGCTGTTCGGTGAAATTAACTTTTTTCAATACGCGAACCGGAACGAAGATACGCGCGTGCAACGATACAATACCGCGTTGATAAGCGGAGATTGCTTCGTTGACCGTACCGAATACCGAACCGCTGCCTTTGGACTCTTTGTTGTCCATCGTCAGATAGTAGCTGCCGAGAACCATATCCTGCGATGGCGTAACGACTGGCTTACCGTCTTTCGGGTTCAAGATATTGCCCGATGCAAGCATAAGAAGACGAGCTTCCGCTTGCGCTTCTGCGGACAACGGTACGTGAACGGCCATTTGGTCACCGTCGAAGTCAGCGTTGTAAGCTGTACATACGAGCGGGTGAAGCTTGATCGCTTTACCTTCAACCAAGATAGGCTCGAACGCTTGGATACCGAGTCTGTGAAGCGTCGGGGCACGGTTGAGCAATACCGGATGCTCCTTGATCACTTCTTCAAGAACGTCCCACACTTCAGGGCTTACACGTTCAACTTTACGCTTCGCGCTCTTAATGTTATGCGCAAGGCCTTTGTTGACGAGTTCCTTCATGACGAACGGCTTGAACAGCTCAAGTGCCATTTCCTTCGGAAGGCCGCACTGGAACATCTTCAGGTTAGGACCTACGACGATAACGGAACGACCGGAATAGTCAACCCGTTTACCGAGCAAGTTCTGACGGAAACGTCCTTGCTTACCTTTGAGCATATGGCTGAGAGATTTCAATGGACGGTTGCCCGGTCCCGTAACAGGACGGCCGCGACGACCATTATCGATCAATGCGTCAACTGCTTCTTGAAGCATGCGCTTCTCATTCTGTACGATAATGTCTGGTGCACCCAGATCAAGCAGTCGCTTCAGACGGTTGTTCCGGTTAATTACACGGCGATACAAATCGTTAAGGTCGGATGTTGCGAAACGGCCGCCGTCGAGTTGTACCATTGGACGAAGCTCAGGAGGAATGACCGGAAGCACGTCCAAAATCATCCACTCCGGCTCGTTGCCGGAATTACGGAATGCTTCGACGACTTCAAGACGCTTGATCGCACGGTTACGGCGTTGGCCTTGAGCCGTACGCAGCTCTTCCTTCAGTTGCTCAAGCTCTTTTTCGATGTCGATATCTTGAAGAAGCTTCTTAACTGCCTCAGCACCCATGCCTGCATGGAAGCCGAAACCGTACTTCTCACGATAGCTGCGGTATTCTTTCTCAGACAATAGTTGTTTCTTCTCAAGCGGAGTTTCACCTGGATCGGTAACAACGTAAGATGCGAAATAAATGATCTCCTCAAGCGAACGAGGGGACATATCAAGCGCAAGGCCCATGCGGCTTGGAATACCTTTGAAGTACCAGATATGGGAGACAGGAGCTGCAAGCTCGATATGTCCCATACGCTCGCGGCGAACTTTCGCGCGAGTAACTTCGACGCCACAGCGGTCACAGACTACGCCTTTGTAACGAACGCGTTTGTATTTGCCGCAATGACATTCCCAGTCCTTAGTAGGTCCAAAGATTTTCTCGCAGAAGAGACCTTCCTTCTCCGGTTTTAACGTCCTATAGTTGATTGTCTCCGGTTTCTTAACTTCTCCGCGGGACCACGAGCGAATTTTGTCAGGCGAAGCCAGACCGATTTTCATATACTCGAAGTTGTTCACGTCCAACAAGGAGCAACCCTCCTTCGTCATCTATAACTATGTCTTTATGCGTAAACTGCCGAATTCCGAGGAGCGCGTGACGCTACTCGGAATTCAGGCGAATGCTTTATTCAGCGCCGACTTCAGTGCCTTCTAGATTAAGATTAAGTTTATCGCCAGTGTTCTCTTCCTCGTCGTCCATTTCCTTCATCTCGATCTCTTCTTCATTCTCAGTCAGGATCTTAACGTCCATGCCCAAGCTTTGAAGCTCTTTGATCAATACTTTGAACGATTCTGGAACACCCGGTTCAGGAACATTCTCGCCTTTGACGATCGATTCGTATGTTTTCACACGGCCGACCACGTCATCGGATTTGACGGTAAGAATTTCTTGGAGTGTGTACGCTGCACCATATGCCTCAAGCGCCCATACTTCCATCTCCCCGAAACGTTGTCCGCCGAATTGCGCTTTACCGCCGAGAGGCTGTTGCGTAACGAGCGAGTAAGGGCCCGTCGAACGAGCATGGATTTTATCGTCAACCATGTGCGCCAGTTTGATCATGTACATGACGCCAACTGTAACTTCACGTTCGAAGTTCTCGCCGGTACGACCGTCATAAAGGACAGTCTTACCATTACGCTGCATGCCGGCTTCTTCCATCGTATCGAATACGTCATTCTCGCGCGCGCCGTCGAATACAGGCGTTGCGGCGTGAATGCCGAGATGCTTACAAGCCATACCAAGGTGAACTTCAAGCGCTTGACCGATGTTCATCCGCGAAGGTACGCCGAGCGGATTCAGAACGACTTCTACTGGTGTACCGTCCGGTAGGAACGGCATATCCTCTTCTGGCATGATGCGGGCGATAACCCCTTTGTTACCATGACGTCCGGCCATTTTATCGCCTTCAGAAATTTTACGCTTCTGAGCGATGTAAGCACGAACCAACTGGTTAACGCCTGGCGGCAATTCGTCGCCGTTCTCACGAGTGAACACCTTCACGTCTACAACGATGCCGTCCGTACCATGCGGTACGCGGAGCGATGTATCACGAACTTCGCGAGCTTTCTCGCCGAAGATTGCGTGGAGCAATCTTTCCTCGGCCGTCAGCTCTGTTACGCCCTTAGGCGTTACTTTACCGACGAGGATGTCTCCTGCGTTAATCTCAGCACCGACACGGATAATGCCGCGTTCGTCGAGGTTGCGGAGCGCATCTTCGCCGACGTTCGGAATGTCGCGTGTAATTTCTTCCGGTCCAAGCTTCGTATCACGAGCTTCGGACTCATATTCTTCAATGTGAATGGACGTGTACACGTCTTCCTTCACAAGCTTTTCGCTTAGCAAGATGGCATCCTCGTAGTTGTAACCTTCCCACGTCATGAACGCGACAACAACGTTGCGTCCAAGCGCCAATTCGCCTTGTTCCGTGGAAGGGCCGTCTGCGAGAATATCGCCTTTCTTGATTACGTCGCCTTTGCGTACAAGCGGACGTTGGTTAATGCACGTACCTTGGTTGGAACGCATAAACTTATGAAGCTTGTGCTTAACCAAGTCGCCTGTTACCGGTTTGCCGTCAATGATCTCAACGCGGCGCAGCCAAATTTCGTTAGCTGACGAACGCTCGATAATTCCGTCATATTTGGCAACAATACATACACCAGAATCTTTTGCAGCCTTATGCTCCATACCCGTACCGACGAACGGCGCTTTCGGGATAAGAAGAGGCACGGCTTGACGTTGCATGTTCGATCCCATTAGAGCGCGGTTGGAGTCATCGTTCTCTAGGAACGGAATGAGCGCTGTCGCAACCGACACAACCTGCTTAGGCGATACGTCCATGTAGTCAACGCGTTCGCTAGGCATCGTCAAGATGTTATCCGCCTGTTTGTTGTAACGAACGATTGTGTTCGTTTCAGCAAATTGACCTTCAGGAGTCAGCTTCGCATTCGCTTGCGCGATGATATAGTTGTCTTCCTCATCGGCAGTCATGTAAGAGATTTGTTCCGTAACAGTTCCCGTCTTCGGATCAACCCAACGATACGGAGCTTCAATGAAGCCGTACTCGTTAATACGGGCGAACGAGGACAAGGAGTTGATCAAACCGATGTTCGGTCCCTCTGGCGTCTCGATTGGACACATACGGCCATAGTGAGAGTGATGGACGTCACGTACTTCGAAGCCTGCGCGTTCCCTTGTCAAACCGCCTGGTCCGAGTGCCGATAGACGACGCTTATGCGTCAATTCAGCAAGCGGATTCGTTTGGTCCATGAACTGGGAAAGCTGCGAGGAACCGAAGAACTCTTTGATCGACGCGATAACGGGACGGATATTGATTAGCGCCTGTGGCGTAATCGCATTCGCATCCTGAATCGACATTCTCTCGCGCACAACGCGTTCCATACGGGAAAGACCGATACGGAATTGGTTCTGCAGCAATTCGCCTACGGAACGCAGACGACGGTTGCCGAGATGGTCAATATCGTCCGTGCTTCCAACGCCGTGGAGCAAGTTAATGAAATAGTTAATGGAGGAAATGATGTCCGCAGGCGTAATGTGCTTAACGGATTTATCAATAACGCCATTTGCGATAACTTTAATGACTTTGTTCTCGTCAAGCGGCGAGAATACGCTGATCGTTTGCAGCGGAATACTATCAGCATCAAGAACACCGTTAGCGACGTGATAAGTCTTGAAGCCCACATCCGTCTCCAGCTTCTCGAGAATCTCGTCAAGCAAGCGACGGTCGATCATTTGTCCCGCCTCAGCGATAATCTCGCCTGTAGTCGGATCAACCAAGTTCTCAGCGAGCTTCTGGTTGAACAAACGATTTTTGATATGAAGCTTCTTGTTTATTTTGTAACGGCCGACATTGGCCAGGTCATATCGTTTTGGATCAAAGAAACGAGCTACAAGCAAGCTCTTCGCATTATCCAAAGTCGGCGGCTCACCTGGACGAAGACGCTCGTAAATCTCGATCAGCGCTTTCTCCGTGGAATCCGTATTGTCCTTGTCTAGCGTATTGCGAATGTACTCATCATGGCCTAGCAGCTCGAGAATCTCAGCGTCTGTGCCAAAACCAAGTGCACGCAAAAGCACCGTTACCGGAATTTTCCGGGTCCGGTCAATACGAACGTAAACAATATCCTTGGCATCCGTTTCAAGCTCCAGCCAAGCACCACGGTTCGGAATAACCGTTGCCGTGTAGTTCTTCTTCCCGTTCTTATCAACCTTCGTGCTGAAGTACACACTCGGGGAGCGCACCAATTGGCTGACTATAACCCGCTCGGCCCCGTTAATAATAAACGTGCCTGTCTCAGTCATAAGCGGGAAATCACCCATGAACACTTCTTGTTCCTTTACCTCGCCGGTCTCCTTATTGAAAAGTCGTACCTTAACGCGTAAAGGAGCTGCATACGTCACGTCGCGCTCTTTTGATTCATCGACCGAATATTTCGGTTCGCCTAAGCCATAGTCGATAAACTCAAGCGATAGATTGCCCGTAAAGTCCGAAATCGGAGAAATATCCTGAAACAATTCAATTAAATCGTTGTCCAAGAACTTCTCATACGATTTTTGTTGGATTTCAATCAGGTTCGGGACTTCCAGCACCTCGTTGATTCGGGCGTAGCTTCTGCGCGCTCGCCGACCATACTGAACAAGTTGTCCTGCCAACTTAACCTCACCCCTCATGTCTGTCTCACAGCATCGATACTTACTGCGTCACTCATAGCCGGCACCAGCCGCCTATATAGTTAAATAAAGAAAAGCCCTTATCGAATAGTTCGAAAAAAGAGCGTGTTTCCGGCAGCCAACCATTCGCAGCGCGGCGCGATGGTCACATATCAAGTAATTTTGCCCAAAATGTAAACATTATACGTCAAACTTGCATATCTTATGCAATCCGCGCCCAAAAAATCATACTTGACATTTTAGTTGACTAAAGAGATTGAGCCCAATTTAATGCTGACATTTTATAATATTACCATATCCAAAAAGTCAAGTCAAACTATTTTGCAAAACATTCTTTGAAAACTTTTTCACTGCTTATGTTCGAGTAGCTTTGAAGATCCGATAGCCTTTATCCTTCGTAACTTCCTCGACCTCATGCTCTCCGAACAAGTCCTTAAGCTTCGCCTCCGCTGACGGCGCTCCTTGCTTCTTCTGAATCACAACCCACATCGTTCCGCCTGGCTCAAGCAGCTCATAGCCCTCCTCGAAGATACGATGAACGACTGCTTTTCCCGCGCGAATAGGCGGATTCGTTACAATGGTATTGAATCGTTGCTCTTTCACCGCAGCATAGATATCACTCTGCACTACCGTTACATTCGATATGCCGTTAAGTCGAGCATTCTCGCGAGACAACTCTACCGCTCGTTCATTAATATCAATCATCGTCACATGACCTTGCTGCGCCAGCTTCGCAGCCGTCAGCCCGATCGGGCCGTAGCCGCAACCGACATCAAGCACCTTCGCATCGCCCGCAATCTCCATGACATCAATCAACACTCGGCTGCCGTAATCGACACCCGTCTTGGAGAATACGCCGGCATCCGTCATAAAACGAAAGGCATAGCCGCGCAGATCAAAGGTATGCTGCTGCCGGTTATGTTTTACTTCCGGGCTTTCAGAATAATAATGATTCGACATGTTCGGCTTCCCTTCCGTCATCCTTTAGCTATTAGCTTATAACATGCAACGAACCCCTTGAAACCATGCGGTTCCAAGGKGCTCGTCAGCGAGGCCACAGCGTATGCTTATGTCCCTGCTGTATGCAATTTAAGCGATATTACTTAACTTCTACGGAAGCGCCAGCTTCAGTAAGTTTAGCTGCAACAGCTTCAGCTTCTTCTTTAGCAACTTTTTCTTTGATTGCTTTAGGAGCGCTGTCAACCAAGTCTTTCGCTTCTTTCAGGCCAAGACCTGTGATTTCGCGAACAACTTTGATTACGTTGATTTTCGATGCGCCAGCGTTGTTAAGGATAACGTCGAATTCGGATTGCTCAGCTTCAACAGCTACTGCTGCGCCGCCAGCAGCTACTGGAGCTGCAGCAGTTACGCCGAATTCTTCTTCGATTGCTTTAACAAGGTCGTTCAGTTCAAGAACGGTCATAACTTTGATGGCTTCCAAGATTTGCTCTTTAGACATGGTTATACCTCCGGAAATTTGGTTTAGTTTTTTTGGTTTTCTCGCATTATGCGACCGGCATAAGCCGGATAACAGTTACATCATTAGCAATGTTGCGTTGTTTCTTAAGCTTGTGCTTCTTGCTTCTCGCCGACTGCTTTAACTGCAAGCGCGAAGTTGCGCATAGGAGCTTGCAATACGCTGAGGAGCATGGAAAGCAAACCGTCGCGGGACGGAAGCTCTGCAAGAGCTTTGATTTGATCCATATCAACGACTTTACCTTCAACGATACCGCCTTTAAGTTTCAAAGCGTCGTTTTTCTTAGCAAAATCGTTCAAGATTTTAGCTGGAGCAACGGCGTCTTCTTTGCCGAATGCGATTGCTGTAGGACCAGTCAGGATATCGTTCAAAGCTGCGAAATCCGTTCCTTCAGTTGCACGGCGAACGAGCGAGTTTTTCAAAACTTGGAATTCAATGCCCGCTTCGCGGAGTTGTTTCCGAAGTTCAGTAACTTGCGCAACGTTCAATCCGCGATAGTCAGCAACAACCGTGCTCGAGCTCTCAGAGATCTTAGCCGCGATTACTGATACTGCTTCTTGTTTCTCTTGGATGATCTTTGCGTTAGCCAAACTGTACACCTCCCGTAATATTGTACATTCCGATATACGACGGGCTTTCCTCGCCTCGATGCATGAGAAAGGCCTTCGCAGACGTTGCGAAGGCCATGATGTCGTTATCGCGGCAAGGCCGATTGGCCTTGGCTCGCTTACAAACGTTTTATCATAACACCTCGGTAGGAAATTAAGCCTAATGGCACCTACTGTCTTCGGTATGCGTGTTCGAAATTAAGTTCCGTTTCTTAGCGATAGTTCGCAGTCGATACACGAGCGCCAGGGCCCATAGTCGAGGAAACGGCGATGTTTTTCAGGTAAATACCTTTAGCAGCAGCCGGTTTAGCGCGAACCAAAGCATCAACCAATGCTTTAAGGTTCTCGTTCAGCTTCTCAGCATCGAACGATACTTTACCGATTGGAGCGTGGATTTGACCTGCTTTATCAAGACGGTATTCAATCTTACCGGCTTTGATTTCTTGAACGGCTTTCGTAACATCAAATGTTACTGTACCAGCTTTCGGGTTAGGCATCAAGCCCTTACCGCCGAGGATACGTCCAAGTTTACCAACTTCAGCCATCATGTCCGGCGTTGCTACGCAAACGTCGAATTCGAACCAGCCTTGTTGGATTTTGTTGATCATGTCTGCGTCGCCAACAAAGTCAGCGCCTGCAGCTTCCGCTTCTTTCGCTTTTTCGCCTTTTGCGAAAACGAGAACGCGTTTAGTTTTACCAGTACCGTGCGGAAGTACTACGACGCCGCGCACTGCTTGGTCTTGTTTACGTGGGTCAACGCCCAGACGAACTGCTACTTCAACGGATTCGTCGAATTTAGCTGTCGCAGCCTTCTTAACGAGTTCAATCGCTTCAGCCGGCTCGTAAGTTGCTTCGCTGTTGATCAGCTTAGCAGCTTCAACATATTTTTTACCGTGTTTAGCCATTTTGTTCTCCTCCTTATGTGGTATAGCGGAACACCCTCTTAGGGATGATCCTCCCACCTGCGAAAGCCGATTGGCTTCGCAAGACAGATCGTCCTAATCCCGCTAAAGCTGTAATAGCCTATACGGAATTAGTCAACGATTGTTACGCCCATACTGCGCGCTGTACCTTCAACCATACGCATAGCTGCTTCAACAGAAGCTGCGTTTAGATCTTGCATTTTTTGCTCTGCGATTTCACGAACTTTATCGCGTTTCACAGTAGCAACTTTTTTCTTGTTCGGCTCACCTGAACCTTTTTCGATACCAGCAGCAACGCGGAGCAATACAGCAGCCGGCGGCGTTTTAGTCTCGAAAGTAAAGGAACGGTCTTCGAATACAGTGATCACGACTGGAATAATCAGACCAGCTTGATCCGCAGTACGAGCGTTGAACTCTTTACAGAAAGCCATGATGTTAACGCCTGCTTGACCTAGTGCCGGACCGATTGGTGGCGCTGGGTTAGCTTTGCCTGCAGGAACTTGCAGTTTGACCATCTTGATGACCTTTTTTGCCATGACTCATACCTCCTTACCTTGTAATCCTAAAGCATTACACGATCCGATGAAATACACTAAAGTAAAGTATTCCAAGCGGACTTGGAAACCGGATATTAAATCTTTTCCACTTGAGTATAGTCGAGCTCAAGAGGGGTTTCCCTGCCAAACATGTTGACATGAACTTTCAACTTCGCTTTGTCGAGCAAAATTTCTTCTACTGAACCGACAAAGTCTGCGAAAGGACCTACTTTGACGCGAACCGTTTCTTTCAGTTCGAATTCGATCTTTGGCTTCGGCTCTTCCATACCCATATGCTTGAGGATTTGCTCCACTTCATCGGGCAATAGAGGAGTCGGCTTCGAACCGGACCCAGTTGAACCTACGAATCCAGTTACGCCTGGCGTATTACGAACAACGTACCATGAATCGTCGGTTTGAACCATTTCCACAAGAACATAGCCAGGGTAGACTTTGCGTTGAACGGTCTTTTTCTTACCGTCCTTCTCTACCACTTCATCTTCCATAGGAACGAGCACGCGGAAGATCTTGTCTTCCATGCCCATTGATTCAACACGGCGTTCCAGGTTGACTTTCACCTTGTTCTCATACCCGGAGTAAGTGTGCACGACGTACCATCTTTTTTCCATCACTAATCCACCTTTGGACCCTTCTTAAACAATGAGTTCAACCAGAGTCGAGATCCCGATGTCAAGAAGCCAGAAGTAAATCGTTACAAACGTGATCGTTAAAAGAACGACGATCGAGTAGCTTGTCAACTCTTTACGATTTGGCCAGCGAACTTTCTTAAGTTCTGCCCAGCTGTCGGCAAAAAAACTAAACGTATTACCAAAGCTTTGCTTTAGTTTAGCCAAAAATGCCACGGTCACACCTCCAATTGACTATCTCGTCTCGCGATGAGGAGTCTGCTCGTTACAAAACTTGCAAAACTTCTTCAACTCGATGCGGTCGGGGTGATTGCGTTTGTTCTTGCTGCTCGCATAGTTTCTCTGTTTGCAGTTTGTGCATGCCAACGTGATAATAACCCGCATTGAATTACACCTCCCGAACTGCTACAAAATACGAATCATGAAGCTCTATATGAAACATCATTGATTCCATCGCAAATACAAAAAAAAACCTCGATTTCAGGCCTACCTAAACACTTTAGCATATGGCATTTTTCATGTCAATGTAAAAGATAGACGCGCGGCATGCGAATTATTGCCAAGACAGCCTGCTTGGACTCGGGACTCGTATCTACCATTATCGTCTGCTTCACGATTTTTCAACCCTATCAATAAAAAAACCGTCCCGGTCCGCCTGGTCTTACCAGACGGAATAGACAGCCTTGGTTATTATGCAGCTTGCTGCTCGTTGCTGAACGACACTTACCCGCTAATGTCCCTGATTTCCAAGTAACGTTCAAGTTTCCGCTTCACCCGTTGCAAAGCATTATCAATTGACTTCACGTGGCGGTCCAAATCGACGGCAATTTCCTGGTATGATCTTCCGTCCAAATAAAGCATGAGCACTTTGCGCTCCAGATCGCTTAATATTTCGGACATCTTATCTTCCAAGCCAACGAATTMTTCTTGATTAATAATAAGTTCTTCCGGATCGGATACGCGAGTGCCGCATATAACGTCCAGCAGCGTGCGGTCTGAATCTTCATCATAAATTGGCTTGTCAAGCGATACATACGAATTGAGTGGGATGTGCTTCTGACGCGTGGCTGTTTTGATGGCGGTAATGATCTGCCTTGTAATGCACAATTCGGCAAAGGCTTTGAAGCTTGCTAGCTTGTCCCCTTTGAAATCGCGAATTGACTTATATAAGCCGATCATCCCTTCCTGCACGATATCTTCACGATCCGCGCCGATAAGAAAATAAGAACGCGCCTTTGCTCGCACGAAGTTCTTATACTTATTAATCAAATATTCCAGCGCCATGCTGTCGCCGTTGCGGACCGCCTCGACGATGTCCTCGTCCGTACTGCTGTCGTATTCGAGCGTACTCCATTCTTTGAGGTCGATGCCCACGAACTATCCCTCCGGCCTGCAAGGCGTACACCGCTAGATTCTGAAAATATAGAGCCAGTATACATGATAAAACCTTACACCGTCAACCAATTCAGCCTCGAAAACTATCGATTATCTAGTAAAATTGTAACTTTGTGGAACATTGAAACAAGCGTCGATCAAATACGATCTTCACTTATTTCGCCGACTCGATTCCCTTACTTTTCGCCGCGTCTCATTCGTTCCAGCTTACTCCACGTCTCCAGATTCACTCTCGAGTCAACCGAATTGCGCTTGATCGGCTTCTCTTCCCGAAGCGTTTGCTCGATATCTTTGCGGTTCTGCCCAATGTCGATGAGCAGCTCGCGCGCGGATACGCGAAGGGCGCCTTGGCCAAAAGCAACATGCTGCTCAATCATATCGGAGGTCGCCACGTAGATGTTCCTACGCCTCGAGCTCAGCTCCGCGCACAAGCGTTCAATGCACTCGTCAGCCGTTTCTTTCTCCTTCGTATAGATGACCGTGAGCTTATGCTGCCGGTAAGTCGCACCTATGCCTGGGACAAAATAAGCGTCAAATACCACATACACCTTCATGCCCGTGAAGCCTTGATAATCCGCAAGCATGTCCAGCAGCTTATCCCGCGCATCTTCCAGGTCATGCTCCTTGAGCTTCTCGAGCATTGGCCACGCGCCGATCATATTGTATCCATCGACCAACAAAATGTCGTCGCGCCGATTCATGCCCTAGACGCCCCGGCGTTGCCGCACGACTTCATACATAAGCACGCCTGCTGCAACCGAGGCATTCAGTGAATTCAAGCGGCCGAGCATCGGAAGTTTAACGAGAAAATCGCATTTTTCTTTAATAAGCCGGCCCATGCCCTTGCTCTCGTTGCCGATTACGACGGCGAGCGGCATATCGAACTTCATCTTGTACACATCCTGCGATGCGCTTACGTCCGTACCGACGACCCATACGCCCGCTTCCTTCAGCTTATCGATGGTTTGAGCCAGGTTCGTCACTCTCGCGACAGGCACATGTTCTGCAGCTCCAGCCGAGGTCTTAAGCACAGTAGCCGTCAGCGATGCCGAGCGGCGCTTCGGAATAATGACACCGTGCACGCCCGTACATTCTGCCGTTCTTAGAATCGAGCCGAGGTTATGCGGATCCTCAATCTCGTCAAGGACAAGAATGAACGGCGTCTCCCCGCTCTTCGATGCGATCTCGAGCAGCTCTTCTACTTCCACATAATCAAAGGCAGCCGCCTGCGCGACGACACCCTGATGGGCAACGCCTTCGACCATGCTATCAAGCTTACGCTTGTCAACGAATTGAACCACGATGCCAAGCTTCTTCGCCTCGGCAACGATCGGCTGCGTCAACGTCTTCTGCGCTCCGTCAGCAATCCATATTTTATTAATTTCCCGTCCGGAACGAAGTGCTTCAAGCACGGGATGCTTGCCAGCAATCATTTCCTCCTGGTTTTGGTTCTCAACAGACATCATGTTCCCTCCTCTATTTCTATTTTCCTTCAAGTCCGATCGCGAACAGTTCACCGAGCCGCTCATTGCGCCCTTCGTAATACAAATAACCGACGAGGCTCTCGAGCGCCGTCGCAAGGCGGTAATCAGCCGGATCCGCGTTCTTAGGCGGAGCCCCCGACTTGGCGTTGCGGCCTCGGCGGACGATGTCCGCCTCCTCCTCCGTCAGATGCGGCTGCAATCGCTCAAGCAATTGCCGCTGGCCCTTCGCCGACACGATGCTTGTCGCTTCGCGATGCATATGATGCGACTTGTTATTGGGCAGCGACACCAAGTACTGTCGCACGAGCAGTTCAAATACGGCATCGCCCACATATGCCAGCACAACCGGATTAATCAGTTGCGGTTTCTTGGCGGGCGGATAGAACATGAGCGAGCCTGCGTCTATATGTTCGCTCATTTGCGTCTCCAACGAATGCCTTGCGGCGTATCCTCAAGCACAATATTTTTCTCAGCCAGCAGATCGCGGATTTCGTCCGCTCTTGCCCAGTTTTTCGATTTGCGCGCTTCCGTACGCTCTACGATCAATTGATCGATATCCGCATCAAGCAATTCGTCGGCCGCTTCTTGAGCCGGCAGGAGACCAAGCACATTATCCAGCTGCTCAAGCAGAGCCAATAGTGCCTGCAATCCTTCAGCAGAAGCGTCGCTGCGATTCATATATTGATTCGCTTCAGTCACAAGCTCGAATACTGCCGTAATAGCATCCGGCGTATTGAAGTCGTCGCTCATCTTCGCATGGAACTGGCTCGCAATCTCATCAAGCTTCGCTTGAAGCGCTGGATCTACCGCGGCATCGCTTAGTCCTTCGCTGCTCAGCCTATGCTTCAGGTTCGCCGCGCAGTTGGCAATCCGCTCAACGCTATTTACCGCTTGCGCAATCGTCTCGTCGCTGAAGTTAAGCGGGCTGCGGTAATGCGTCGATAACATGAAGTAACGGATCGCGTGCGGCTTAATCCGCTTCACGAGCTCATTAACCGTAATGCCGTTTCCGAGCGATTTGGACATTTTTTCATTATTGATATGAATGTAACCGTTATGCATCCAGTAGTTCGCCAGAGGCTTGCCGCTAAGGCTTTCCGACTGCGCGATTTCGCATTCATGATGCGGGAATTGAAGATCATGTCCACCGCCGTGAATATCGAGCGTTTCGCCGAGATACTTGCGTGCCATTGCCGAGCACTCGATATGCCAACCCGGACGGCCGTCTCCCCATGGGCTCTCCCACTTGATCTCGCCTGGCTTCGCGCCCTTCCACAGCACGAAGTCCTGCTGATTTTCTTTGCGGTCGCCAATCTCTACGCGTATGCCAAATTGCAGCTCGCCTAGGTTTTGGCCCGAAAGCTTGCCATATTCATCGAATTTGGACGTACGGAAATATACGTCGCCTTCGCTCTCATACGCATAGCCTTTGTCTACGAGCTCTGCAATAAACGCGATAATCTCCGGAATATTGTCCGTTACGCGCGGATTAAGCGTTGCCTTGCGCACGCCAAGCGAATCGATATCTCCGTAGAACGCCGTGATAAACTTCTCCGCAACTTCCGGCACAGTCGTGCCGAGCTGTTCCGCCTTCTTAATGAGCTTGTCGTCTACGTCCGTGAAGTTGACCACATAACGGACCTCGTTGCCTGCTGCTTCCAAGTAGCGGCGCACAACGTCGAAGAATATAACCGGACGCGCATTGCCGATATGAATATAGTCATATACCGTCGGCCCGCATACGTACATGTTAACCTTGCCCGGTGTCTGAGGGACGAACGAATCCTTCGCTCTCGTGAGCGTATTATATATCGTAATTGCCATTGTCAAAAATTCCTCCTGCTTCGGGCTCTTGAACTTCCTTGCCTAATTCAGCCTTCAAACTATCAATTTCCTTTTTCATCGCGCGGAACATTTCAATGACCGGATCCGGCAGCTGTTTATGGTCGAGCCGATCGCCTACCCTCTCCCCGTTCCGCTTCACCACGCGGCCTGGATTCCCGACCACGGTGCTGTTATCAGGCACCTCGCGCAGGACGACCGCATTGGATCCTATATTAGAATTATCTCCAACTTGGAAGGAACCGAGAACCTTCGCCCCCGATCCGATGACGACATTATTGCCGATCGTCGGATGGCGCTTGCCCTTTTCCTTGCCTGTGCCGCCCAGCGTAACGCCTTGATAGATAACGACGTCGTCTCCGATTTCGCATGTTTCTCCGATAACGACGCCCATACCATGATCGATGAACAGCCGATTGCCAATTGTCGCACCGGGGTGGATCTCAATACCCGTCATGAAGCGTCCTACCTGCGAGATGATTCTCGCAAGCGTAAACCAGCCTCTACGGTATAAGGGATGCGCAATGCGATGCGCCCAAATAGCATGCAGGCCCGAATAAGTGAAGATGACCTCGAAACGGCTTCGGGCCGCCGGATCATTTTCGAATACTGCTTGAACGTCCGATCGAAAATGGCGAAACATACGTTTTGCTCCTCTGCTTTCAAAATTGCTTGGCTCTACGCTATGAGTTGCTTTTCTTTCCAATAAAAAAAGCCTCTGCAGCATCAAGTGCTGCAGAGGCGTGTTTATCGCGCGGTCCCACTCTGCTTGAACAATACACGGCACTCCAAGCGTAAATGGCTACCGCCGTCCTTTAAGGCGGCGTGAAGCAATCATTTCGCGAAGAAATATAAGCACAGTATAAACATGAAATTTTATACTTTCTTATATTTTTAAAGAATCCGGCTGTTCACCTTCATGTCTTTAACGCAGACTTACGTTGTCGCCTACCCTGCTTACCGATGACTAAAGCCCGATAACCAGCTCGGAACAAAGCTCCCAGGTGCAAATTTCCGTTAGCGCGAACCAAACAACTTTCAGCCCCACTCTTGCCGCTGCCCCAATACCCTCAAGCAGCGCCGATTCGAATGACGGTTGTCCTCTCTGCGAATCCGCATGCAAACGTACTAATCCTGTTCATAGCCGATATATTCATGTAGATATTATCCATAGTATACTCAATAGCCAAATAGGTGACAAGGACTATCTGCAAAGCCTCTCTTCACAGCGCCTGCCGTACCGGCAAACGATCGACAGCTACATCGTTAGCCTAGACGCGCGCGAAGACGCGACACGACCTTGTCTTTGCCTAGCAGCGCGATCGACTGGTTCAAGTCGGAGCCATGGGTTTGACCTGTCAGCGCAGCGCGAATAGGCATGAACAGCTGCTTCCCTTTGAAGCCGGTATCCTTCTGAACGGCCTTGATCATATCCTTAATGCCGTCAACCGTAAATGCAGAATCGCCCGCTTCCACGAGCGCAAGGAACGCGCTCAGTACTGCCGGAACCTGCTCTTCGGCAAGCACGCTAACTGCATCATCCTCGTCCGCCGGCTCCTCAGCGAAGAACAACGCCGTAATCGGCACAATATCAGCCGCATAACGAAGCTTATCCTGATGCAGCGCTACGAGATCGCTTACCCAAGCGCGGCCATCCGCATCCAGCTCATCCGCGATACGGCCAGCCTTCTGCAAGTGAGGAATGCACATATCAACGACGCGCGGAAGCTCCGCCTTCTTCATGTACTCGTTGTTCATCCAGCTCAGCTTCTGCGTATCGAATACGGCCGGGCTCTTGCTCAGACGCTCCGCATTGAATACCTCGATCAGTTGCTCGCGCGTGAACATCTCTTGCTCGCCTTCCGGCGACCAGCCAAGCAAAGCGATGAAGTTGAACAACGCCTCCGGCAAGTAGCCGAGGTCATCGTACTGCGAGATGAATTGAATGATCGACTCGTCGCGCTTGCTTAGCTTCTTGCGCTGCTCATTCACGATCAGCGTCATATGGGCAAACAGCGGCGGCTCCCAACCGAAAGCTTCATAGATCATAAGCTGGCGAGGCGTATTGGAGATATGATCCTCTCCGCGCAGCACATGGCTGATTTTCATCAAATAATCGTCCAGTACAACAGCGAAGTTATAGGTCGGAATGCCATCCTTCTTCACGATAACGAAGTCGCCCATCTCAGCCGTATCGAAGCTGATGGAGCCCTTCACCATGTCGTCGAACTGATACGTGCGGCCTTCCGGAACACGGAAGCGAATGCTAGGCACACGGCCCTCCGCCTCGAACGCAGAACGTTGTTCATCGGTCAGATCGCGGTGACGTCCGGAATAACGAGGCGTTTCGCCGCGCTCAAGCTGCTCATTCCGCTCTTGCTCTAACTCCTCTTCATTGCAGTAGCAGCGGTAAGCTAGGCCGCGGTCAAGCAGTTCCTGCCAATACACGCGATAAATATCGAGCCGCTCGGTTTGACGGTATGGACCGTATCCGCCGCCGATATCCACGCTCTCATCCCAATCGATTCCGAGCCACTTCATGTATGTTAGCTGGCTTTCTTCGCCGCCCGCTACGTTTCTTTTCACATCCGTATCTTCAATACGAACGATGAATTTGCCGCCAAGATTGCGTGCAAACAAATAATTGAATAAGGCCGTTCTAGCGTTGCCGATATGCAGGTGACCCGTCGGCGACGGCGCATAACGTACACGTACTTCCTGTGTCATAAATATACTCCTCCATTATTTAAGTAGGTTTAATTAGTCCGCTTTAACTAAACAAACAACCGATTGCGCCGCAATCCCTTCACCGCGTCCTGCGAAGCCAAGCTGCTCCGTCGTTGTCGCCTTCACATTCACTTGCGATACATCCGCTTCAAGCGCCTTCGCAATAATCTCCGTCATTTGCGGAATATAGGGCAGCATCTTAGGGCGTTGAGCAATAATCGTCGAATCAATATTGCCGAGCTTATAGCCCTTCTCCCGAATAAGCTTCCATACATGTTCCAACAGCTTTAAGCTGTCCGCATCCTTATATTCAGCGTCCGTATCAGGAAAATGTTTACCGATATCTCCCATTCCGAGAGCGCCTAGAATGGCATCTGTAATGGCATGCAGCAGCACATCCGCGTCGGAATGCCCGAGCAGCCCCTTCTCATAAGGGATCGTTACGCCGCCGATAATGCAAGGACGCCCCTCAACCAATTGATGCACATCAAAGCCTTGTCCTACACGTATCACTATTTATCATCCTTTCCCTCAACCAGATCGACACGGCGATTTGCTAGCAGAAATTCCGCCCATGGCAAATCGTCAGGCGTCGTTATCTTTATATTCGTATATTCGCCCTCTGCAACGGTAACGGTTGCTCCCGTCCGTTCCACAACCATCGCGTCATCCGTGCCGATGAAGCCGGCTGCTTCCGCCTGCTCATGCGCTTCAAGCAGCAATGCATGACGAAAAGCTTGCGGCGTTTGTATCGCCCACAAGCTTCGACGGTCCGGCGTAGCAATGATGACGCCCGCTTCATCTACTTGCTTGATCGTGTCCTTCACAGGAACGGCAAGCACCGCGGCTTCGTTGCGCTCGGCGGTCTCGCAGCATCGCTGCACGGCTTCCGCCGACACGAGCGGCCGAACGCCGTCATGCACCATGACCCATTCGGCCGTAATCGCTTGAAGACCGATGTGTACGGAATGCTGGCGCTCCTTGCCTCCGGCAAGAACAGCCTTCACCTTCGCAAAGCCGTAGCGGGCAACCCATTCCTGGCACCTAGGCACATCGTCCGCGCCGACAACAAGCACCGTTTCCTTCACGGTGTCCATTCGCTCGAACAGCTCCAGTGTATGCACAAGAATAGGCTTGTCCGCTAACTGCAAATATTGTTTGCTCTCTTTCGTCCCCATCCGCGTCCCGCGTCCGGCCGCGACGATGACGACTCCCCAATCTGCTAACATGACCCAACCTGCCTAACACTCTATGATAGTACTATCATACCTTGTTAGAGCGCTTTTTCCAACAGCTTCGGTTTCGCGAATATCATCCGGCCCGCCGACGTCTGCAGGACACTCGTAACGAGCACCTCCATCGTCGTGCCTATGTAGTCGCGGCCGCCCTCAACGACGATCATCGTGCCGTCATCCAGATACGCTACACCTTGGCCGTGTTCCTTGCCGTCTTTAATCACTTGAACGATAATTTCTTCTCCCGGCAGAACAACCGGCTTCACGGCGTTAGCTAGATCATTAATGTTAAGCACCGATACGCCTTGCAGCTCGCATACTTTATTCAGATTGAAGTCATTCGTTACGACTTTGCCGTGAAGCGCCTTCGCGAGCTTCACCAGCTTGCTGTCCACCTCGCCGATCTCCTCGAAGTCTCCTTCGTAGATCAGAACGCGAACATCAAGCTCCTTCTGAATTTTGTTCAAAATATCAAGGCCGCGACGGCCTCTGTTACGCTTCAGCAAATCCGAGGAATCGGCAATATGCTGCAGCTCCTCCAGCACGAATTCCGGAATGACCAGCGTGCCTTCGATAAAGCCGGTTTTGCATATATCCGCAATCCGACCGTCGATAATAACGCTCGTATCGAGGATCTTATGCTCCTCGTAACCGCTCGTTTCCTCGGGCTCTGGCGCTGTTCGCCGCTTCTCCAGCAAGCTCTCGAAGCCAGTCGCCAGCTCTTCCTTCTTATGCAAGCCGATGCTGAGGCCCAAATACCCGAATGTCAACATCATCGCAGCAGGAATGAGTCGTCCCATACCGCTGAAATCCGAGACGGCCGGATAAAGAAGCACAGCAAGCAGCAAGCCAGCCAGCAAACCGCCCGCGCCCGCTATCAAATCCTTCATCGGCAGCGCAGCTGTCTGCTCCGCGCCCTTCTGCATATACCGAATGACCTGCCCTGCTAACATTGTTGCTGCAATGACTCCAAATACCGCGCCAACTGCTACATTCATGTAATAAGTGCCCGATCGCTGCAGCATACCGAATGATGAGCTCGACCACAGTGCCGCTCCATTCATCCAACCATATACTTCGCCGCCGGCCATACCGCCAAACAACATACCCATTATTTGAATTATACGTCTAACCATTACGGTTCACCTCCATTACAATTATGTTCCAATAATAGGCAGGTTAATCGTTGGCAGCGCGTGAATTTGTAAAATAGTTCTTTCTCCTTCTACCGCCTCGGGTAAATAGGAGGTTGCTATTCGTGCTTTAGTGAGCTTTATCTCATCCCGAGTGAGGTGAACCTCACTTAAATGAGCTGCAAAAGCCTGCTTCGCACAATTAGTGAGGCAATCCTCACTCCTCATGAAGCTGGGTTCCCGACAAGTGAGGTTTGCCTCACTATATTGGCCTGACTTAAACAAATCAGAGTACTTCTGTGAGATTCTCCTCACTAATTAGTGAACCCCTCCACTAGTCGCTCACCACTGAATTACTTCGATCAGAATTTTCTCCCCGCATCAGAATGTTCACCTCTATACAGAGTCAAACCGTATAGATGCGCATTCTGATTGGCGATAAAAACTTCCACTATCCGCGGTCGCTCACCACTGAATTACTTCGATCAGAATTTTCTCATAATTCACATTTTGAAAACAGCCCCCCTGAGGCTTATAATGGGAATTGAGATTACTTTCGAAGAGGTTGGTGATAGAGGTGGAATCGATGAGCGCTCCAACACTGAATCAGTTCCAGCAGCAGGTATCTGAACTACTGCTTAGACACCGGAGCCTGCTAGACGTTATGTCAAAGTTCGGACAATCGGGCGCTTCCGTGAATCGTGCTGTATCCAAAGCCGTAACGGATTGCGGCTGCATTGAATTGAACGCCAAAAAACAGCAATACTCGGATGAGCTTGATCTCGAAAATGCGAAAACAACGCTGCAAAGCCATCTCTCCGGAGAGGTTTGCGAGCATTGCCGGGACGTACTGAAGTCCGAGCTCGGACGCAATTTGTTTTACATGACCGCTTTATGCAATCTGCTAAACATTGAACTAGACGAGGTAATCGCAGACGAATACGACAAATGCTCGACGCTTGGCTTATTTAATTTAACGTAGTCGATTATGCATGCCATTAAGACGACGCCAACCTTATCGTTGCAATACGAAAAAAACCGCCTGATCTGCTTCCGATGCAGAGGCGGTTTTTTCTATTCTTACATTATGCTGTATGTTCGGATTTCACTGAATCATCCGATTGATCCTGTCTGTTTCCGCGCTTTCTGCGTTTTTTGGGCCGTCGGCTAACGTTTTTTTTTAGGCCGTACAGAGCGTACAGCAACAGCGGGACGAACAAGATTTTGGACAATTGATGTTTAAATAAAAGGCCTAATACGACCGATACCGCAACGATAATCGGAACGACCCAAATTGCGCTTCTAGGGATGCCTACTTTTTTGAAATTCGGATATTTAATGGTGCTGACCATTAATAGCGCAAGCGCTAATGTGCTTGCCAGTAAGATCGATACCGCTATATCATCCTTAAATAACGCAAGCGTTGCCAGAACGCCTCCGGCCGCTGGGATCGGAAGTCCGATGAAGTAACCCGGCGAGCTTGCAATTACGTTAAATCGTGCGAGTCTGAGTGCTCCGCAAATCGGGAACAGAGCCGTAACGATCCAGGCCAATGCTGGACTCAAATCTTGGAATGCGACCACGTACATAATAAAAGCAGGCGCTACGCCAAACGAAATAACGTCGGATAACGAATCAAGCTCCTTGCCGAACTCGCTTTGAGCATTGAGCGCCCGAGCGACACGTCCGTCTACGCCGTCGAGCAGCATGGCGATTAACACCATCATTGCTGCCGTATCCGGTTTTTCGTTGAACACAAGGATGATGGCGATTACTCCTAAGAATAAGTTCCCCACCGTGAGAAGGCTCGGTATCGACTTTGTGATCATCTTTTCCACCTCTTCTCTACTATGCCCCAAAACCTGTTACTAATGTATATCTACGCGACAGGACCACATTCCATCAATTGTATGAGATTTAAATTTGTCTGTCAATGAACATCTGCTCTTGGATCCGCTTAAGCCCGTCTTTAATGGCGCGGGCGCGCACTTCGCCGATGCCGTCCACCTCATCCAATTCTTCGATCGTCGCCATCAAAATATGAGGCAATCGGCCGAAACGCTCGACCAAATTGTTCATTATAATGATCGGCAGCCTCGGAATCTTGTTCAGCAGCCGGTAACCGCGCGGCGATACCGCCTCGTCGGACATGTTGTTCGTATGCGAGTAGCCGATCAAGCGAACGATAGGCGGAGCATCCAGCAATTCGTCCGAGCTGAGTTTCTTAAGACCTGCTCTTATTTCGCGTATCTTCTCATCGGAATTGTCTTTGGCGTAATCCTTCAGCAAGTACCATGCGTCCTCTTCAACGCCGCCGATCAATTCATCCATTTGCATGCTGATTAATCGACCCTCTGTGCCAAGCTCATTGACGTATCGCTTAATTTCCATCTTAACGCGCAATACCATCTCCACTCGCTGAATAACGTGAGCAACCTCTTGGAGCGTAACCAGCTCCTCGAATTCAAGCGCCGACAAGTTCGTGAACGATTGACTTAATACGGCCTTATATTTCTCCAGCGTTTGAATAGCTTGGTTAGCCTTCGTCAGGATGACGCCCATGTCCTTAAGCGAATAACGAAGATTGCCCTGATACAAGGTAATGACGTTACGCCTTTGCGAGATGGATACGACCAACTTTCCGGTCTGCTTCGCAACCCGCTCCGCAGTACGATGACGGATGCCCGTTTCAATGGACGGAATAGAGCTGTTCGGGATGAGCTGGGTGTTCGCATACAGGATGCGACGCATATCCTCGCTCATGATAATGGCGCCGTCCATCTTCGCCAGTTCATATAAGTAATTCGACGAGAAGTCGCAATTAATCGAGAACCCCCCGTCTACAACCTCCATCACTTCCGGACTGTAGCCAACAACAATCAATGCTCCTGTCTTGGCGCGAAGCACATTCTCGAGCCCTTCACGAAATGGGGTGCCTGGCGCGACTAACTGCAACAATTGATTCATAACTTCGAGCTGTGTAGGTTCTTTCATCGTTTGCCCCCTATCCAAGCGCTGCCTTAAGTGCTTCCGCCACCGTGCTGACGCCGATAATTTCTATGCCCTCGGGCGCTTTCCAACCCTTGAGGCTCTTCTCCGGCATAATGACTCGTTTGAAACCAAGCTTCTCTGCTTCCTTCACCCGCTGCTCCGCCCTCGATACCGCACGCACCTCGCCGGTTAGGCCGACCTCGCCGAATATAACATCATACGGTTTGGTCGGCGCATCGCGGAAGCTGGATGCAAGACTTACTGCCGCTGCAAGATCGACTGCGGGTTCATCCAGCTTCACGCCTCCCGCTACATTCAAGTACGCATCCTGCGTCTGGAGAAACATCCCGTTGCGCTTCTCCAATACAGCAATGATAAGCGCCATCCGATGATGATCGATGCCGGTCGACATCCGCCTTGGCGACGGGAAGTTCGTCGTTGCGACGAGCGCCTGGAGCTCGACGAGAACAGGCCGTGTTCCTTCCATGCTGGCTACTACCGTTGAGCCCGATACACCGAGCGGCCGTTCGGAGAGGAATAGCTCGGAAGGATTGGATACTTCCCGCAGTCCCTCTTCTCCCATTTCGAAAATGCCAATCTCGTTCGTTGATCCGAAGCGATTCTTCACCGCGCGGAGCAATCGGTATGTATGATGGCGTTCGCCTTCGAAGTACAAGACGCAGTCAACCATATGCTCCAGCAGCCGCGGTCCTGCGATCGCGCCTTCTTTCGTTACATGGCCGACCAACACCGTCGCGATACCTCTAACCTTCGCAACTCTCATGAAATGCGCCGTACATTCGCGTACTTGCGCTACGCTTCCCGGCGCCGATTGAACGCCCGGATCGTATACCGTCTGAATCGAATCGATGACTAAAAAGTCCGGCTGCAGTGAATCAATCGCATCGTTAATGTGCTCCATATTGGTCTCGCACAATACATAAAGCGTTTCCGTCAAAGCGCCGAGCCGATCCGCCCGCAGCCGTGTTTGGCGTACCGATTCCTCGCCTGAGATATAGAGCACCTTCAGCCCTTTGACAGCCAAAGCATGAGAGGTCTGCAGCAGCAGCGTCGATTTCCCGATGCCGGGATCGCCGCCGACCAGTATGAGCGACCCTGGAACGACGCCGCCTCCAAGCACACGGTTAAGCTCCAGCATCTTTGTTTCAATACGAGGCTCCTGCCCATTTTCTATATGTATGATCGATTGCGGCTTTTCTTTCGTATGAAGCGACGACAATCCGACACCTTGCGTCTTAACAACCGTTTCTTTCTCCTCCACCATGGAATTCCATGCGTGACAGCCTGGGCATTTGCCGAGCCATTTGGCGGATTCTGTACCGCATTCGGTACAGACGAACTTTGTTTTTATTTTAGCCATTCTGTACTCCTTAAGCTGTTAGTTAAGCGCTTATGCGCCAACATATAAAGTTTACCATTTTATCCCGCCACTATAAACCCACATACTATACGAAAAAAATTGTGCACAGGATGCGAAAAGTTATTCCGCTCGCGCAGCTTTAGTGTTATTATTTTCAACTTGGCAACAATCCACACCTGATTAGATGAGAACCTGCCGAATAATCCACATGTGAATAATTCTAAAGCGATGGCAACATCCACATATGCACATGATAGGCTCTGAATAATGAAGCAAGGTTCATGAAATATGCGAATTATCCACATTCAACTTAGACGGGCACCCCGTAGGCCGCATCGATTACTTTTTTCAATGAGGATGAGGCGGAATGATAACTGGAGTATATATCCTATATATCGGACTTATCCACATTATTATGAACAGCTTGTGCACAGTATTTTGTGGATAACGTTGTGAAAATCGAAGAAAAAACAACAAAAAAGCTCTTATCCAATGGTGGATAAGAGCTTTGGGACACACGAGACGAAGCATTTAAGAATGGCGCGACAAGAGGACTCTATGCGTCGATAGTTGCGAACCGAGCATTATATTTTCAAATATTCTCGGAGATCCGTCGGCGGCAGCTCCTGCTGCTTGTTCAGGCTTGCGCTTGTGGGCGTGGGCGAGGCGGAAGGAATCGCTGTTCACCCAAGCGTCGAAGTGCTCCTTCTGCTCCCAGGTCGTGCTTACCTTCAATTCGTCATGCCCCTCGATATGCTCGGCCATCAGCACTTCCATCCGGACGAAGCCCGGTGACAGATCGATGCCTATCGATTGATGAAACCGCTGCGCAACCGATTCTCCGTGCCCTTTTTTCACCTTTATCGTATTCGTAACGACGATCATGTCCGTGCCTCCTCTAGTTTGTTGTTTCATTATATGGCAGCGTAAATCCGCTTCGTTATCTGCAAGTAACCTTATCCATCTATTATACGATAATGATTCTCATTGTCAACAAATTGCGAAATTCATTCTCCGACTGCTTCAACTTACGAATGAACTGCGGATTAGGGTAACTTAACCATATCCGATTCCAATTTTTCCATGCGTGAACCTTTTGGCGCCTCCATTTATCTAATCAATAGAATTTAAACGAAAGGAGTAAGCCAACTATGATTCTGCAGGATGATATCCTTCGCGCTGCGCGAGGCCATCACGACGCCTTTGTCCGCATTATTAAAGCGTGCGAGCCGTCGATGTACCGTCTGGCCAAATCGTATCTGAAGAGCGATTCGGAAATAGCGGATGCGTTGCAAGAAACGATTTTGAAAGCTTTTCAGTCCATTAACACTCTGCGCGAGCCCCAATATTTTAAAACCTGGCTGCTGCGTATCTTGATTAATGAATGCAATCGAATGCTGAAGCATCGCAGTCAAGTCATACCGATTGCCGACATGTCCGACCGCGGCTCTTACAGTCACGACCCTCAACATAACGGGCTTAACGAAGCCGTACAAGCACTGGAGGAAGAGCTCCGAATTGTCGTTACTCTATTTTATTTGGAGGATCTGCCGCTTAAAGAAATAGCATCATTGCTCGATTTGCCAGAAGGCACCATCAAATCCCGTTTATTTCGCGCTCGGGAGAAGCTTTCTCGTTACTTAAGACAAGAGAGGAGCATGACCAATGAATGATCATGAGCTTGATTTTGAATTAAATCGATTATTGAAAGAGTCTACTCAAGCAGTTCCGGAAGTTGTTAGCTCGCGTGTGGATCAAACTTTATTATCGTTGAAAAAACGGAAGCGCGTTCCCCGAAAAACAGCCATTGGCGTTACGGCAGCCGCTGCCTCCTTAGCGCTGCTTGTCGGTTCTTCCTTCGTCTCTCCGACTATCGCCAAAGCATTAACGAATACGCCGCTCATAGGGTCGGTTTTTGAGATGATCGGCGATGCCGGGTTACAGCTATCCGGACAGAAAGGTTTAGCGACAAAGCTGAATCAAGCAGCAGAAGATCAAGGGATTCGTATGACGGTTACCGAGGTGTTATACGACGGCATTCGGTTAGCGATCGGGTACACGGTTGAGGCAGACCATTTTGTATCGTCTCTCGATGCGGATATGCTCATTAACGGCGAACCGATAGAAACGCTGCTCGGCAGCGGCGGCTCTTCACAAATAGGAGATAATCAATACACAGGATACATGGATTATGAAGCGGACGGCACTCTTCCCGATCAATTCGAGCTTACGTTGAAGCTGAATAGCATCCAGCATTATTCGAACGAAACAGGTTGGCAGACGACGAAGGGCTCTTGGAAATTCCGTCTCCCTGTCAGCAAGCTTACTGAGGGCATATCGGTACGCTCATTTGAAGAATCGCCTCCGAGTGCGACATCGGGAGAGACCACGTTATCGGTCAAAAAAGTGACAATGACGCCTGCCGTTACGGCAATTAACGTGGAGTTGGATGAGAAACGTACCGTAGAGGAACTAGGCTTCTTCATCTACGACGATAAAGGGCAGCAGCTTCAATCTTTCGGCTACAGAGGTGATAACCTCCACTCCGATGAACAAGATCGATACAAGTCGGAGTATCGGATCCGCTTTGCCCCCATCGAAGCGATACCGGACTATTTCATTATTCAGCCTTATAATCTGGATACTTCCGGAAAATCGTTGGAACGCAGTGAAATCGCATTCGATCCGCGGCAACAACTGCCTATTACCCTCTCGCAAGGGGAGATCGGCTCGATTTCCGTTACGGATGCCGAGTTTTTGCCTGACAAAACGATCTTGCACTACACGGTAGAAGGATCAGATCCGTTCTCTCAAGCAAACAGCTTCTGGCTGGAAGACGCGAACAATCAACCGATAACCCAGCTTGGAGGGACAAGGCTCGCAGACCGCAGCACCTATTCGTTTACGCAAGAGTATGCGCCGCTGTCGCTGGACGATATGAACGGCAAATCACTTTATCTCGCTGGTTGGAAACTGCCCCTCCCCGACATTCGTGAAGATCTAGCTATTAAGATTCCGTTAAAATAACGCTTCATCCACAGCATTCCCGATTGTGTATAAGTTCGATTCGGTTTTCTCACTGCGAGATATCCACATGTGGATGAAGGTTTGCTAGGAATGTGGATATAAAAAAGAGGATGAAGCTGGAGATAGGATGCCGAAATCCCGCATGAATTACAAAATAAAAAGAGGTTGAGGGCCTAGGCCCTCAACCTCTTCGCGCTTTATTTCGTAGCCGGCTCTTCGGGAGCAGGAGCTGCGGCTGCTTTCGTTACAGTCAGCGCGCCGTCCTTCTCGTCGATCGTGAACGAATCGCCCTTTTGAATATTGCCCATGAGCAGATCCTCGGAGAGACGGTCCTCGATATGCTTCTGAATCGCACGGCGCAGCGGACGCGCACCGTATTGCGGATCATAGCCTTCCTTCGCAAGGAATGCTTTCGCGGCGTCGGTCAAGACGAAGTCGACCTCTTGCTCGCGCAGACGCTTGCGAAGCTCGTCGGACATGAGCGTTACGATCTGAGCGATATGCTCCTCGCCCAGCGAGTGGAACACGATGCTCTCGTCGATCCGGTTCAAGAACTCCGGACGGAAGCTTTTCTTAAGCTCAGCCATTACTTTGTCTTTCATCAGCGAGAAGTCTCTGCCCGCATCCTGCACGGCCGTGAAGCCAAGCGAGGAATTGCGTTTGATTTGGTCAGCGCCGACATTGGACGTCATAATAATGAGCGTATTGCGGAAGTCAACGACGCGGCCCTTGGAGTCGGTCAGACGACCATCCTCAAGCACTTGAAGCAGGATGTTGAATACTTCCGGATGTGCTTTCTCGATCTCGTCAAGCAAGACAACCGAATACGGCTTGCGGCGAACCTTCTCTGTGAGCTGACCGCCCTCTTCGTAGCCGACATATCCTGGAGGCGCTCCGACGAGTCTTGAAGTCGAATGCTTCTCCATGTATTCCGACATATCGATGCGGATAACCGCATTCTCGTCGCCGAACATCGCTTCTGCAAGCGCGCGCGCCAGCTCCGTCTTACCTACCCCAGTAGGTCCTAGGAAGATGAACGAGCCGATCGGACGTTTCGGATCCTTCAGACCTGCGCGAGCACGACGGATCGCGCGGGATACCGACTTAACGGCTTCCTCTTGACCGATAACACGGTCATGAAGGATCGATTCCATTTTCAGCAGACGCTCGGTCTCTTCTTCAGCCAGCTTGTTGACCGGAATGCCGGTCCAGCTTGCTACGATCTGAGCGATATCTTCCGGCGTTACCTCGGAATCGGTGCGGCCTTGTTTTTCTTTCCATTGGTTCTTCGTTACGTCGAGCTCTTCGCGAATCTTCTGTTCCGTATCGCGAAGCGCTGCCGCTTTCTCGAACTCTTGGCTTTGAACGGCTGCATCCTTCTCCTTGCGGATATCTTCAAGACGGTTCTCAAGCTGCTTCAAATTCGGCGGTACCGTATAAGAGTTCAGCCTTACTTTGGAGCTTGCTTCGTCAATAAGGTCAATGGCTTTGTCCGGCAGGAACCGGTCCGTAATATAGCGGTCCGACAACTTAACCGCCTGAACGATCGCATCGTCCGTAATTTTCACGCGGTGATGCGCTTCGTAACGATCACGCAGTCCGTGAAGAATTTGAATCGCCTCTTCCGGCGACGGTTGATCGACTGTAATCGGTTGGAAGCGGCGTTCTAGCGCTGCATCCTTCTCGATGTACTTGCGATACTCATCCAGCGTCGTAGCCCCGATGCACTGCAGCTCGCCGCGCGCAAGCGCCGGCTTCAGGATGTTGGAGGCGTCAATCGCGCCTTCCGCGCCGCCTGCGCCGATCAGCGTGTGCAGCTCATCGATGAACAGGATGATATTTCCGGCTTGGCGAATTTCGTCCATGATCTTTTTCAAGCGATCCTCGAACTCGCCGCGATATTTCGTTCCAGCAACAACGGAGCCCATATCAAGCGTCATAACGCGCTTGTCGCGCAGCGTTTCCGGAATTTCATTCGCGATGATCTTCTGAGCAAGCCCTTCGGCAATCGCCGTCTTACCAACACCCGGCTCACCGATGAGGACCGGATTATTTTTCGTACGGCGGCTTAACACTTGAATGACGCGCTCGATTTCTTTGCTTCGTCCGATAACCGGATCAAGGTTGCCTTCCTTCGCATAGGCCGTAAGGTCTCTAGCAAGACCGTCAAGCGTCGGCGTGCTTACGTTAGCAGGCGAGCCGTGGTTGCTCGATACCGCTTCGCTGCTGCCAAGCAACTGCAGCACTTGTTGACGCGCTTTGTTCAGGCTAATGCCCAGATTATTAAGCACGCGAGCCGCTACGCCTTCCCCTTCACGAATGAGACCGAGCAGGATATGCTCCGTACCCACGTACGTGTGGCCAAGCTTTCTCGCTTCGTCCATCGACAATTCGATCACTTTCTTAGCACGCGGCGTATAAGCAATATTATTAGGCTGCTCTTGGCCGCGTCCGATCAATGCTTCTACTTCGTCTTGAATTTTCTCAAGTCCAAGTCCCAGCCCGATCAGCGCCTTAGCCGCAATGCCTTCCCCTTCGCGGATAAGACCGAGTAAAATATGCTCCGTGCCGATATTGTTATGTCCAAGCCGCACTGCTTCCTCTTGCGCCAATGCGAGCACCTTCTGCGCTCGTTCCGTAAACCGTCCAAACATCATATCCACGCACCCCCATGCTCGGTTTCCCCACGCAATTGCTTGCGTATGAGTTCTGCTCTCCTATAGTCCCTCTGCTCCGGATTCATCTTCTCATTGAAAGTCTGTTGAAGGAATCCAGGCTGAGTCATAACCAATAATTCATTCAATACTTGCGGCGTAACGCTCGGCAATAATCCGAGATCCGCGCCAAGCCTCACATCCGACAGCCGCTGCGCCGCTTCCTTGGAATCMATAATCGCAGCGTGGGACAAGATGCCGTAAGAACGGCTTACTCGATCCTGGATGCGAAGTTTTGATTCCTCGAGAAGCCGCCTGCGCGCCGCCTTCTCATGCTCGATGATCTGCTTGGCTACGCCATGCAAGTTATCAATAATCTCGCTCTCTGATTGTCCGAGCGTAATTTGGTTCGAGATTTGAAACAAATTACCGAGCGCTTCACTGCCCTCGCCGTACAATCCTCTAACGGCCAAGCCGACCTGCGTTACCGCTGATAAAATACGGTTAATCTGCTGAGTCAGCACCAGCGCCGGCAAATGCATCATGACCGACGCCCGTATGCCCGTTCCGACATTCGTCGGACAAGACGTTAAGTAACCGCGTTTCTCATCGAAGGCGTAATCCGCCTCCGCTTCAAAAATATCGTCAATTCCGCTGGCCAATGCCCATGCCTCCTGAATTTGGAAACCTGGATATAAACATTGAATGCGCAAATGATCTTCTTCGTTAATCATTATGCTGACTGATTCATCATGATTGAGCAAAACAGCCCCGCCTCGCGACTCATTGGCCAAATTCGGGCTAATGAGATGCTTCTCCACAAGTACCCGCTTATCGAGCTCGCTAAGATCGGATAACAATACCGTCTCGAATTGCCCGATATCGCTTAACTTGCCGGATTCGCCTACCTCGGTGAGCTGCTCCATCACTTCCTTCGATTGCTGGTTCGTGGCCAGCATCGGGAACGGATGATGTCGCAAGTTGCGAGCGACTCGGACTCTGCTGCTGATGACGACCTCGGTTTCGGGTCCTCCGCTCTTCATCCAATCGCTTAATGCATCTTGTGTGAATCGATGCTTCGTCAAGAGAGCTTTCCTCCTTCCATGCCAGCTTACAGCGTACGTACAGCGTCTATAGATCCGCTATCTTGCGTTCCAGCTCGCGGATCCGGTCACGCAGCTTCGCTGCGCTTTCGAACTCCTCTTGCTCAATCTGCGCTTGCAGATCGCGCCGAAGCTGTTCGATCTCCCGCTTGCACTGAATTTGACCACCTGAACGCTTCGGAATTTTCCCCATATGAACCGTACTGCCATGAACCCGCTTCAGCAATGGATCAAGCTTATCGGCGAACTGCTGGTAGCAGGCGCTGCAGCCGAATCTTCCGATCTTACTGAACTGCGTATACGTAAGACCGCATTCCTCACATCGAATCGCATGCTGCTGATTTGCGAAGTTGTGACCGCCAGTCGATTCGAAGTCAAGAAGGCCTGACAGCAGGCTATGAATCGAGAAGCTATTCGGTGAGCCCGGTATGCCTTCGCCCTTCTCTCTCGCACAGCTTTCACAAATGTGAAACTCCGTCTTCTCGCCATTGATGATTTTTGTAAAATGAAGTGTAGCCGGCCTCTTACCGCATTCCTGGCAAATCAAGCCTGATCCCTCCTCCCGGTACGCGCTACTTGACTAATAATGAAATGAGCATCGACTTCAGCAGCCTTGCCCGGATTTCATCCCTCTGCGGCAGTTTGAGTGCGATGGTTTCCCTTTGCACCGCTGCCCGGAGTATATTAGCTTCGCGCCTCGTCACCAGTCTTGCTTCCTCAAGCTGATAAATAATGCCTTCTGCCGCACTCTGATCGACACAGTCGCCAATCGTTTGTTCGAAATGGAGCTGAATCGAATTAAGTGCCGGAAGATCAACCCGTTGGATTCGGATATAGCCTCCGCCTCCGCGCTTGCTTTCAACCATGTATCCTTTCTCCAGCGTGAACCGGGTACTAATCACATAGTTGATCTGCGACGGTACGCAAGAAAACTTGTCAGCGAGGTCATTTCGTTGAATCTCGACAGCGCCGCCGGCGCTATCGTCCAGCATATGCTTCAAATACTGTTCGATGAGATCGGAAATATTTCTCAAAATACCAACCTCCCTAACGCATGGCCAAAGGAGCTTGTCAGAGCCGCCGTAACGGCTTATTGACTTTGACTTTCTTTGACTTTAACTTCATTATACTCAAAATATTCCTCGGGTCAAGTCACAAAGTTTAAATTTTCTGACGATTCGATTTCACCTTAGATTCGGTCCTATATTTCAACGAAAAACCGAAGCGCACCGCTAGTATCTAGCTTGGTGCGCTCCGGCATTATTTATACCTATTCAGGGCGACCCGACCCACAATCAAAGCTTATTCAACTGGCAATCTCACCGTAAATGCCGTTCCTTCCCCCGCGCTGCTCTCCACAGCGATCGTTCCGCCATGCAGAATCACAATGCGCTGCACAATGGATAGGCCTAGTCCAGTACTGCCCGACTTCCGCTCCCTCGCTTTGTCTCCCCGGTAGAAACGGTCATAAATATACGGCAATTGCTCCTCCGGTATGCCGTCGCCCGTATCGGCTATATGGATGACGCAACCGCCATCCTCGACAAAAGCCTGAATTTGAATGGAGCGACCCGCCGGAATATATTTGACCGCATTGGAGAGCAGGTTCGACCATACTTGCATAAGCAGCACTTCGTCTCCGTATACGTACAGGCCAGAGGACACCAGCAGCCGCACCGCGATTTCCTTCTCCGCCAACTGCCACTCCAGCAATTGAAGCGTCTGCCGCAGCTGAGGCTTTAGCGGGAACCTTCCCTTCTCCGTTGTCTGCTCGGAATGGTCCAGCGTTGAGAGCAGCAGGAGCTGCCTGCTTAATGTTGCAAGATGCCGCGTCTCTTGTCCGATAATAGCGGCATGCCCCCGAACGCTGGCAGGCTCCATCTCTTCGCTGAGCAATGAATCGGCATAACCTTGAATGGAAGCGAGCGGCGAATGGATTTCATGCGAGACGTTCGCGACAAACTCCTTCGTGCGAAGGTCGGCGCGTTCCAGCTCCAGACTCATGATTTGAAAATGGTTCGCCAATTCCCCGATCTCGTCCTTCCGCTTGGTTGGCAAGCGGAGCTTATATTGCCCTTGCGCGAGCCGTTTCGTCGCTTCCTTGAGCTGTACGATCGGCTGCACCAGGTAACGTGTGCTAACCATGAAGTAGGGCACGCTGAACACGACTGTCAGCACGAACATAAAGAGAAAGAACGTGCGAAGCTCGTCAAATTGTACGTTGCTGTCGTGGCGCAGGAAAAGAGCGTATCTCTCAGCTCCCGCCGATACGTGTACGCCCACCGTATTGCTGAGTCGATTGTCAAAGTAACCCGAAGCGAACGCCTTGTTCGGAAAGTTAGCGATACCGTGGAACTCCGCTCCGTCCAGTACGCGCATCTTGACGTCATTCGGAAGATCCTTTCTCGAGAAATGTCTCCCGTAAAACAGATCGTTTCCCGCTTCATCATAGACATAGAGCTGGTATCCTAACGCGGCAGACATGCTTAGCGCATCGCCCATAGCCTCTGGATGCTGCTCGATAAGAGCCTTCAATTGACTGACCGTGCCGAACAGCTTCTCATCCTGATAGGGCTTGAGAGACCAATGATAATACACGTTAGCGATAAAGAAGCCGAGGAAGCTGCTGATCAGAATCGTATAGAGCGTGATGAGGAAAACGCGAAAATAAAGCGAGCGCATTACGCCAGCACCTCAAGCTTATAGCCMACGCCCCTAATCGTATGAATGTTAAAGCTGCTTCCGCCCTCCGAGAACCGTTTGCGCAGCCGCTTGATATGTACGTCGACCGTCCGTTCATCGCCACCGTAATCGGAGCCCCAAATGAGATGGATCAGCTCATCCCGCGAGAAGACCCGGCCAGGATATTCCGCCAACTGCGCCAGCAGCTCGAACTCCTTCAGCGGGAGCAGCAGCACCTCGTCGCCGTCAATGACCTCATAGTTTTTGCGATCGATGACGAGCCTGTGCAGTCTGATTTTGTCGCTGGAGGCGAAGGAATAGCGTCGAAACAATGCTTTGACCCGGAACAACAGCTCCGGAAGCTCGAATGGCTTCGTCACATAGTCATCCGTTCCGCTTAAGTAGCCTAGTTCCTTGTCGCTAAGCTGGTCCCGGGCGGATAAAATGATAATAGGAATATCAAAGTTTTTTCTCGTATATTCACAGAGCGTGAGACCGTCCACTTCAGGCATCATAATATCCATAATGACAAGGTCTACCGTCTGATTCTCGAGCACGTGCATCGCTTCTCGGCCATTCTGCGCTTCTAGCACCCGGAAGCCTTCTTTGGTCATGTAGTGGCCAAGCAAAGCACGGCTATTGTAGTCATCGTCGGTAATAAGCAATTGCTTCATGCGTGTTCCAAACCTCCTTTTTGCAGGACTGCCATAGCCGACTGCCTATTTGTAGAGCTTGTCGCTTCTCTTCAGCATAATGATGAGAAACGGACCTCCGATCACCGCCATTATAATAGAAGCTGGTATTTCCGCAGGAGCCAGCACCGTCCTTCCGATCGTATCCGCTGCAAGGACAAGCAGAGCTCCACCAAGCGCCGAAAACGGAATGAGCAGCTTATAGTTCGAACCGACCAGCACTCGGCCGATATGCGGAACCAGCAAACCAACGAACATAATCAGCCCGCCAATCGCGGTTGCAACAGAAGCCAGCAATACAGCGACCGCCGAGATGAGCAGTCTGACGCGCACGACGCGAAGGCCCAGATTGCGCGCCGTCTCGTCGTTGAAGGTCAGCACGTTGCACCAGCCTCCCAGCGTCAAAGCGAGGAGCAATCCGATCCCGCCGAATAGACCGAGAATGTGGACATCCTCCCATGTTTTCATCGTAAAAATAGAAGATATCGCTTGGTTGACGCTTGTTACCGCATAACTCCCTCGATAATTAAAAGATTGCCCGAGCCCGGTGAATGTCGCATTGATAGCGATGCCCACCAGAATAAGCCGGAGCGGATTCAAACCGGTACGCCAAGAGAGCGAATAAACCAGATAGCAGGCCAGCGCGCCGCCCAGAACGGAAAACAGCGGCGACCAGAAGTAGAGCATCGGGAACACCGTCACGACCGTAATCGATACGAGTCCCGCTCCGGATGAAATACCGATAATACCGGGTTCGGCGAGCGCGTTTTTCATCACAGCCTGCAACAGCGCTCCGGATACAGCAAGAGCCGCACCGGACAGCATGGAGACAAGAATGCGAGGAAAGCGCAAATCCTTAATAATCTCAACGTGCTCGTTCATGCCATCGATCAAACCGCTGATCAATTCGCCGAACGACACCTTGATGCTGCCAGTCATCGCAGAATACAAGGCCAGACCTATGAGCAAGAAGGCGACGATGATGAGCGTACCGTACGGTTTCGCTTTTGCTCTTCTCCTGCCTTGGTCGATCGCGTTTTTTTTCGCTTCTATGTTCGTTATCGTCATCGTTCACATTCCTTTACGGCTGATCAGGGTAAAGCATCGGGAGCAGCGCTTCCAATGCTTCCCCTACTGCCAGGTTGCCCGTCGTTCCGAACAGTCGTTCCTCCAGATCGTAGACGCGTCCCGTCTGAACCGCCTTGAAGTGATGCCAAATATCGTTTTTCTTGAATTCCTCATCGAACATCTTAACGACTTCCTCCGGCATTCCGTGAGCCGCGCGCAAAATAACGTCCGGATTCGCCTGTTGCAGGTGCTCCGTATTCGATGCTAGAAATTCGACCTTCTCGCCTTGTGCGATATTGACTCCGCCTAGTAATTGAACCAAATCCCCGATATAGGAATGCTCCGTCGCAACCAAATAACTTCCTGGTACCCCTAGCAAGATTAGCACCGACGGCTTTTCTTTCCCTTCCGTTGCCTTACGAATCTGCTCCAGCGTCGAATTATAATCGCTCACAACGGCTGCTGCTTTCTCCTGCTTGCCGTATTTCTCGCCCAGCTTCAATATCTCTGCCTGCATGCGTTCCAGACTGGTCAAGTCTAGGAAAGTCGCATCGATATTCGCATTCTCGAACACCGGCTCCAGATCGTATTGCAGCGTCGTCACCGACAACACCTCGGTCGGCTTCAACGACTTCACTATCTCCATGTCCGGACTCATGGGATTGCCAACCTTAGTCACTTCATCATATCGTTCCGGCAACGTCTTCACGCTCTTGGGAACGCCGACGAGATCGATCTCAAGCAAATCCATGATTTGCGTGATTGCGACTGTCGTGGAGACAATCCGATGCTCTTCCGATACTGCCGTCTCCTTCGGCTCCTTCCCTCCATCGTCGGTTACGTTCTCCGTTACGGCAGGCGATGGAGCCGAATTCCCGTTCGCGGGAGCGGGCGTAACACCGCATCCCGTCAATGCCAGCAAGCAGAGGGCGATTAGAGCCGCCAGCTTACCTACTCGTATTACCATTGATCCAATCCTCCTGAGCCTCTTTGGCCATTTCCCGATTGCTAATTCAATGAACCTTTCTTCTCCAAATATAAATCGCACCTACAATCAAAATAAGTACTGCTCCAAGCGGCGTCCACCATTTGAAGCTCTTGCTGCCGCTATCGGCTTCAGGCGCATCGGCCGCGTCGCCGGCGGCAAGCGCTTGCACCGCTTCGCCTTCTTCTGCGGATGCATTGGTCAACTGTGCTTCACCGTCATCGGACGACTCTGTTTCTCCCGCTTCGTCAGTCGTATTCTCGACCTCAATGCCAGCTCCGCCTTCGCCTTTATCCGCTTGGACTTGCTCCTCGGCAGGAGAAGTCTCTGCCTCGACAGCCGCCTCATTAGCAGTTGTCTCAGCCGCCTCGGACGGCGCTGTTCCTTCTGTCTTGCTTGGTTTGGCAGCCTCCGACGGCATCGTTGTTGATTGGTCAGAAGCTTTAGTTGTACTCTCAGGCTTGCTGGTTTGCTCCGGCTTCTCTGCTGCCGACTCTCCGGTCACCGCAGGCTTCTCCGTCGATGTGCTAGCCGGTGCCGTCGTCGGTTTCGCTGTTGGTTTCGCTGTTGGTTTCGCTGTTGGTTTCGCTGTTGGTTTCGGCGTTGCAGCAGGTTCAGCGCCTTTGACAAGCTTAAAGCTCTCCTGATCGAACACGAAACGAATCGTATAATCATGGTCGTAATCGATATCTTCAACTGTCACGTGAATTTTGGACACAATCGGCTTTGTAATATCGGCGGTGAACTCAACCAACCGCGTATTCGCTTTTTTGTTCGAGCTGATCAGCTTCGTATCCACATATCCTCCGCCGCTTCCCGGTACTTTGAATTCAGTCACCCAGAAGCTGTGATTGATCGTCACGCGAACCGTCGCTTTGCCATCCTTGATCGTCACCTTTGCAGGCTTCTCCCAATAGTCATTCGCCATGGACACCGAATCATTCTCCGCCTGTAAAATGAGATAATCTGCTGTATAGGTTCCATCTGCGATCTCCCCTGCCGCATATAGGTTCGCCGGCAATAAGAGCAACACTATCCATAATGCGGCGAGTAGGCCGCTTATCTTCGTTCTTGCATGCATTTCATTCCCCGTCCTTTCCTGTTCATACAGCTCAATTCCATGATAATGATAATTATTATCAATTAATATCCTACCAAGATTTTCTTTTCTGTGTCAATACTAATTTGTAAATCAGTCCTGCTTGAAAGGTGGCTGAACCTTTATTGCTAACTGTATTCCATATAAAAGGGCCTCAGGAGCCGCAATCGACTGACTCCTGTAAGCCCGTTCACAGTCCTGTTATACGCTTTGAACTTCCGCCTCTGCTTCTGCCTCCGGAAGCGGATTTCGAACGATTTTTACATCGTAGAAAGCAATTTTGTTGTTGATGATATATTCCGGCGTCTCGCGGTGGGAATGCGATTCGCGGAAAGCTTCGCTCCGCGTCCACGCTTGGAAGTCTGCTTTGCTCTCCCATCGCGTGCTGACCGTTACTTCGTCGTATTCTTTCGTGTTCTCAGTCAGCATGACTTCGAGACCCAAAAATCCTTTCATCCCTTCTACCTTGCCTATGCGGTTAAACCGCTCGATCAGCTTGACTCCATTACCCTTCGTAATTTGCGAAACATTCGTTACAATAACCATTGTCGTTTCCTCCCCGGATTGTGGTATTGGCATAATAATAGGATAAGTGCCTTGCAGGTCCACCTTGGCTCTTATTCCGAACACACTTAACATAAAACGAGCATCAATCACTGACTTTGGCGGCCCGCTTGCCGCTACGCTGCCGTCCTCCATCGCGATCAAATAATCGCCGTAAGCCGCCGCTTGCTGCAAATCATGCAGCACCATCACGATCGTCAGCCCCAGCTTGCGGTTCAAAGCCCGCAGCATCTCCATCAGCTCAAGCTGATGCGACATATCCAAATACGTCGTCGGCTCGTCAAGCAGCAGGATGTCCGCCTCTTGGGCAAGAGCCATCGCGATTCTAGCTTTCTGCTGCTCGCCGCCGGATAGCGTATGGAACATTCGGTCCTCGTTGTGGCTGATACCGACAGTCGTGAGCGCCCAGGTTACTACATTCTCGTCTTCCTGCGTCAAGCGGCTGCGAAAAGCCGACTGGCGCGGGGCGCGGCCCATAGCGACAAGCTCTCGTACCGTCATGTCCGGCAAGTGGCTTTTCTCCTGCGCGAGCACGGCAACCATTCTAGCGAATGCTTTCCTAGAATATTCGTCGCCTTGACGCCCGTCGTACTGAATGTCTCCCCCGTTAGGCTTGATCGTTCTAGCGAGAAGACGAAGCAGTGTCGACTTGCCGGAGCCGTTGCGCCCCACGATCGCCGTTATTTTCCCTTTCGGTATCGTCTCGGTAATCGAATGAAGCTCGAATCTTTCTTGCTTGTAGATTAAATCCCTTATCTCTAGCGACATCTAGCGGATCAGCCTCCTCTTCTTCAGCAGCATTAGGAAAAATGGTGCTCCAATGCATGCGAGCAAGATGCCTGCCGGCAGTTCAATCGGATCAAACCAGCTTCTCGCCGCTGTATCGGCTATGACCATAAGAGAGGCTCCGCCGACGATCGAATACGGTAACAAATATCGATAGTCGTCTCCGATCAGAAGGCGTACGGCATGAGGTACGATTAACCCAACAAATCCGACCAGCCCTGCAACGCTGACTGCCGCACCTGCTAATAACGAAGCAAGCACGACAATTAGGAAGCGCTGACGCTCTACATGCTGTCCGAGTGACGAAGCGGACTGATCGCCCAGCATGAGCAAGTTCGTCGTCTTCGCTGCGAATGGAACAAGAAGCAGCCCGATTGCGGCATACGGCAGCATGAATTGCAGATGAGGCCAGCTTCTGCCGCTCAAGCCTCCTGCCAGCCATGGAATTACACTCTGAATCCGGTCACTGTTCAGCACCATGATGCCGTTCATTACACCGCCTAGCAACGCGTTCACAGCAATGCCCGCCAGTACGATCTTCACCGGAGAGCTGCTGCCGTCCCACGCCAGCAAATAAATGATTAAGGACGAGAGCAGCGCTCCTGCGAAGGCAAACCCTGGCAGCAGGTAAGCGAATTGCGGGAAAAGCACCAGTGCGATCACTGCCGCCACGCCGCCGCCTGCGGACACGCCGACGATGCCGGGATCTGCAAGCGGATTGCGCATAACTCCTTGAAGCAACGCTCCCGAGGCGGCTAAGCATGCGCCTACCAGCAGCCCGATTAGCACCCGCGGCAAACGCAGGTTCCAAATAATCGCTTCGTGCGCAGTGTCGCCTGCGCCGAACAGCGTTTGCCATATGTCCGCTATCGAGATCGACACCGAACCGTTGCCTATTCCATATATGGCCGAGACGATGAGCAGCGGTCCGGACGCGATGCCAAGCCACCGTCTTCGATTTCTTCGCTCCTTCATGCTCATGGCTCCAACAACTCCGTCAGCAGCTTAACCGCTTCCGCTACGCGGGTACCCGGATTCGTGCCGAACAGCTCTGCCGGGAGCACATGAATGCGACCCTCGCGAACGGCGGACAGCGAGTTCCAAGCCGGATTGCCTTCCATCTCGCGGACAAACCCTTCCTGAACTTCCTCCGAATTGCCATGCGTCATGATCATGATGACGTCTGGATTCGCTTCAACTACGCGTTCCGTATTCAACTGCGCATAATGCGGATAGTTTTGCAGACGAGGGAACTCAGCCGCCATATTCTTACCGCCTGCTGTCTCCAGCAAGTTACCAGCGAGCGAACTCGGCAGCGCTGCGAGGTAAGTGCCAGGCGCTCCGTATACCATCAGCACGCGTCTGCCGTCTTCGTGCTGCACGCTCTTCAGACTTCCGAGTTCATCCTCCAGCTTAGCTAGAAGCTCCTTCGCCTTCGTTTCGCGTTCTAGCAGTTTACCGAACAGCTCGATTTGCTTCTTAATATCCTCAATCGAATTCGCTTCCGTCAGAACGATCTTAGATCCCATTCCCTCTATTAGAGGAACATCGTTGTTATTAATAGGATAATTGCCTAATACGACATCGGGCCCCAGCGATGCGATCTTCTCCAGATCGACCGTATGGACGGATCCGACAATCGGCACATCCTTGACCTGCTCATTCAGGAGACCATCGTTATCCTCAGGTCTGCCCACTACAACGCCGCCGAGCGCATATACAATATCGACTTCCCCATTGCCAAGTGAGACGATTCGGCTAGGAGCTTCCGTGAATGATACTTTCCTATCTGCGAAGTCCGTCAGCATGATCTTGCCTATCGAATCGCTCCCGTTCTTTGCACCTGCGCTGCAGCCCGACAGAATGGTTAGCGCAGCCGCTGCTCCGATCATCAGCAACTTCCATTTCATCGCATGCCTTAGTATTGTATTCTTTTCTGTTGTTGCCGACTTCAAAATGCATGACCCTCCGATTTCCCCCGACATTGAGAGAGATTATCATTAATGGCTTCACGAGGATTTTACTTGCGCATTGTGAACGGAGCATGAATTCCAGATTACAGTTTTACCAACTGTAAGATGTTCCCTGTAACCTCCCTCCTGTCGTGGTGGAAATTGTAATTTAATGTTCACGCTCCGTTCATAAACGGGCTGTAAAATTTAGTTTGTCTAAGGCGATGTACACGCCGGACGCTTTCTGAGAGAGAAGAACGGCACGTATACCGGTGCGTCCGTACTTAGGGAACAGAATTTTTTTTGCATCACTAGCGATAATGATTATCATTATCTTGGCATCTTAGTATCTCTATAGCTTCGCCATCTGCATGATTCTGCTTGTCGAGGGGGAATTCAAGCCCATCAATGAGTGGGCAGTACCAAACTATCGTTGCCGTTAACGCATCATTGTTTTAGTAAAATACTTATTTCAAATCAAAGGAGACTGATATCAATGAAATTCACTTTGAAAAAAGGCTTGCCTACTCTGCTTCTAGCTCTTGTAATGTCCCTTGTCCTGATTGTTGGTTCTGCTTCCGCTGCGACCGATCAAAACTTCCGACTCGTCAAAGCCGCTAATCCGACTGAAACTTCAACAGCCGACGGTTATGCCGTTAAACCTGCTTCGATCGCCAGCGACGGCGAAACGGTAACACTCGGATTCACAACTTCGTTGTTGTACAGCATCAACGGACTAAGCATCTCCTATGACGGAGGTTCCAGCTATACTCCTTTCACTGGTTCGACATCGGGCGGCGTTATCTACTACACGTTCCCTATTGATGATTTCAGCGTGAATGCCAAAGCAAAAATCTCAGTTTCGGTATTCGGACTGTATAACGCTACACACGATATCGAGATTGAATGGCTGTAAGCAACAGTTGAAACAAGATTGAAACGGCTTGCGCCGTCATCATGTGGCGCAGCCTGCTTTTTTTTGCTTTCGCTGCACAAGCAACAGGCAGGTCGGCTCAACCGCTGATCTGCCTGTCGCTTGTGTAACGAAGGCGGTATGCGGCTTTCTATATTTATTTTGCAAAGGAGAGAGTAATCATCATGTTTTATAAGAAGTCATTGAAACGTTACTTGTCTATTCTGATTGCGAGCATGCTTCTCTTGTCTGCCTTTCCTATTTCGGCGGCAGCAGCCGAACCTGCTCCAGCTACTAAGGTACGGGACGGCGAATACGAGGTCGATTTCCGTATTTTACAGAACAATAGCGACAAGGAATCGTATGCCGAAGGACATCTCAAATCAACAAAAGGTAAACTGATTGCTGAGGACGGCGTCTACAAACTGCAAATTGATTTTATTAACTACGACTGGTACGAGTATTGGGGCAGCTTGAAGCCAGGCGGTACGCCCTCTGCGAACGCGGATGCCGTATCCCAATTCAATCAGGCAGCAGAGGTTGATGTCTCGGAAGGCACTGTCCCTCGCGGACCGCTAAACGAGAATACGTTAGTTGAAGGCTATTATGGCACAGTAGAATTTCCAATTGACGATGTGCAAGTCAAGCAAGATGTGCTGATGCACATTGTGGTGAAAGATCTTTATGTTCAAGGTCAACCTTTTGTCTACGATCATTGGTATTTGGCTCAAGTCGTAATTGATACAAGCAATCTTCCGTTTGTATCCGTCGAAGAGCCTCCAGTGACCGAAGAGCCAGACGTAAGCCTTGATGATCTTTCCTGGCAAATCACTTTAGCCCAATCCTTATATAACAGTACCCAAGACGGCGCATGGCATGGGGCATATAAACCGGGAGCAAGGACTTCCTTGAATTATGCTATCAGCGATGCTATCGAGGTCGAGAGCGACATGGCGGCGACCGACGAAGAAATCGTTACGGCTTACAATGCGCTAGTCCAGGCGTTGAATGTGTTCAGGCAACAACGTGTTACGGTTAACAAATCATTGTTGCTGACCGCGATTCAAGAAGCAGAGGCTTTCGCTGCCAATCTGTCATACGTTACAAATGCCGGGGTATATGTCGAGGGCTCGATTGCCGGGCTGACGTCTACAACTATGGGTACACCGATTACGAATGCGAAGGCTGTATATGACAATGCTCTGGCCACACAAGATCAAGTCAATGCAAGCGTAACTTCGCTTAGTACGGCGACGACCGCCATTAATAACGCCAGAATAATAGCGACAGATGCCCGTCTCATCGTACTTGACTCCCTTGATTCGGATGCTGTTGTATCCACGAAAAGTTCTCTCTTTGGTTCAACCGCGACTATTCTAAAACGCAGCACGCCTCGCGAGCATGCCAATATTATCATCAATGACAATATTCCAATTACGTCTATCACCTACTACAGGCCGAGCACGGACGGCACTCCCACATTTGTGATGGATCTGCCTGTTACAGTGGCGTCTACTGGCTTAGATGCGGGAACTGGTCAATACTCCGCCCAATTACAGCAAAGACATACGACTTTTAATAATCAATCCATAAGCGGCATCGTCTTAATGAACTATTCAACTGCCGATGAGCCTAGTGTCACTGAATCCGTCTATCTAAGCCTGAACGGCACATTGCTTGATAATCTAAACGGCGAAATCGCGGATGCGCAGGAGCTGCATGATCGCGCCTTGAACGGCGAATTAAGCGGTCAGTACGACATTGACGCTTTGGCGACGCTGCAAGCCACTATCGATACCGCCATTGTTACGGGCTCTCAATTGTCCGCTACACGGTTGGACATTAGCGCTGCTTCGGCTGCGCTGTCTGAAGTCGTGACTACGTTCCTGTCCTTGGAACGATCAACCTTGAACTACACGATCGCTCATGCGACGGATGCGGCCTTCTCCAGCGCGGATAGCTACTTCGAGAAACCTGCCCGCGTTACCCAAATTAGCGGTACTGCTTATGATGCGACGATTAAAATTTTGAACAGCTCGCAAGTAACGGAGTTCCAGTTCAAGCAAAGCGAAGGCGAGTATGTCGATGCCGACGTTCTGTACGAAAACGCTGCGGAAGATTATCGTATTGTGCTGCTCCATGGCATCGATATAAGCCAGCTGCAGAACGTCAAGCTGCATGTTTCCATTCCGGTAGCCAATTATGATCGAACGCATGAAGTTCGCTTGAACTTTAACGGGGTGAACAACTCCTTGTTATCCTCGGAGTTCCTTGAAGCCATGTCGACATGGCGCGGAGCCAAAGCGGGAACTGCAATCGGTGAATATCCTGCCTCGGCGATTTCCACATTCAAAACCGCCATTGATACGGCGGGTGGAGCTGCCACACAGCTCAATGGAACCCAGATCCAAACAGATGCCGCGTTAATTGTGTTACGTATGGCGATTGCCGCTTTTGAAGCTTCTGTTAATTTGACCGGTACGGAGCCGGGAACTGATCCTGGACCGGGCACTCCGGGTAACGGCACGGATCCGCAATATCCTGCGAACGGAAACTATTACATTCCTTTTACCGTCCTGAAGTATGGAACGGAATCACTATCGGTAGCTAACGATTATTTTGTCAGCCCCGCTCTTGTTAAAGTGACTGGAGGAAACAAGACCGTATCCTTTACTGTCGTACAGAGCGCCGAAATTACCGGACTTAAGATAGGTGGCAGCAGCGGCTCCGTAACGTCGAGAGACGCCGCGAACAACACACGCGTGGTAACCTTCAACTTGTCAAACTTGGCTTCCAAACTAAGCGCGTGGGTGAAAATCGATTGGAGCGCTTTGAACTACCACCATGAATACGATATTCATTTCAAATTCGATGAAGCCCAGGCCACATATGCCGGCAACTCCGGTGTCATTGGAGGCGGCTCGGTCGGCCCGCCAGCCCTGCCTAACCCGGACGAAGAAACGGAAGGCCAAGAGGGTGAAGAAGGCGAAGTCACTAACCCGAATGGCGAGAACGGGCAAGAAGAAACAAACCCAGAAAGCAATGAAGGTCCGAACATTCAATTCTCCGATACCGCAAATCACTGGGCGAAAGACGTTATCGAACGTGCAGTCAAGCTAGGCATCGTCAGCGGCTTCTCGGATGGCAGCTTCCGTCCGAACAACATCGTGACGCGCGGCGAGTTCGCCGTTATGATCAGCAAAGCGTTAGGCCTCGAAGGCGAGGGTGAAGAAGGCGCACTGAAAGACCTCGACAGCATTCCGAACTGGGCTAAAACCCATGTAGCGCGTGTCATAACTGCAGGTTTAATCGCCGGTTTCGAGGATTCGACGTTCCGTGCAAAAGGTCATTTGACGCGAGCACAGCTTGCAGTCATTATTTCTCGCGCTGCGGGGCTTAAACTGGATCCGAGCGCCACTCTATCCTTCGTTGACGGTGATGACGTTCCAGCTTGGGCACAACAAGAAGTATCCGCTGCAGTTGGAGCGGGATTAATTAAAGGCAAAGACGGCAACCGATTCGATCCGAATGCCGCAGCAACCCGCGCGGAAGCTCTAGCGCTTATTATCCGCCTGCTTGATTACTTAGACTAATACGCAAGTAAGAAGCAGCCCAAGACGTTTAAACGTATTGGGCTGCTTCAATTTGTAATTTAAAATTCATGCTCCGTTCATACTCCAGTAGTAGAATCAAACTTGCTGTTCGGACGATAATGATTCTCATTATCTTTGGTAGTCGTTCATCTGCACAGTGCCGTCTCCTTGCGGCCTTTTGAAATACAACTTCGTAGCGGGAGGGAACCATTTATCACGTTAATCGGTTTTGTTGCCAAGTAGATAGCATTGGCCGATACATGCATCACCTTTATTTCATTGCTTTCTTAAAAAATCATCCTAAGGAGTGTTACACCAAATGCGCAATAAGCTTCGCTCGTTCACAGCACTTTTTTTGGCGCTGGCTCTGCTGCTTACGATTTTACCGGCGGCTGCCTCGGCTCAACAATCCGCTCCGGCTCTGCCGGCAGACGGCGTATACGAAATTCCCTATCAATACTTAAAGGATGACGGCTCGGGCTCGACCTCCTCGATTAATAACTATGCCGTTGCAAACACAGGTAAATTAACGATCTCCAACGGTAAAGCGACTTTTTCCCATGAAATGAAAAGCTCCGAGCTGTTTACGTATATCGGTATTTTAAAGCCCGGCGAGACGAAGGCGACCATTACAAGAAACGGCGCTAATACAACAATCAATACAGACGATCTTGTTCGCTATGTAGCAGCAACAACTGCTCCTATTGAAGATTCGACTACCCATTCCAGCACGGTTACTGTAAACATCGACGATATTTACACCACTCAAACGGTACTGGTTAACATTGAAATGACGTCACCTGTTTATTCCGCATGGCATAACGTCTACTTAAGCTTGGATCTGGAAAACATGACGTTGGTCGATAACGGCACAGGAGAAGGTACAGACCCTGGTACAGATCCTGGTACAGATCCTGGTACGGATCCGGAAACGAACCCTGGCACGGATCCGGCCACGAATCCTGGAACAAATCCGGGAACGAATCCTAATAGTCTGGCCGACGGAAAATACAGCTTGAACTTCGTTATTCTAAAAGCAGGCACTTCTCAAACATCGGTTATGAACGACTATGTCGCGCATCCAGGCCGGTTGTTGGTTCAAAACGGCATTAAATACATGCAAATTTATTTAAAGCAAAGCAATGAAATTACATCGTTTATGGTCGGAGGAAGCGAAACCTCTACCATCGATAGCAATGCTAGCGCCAATACGCGAAGAGTACAATTTGAAATTGATGAAATTCCGTCCAAATTGAGCGGCTCTGTAAGCATCAACTGGCCGGCAATCAACTATGTAGAGGAATACGATGTCGATATCGAGATTCGCTCCGCTACACCCGTTCAAAATTGGGGTTCCGACAACTTCGGGTCGATTCCTGACCGTCCGAATCCGAATGACCCATCGACAGGAGAAGAAACAACGGAAGAACCTGGCAACGGAACCGGGGAGACCGGCGAGAACGGTACTTCCGAGCCTAACCCATCCACTCCTGCAATCGTGTTCAACGATACGGCCTCACACTGGGCGAGCAAAGCGATTGAACGCGCCGTGCAGCTCAACATTGTATCCGGTTATCCGAATGGCGATTTTAAACCGAACGCCTCCCTCAAACGCTCGGAATGGACGACTATTCTTAGCCGTGCATTAAAGCTGGAGAACTCGGGCAAAACAATCGACTTCGCCGATGCGGACAACATTCCGGCTTGGGCCAAACCATTTATCGAGCAAGCTCTGTCGGCTGGTATCATAAGCGGTTACGAGGACGGCAGCTTCCGTCCGAATAAAGAGATCTCCCGAGCGGAGATGGCGGTTATGATCGTTAGAGCGCTCAAGCTGCCGCTAGAGGATGCCGGTACGTTGACATTCGCTGATGCGGGTCTAATTCCAGACTACGCCAAAGCTTATATCGCAACCGCAGTCAAACACGGTCTAATCTTCGGATTGGAAAATAACCGCTTCGGGTCCGCCCAGCCAGCTACCCGTGCAGAGGCCGTCACCGTCGCGCTGCGCGCCGTCGATTATTTGGCGTCTCGACAACAGAACGCTCAATAAGCCATTAATAAGCCATAACAGCACTTGCTGCATCATTAGAGAAGGAGAACTCCGTTTGCGGGGTTCTCCTTCTCTCGTTATTTATCAGCATTCCACTTCAAAATCGGCGGCTGCCAGCCAACTGCCATCCACGAAGTTCCGGCCGCGCACGCGCACCTTGTCCGCGTAGATTTCGACATAATAGCCTTGGCTTCCCTGTACATAGGCGTCGTCGTCATTCCACAAGTAAGCGACCGATGCGGTATTGAACATGACTGGCCCCCGATCGCCGGCGCGATGCATCGTATGAGGGGACTCCAGATGCCAGTGGGTATGCCCGGTGAACAGCAGCGCTTGCGGATGCTTATGCAGCACCGAACGCAGCTCTTCATCCTCTTCCACGCCGAACCAGGCTTGATGCTCCAGCGAACCGGCTACCGTGTTCTTCAAAGGCTGATGGAGGAATACGAATACCGGCTTGCCCGTCGCCGCGTCTTCCCCCAGCTTCTCGTCCAACCAGCCAAGCTGTGTTTCCGACAAGGTCGCAAACCGCTCCAGCCCTCGCTCCGTCCCGAGAAACACAAAGTGATAACCGCCGATCCAGTGATCGTGGTAGGTATCTCTCCTGCCGCTGACCGTCTCGTAACCTTCCATCCGGTACTCCCAATCGCCCAGCGCGACATCGTGATTGCCAACCGTATATGCGATGGCCGGCAGACGGTTCTCATAATCCCGCAAAATACGCTGCAGCGCCTCATATTCTTCAATTAAGCCATGATCGGTAATATCCCCTGCGTGCATGATCCCGCAGCTCTCGGATGCATATTCGCTTGAAGCGATATCCTCCAGCGCCAGCCTAAGATGACGGTTATATAAATGATTGTCGTCGGATCTGATATGCGTATCCGATAGAATCTGAAAGCATGCAAGCATCTCCGGCTTCTCGGTCTCATCGGCTCTGTTTTTCATAAAAATTCCCCTTCCGTTAGTAGGCAAGACTATGCTCGCCCTCCTTCATGGCACTCCTTCAGGAATGCGCTTTGGAGCTCATGTTCAGCCCCACCACCCCCACGACTATGACAAACATCCATAACATCGACGTTATAGACAACCGCTCATGGAAAAACCATACGCCAGCCGCCGAAATGAGTACAATGCCGATACCCGACCATGTAGCGTAAGCAACGCTCATATCCATGTAACGCAGCGCGAAGTTCAAGCAGGTAAAGCTGATTCCGTAAAATAAAAACATCAGTATCGACGGCCACAGCCGCGAGAAGCCTTCCGACATCTTCAAGGACAAGGTGCCGCTTAATTCCAGCAAGATGGCCAGCCCAAGAAACATCCAGCCCAGCTCGCTCCCGTTCAATCCTTTCAATTGCGCTAGCCTCCCAACTGCAATTCCTGGTAGCCTAGAATGATATGACTAGCATCGGGGTAGGCTGCTTGGCCGCCCGTAAGCGCAATTCGCAGATTAGCGCCAACCGAACGCCCCATCAGCATATCTCCATTCGTGTCGCCGATAACGGCCGTTCTTGCCGGGGTAACGCCCAGCCTTAAGCAAGCGAGCTCCGCCATATCGCCGAACGGCTTGCCTCGCTCCACCTGATCCGTTCCGATTACCGCCTCAAAATAGGGACGAATGCCAAGCCACTCCAGATGGCGGAGCGCCGCATCCGTTTCATCCGCCGTTACGACGGCCAACTTGAACCCCTGCTGCATGCAGGCGTCAAGAAACGATTGCACACCCGGCAACAGTCGTGCAGGGCGTTCCTTCAACAAAGCAACGTTCGCGTGCTCGCCGCAGCGGATTGCCATCGCTCTTGCTTCCGCCCAGGACATGCCGGCCATATAACCTTGCCAAGCAAGCACGGCGTATAAATCGGCCATCGTTCCCATCGCCAGCGGTCCGTTGCGATCGTACTCGACTATATGCCCGCCGTCATCGTGCTGCGTTCCCCAAAGCAGGGGAATCACTGCCGCATCAAGAGTTTTCAGCCCCCGTCTAGTCAGCTCTTCACTAAACGCAGACATGACTTGTTCGCTCCAATAGCCCCACATGGATACAAAATCGAGCAGCGTGCCGTCCTTATCCATCAAAATCGCATCCACTTCATAAACGTCGCCGCCTATGGTCAACGTAGCCATTGCTTCCACCTCTCTTGTAACTGTAACTATTGGCGGCATACGGGGGAGGAACTAACCGTTCTTCCCCGTTGCTGTTGCTGCCCTGGCATGCTTCTGCCTATTTCAATACCGCATCGAGCGCCTTCTGCGCCACTTCCTTCGCTTCCTTAAGCGCTTCTGCCGCCGGCTTGTTGCTAATCTGTACTTTATCCGCCGCAATCGTCAGCGCATCCGTAATTTTGCCGCCTGTCGGATCAATGAACGGCTTGCTCGCATGGGAAGCTTGCATGAGCGGGATACGGCTTTGCGGATTCGCTTCGCTGTAAGCTTTGAACTCCGGGTCGTCAAGCGCGGATTGACGTACCGCAATATAACCCGTGTTCATCGACCAGAACGCCGTATTCTCTGTGTTGCTGAAGTACGTCAGCCATTTAAATGCCGCTTCTTGCTGCTCCTTGCTTGCTTTGGCCGGAATGCCCGCCATAATTCCGCTTGCTACCGGCTTGCCTTTGCCGTCGCCAACGCCATCCCAACCCGGCTGCTCCATAGCTGCAAGCTGCGTGAAATCGAGGTCGCCTTGGTCGCCGCTGGAACCGGTGTAACCCGCCGCATTGCCTTTCATCACATCGTCGATCGTTTTGTACCAATACTCCCAGCCTTGGCCTCCGGAGTGAATGCGCATAATTTGATCCTCATGAATCCATTTGCGGAATAGCTCCCACGTTTCCACCCATTCCGGCGAATCGATCAGAACGGTTTTGCCGTCTTCGCTAAGCACCGAGCCGCCTTTGCTGAATACGGCGTCCATCATATTGTCGCGTCCCCACATCGGCTCCCAGCCGTAAAACGTCGTTTTTCCGTTTTCTTTCACGGTCATTTTGGACGCGGCATCAGCCAGCGCTTCCCAAGTCGTCAGGTTTTCGGCTTTCAGACCTTGCTTTTCCAGCGCATCCTTGCGGTAATACATCACTTGGGTCGTTCCGTACATCGGAAGGAAATACTGCTTGCCATCAACTTGTCCTTGTTCGATAAAAGTAGGCACAAAGTCATCCGGTTTCAAATCCTTTGCCGTCGCCATTAATTCGTCCAGCTCTGCGTAATAGCCTTTGCGTGCCCAGTCGTTATTGGACGACAGTACGGCTGCCGGAACTTTGTCCGCGGCAATCGCGGCTTGCAGCTTTTGCTCCGTTTCGGAATAGTCTGCCTGGACGATGCCTTGAACGATGACTTCCGATTGCGATGCGTTGAATTTGTCGATTATTTTCTTCATATTGTCGCCGAGATTACCGCCGAGACCATACCAGAACTCGATCTTCACCGGTTCGGTTACCGCCGTCTGCTCGGGAGCGGCGTTTGTTGCGGAGTTAGTCGCCGCATTGGATCCTTCCTGCGAGTTCGCTCCCGTATTGGAACCGCAAGCCGTAAGTAAAGCAAAGCTGGAAATAAGCGTAAAAGCCAACCCTTTTTTTAACGTATTCATTTTAATAGGCCTCCATTAACTATAATATGATTTCTCTTTTCTCTCCTACCCTTTGTTGACACCAGCCGTGAAGTTGACGCTTTGCATAATCGTTTTTTGCGTAAAAAGAAACAACAGCAGCAGCGGAGCTATCGTGAAGGCGCTGGCAGCCATAATAAGCGGCCACTTCAGCCCGTATGCACCTCCCTCCACAAAAAAGCTGCGCAGACCGGCCGATACAAGCTGCAAATCCGGATTTTTCGTAATGAGCATCGGCCAGAAGTAGTTGTTGTATTGTTCAATGAACGTAATAAGCACCAGCACGGCGAACGAAGCTCTCGTCAGCGGAACGATTATCGTCCATAGAATTCGCAGATGGGAAGCACCATCGATCCGCCCCGCCTCCACAAGCTCATGCGAAACCTGCATGAAAGCTTGCCGAATAAGGAATATCGAAAACACGCTAACCGAGTTGGATAAAATAAGTCCCGCATAGCTGTCCAGCAGATGGAGCTTGGACAAGACGACATAACCCGGCAAATACACGGCAGTCGTCGGCACCATATAGCTGACCAGTATGATCGCTGTCAACGAGCCCTTCAAACGAAACGGCATATGAGTCAGCGCGTACGCCATCATGCCCGAATTGACGACTTGGATCAGCGCTATGGCGCAAGCTACCGTCACGCTGTTCAGGATATACCTGGCGAAATTCGCGCTCTGCCAAGCGTCGACAAAATTGCTCCATAACGGTACGGCCGGCCACAGCGCAGGCGGCGTCTGCCAAATTTCATCGTTGGTTTTCAGCCCGCTGGTTACCATCCAGTAAAACGGGAAAGCCATAATCGCGCACAAAACAATAAGCATGACATGCATCAATACTCGCCTGATTCCGTTGCTCTTGGTCATTCATCGCATTCCTTCCTATTCAGACCGCCTGGCCGTCTTTAATAATGAACCGACTTGCGGCTCAAGGTGAATGAAACAAGCGACAGCAGCGCGCACCCTGCAACCAGCGTCACCGCAACAGCCGAGGCTTCRCCGATGTTGAACGCTTCGAACGCTGACTGGTAATACAAATACAGCAATGTGCGCGTCGATCCGGCTGGTCCACCTTGCGTCATAATGTTGATCTGATCGTATGCCTGCAACGAAGAAATAACGAGCACGACCGTCAGGAAGAACGTCGTAGGAGAGATCAGCGGAAGCGTAATTTGCCAGAACTTACGCGTTGCTCCCGCCCCATCGATGCTGGCTGCTTCAAGGATGTCACCCGGAACATTTCGAAGGGCCACCAAGTAAAAGACCATCGCCCAGCCGATTCCCTTCCAGACGGTGACGAGCAAAATACCGACCAATGCCCACTCCGGATCTCTTAACCAGCCTACGCCTTCCGCTCCGAACCATCTTAGCAAGGCATTCGCAAGTCCCGCCTCCGGCTCGAAAATCCACGACCATACGATCGATACCGCAACGGTTGGCGTAACCCAGGGAGAGAACAGAAGCGCCCGATATACGCCGCCCAGCCGCATCGTTCGGTTCAGCAGCACGGCTAGAGCTAGTCCGCCAGCCAGCGTCGGCAGCACATTGCCTAGAACAAAAAGCAGCGTCACTTTGAGAGACTCGTAAAATGCAAGGTTTTGCAGCAACGCCACATAATTGTCCAGTCCGACAAACGGCTTGTCCTCGCTCATGAAGTCCCAGCTCGTCAAGCTTAAATAGAATACATAGCCGATCGGGAACAACCAGAACACGGCGAGGGGCACCATAGCGGGCAACGTGAACAGCAAAGCTTGCAGCTCCCGACCTAATCTCAACCTATTCATAACCTTTACCTCCGTTCAAAATATTTTTAACATTAAGGAAAATATTGAAATTATTGTTCAAACGATTGTATCGTACAAAAAATATTGTACAATCAGAAGTGAGCAGAATGGTTATCACAGCGTAAACATTAACTAAATAAAATGTAAATGTGATGCTCTATATGTGTGCTTTAGGTTAGTAAAAGCTTTTAGTATAATTGAAGAAAGCATGCATACGAAAATGGCGGGTGAAGGCATGATAGAGGGCAACAGTCAGGGCAATGGTGAAAGCGGCAATGAAAACGGTATCGAGAGTGGTTCGGCCGAGCGACGGAGCGAGCTGCGTAGAACGGTTATTAACGCGATCGCTGATACGATGGATTTATACGGGGCAACTTATTCCTTTGGACAGTTATATGGCGTTATGTATTTCGAGGACAAACCGATGACGCTTGAAGATATGAAAACCCATATGAATATGAGCAAAAGCAACATGAGCTATGCGGTAAGATCATTGATGGAATCGAAAATGGTGACCAAACTGGAGGAGAAGCAGGAGCGTAAAGATTTGTACGTAGCCGAAACGGACTTTTTCCTCGCTTTCCGCAATTTTTTTACGATGAAGCTGCAAAGGGAAATCGACGTAATGAGTCACGCCATTGAAGACGTTATTCCCGACCTTTCCGACATTATTCTTTCTATTGATACCCCTGATGACGAACGGAAAATCTGTCTCCAGGATCTGCACAAGCTCAAGCAAGCGCTTGAGTATTATAAATGGCTGCAGCAATTCGTACAGCAGCTGGAAAACGGATCTTTTTTCAACCTCCCGCAAATCAGGAAGGAATAACCTTCCGTCCAACTAATGCATTGTTCTCTGCTTAAGAATTTAGGAAACGCTAATCGGCCGATATTACACAATCCATGCAACTAACGAATCCAGATAGGCTTATTTCGCTAAAATGGATTGTTTTTCGGTAGGTTTGGAGCGATTAGCGTGATTCAGATTCGTACACGTTGCTCTAGGCTCATGAATCAGACAATTGAGTGCTGAGGATTCGTTAAGAGGAGCGTTTATAAGAATGTAACTCTCGTGCCCCGCGACGGCTATTCCGCACCGGTTGAACAGACTCCTTGAGAATACTTCAAGGTCGGCATCTGTAGCTTTCTCTATGGCCGGGCCTGCTTCTTCGCCCTTTCATCGATCGAAGGTTCAGTTACTCTCCCAGGCTGGGAGAGGTAAGTCGCCATTTCTGCGCACAACAAAAAACCAACCGCATGTAGATGCGGTTGGTTCCTCGTGCTTGGCGACGTCCATTCCGCACCGGCTGAATAGACTACTTGTGCTTACTTCGAGGTCGGCATCTGAACCTTCATCTATAGCCGGGCATGCTTCCTCGCCCTTTCATCGATCGAAGGTTCAGTTACTCTCCCAGGCTGGGAGAGGTAAGTCACCGCTTCTGCGCACAACAAAAAACCAATCGCATGTAGATGCGGTTGGTTCCTCGTGCTTGGCGACGGGCATTCCGCACCGCCTGAATAGACTACTTGTGCTTACTTCGAGGTCGGCATCTGAACCTTCATCTATAGCCGGGCATGCTTCCTCGCCTTTTCATCGATCAAAGGTTCAGTTACTCTCCCAGGCTGGGAGAGGTAAGTCGCCGCTTCTGCGCACAACAAAAAACCAACCGCATCTACATGCGGTTGGTTCCTCGTGCTTGGCGACGTCCTACTCTCCCAGGACCCTGCGGTCCAAGTACCATTGGCGCTGGAGGGCTTAACGGTCGTGTTCG
>NZ_JBFTLA010000019.1:0-77859 GCF_056396205.1 Paenibacillus sp. 05T425
TAGGCACGCCGCTAGGCACGCCGCCAGCGTTCGTCCTGAGCCRGGATCAAACTCTCCATAAAGGTGTTTGACTTGCTCAAAAACTTTTTTATTGCTTTAGTCAGAAGCCGAAGCTTCTTAACTGGCAGTTTCGCTCGTTGTTCAGTTTTCAAAGAACAATCTTTTCTTTCGTGTCGGCGCTTTGTCTCAGCGGCGACTTTTATAATATATCACATTCGCCCAGTTTAATGCAAGCACTTTTTTTAAAAAGTTTTCTTGGCCTTCATTACTACTGTTCTAGGCGCGAGATATAATGTAGCATAGATCGACAGACGGCGTCAACCTTTTGCCTAAACTTTATGCAGAGCTTATACGACCACCCATTGCAACCCAACGATTAAAGCTACTCCGGGCACGCCCAGCGCGACGACCGTCCCAATCGTTATCGGATTAAGCGGAACGTGCAGCCCCGGTATAACCTCAGTTGCATTAAGCACGTATAGCAATGCTGCCGCAAGTACCAGGTGCAGGCCAAAGCCTCGCAACCACCCCCATGACAGTCGATTGCGCAGCAATACCATGATAAGCAATAACGATGATACAACGAACATGGCTAACCAAATTGTTTTCATTTCATCAATCCTCCCCATTGCGGCCAATGTTTACATGTCCTTTTTGCAAGTCGAAGAAGCATTTCGTATCTCTTCTCAGCTGAAATGATCGCATAGATCGCATAATCCACCTGATCCTCGCCTGAAGCATACTCGAAGAAGCGATTCGCATTTTCCCAATCTCGATGCGCTTCTGCTATTTCCTTACGCAGCTTTTCTATCCATTCCAAGTCGCTTACAATTGTCACCGGTCGTTCTGCTGCCATCACGATCCCCTCCCGCTTGTCCTATCGCATCATCTACGCTCTCCCTATTTGTATTAGGCTTGTATGCCGAATTAGAACAAAAAAAGACTGCCTCAAGGAAATCATTCCTCGAAGCAGTCTCTATTGCAGCCATCTAGCTTAGCTCTCGCCGACCCTCAATGGCTTTGGATAATGTTACTTCATCTGCATACTCAAGATCCCCGCCGACCGGCAAACCGTGAGCAATACGTGTAACTTTGATGCCGAACGGCTTAACGAGCCGCGATAAATACATCGCTGTCGCTTCGCCCTCAATATTCGGGTTCGTGGCCAAAATCAGCTCTTGCACCTGTTCATCGCTCAGTCTTCTGAGAAGCTCGGCAATCTTGATCTCTTCAGGACCGATACCCTCCATTGGCGATATCGCACCTTGCAGCACATGATATTGCCCTTGGTAATCCTTCATTCTCTCGATTGCAACAAGATCTTTGGAATCCTGGACAACACATATGACGGATTGATCGCGAGACTTGTCTTGGCATATTTTGCACGGATCGGTATCTGTAATGTTGCAGCAGACCGAGCAGTAGAACAAATTACGCTTCACACTCACAAGCGCCTTCGCAAAATCAATGACATCGTCTTCCTTCATTCGGAGCACATGAAACGCAAGACGGGCGGCTGTCTTAGGACCGATTCCCGGCAAACGGGTAAAAGCATCAATTAATTTCGCTATCGGTTCAGGGTAAAACAAAGATGCTACAGCTCCTTTCAAGCGTCAAAAGCTAGGTGCGACTACCCGCTTCCTAGAACTCCTAGAACAAACCTGGGATTTTCATACCGCCAGTAAATTTGCCCATATCTTTGTTCGCAAGCTCGTCGACTTTACTTAGTACATCGTTAACTGCCGTCAATACAAGATCTTGCAGCATTTCTACATCTTCCGGATCTACGGCTTCAGGCTTGATCGTAATGCTCAAAATTTTCTTGTGGCCATTTGCAACAACCGTAACAACGCCGCCGCCAGCAGTTCCCTCAAGCGTCTTTGTTTCCAGTTCTTCTTGCGCCTTCATCATTTGATCTTGCATTTTCTTTACTTGCTTCATCATTTGGTTCATATTGTTCATTCCAAATCACCTCATCATTAGAATTAAGTTTAATTAAGTATTCTCTTTCACAACGACCAAATCCTCGCCAAACAACCTTACTGCTTCTTCAACCCACTCCGGGCGTTGCGCTCCTGCAGCAGGACCATCGCCTTGCTCGGGTTCGAGCTGAAGCGTTTCGCCCTGCTTCGAGGCTCCCCCATCAGCAGCGGCTGCTTGCCACTCCTTCATCATACACGTAACGAATTGAAGCGGCTTGCCCATTAATTCACGCAGTATTTGCTCGATGATATCCCGGTGCGCTTGCTTCTCGGTTGTCTCCCTATGCATCGTATTCTTGAATGCAATAAGGAGCGTGTCATCCGCGACGGCAACTGGTTCGCCATCGGTCAACCAAGCATGCACCGTGATCTTAGTCTCCTTCACACGCTGGAGCACGGCGCTCCATTTCATGCGAACTTGATTAAAGTCATCGTTGCCCGCAGCCGCCAAGTAACGATCCAGCTTAACGGCTGAACGGACAATACCGCCCGAGCTACCGCCAAAGCCTCCGCCTCGCGAGCCGCCCCCACCGCTTCGGGCTGCCGGCGCTGCTTGTCGTCCTCCAGCGTCTCCGCCAGCTCCAGATGCAGCGATGCCGTTCTGAAGCGCTTGCTCCAGCTTGCGCTCCAGCGCCTCAACCTGCTGACGCAATCGATTCACTTCCGCAGATGGCGCAGCGGAGCCAGAAGCAGCACCTTGCTGCGACTGTCCTTCACCGCCAGCTCCCAATCCCTCATCAAGCGTACATAGCTTCATGAGCGCAACCTCAAATAATGTCTGAGGCTGTGATGCATGCTTAAGCTCGACCTGATATTTGTTAAGCGTATCAATCATGGCGAACAGCCTCTGAGAGGTATAAGCATCGGCCATCAATCGGAATCTTTCTGTATCGACCACTCTCTCCGTTACAGCTCCGCCCTGCGGCGCGAGCTTAAGGACGAGCAAATCGCGGAAATAGTAAATCAAGTTCTCTAAGCACTTATCCGCACTCTTGCCTGCTTGCATCAGACTTTCTACAAGCGGCATGATTCTCGCTACGTTCCGATCTTTGACGGCATCGGCCAGCTCGTAGAATTGATCTGCTGCCATACCGCCTGTCACATCAACAGCTGCAGACAGCGTAATATGGGAATCGCCAAACGCCGATACCTGTTCCAGCAAGCTGATCGCGTCACGCATACCGCCCTCCGATAAGCGAGCGATATACGAAATGGCGTCGTCTTCCGCCTGTATGCCTTCTTCACGGCAAATTTGCAGCAATCGTTCCGTCTGTTCTTCAAGCGATACTTGCCGGAAATCGAATCGTTGGCATCGCGATATAATCGTTGCCGGCAGCTTATGGGGCTCAGTCGTCGCCAATATAAAAATCACATGGCCCGGAGGTTCCTCCAGCGTCTTAAGCAGCGCATTGAACGCTTCCGTAGTAAGCATGTGTACTTCATCTATAATATAAACTTTGTAACGGACATCCGATGGCGCATATCGCACCTTGTCGCGTATATCCCTAATCTCATCGATTCCTCGGTTGGATGCTGCGTCAATCTCGACGACATCCATAATATGTCCAGCTGTTATTCCAAGGCAAGCATCGCACTCGTTGCAGGGCTCAATGGCAGGACCTCGCTCGCAGTTAACCGCTTTCGCCAACACCTTCGCGGCAGTCGTCTTTCCTGTCCCCCGCGGGCCGTTGAACAAATAAGCGTGCGATACGCGCTGCTCCTTGATCGCATTCTGTAGTGTCTGAATAATATGCCGTTGTCCGACCATGTCCTGAAACGTCTGCGGACGCCAGGCACGATATAATGCGATATGTGACACACAGACCTTTCCTTTCGGATTGCATATAAATGGTTTATCTTAGCTCTAATCCCAATGCCTCTATTATACATGAACGCACAGCAAAGGGCTATCTCTAGACCAAGAAGCAGAAGCTGTAGTGCTTTATCAATCTACTAGAATAATAGCGATAACCCGATAACCAAAAAAACATCTGCGGCCGCGTGCGCCGACTTGAGATCGGGCTTCGATCGAAGATGTTATTTGTAAAGTTGGCTATTGCATGCATGATAGTTCGTTGTACCGTGCACCTGCCTTCGATAGATGCGACCCAGGCGGCATCCTTGCACTACAGCTCGAGTCAGGCACTCCCCCGGCACATGAACTAACTTACTTACGGCTGCTTCCTTCCGGACCTGACCGGGTTCATAAGCGTTCATTGCGGAGGACCCGACTGTCAACACTGCTCGCAAGTGCCAAACCCCATATCGACATAACCTCGAGCAGGAATTCAACCTCGCTACAGCGGATTGCGAGTTACAGGGCACCGCTACCTCCCCGTCTAGCACGGCAAAAATAAGTATAGCCGATTCCGTACTAAAGCGCAACCGACGTTGTCCGTTAATTTATGGACAACCTCTGCAGGAACTGGCAATCGACTACCGCTTCGCCTCGACATGCACGTTATATCTAGGCATATTGTATTGGACGACTGACTGCGCCTTCTCACGGACCTTAGCTACGTCTGCGTCCGACAGCTTATCATTAACGTTCAGATTCACATGCACCGTGGTGCCGTTGAAAATAATTTGCGTCTGCTCAATGCCGTCTATCGGTTTCAGCACTTGCTTGATCAAGTTGCCGTCTACATTGTAATTCAGCGTGCCGAATCGATTCGGCATGTTCGGGTTACTGTTAGAGTAGCCCATATATCCATCATGGCCGTACGTCTTCATATGGTCGGAGGTTTGGTTGCCGCAGCCCGTTGCGCTCAAAGCCATTACGGCAATAACTCCTGTTGTTACTAAGGCTGTGCGTATCCGGTTATGAAGAGCCCCGTTATTATTTTGCAATCAAAAAACCTCCCTTTAACCATAGGATGGCTGAGGGAGGCTCTTGTATTCTGCCAAATATTGGCCGAATGATTCGGACAATTAAATGCCGTATTTCTTCTTGAAACGGTCGACGCGACCGCCGGCATCCAGGAACTTCTGCTTACCCGTGAAGAACGGGTGGCATGCGGAGCAAACCTCAACGCGAAGGGTCGATTTGATCGATCCTGTCTCGAAAGTGTTGCCGCAAGCGCAAGTTGCTGTAACGACGTGGTATGTCGGATGAATAGCTGGTTTCATCTCGTTCACCTCTTTCCGCCCTGAGCTACATGCGAGCCCAGAGTATAATCACACAACTAGGATTATAGCACGAACCGATTTTCAGTTGCAATAAGCGCAATCGGTTGATATTGCGAGATTTGGAAGTCAATTCCGTCCCGAGACGGAAGGCTATCCCTTAATTTTAACGACGAAGTGCCGTTGGCGGTATGTGCGTATACGATCCGATGACGACATCCGGCAGTTCCTCGCGGAAGATTTCCAACATTTGCTTCATGCCATAAATCTCGCCCTGCGCCTTCGGAATAATCGACAGATAGCTCTCAGGGTCGATATTCAGATTGCGCATTTGAATAAGCTTAAGGCCTGTGCGCTTCGCGAAACCGATCATCGCTTCGATCTCTTCCTCGCGATCCGTTACGCCAGGGAAGATCAAGTAGTTAATGGAAGTATATACCCCTTTGTCAGTCGCGTACTTAAGCGACTTCTCCACGTTCTGAAGCGTGTAGCCGCGCGGCTTGTAATAAGCATTGTAATGCTCGTCCAGCGCGCTGATCGTGCTGACCCGCATCAGATCAAGGCCTGCATCAACTATTGCGCGCATGAAGTCGGTTAACCCGGCATTCGTATTAATGTTGATATAACCATTCGACGTCTGGCTGCGCACACGGTTCATCGCTTCAACAATGATGCGTGCTTGCGTGGACGGCTCGCCCTCGCAGCCCTGACCGAAGCTAATGATCGCGTCCGGCGTACGCAGATGCTCCAGCATAACCTCAACTACTTCGTCGACGGTCGGCTTGAAGTTCATCCGCGTCTGAGGAGCAACGAAGCCGCTGTCGTCCGGTTGCTCGGATATACAGCCAAAGCATCCGGCATTGCAGGAATACGATACTGGAACAGCGCCTTCCCAGCGTCCGAGGAACGTGTTGGAGGACGTCAGGCATTCGTAACCAAGAGCGCAATTAGACAGATGCTTATACAACCGATTTTCCGGATATTTGGTCAAAATTCGATCGACTTGAATACCGAGCTCATCGCGATCGCAATTAAGCGGATCCCATCTCTCCGGATCGTCGCATTGTTCAGCCGTTACGTAGAACTGATCGTCCTTCCACACGACTGCGGTATAGCCGAATAACGGCAGCTTCTCATTCTTGTCGGCCTTCACGTAGCCGGGCAAGCAAAGTCTTGTGAAACCTTGCGGCAGCAAGGCGCCAACTGCTTGCGCACCGTCAGGCAGTACCTGCATCTGGCCATTGCTTGGGTTCAGTCCGATCGGCTTCGTGAAAGGAAGACTTACAAGCGTCGCTCCATTAGGGAGCGGAATGAGCTCTTCTTCCATAATTTCGACGATCATATCGCCGCTGCGGCCAAGCCCGATATAATCGGGATGGTCGAATACATTTCCATGTTCATCCGCATATACGAGATTCATGATGTTCTCCTTCCTGCGGCCTTACGATCCGTGCGTCGTGGTTCTTGGCGCTGGGCGCCGGCCGGTAGTCGACGTACTGCCGCTTTTTATGCTTGGGCGTTCCGGTTTCGCATCCGCGGATGTATCCAGCGACATGAGGAACTGCTCATTGTTCTTGCTATCGGCCAGCTTCTTCAAGAAGTTGTCCACAAATTCAAGCGAATCGTTCATATTGCGGCGAATCGACCATACTTTCTCAAGCTCTTCCTTCGTGAGCAGCATTTCCTCGCGGCGCGTGCCCGATCTGCGAATATCGAGAGCAGGGAAAATACGGCGTTCCGACAGCTTACGGTCGAGATGAAGCTCCATATTGCCCGTACCTTTAAATTCTTCATAAATGATATCATCCATACGCGAACCCGTCTCAATCAACGCAGTAGCCAATATGGTAAGGCTTCCGCCCTCTTCGATATTGCGCGCAGATCCGAAGAAACGTTTTGGACGATGGAATGCAGCAGGATCGATACCGCCGCTCAGCGTGCGGCCCGATGGAGGAATAACAAGGTTGTAAGCTCTAGCCAGACGTGTAATACTATCCATCAAAATAACGACGTCCTTCTTGTGCTCGACAAGTCGCAGCGCGCGCTCAAGCACAAGCTCCGCCACTTTGATATGATTCTCAGGCAGCTCGTCGAAAGTCGACGCAACAACCTCGCCCTTCACAGAACGCTGCATATCCGTTACTTCTTCCGGGCGTTCGTCAATCAAGAGTACGAACAGCTCGATATCGGGACGATTCTCCGTAATGCTATGCGCAATTTCCTTCAATAACAGTGTCTTACCTGTCTTCGGCGGCGCTACGATAAGTCCGCGCTGACCAAGTCCAACCGGTGCAAGCAAATCCATCATTCTCGTAGACAGCTTGGATTGCGCTGTCTCTAGCACAAGCTTCTTATCAGGATAGAGAGGAGTAAGGGCAGGGAAATGCAGGCGTTCGGCTGCAGTTTCAGGGTTCTCACCGTTAACGGCATTTACCTGCAGCAGACCGAAGTAACGTTCGTTTTCTTTAGGAGGACGGCATTTGCCGGATACGAGATCGCCGTTACGAAGGTCGAATCTACGAATTTGGGAAGCAGAAATATAAATATCCTCTTTACTCGGCAAGTAATTAATAGGACGCAGGAATCCAAAACCCTCCGATAAAACGTCTAATACGCCTTCCATAAACATAAGTCCGCTTTTTTCCGCTTGCGCTCGCAATATTGCAAAAATTAGTTCTTTCTTCTTCAACTGACCATAATAAGCGATCTGATATTGCTTCGCTAGTTTGTACAATTCGGTCAGCTTCATCTCTTCCAGATCCGCGATCTGAAGGTCCGTCATGTTCTCACCACTCTATTCAGTTTTCATTATAATTGCTTGATTATCCATCATTGCCGAATCGGACGCCGTCTATTCCACAGCGCCCCTGCTTCTGCTAGTTAGTCTTCTACTGAAGTATCTTGCTCACGCCATACATCTGCGCCTAAACGTCTTAGATTTTCGACTAGATTGTCATAACCTCGATCAATGTACTCCACTCCGGAGATTTCCGTAATACCATCCTCGACTGTCAATGCCGCTACAACAAGCGCAGCTCCTGCACGCAAATCGGCAGCCTTCACTTTCGCAGCATTCAATCTGCCGCCTTCTATAACGGCCGATCGTCCTTCGACCCGTATATTCGCGCCCATACGAGAGAGCTCAGGAACATGCTTAAAGCGTGTGCCATATACGGTATCCGTAAGAATGCTAACCCCTTTGGCTTGCGTTAGCAGCGTCGTCATCGGCGATTGCAAATCGGTAGGAAAGCCCGGGTAGACAAGCGCCTTTACATCAATGGGTGAGTACTCATGCGATCCAACAATGCGGATCGATTCATCCATCTCATGCACCTCGACACCCATCTCTTCAAGCTTTGCAGTCATCGCTTCGAGATGCTTAGGAATGACGTTGTCAATCAAGACATCGCCGCGCGTTGCAGCAGCGGCAATCATATACGTACCGGCTTGGATTCGATCGGGAATGATGGAATGACGGCAGCCGTGCAGGCTCTCGACCCCTTCAATCCGAATCGTTTCCGTTCCCGCACCCTTGATCTTCGCACCCATAGCGCTCAGGAGAGTAGCTACGTCAATAATCTCAGGCTCTTTGGCTGCATTCTCGATGACGGTTAATCCTTTGGCCCGTGAGGCCGCCAGCATAATGTTAATCGTCGCGCCAACGCTTGCAACGTCCAAATAAATCTTCGCGCCGCGCAGCTCCTTGGCCGAAATGTGGATAGACCCTTGTTCGTTCGTAACCGTGGCGCCAAGCGCCTCGAAGCCTTTAATATGCTGATCGATTGGCCTTGGCTCGAAGTTGCAGCCTCCCGGCAAACCGATCGTCGCTTCGCCGAAACGGCCAAGCATTGCGCCCATCAAATAGTAGGAAGCACGAAGCAGCTTCACCTTGCCATTGGGCATCGGCTTGGCCTTCAGATGGGTAGGGTCAATCCGCATCATATCATTATCCCGCGATACGACTGCTCCAAGCTCTTGCAATATTTCACTGTATACAGCAACGTCGCTAATAAGCGGCAAATTATCAAGTACAACTTCAGACTCTGCTAGTATAGATGCCGGCACCAGCGCAACGGCGCTGTTCTTCGCCCCGCTAATCTGTACGGTGCCCCGCAGCGGCTGTCCACCGCGTATCATCAATTTCTCCATCAATATATTAATCCTCCCGTGGATTGGAAGAGAACAAAGGAAAACCGCCGAACTCAATAAGGCGGAATGTTGTCCTATGCTCCTAATTTTACGCTTGGCTGTCGTCTTAACAGCTTGGATATGGTATTCCAGCGACCATTCGCGCGGTAAGCAAACTCTCTATACGCGCTGCCAAACGTCATTCTGAGCCATTATACCATAATGCGTTTCGGAATAGTGAATAAAACTCCTTCCGGTGAGGGTGACGGAAGCGCGCAAGCGTATTAGTAGAGGCTACATCCCAATCAGAACGGCGTAATCCTACACATGATTAGAAATCTTAAAAAAACGGCATCGCCGCTAGCAAGCGACGATGCCGTTCGTAAAAACGATTTATGACCCGATAGCGAATCGACTCGAAGAGCTGCCGCCTTGCAGCTCTGCATTAACCGCAATCCGCATCTCGTCGATGTCGAACGGCTTCGTAAAATGCATTAAGGCACCGAGATCGGTCGCTTCCTTAATCATGTCGAGCTCGCCGTAGGCCGTCATCATAATAACTTTAATATCGCGATTAATCGTCTTCACATGCTTCAAAATTTCCAGTCCATCCATGCCAGGGATCTTCATGTCCAGCAATACGAGGTCGGGAGCATCTCGCTTGACGATTTCTAAAGCCAGCTTGCCGTTAGACGCCTGAAACGTATCGTAGCCTTCGCTGCTGAATACTTCCATCAGCAATATTCGGATGCCGTTCTGATCATCGACGATCAATACCTTCTTCTTCTCCAACGCTAATTCCCCCCGCAACTGAGCTCAGCCCAATAATTGGCCAACTCTTCCATAATCGCTAATATATTCGCTGAGGTGGGTAAATAATCCTTCTCTTACACTGAAAAACTTGTAGGATGGTGGTAAATGATGCAGCATTGGGTAGGCAACGATTACATAAACCCAATAATAAACGAAAAATCGACCTTGCCGTCATAGGTACGGCAAGGTCGAAGCAACTTTATTGCTCGGAATATTTAAGCGCTGCGTGTACGAATCCACGGAACAGCGGTTGCGGACGGTTCGGTCTGGACGTGAATTCCGGGTGGAACTGAACAGCCAAGAACCAAGGGTGATCAGGCATCTCTACCATCTCAACGAGACGGCCGTCTGGCGAAGTGCCGGAAATGCGCAATCCTGCCGACTCAATACGCTCGCGGTATTCATTGTTGAATTCATACCGGTGACGGTGACGCTCGTATACCAGCTCATCGTTGTAAGCTTCTTCTGCAAGCGAGCCTGGAACGATTTTGCAAGGGTACAGACCAAGGCGCATCGTGCCGCCCATATCTTCAATATCCTTCTGATCCGGAAGCAGATCGATAACCGGATACGGTGTCGATGGATTAATCTCAGAGCTGTTCGCGCTAGCAAGTCCAACGACATTTCGCGCGTATTCGATAACAGCAACCTGCATGCCAAGGCAAATACCGAAGAACGGAACGTTGTTCTCACGGGCATAACGGATAGCCGAAATTTTGCCCTCGATGCCGCGATCGCCGAAGCCGCCAGGTACAAGAATGCCGTGAACGCCTTGCAGCTTGTCCGCTACGCTCTGATCCGTAAGCTCTTCCGCATTGACCCAACGAAGCTTGATTTCGGAGTTCGCATCAATACCTGCGTGGCCAAGCGATTCCACGATACTGAGGTAAGCGTCATGAAGTGCAACGTATTTACCGACAATGGCGATTTCAGTCGTCTTCTCAAGCGATTTCACGCGCTTAACAAGGCTTTCCCATTCCGTCATGTCCGGTTGGTTCGTTGTCAGCTTCAGGTGGTTGACGACGATATCGTCAAGACCTTGCTCACGAAGCATTAATGGAACTTCATATAGTGTAGATGCATCGAGACATTCTACGACTGCATTCGCATCGATGTCGCAGAACAAACCGATCTTGCGTTTCAAGTCTTCAGCAAGCGGATATTCCGTACGGCATACGATGACATTCGGCTGAATGCCGATGCTGCGCAGCTCTTTCACGCTATGCTGGGTCGGCTTCGTTTTCACTTCGCCTGCAGCTTTAATATATGGAATAAGCGTAACGTGGATATACATCACGTTGTCGCGGCCGATGTCGCTCTTAATCTGACGAATCGCTTCAAGGAAAGGCAAGCTCTCGATATCGCCGACCGTACCGCCGATTTCTGTAATTACGACGTCCGAACCCGCTTCTTTGCCTGCGCGGAATACGCGGTCCTTAATTTCGTTCGTAATATGCGGAATAACTTGAACCGTGCCGCCGAGGTAGTCGCCGCGACGCTCTTTGGTAATTACATTGGAATAAATTTTGCCTGTCGTTACGTTGTTGTTCTTCGACAGGTTGATGTCTATAAAGCGCTCATAATGCCCAAGGTCGAGGTCGGTTTCAGCGCCGTCGTCGGTGACGAACACTTCGCCATGCTGATAGGGACTCATCGTTCCCGGGTCTACGTTAATGTACGGGTCGAACTTTTGAATCGTTACTTTGAGACCCCTGTTCTTCAGCAAACGACCGAGCGACGCTGCGGTAATGCCTTTGCCCAGGGACGATACTACGCCGCCGGTTACAAATATATATTTGGTCACTGTGATGTTACCCTCCAAGCTCCTATGGTTAATGTTTAGGTTTGCCCATTTACTCGATAAACATGGATGCGGATACCTTCCGCTTGTCCATCCAGTTTGTGGGAATATATCCTGCCGACGCATCCCTCACAAACAAAAAAAGTGACACCCGTAGCCACGGGGCACTTTTTCCAATTGGCATATAAATATGCGTTATTTGTTAACCGAATCTTAAGCCCATGCAATAGTTTACTCTGCCGTTATAGGCGCTGTMAAGCGTAAACAGATGTTGCTGGCCATAAGCGGCAACATCTGACGTTTCGCATGGAATTCTAAGACCAGTTTACTTGTCGTCCTCGTCTTCGTCTTCAAATTCTTCGTCTTCCTCTTCGGCGTCGTCTTCGGAGTCTGCTTCCAGCTCTCCTTCGACTTCTTCCTCGTCAATCTCTTCGTCGTCGATAACGACTTCCTCGTCAACTTCCTCTTCGGCTTCCGCCTCTTCGAAGTCTTCGCGGTCCTCGTCGTATACATCGTAATCTTCTTCTTCCGCTGCGTAAGTATCTTCTTCCTCGTCAGCGAACAGATCGTCATCATCATCGTCGTCGTCATTAATAATACGAGTACGCTTCGCATTGCCTACCGGATCCTCGGAACGCTCAACCGGATACCAGCGCTTCAGTCCCCACATATTGCTGCCTACGCAAGCGAAACGGCCGTCAATATTGATCTCCGTGTACACTTGGGCGATGAATTGGTTAATACCTTCCGCGGAAAGACCGCGTATTTTAGCGATCTCCATCATGAGATCACGGTAATAGTAAGGCGTATTCGCTGCTTTCAGAACTTCGAACGCCAAATCGACCATAGGCATTTCCTTCATACGTTCAGGATCCAGCTTTAACGTAAAATTGCTGCTGCTCATATGGACACATCCTTTCTTGCCAATCTATTTATGTACACATTCATTGCTCGCTTATCACAGTATAGTAAAACCTATTTCGTCCAAAAAAGCAAGCGGCATAGCGCAGCGGCTCCTGACACCATCCGGCGGGACCTCCACATGGGCGTAAGACAACTCACAGCTTGGACGTTCATGCAAAAAGCGAAGGGATTACTCCCTCCGCTCTGACTGTATCCATCCGACACCAAATGCCTGATGCATAACGGTGACGTAAGAGCCCCTGAGAACTCCTAGTTCATACTATGTCCAGCGACGGAATTTGACACGGTTTCTCGCCTATTTATGATAAAAAGGGCAAGTTGCTCACGCCGACGGGTGCGATTGCTCATACAATACCTCAGCATCGTCCGTCGGGAGGGAAGCCAAATTTGGACACCGCCGCATTTATCCGCTCGTTGCAAGACACGATGGCTTGCGCAGATCCCACCGCAACGAAGCGCATTGTTCGCTTCCACCATGTGAGCGACTACCGACGCTTCCTGCAGCAGTTATCCGATGTTCCAGCGGAATCGCCGCTAAAGCAGGTAAAACAAATGTCTATTATACGCAGCCTCTCCTGCATGCTGCCAGCCGGGGAGACGCTCGAGCAATTCTCAGGGCGGGTCTGGATTGAGAAAGACTGCAAAATAAGCGTTCACGCCGCTCCAGCTCAAAAGTCGATTTCCATTGAGAAAGGAATACCCTGGGGTGTTCAACAAATAAAAGCTCCGCAAGCATGGGGAGCAACGACAGGCCATAAGGTAAAGGTCGGCGTCATCGATACCGGCATCGACTTCAACCATCCCGACCTGAGGCAATCGTTGTCTCGCGGCATTAATCTGCTGAACCGCAGCTTGCTGCCTCATGACGACAACGGACATGGGACACATATCGCTGGCACGATTGCCGCAGCCAACCAGCTTCAAGGCATGATTGGCGTTGCGCCGCGCGCCCTTATCTCTCCCGTCAAAGCATTCGATCACAATGGGAGCGCATTCGTATCAGATATTATACTCGGCATCGATTGGTGCGTCCGAAACCGCATGGATGTTATCAATATGAGCTTCGGTATGAAAACAAGAAGCAAGGCATTGCTTAACGCGGTAATAAACGCGCACAACGCGGGCGTCATTATCGTTGCCTCATCCGGCAACGACGGCAAGCGGCGTTCGGTCGATTACCCCGCCCGCTATCCCCAGACCATTGCGGTCGGCGCCACGAACAAGATGCGCCGCATCGCTCCCTTCAGTAACCGCGGTGCCTACATCGACGTTTATGCGCCCGGCGAAAAGATCGTATCCACCTGGCTGAAGGGCAAATACAACGAAATGAGCGGCACCTCGATGGCTACCTCGCATGTCAGTGGAGCTATAGCTTTACTGCTTGCGCTGAAGCCCGGCCTCTCGCCAACCGATATCAAAGCAATTATCAAACGTTCCGTACAGCCCCTAAGAGGCAGCAAAGCCCGCCGAACAATCGGCGAGCTCGATGTGATGCGTATATTGCAAGCCGTAGAGAAGACCTAGCCTCTGCGGCTTGTTTTCACGTTAGAAGAGGTACTACATCCGCTCTGGAGCGGATACGCCGACGAGGCGCAGCACGTTCGCAATAGCCGTGCGTACGGCTCCAAGTAGCGCTAGACGGGCAACTGACTGCTCCGCGTCATCCGTAATGACCCGCTCCGCTTTGTAATAGCTGTGGAATTGCGAGGCCAGCTCGTACACATAACGAATCAACCGGTGCGGCGCATGCTGAGCAGCCGCTTCCGTAATCTCTTGCGGCAGCTCGCCGAGCTTGCGCAGCAGATCGAACTCCGACTCGGCGCTCAGCTTCGCGAAGTTCAGCTTGCTCGTGTCAACAGCGCCGCTTGCAACGCCTTGCTCCTCCGCTTGGCGGAAGATGCTGCAGATACGGGCATGCGCATATTGCACATAGAACACCGGATTCTCGTTCGAAGTCGAGATCGCCAGGTCCATATCGAAATCAAGATGCGAGTCCATGCTGCGCATCGTGAAGAAGTAACGGATCGCATCGACGCCAACCTCGTCCATTAAATCCTCCATCGTTACCGCTTTGCCGGTACGCTTCGACATCTTCATCTTCTCGCCGTTCTGGAACAGGCTGACCATCTGCGCAATCAATACCGTCAGCTTCGCCGGGTCGTTGCCGAGCGCAGCCATAGCTGCCTTCACGCGCGGGATATAGCCATGGTGATCGGCACCCCAAATGTTGATCATCCGATCGAAGCCGCGGCTATACTTGTTGCGGTGGTAAGCGATATCCGGCGTCAAATACGTGTAAGAACCGTCATTTTTGACGAGAACGCGGTTTTTGTCGTCGCCGAAAGGCATCGTGGACAACCACGTTGCGCCTTCCTCTTCATAGACATGACCGGAAGCCTTCAGAGCTGCTAGGCCCTGCTCTACTTGCCCGCTCTCATAGAGCGACGTCTCGCTATACCAGACGTCGAAGCCGACGCGGAAGCGTCCAAGGTCGCGCTTAATCTTATCCAGCTCACGCTCTAGCCCGAAGCTGCGGAAGAACGTGAATCGTTCCTCGTCCGGAAGCGATAGCAGACGGTCTCCCTCTTGCCGGGCCAGCAGCTTCGCGAAGCCGATAATATCTTCGCCGTAATAGCCGTCCTCCGGCATTTCCGCCGATTGGCCCAGCGCTTGACGGTAGCGCGCTTCAATCGACACGGCAAGGTTCTCAACTTGCTTGCCCGCATCGTTAATGTAGTACTCGCGCGTCACTTCATAACCGGCAAAGTCGAGCACGTTGCAGAGCGCATCGCCTACCGCCGCTCCGCGGGCATGGCCGAGATGCAAGCTGCCTGTCGGATTCGCGCTCACGAATTCGACCTGTACGCGCTGACCTCCGCCATCTGATGTGCGACCGTAGTTATCTCCCGCTTCCAGCACTTCGCTAATAACCGAATATAAATAACTTTTCTCTATACGGAAGTTAATAAAGCCGGGACCCGCAATCTCCGCCGATTGAATCGACGCCTTCTCCGTATCGAGATGCGCGATAATCGCCTCAGCGATTTGGCGCGGATTCTTCTTCGCCAGCTTCGTCAGCTGCATCGCCGCGTTCGTTGCCAGATCGCCGTGGGACTTGTCCTTCGGCACCTCAAGCACGAATACGGGCAGTTCCTCTCTGGCTGCCAAGCCGGCCGCTACCGCCGCATCGGCAATCGCGATTTTTACCTTTTCATACATTTGATCAAGCGCATTAGCTTTCATTAATAAGTATCCTCCTGTATATAGAGTCGAATGTCGAATCGACCCGATGATTGTTCATTTACACGCATCTCATATGCCCACTCCAGCGTGAATGGCAGCCCGGTCGGCAAACCGTGCTCGTCCACATTCGCTGCCCCGCCGGCGCCTGTAAGACCCAGCTTCGACGTATCCGTCTCCAGCTCGAAGGTAATAGCAGCCGAGCGGTAGCGGCCTGTGCGCCGTTGTCCGGCCGTGAACAGCTGCTCGGATTCAACAACGCCGCGGCGCACGATCGACAGCTCCTCCGGACGATAACGAATAAGCGTCCGCACTTCGCCTGCACCCGGATTGTCGTTATCTGCCGCTTCCGCATATCGGATGTAGATCGACCGCTCCTTGCGGAACCATTCCCCGGTATAGCTATGGTTAAATGAGCTCCCGTCCTGCGTGCTCGTCAGCGTAATCCGTACTTTCCTGCTGTCTCCCATTTCCGTGCTTGCTCCTAATATCAGTCTAATCGTATGTAACTACTATATACAGGAAGACTATTTATTTCAACGCCGAGGCCATCTTATTCCGCTATAAAAGGCATAATGACTCTCCATGCCTCAATCCGATCCTCGAGCGTTCGCATATGCTTCGTTGGTATAGGGCTGGAAGAATGCAGCTTAATGAGCGCCACGTCGCGGAAGCTCTCATGGCCTCCGTAGTATTTGCGAAACGTGTCGTAAGCCTTCGTACCGTTGAAGCCAATACAGCGAAGCTCAGGATAATCGGCGATCAGGTCGGGGAAACGGTTAGGAACTTCTTCCTTGATATTCACATCGAGACTGCCCTCCCGCACGCAAGATTCGATCACATCCCATACGGCAAGCTTATGCTCCTGCAGAAAATGAAGCCGGTTCTCATAGATCGAATCGGGAGCGCCCGCATCGAATAGACCGTATATAATCCGCCAAAAGTAATTTTGCGGATGACCATAAAATTGCCCATGCTCCAGCGACTTCACGCTCGGAGCTGTACCCGCGATGAGGACGCGGGCGCGCCCGTCGATGACTGGGGGAAATGAATGTATGCGCATCGTTACATCGCCATCCTTCTCTAACCTAGTTTATAAAACGTACCATAGTTAAGCAGCTCCAGCTAGCCGTAAATGGTTTAGTTATCCACAAAGTTATCAACAATCGGTGCACAACATGTGGGAAACTGTGGGTAAGTTGATTTCGGCTGAATTGGAACGTGGAGTGGATTTTGGAGGCTGTCGATTAATTGTTAACCAATTAGATAAGATCTCAATTTATATGATTTTTCACACAAGAGCAGTTATACAAGATGTAAATTATCAAACTTATACGATTTATCATATAAAAGTGGTTAATCCATCTACACAGCCGATGATTTTGTACGATTTTTCGATCAAAAACCTTCATTTGGTCTATCCGTAAGGTTGTTTTATACGATATATCGTACAACAATTGGTTAGTCACAGTTAATCGACAGCCTCTTTTACGCAGTCAAATGGACAGTTATAAGAAAAGACGTTTCCCGCTCTATCATTAGCGGAAAACGTCCTATTCAACCGTTAAATGTTACTTGGCAGGAATCTTGATCTTCTGACCTGGGTAGATGAGATTCGGGTTTGCCAGTTTATTATAGCTCGCCAGCTTCTGCCACGTTGTGCCGTGTTTGATCGCAATCCAGTAAAGCGTATCGCCGCTCTTCACGATGTAAGTGACGTCCGGGGCAGGCTTAGGCGCTTCCGGCTTTGGTTGCTCCGGTTTCGGTTGTTCTGGCTTCGGCTGCTCTGGCTTAGGTTGTTCCGGTTTCGTAGATGTTGTCGCAGCTTTCAAGTCGAGCTTGAACTCGGCATAGCCGTCTTCCGTCGTAGCCGTGTACGTGAGCCATTTGAGCGCTTCGTCCATCGACTTCGCATCCGGAGAAGTCTTGTACGTCACGTTGACCTTGTCATTAATCGGTGCAAGCGACCAGTTGCCGTCTGCGGACGGGTTGATCGTTTTGTTCGAGCGAATGTAGTCGATTACGACTTGGCGGTTCTCGTCCGGGGAAGCGAGAATGATCCTTTTGCCATCCGGATTAGCGAACTTGCTCGACGAAGCGCGGTAGTTGTTCGATGCCACGACGAACTTCTGATCCGCCTTGATCGGCTTGCCCTCGAATTGCAATCCGACAATACGGCTTGACCCTTCATTTTTAAGCGTGCCATTCGCCTCGTATTTCGCGGGCTTCGTTACGTCGATCTGATAAGTAATGCCGTCGATAACATCGAAGTTGTAGGTCGGGAAGTCGTAATTAACCAAGTCCTGCTTCGCCGTGCTAGCCGGATCGATCTGATTGAATTGCCCAGCCGACCATTCCAGCCATTCCTTGATTTCTGCACCTGTTACGAGTACCGCATTAACGGTATTGGAGTACAGATACAAGTCCGCTACGTTCTTAATCGCGATATCGCCCTTGTCGATGTTCGTGTAATAGTTAGGTCCTTGGCGGCCTCCGGCCTTGAATGGCGCACCTGCCGACAGTACCGGGATATTTTCATATTCTGTTCCTTGAAGCTGCTTCTCGACGTACCACTTCTGCGCGTTCGTTACGATCTGAATCGATGGATCGTCCTGTACGAGGGCGAACCAGCTATTGATCGGAGCCGTCGTCTGACCGACCGGACCGCGAATATAATCAAGCGTATGCTGATGATCGTCCTTCACGGCTTCTACGATCGCAGGATCGGCATCGACAAGCGGCGTTTTGTTAACCGTATCGAAGATCGGCTTCACGGAAGACTTGGAATCGGCAACGACCCACTTGCCATCCTTCTGCTGAAGCGTCAGGTCGATAATACCAAGGTTGTTGCCCCAGAAGCCAGGCTCAACGGCGGCTACCCCGTTAATCGTGCCTTTCGTTAGATCCACGCCTGTTTTCCCTTCGAACGACTTGTCAGGGAATACTTTGTGCGCATGGCCGAACAGAATGGCATCGATACCGCTAACCTTGCTCAAATAGAGAACGGAGTTTTCCATGAGCGGCGTTTGCGGAATATCCTCAAAGCCCGAATGCGGAATGGCGATAACGATATCCGCGCCCTTGGCCTTCATCTCCGGCACATATTTGTTCGCAGTGGCTACGATATCTTTCACTACCACTTTGCCTTCGAGATGGGCTTTGTCCCATTGCGTAATTTGAGGCGGCACGAAGCCGATGACGCCAACCTTAAGCGTATGCGCCGCTCCAGTGCTGTCCTTCACTTCTTTGTCTAGCAGCAAATAAGGGGTGAATAGGTTCTTGTCGTTCGTCTCGTCGGCGTCCCCGTCGTAGACATAGATGTTGGAGTTCACGTAAGGGAAGTCTGCGCCTGCAAGCGCAGTGTTCAAGTATTCGAGGCCGTAGTTGAATTCGTGGTTGCCAAGATTGCCCGCATCGTAATCAAGCAAATTCATCGCTTTGTATACGGGATGCGTCTCTCCTTGCTGGAGAGGGTCGATGGTGGCGATGTAATCGCCGAGCGGATTGCCTTGAATCAGGTCGCCATTGTCGAACAGCAGGCTGTTCGGCGACTCTTGGCGAGTCTGCTTGATGAGCGTGGCCGTCTTCGCAAGCCCGTACTCATCCGTTGACTTGTCGGAGAAGTAGTCGTAATTCATGACATTGACATGAATGTCCGACGTCTCCATGATCCGCAGTTGAACCGTCGTTTCTCCATCCGCCTCGGCCGCTACCGAATAAGGAAGCGACACCAGGCTGAAGGAAATGACGGCGAACAGCGTTCGCTTCCACTTCGATTGATACAATTGCATTCCCTTCACTCCTTGTCCAATAATTCGCTAAAGGCCTGCGACGGGCGCAAGCCTTGAAGCTTCTTTATATACAAAAGCCATGCTGCAGCTCATGATGGACAATCTATAATCTCTTCGAACAATATAATAATTTAAAAATTCTGAATTGTCACTCTCATTTACCAACTCTTAGGAATCGACAAAATATCGCCCCATTAAGCCCGCTTGCGCATCCTCAGCTTCAATCGGTTGGACACCAGCTCAACGCTGAACACCATCATGAAAATAACTAATCCAACGAACAATGCTTCGTCAAAATGGTAGCTGCGCATCGCATGCGTCAGCTCAAAGCCGATCCCGCCTGCGCCAACGGCTCCTAATATTGTAGATTCGGCAAGATCACCCTCGAAGCGCATGACGCACCACGCCAGTAGCGCGGACAACGCGCATGGCAAAACACCTTGCAGCACGATCTGCAGCCAGCTTGCGCCCGTTGAGCGCATTGCTTCAATAACGCCTTCATCGACCTCCTCGAGCGATTGGGAGAACACTTTAATGAGTCCGCCGATCGCATGCACCATGATCGCAAGCACGCCTGGCAAGGGACCCATGCCGACCGCGACGATAAAGATAAGCGCCCAAATCAATGTCGGAATCGCTCGAAGGAGCGAAGCAAAGCTGCGGATAAACCAGCTGAGGGCACGGTTAGGAGCAATATTGTCGGCTGCAAGAAATGCCAGGAAAAACGCGACGATGATGCCGATTACCGTTCCCAGAATGGCTACTTGAATCGATTCCACTGCCGCCAGCAACACATGCTTCCATTGAGAGGCATCCGGCGGGAACATAAGCCCGGCCGTCTTCGTAAACTTCGCAATACCCGGCAGAATGCGGCTGTAATCAAGTTGTAATTGGATAAGGCTGAACACGAAAAACGCCGCACCGAACCATCCATACCATCGGAGCGGATTGCTCCGTCTACGCCGCTCGCCGTTTGCGCGCAGCGTCCCGTTCTTAGGCGCTTGCCCTGTGTGTGCCGCTGTAGCCATTAGATGATCCGCTCCCTAATCCGATTTGTCAAAAACTCAGTTGCCAGTACAATCGCCAGCACGAGCAGCACCGCCATGCTGACCTCCTTGTACTGGAATAGCTTTAGTCCCGACTGTATCGTGAAACCAAGGCCGCCTCCGCCTACCATGCCGACAATAGTCGATGCGCGAACATTAATCTCCAGATTGAATAACGACCATCCAATAAGGCTTGGCAGAAATTGCGGCAGCACCGCTTGCGTAATGACTTGCGTGTAGCTTGCTCCCGTCGAGCGGAGAGCCTCCACTTGACCCATATCGATCTCCTCGAGCGATTCCGCGAAGCAGCGGACAAGCATGCCGATAGAAACGATAATAAGCGACATCGTTCCGACTAGCTTGCCCAGCCCGAAGGAAGCAACGAGCAGGATCGTCCATATAATAACCGGCACGTTGCGAAGCATTGCGGATGCTGCCCGCATGCCCACTTGCAGCACCGGATGTGGCGATGTCGTAGCTGCGGCAAAAATAGACAGCACGCTGGCGATAAGCGCGCCAATAACCATAGCGACGAAACTCATATATATCGTGTCCAGAGCCGGGCCGATCAGACTCGGCAGCTCCGCCGTCTTCGGCGGCATAAGATCGACGAACAGGAATCTCGCCCCGTCGCCGATTCCGCTCCATAGCGCATTAGGCGTAAAGTTCGTCCCGATTGCCGACCATACCGTTAATGCCGCAAGAAAGGCAAGGAATAGAATAAGCTGATTCCGCTTGCCGCGGCGTACTCTCTGCAGCTGTTCAGCCTTCATCATTACGCCGTCTCCTTCTTGAGGGCGCGAGCCAGTCTAGCATCGGCTTCCGATATATCGCTTGCTTTATCGTTATGCTGATTATAGATAAAGTCGATCATCTCATCCGTCAGTTGTTCAGGCGTACCGTCGAACACCTTCGTACCTTTATAGATGCCGATAATGCGCGTCGCATACTTTTTGGCGACATCGACTTGATGCAGATTGCACAAGCAAGCAATGCCGTCCTCCTTGCAGAACGTATAAAGACTGTTCATTACGATTTCCGATGAAGCCGGGTCTAGACTCGCTATAGGCTCATCTGCCAATATAAGCTGCGGCTTCTGCGCCAGCGCCCTGGCAATGCCTACCCGCTGCTGCTGTCCGCCGCTAAGCTCATCGGCGCGCTTATGGATCTGCTCGCCGAGCCCGATGCGCTGTAGCAGACGGGTCGCTTCCGCTACGTCCGGCTTCGTGAACAGACCAAACGCACCGCGCCACGCGCTCATATAACCGAGTCTGCCGTGAAGAACGTTGGTGAGCACAGACAATCGCTCGACAAGATTGAAGCCTTGGAAGATCATCCCCATGCTTCGACGAATTTCGCGCAGCTTTCTTCCGCTTACGCCGGTCGTGTTCGTTCCTTGGAACAGCACCTTGCCCGACGTCGGCTGGACCATTTGGTTCAAACAGCGAAGCAGCGTGCTCTTGCCCGCTCCGCTCGGTCCGATGACGACGATGAATTCACCTGCCTCCACCGATAAGTCAATACCGTTCAGCGCTGCCGTTCCATCTGCATATACCTTCTTCAAGTTCTCAACCTGCAGCAATGTCATTTCCATTGTCCTCCGCTTCATCACTCATTTATATTCGCGCGCTTGTTGTTAGCGCTATTACGTTCTACTTACTTCAACATCTCTTCCGGCGACATATTCAGCAGCTTCGCTACTTCGCGAACGCCGTCGAAATCCGATTCCTCACCCGGGAAGAAGCCAGCTACACCCAGCGCTTTGAAGTACTCCGGATTTTTCTCGGCATAGCCGAGTGCGAATTCACGGATTTTTTCGACAAGATCCGTTGGGAGATCGCCGCGGTATGAAAGTGCGCCGCCGCCCTTAATTGGCTCGGATTCGCCAATAACTCGCACGTCCTCTGCCTTAATTAATCCGGCGTAAGCAATCATCTTGATGCACTGGCTGCATGTTGCAGCGCCGTCGGCATCGCCATTAGCGATCGCAAGCAACGACTTATCATGGCCGCCGGAGAACGATACGTTGCTAAAGAACGTGTCGACCTCTTCGTTCGTAATGCCCAATTCCTTCATAATCGTAGCTCGCGGATACAGATGGCCCGTCGTGGACGCCGGGTCGGCGAACAAGAAGCTCTTGCCTTTCAAATCGGCGATCGATTGAGCGGGGGAGTCTTTCGGCACGATAATAACGCTCGTTCCTTCCGTTCCTGGTCCGTTGCTCATTTCCGCGAGAAGCTTTGCTCCGCTTCTCTCAGTCGCGATAATATATCCGAAAGGGCCATACGTCGTGATGTCGATTTTTTTGAAACGCATCGCTTCGATCATCATGTTGTAATCTTCGCCCTCGAACGTTTCTACTTTAATATTCAAATATTCGCCAAGATCCTTCGCGAATTGATCTGTGTTACGGGAAGCTTCACCGTCTTCCATTGGAAGACTGCCGATTCGCAGCACGTCCGGCCATTCACTTTCAACCGCTGTCTCCGCTTCGCTGTTGCTACTATTGCTGCCATTTCCACCATTGCCGCCGTTTACTTCAGCAGAGTTGTTGTTAGCGTTCTGTCCGCACCCAGCAAGCACCACCATTAACGCAGTAATTACTAGAGCAATCGGTAATCCCATCTTCTTCAGCACAGTACATCCTCCTAATTTGTCGCGGGCGCTATTTTAGCATTCCTCGCATCTTCTCTCACGCTTTCTCTACTGTGGTACACAACTAGGATACAAGTTGAATGTCAATGCAATGTTCGAAAAGTGTCAATGGAATGTTTGCGCTATTTTGAGATTTTGTTAATTTCGAAATCGTGTTGCGAAGACGAAAGATGGACTGTTAAGATGATGTTAATCCGTTCTAGAGAACTATGAATTCGAGAGGAATATGCGCCATGGCATCGCAATCGCTTGTGAATACGGCCTATACGAAATTAAGAGAAAGAATCGTCGGCGGCAACCTCATGCCCGGCACGCTGTTGTCAGAGAATGAGCTTGCCGAGGAGTTGCAGATGAGCCGGACACCGGTCCGCAACGCCATAACGCACTTGGAATCGGAAGGGTTCGTCGTCGCTCTTAAAAATCGAGGCGTGCTGGTGAAGGAAGTAAGCGGCAAGGAATTGCTTGATATGTACGAGGCCATCTTGGCGCTCGTCGTCTATGCCATTGATGTTCGAAGCGAGAGGGAAAATCATATTCCGATGGAATTGCTGAAGGAGTATTTGGACCGTCAATTCGAAGCGGAGCAAGCGGGTGATTACTATACCTATATCAACAACTCTATGCTGTTCATGCGGACGCTCGTATCGTCCATCAACAACACCGCTATGACGTCGCAGCTGGATATGTACGTGGACAAAATTACGATGGCTTCTTACATTAACTTTAAGCTGACGCCGCATATTAAACACTATTCCGCCAATCAGTTGAACAAGTCGATTTACGACGCGTTGCTTGCCGGCGACGAAGAGCAAGCCCGCAAGCTGGCAAAGGGCGCTTTCATATACGCGCGCAGCCGCATGTTCGATCGAGGCCAATTCTAATAAAATGATCAATAAAAAAGGACCGGCATGCCTCGTTATTCGAAGCGTACCGGTCCTTCTCCTGTTGGCAAAAGAAGAGAAATAACGAGAAGAAGCTGCTCACGGATACGAGAATCCATGGCAGCTTCTTAATAATATATGATTCATTCGTTATTTAATGAAGCCAAGCAGCATTTCGCGAATCACTTTCGCCGCAACGATCTGCGTCTGTTCCGTAGGGTCGTAAGCGGGTGCCACCTCGACAAGGTCACAACCAACGACGTTCACGCCGGAACGAGCGATTGCATGAACCGCCTCGATCAATTCCTTCGACGTAATGCCGCCCGCTTCCGCCGTACCTGTACCAGGAGCAGCAGATGGATCAAGCACGTCGATATCGATCGTCAGGTATACCGGACGGCCAGCCAGCTCAGGAAGCACCTTCTTCAGCGGCTCAAGCACCTCGAACGGGTGGAAGTTGATGTTCTCGCGAGCATACTGCCACTCTTCACGGGAACCGGAACGGATACCGAATTGATAAATGTTATTGCCGCCCATAAGCGTTGCCGCTTTGCGAAGCGGCGTCGAGTGGGACAAAGGCTCGCCTTCGTACGACTCGCGAAGATCGGCGTGCGCATCGAAGTGGATGATCGCCAGATCCGGATATTTCTTGTATACCTCTTGGAATATCGGCCACGATACAAGATGCTCGCCGCCAAGTCCTACCGGCATTTTATCGTCAGCCAGCACGCCGCTTACGAATTCCCCGATCACTTCAAGGCTGCGCGCCGCGTTGCCGAATGGCAGGAGCAAGTCGCCTGCGTCGAAATACGTAATGTCTTCCAAGCTGCGGTCAAGATACGGGCTGTATTCCTCAAGGCCGATCGACACCTCGCGGATGCGCGGAGGGCCGAAGCGCGAGCCAGGACGGAAGCTGACCGTGAAGTCCATCGGCATGCCGTAGATGACCGCCTTGGAGGCCTCATAGTCCTCCGAGCTCAAGATGAATACGTTGCCGGAATATTTTTGATCCAATTTCATGAGTGTAATCCTTTCTAAGCTGCAGTCGTACAGCCGTTCGCTTACTTAATAAGGTCTTCCACAAACTTCGGCAATACGAATGCCGCTTTGTGCAAGCGCGGTGTGTAATATTTCGTATCGATCTCTGGTATCGATGCCTCATCCACTTGAAGCGGATCATATTTCTTGCTGCCCATCGTGAAGGTCCACAGACCGCTCGGGTAAGTCGGAATGTTAGCCCCGTATACGCGCACGATCGGGAATACTTCCTTCACGTCCTTGTTCACGCTTTGAATCAGGTCAGCCTTGAACCAAGGATTGTCTGTCTGTGCTACGAAGATACCGTCTTCCTTAAGCGCGTCATAGATGCCTTGGTAGAAACCGCGGGTGAACAAGTTCGCAGCAGGGCCGACAGGCTCAGTGGAATCGACCATAATAACGTCGTACGTGTTTTTGTGATCGTGAATATGCATGAAGCCGTCGTTCACAAGCACTTCGACACGCGGGTTGTCGAGCTCGCCTGCGATCGTCGGCAAATACTTTTTGGAGTATTCGATAACTTTGCCGTCAATGTCAACGAGAACGGCCTTTTTCACTTGCGGGTGCTTCATCACCTCACGGATAACGCCGCCGTCACCGCCGCCAACTACAAGAACATACTCCGGATTCGGATGCGTGTAGAGGATAGGATGGGCKACCATTTCGTGATATACGAACTCGTCCTTCACCGTCGTCATGACCATGCCGTCAAGTACGAGCATCGTGCCGAACTCTTCGGTTTCGATCATATCAAGCTGTTGAAAGTCCGTTTGTTCGGTTACGTACGTTTTTGTAATCTTAGCAGTAATGCCGAAGCTTTCGGTTTGTTTTTCCGTATACCACAACTCCATCGTGATGAATCCCTTCTTTCCTTCAATAGTTCACACTGTATTATAGTAAAAACTGCCCTTTGCTACAAGTATTTCTATGGGTGATGCGGCCAGCTTAACATTTCGCGAAATCCCCGTACCTTCGAGTGACTTCGATAGAAGTTTTTCTTATCGTTGCCATAATGCACGCAAATTAATTCCCCTTCCACGTTCCCCTAATGAATAGCGACCTCTTCGTTTTTCCATACTAAGGAAAAGTGAAGCTTTTCGCTGAAGGGAGTACGCTTACGTGACTAAGACTTCCAAACGACCGGTCAAGCCGCGCCGCTTGCCATCCATGCCGATACTGGCCGAGAGATTTCTCCCTCAAATACTCCATATGAAAAAATGGCTGAAGCGTTCCGCCGTCCTGTTCGCCATCTTTGCCGCGCTCGCCGGCGGACTTCTTATATTCTTGCGAACGCAGTCGCTGCCAGCTGCGAGCATCAGTCAGACGTCGCAGATGCTCGATCTGAACGGCAACGTGATCGATACGTTCCACGCGGGAGAGAATCGACGCTCCGTTAAGCTCGAGGATATTTCGCATTACGTAATCGAAGCAACGCTCGCCATTGAGGACCGGCGTTTCTATGACCATAGCGGCTTTGACGTGAAGGGTATGGCGCGAGCCGTCATGGTCAACGTGCAAAGCATGTCCGCACGACAAGGCGCCAGCACGCTAACGCAGCAGCTCGCGCGCAACTTGTATCTGACGCATGAGCGTACGTGGCAGCGCAAGATGAAGGAAGCCATGTATACGGTGCAGCTCGAAATGAACTATTCCAAGGACGAGATTCTTGGCATGTACTTGAACCAAATTTATTACGGACACGGCTCCTACGGCATTGAGGCAGCTTCTAAAATGTATTTCGATAAGCATGCGTCGGAGCTGTCGCTAGCTGAAAGCGCCATGCTCGCCGGCATTCCGAAGGGACCTAAATACTATTCGCCTTTTCTCGATATGAAGAACGCGAAGGATCGGCAGCACGCCATACTCCATGCGATGATGGAGGGCGGAGCGATTACGAAGGAGCAGGCCGACAGCGCCTATGCAGAAGTATTGAACTTCCAGTCGCTTGAAGCCGGGCAGAGCGAAGGTTTCGCCCCGTACTTCCGCGACTATATCCGTTCGGTCGCGGTCGATAAGCTTGGCATCGACGAGCATCTGCTGAACGAAGGCGGCATTACGATTTATACGACGCTCGATCCAGAAGCGCAAGCAGCAGCCGAAGATGCAATCAAGAAGACGATGCCAAGCAAGTCGGAGCAGCAAGCGGCGCTCATCGCTATCGATCCGCGCAACGGCTATATTAAGGCGATGGTCGGAGGACGTGATTATAAGACGAACCAGTTCAACCGTGTATTCGCGCAGACCCGTCAGCCCGGCTCATCGTTCAAGCCGTTCCTGTACTTGACCGCGTTGCAAAGCGGTTATATGACGCCGGTGACCCGTTTCAAAAGCGAACCGACCATCTTCACATTCGATGAAGGGCGCAAAACGTATGAGCCGCATAACTATAACGACAAATACGCGAACGAGTTCATCGACATGCGGCGGGCACTCGCAGGATCAGATAATATCTACGCTGTTAACACCATCATGACCGTCGGAGCCGACAAGGTTATCGATACGGTAAGGAAGCTTGGCATTAAGAGCAACATGCAGCCCGTGCCTTCCCTTGCGCTCGGAACGTTCCCCGTCAGTCCGTTCGAGATGGCTTCCGCTTACGGTACGTTCGCGAATGCGGGCGTCCATACCGAGCCGGTCGCGATCATCAAAATTGAAGATCGCAAGGGCAACCTTATATATGAAGCGAAGCAGCAGAGCCAGCAAGCCATATCGCCTGCCGAGGCATACGTAATGACCAGCCTCATGGAGAGTGTTTTCGACGAAGGCGGCACCGGCTACCGCGTTTCTTCTATAATAAAGCGTCCCGTCGCCGGGAAGACGGGAACAACGGCTGCCGACGCATGGTTGGTCGGCTACACGCCGGAGCTTGCAACCGCGGTATGGGTCGGCTATGACAAGGATCGCACCTTGTCGGTAGCCGAGGCGCATCTAGCCGCGCCGATCTTCGCCCGGTTCACGGAGCAGTCGCTAGCAACTGTACCGCCGAAGATCTTCCCGATCCCGGCGGGCGTCGTGAACGTCTATATCGAACCGGAGAGCGGCAAGCTGGCGCTCGACACTTGTCCAACACGCAGACTGGAGACGTTCATTAGCGGCACGGAGCCGACGGAAGTGTGCGGAGCTCCTGCATCCGCTGGACAAGAAGGCGGCACAGGCAAGGACGACGGCGCTGGAGCGGCGAAACGCCACTCGTGGTGGCAAGACCTTAAACGTTGGTGGACAGATTAAGCTAAACAAGCTTGCAGCGGGCAGTACAGTTAGCCCAACCCCTGATCGAAATACGATCAGGGGTTTTTTCATGCAGGGTCGGCATACGCGATGCGCTATCGGCATAAACTAATTAGGATACTCCCGCTCCTACAACATATAGACGGCAAAGTCATAAAACCGCCATATTTTGCGTTTATTCGATAGGCGCAGATGTTCATTTTGACGATTACAAGTCCGCTAACCCCTGATCTTCGTTTATTTTTGACGGAAATATGATGAAAAAGTGAAATTTCTTTGAACAACGCAGACATATTGTGGTATAGTAAAAGCAAGTAAGCACTTACAATGACTCGGGAGTGTTGAATATGACGACGAAAACTGCATCAATCAGCCACGCGCAGCCGACTAAATCAGATGTCAAACGTCTTGTCAAAGCAATGACTGCCATTGCCTGGGGTATTCTCGGTATCGGCTTTCTGCTCTGCCTCGTTAATCTTAGCCACTTCAGCGATCAAAATGTCGGACTTATGGTCGGCATCGGATTTCTAATCGGCAGCGTTCATATTTATGTCATCGGTACGGCAATCGGACTCGTTCATGCGCGTCTCAATCAAGATCAGACGACGAAGGATCATCATGATCCTCAGGTTTGAGCTCCATAAGTAACGACAATTAGAAGCTTAACAACCAGAATACCGGAGCGAGAAACTCCCTTTCCTATGTTGAGCTTGCCAGAGAGCCACTTTCTTCCTTGCGAAGAAGTGGCTCTTTTGCGTTATAAAACCAATTGAAAGCGCAAATATACTGGTTAAAAGTAACTGGTGTCTAACAGGTGAACTTTCTATTACGGAAAAAAGACGAATTGTTGACGTAATTGTTAACCATGGAGTATTTGTTCTTCATATCTGCTATCTTAAGCGTAAGCAGTCATTTTGAGGAGTTGAACCGTTATGAGACCGTTTATTCGCATGCTGACACCTGTACTCTTGTTGCTGATGGCCGTCACGCTCTCCGGCTGCGGCGAGCAGTTCATTGTACTCGATCCGAAGGGACCGATTGGGGAATCCCAGAAGGATCTCATCTATTTATCCACCATACTATGTGCGGTCATTATCGTACCCGTGCTGATCTTAACGGCGATTATTGTATGGCGATATCGCGATAAGAAAGGCAGTACCGCTAAATATAGACCGAATTGGGAGCACAGCACGAAGCTCGAGGTCATCTGGTGGAGCATTCCGATCGTCATTATTATTGCGCTAGCCGCTGTAACCGTGAAATATACGCATGATCTGGAGCCTTCCAAGCCGATCGCTTCCGAGAAAGAAGCGATTACGATTCAAGTAACTTCGCTCGACTGGAAATGGTTATTCAAATATCCGGACGAGAACATTGCAACGATTAATTACGTGAAAATCCCTGAGGATGTACCGGTACGCTTCCAGCTTACATCCGATACGGCGATGAACTCATTCTGGGTTCCGCAGCTAGGCGGACAAATCTACTCCATGTCAGGCATGGCAATGACTTTGTTCCTGCAAGCTGACGAGCAAGGCAGCTACTTCGGCACCGGCGCCAACTTTACGGGTAAAGACTTTGCGCAAATGACTTTCCAAGTCGATGCGACGACCGAAGAGGATTACAACGCTTGGGTGCAAGAAGTGAAGAACACTGCTCCGGCGCTTACAATGGAAGGCTTCGAGAAGCTGACCGAGCCGAGCACGTCCGAGACACAGCTGTTTTCCAGCTTCCCTGAAGGCTTGTTCGACAAGATTGTTACGCAGTACGTAGAGGAAGGCAGCGCGGGCGGTCATCATCACGGTGCTGCTGCACAAGACAGCGAGACGGATACCGCATCTGCAAAAGATGCAAAAGATGCAAAAGATGCGAACGATGAAGCTGACAGCACAAATATGGATCATGAACATATGAACCATGAGGGGCATTAACCCCTAAGCACAATTACATTAATGTAGGAGGTCCCCTCATGTTGGACAAAATAAAAGAGTTCGCATCCGAGTTTTTCGTTACGGGCGACCCGCTTATTCTAGGGGCGCAAGTATCGATAGGACTGTCGGTCGTGGCGATCGTATTTGTACTCACCTTTTTCAAAAAATGGCGCTGGCTCTGGACCGAATGGCTAACGAGCGTCGATCATAAGAAAATCGGCATCATGTATATCATTGCCTCCATCCTTATGCTGTTCCGCGGCGGCGTCGATGCGCTGCTCATGCGGCTTCAGCTCGCTGCGCCGCAGCTCGAATTTCTAGAGGCCGAGCACTATAACCAAATTTTCACGACGCATGGCGTAATTATGATCTTGTTCATGGCCATGCCGCTTATGTTCGGCTTATTCAATATCGTCGTTCCGCTCTTGATCGGCGCGCGCGACGTCGCATTCCCGTTCCTGAACTCCCTAAGCTTCTGGATGTTCTTCTTCGGGGCGATGCTATTCAACGTATCATTCATCATCGGCGGTTCGCCGGATGCGGGCTGGCTCGCTTATCCGCCGCTATCCGAGCTGTCAGGCAGTCCCGGCCTCGGCCAAGACTTCTATATCTGGGGTATTCAAATCTCCGGTATCGGCTCGCTGGCAACAGGCATTAACTTTATCGTTACGATTCTGAAGATGCGCGCGCCTGGCATGACATTGATGAAAATGCCAATGTTCGTCTGGTCCGTCCTGTCTTCGTGTATTACGATTATTTTCGCTTTCCCGATTCTGACCGTTACGCTGTTCCTGCTCTTCATTGACCGTTACCTCGGCGCGCATTTCTTCACGCTCGACGGCGGCGGCAACCCGATGATGTACATCAACCTCATCTGGATGTGGGGACATCCCGAAGTATATATCGTTATTTTGCCGGCATTCGGTATTTTCTCCGAGGTTGTATCGGCGTTCTCGAAGAAAAAGCTATTCGGCTACAAGTCGATGGTATTCGCTCTTATGTCGATCAGCTTCTTCTCGTTCTTCACATGGGCGCATCACTTCTTCACGATGGGCTCCGGCGCGAACGTCAATGCGTTCTTCGCCGTTACGACGATGCTGATCGCGATCCCGACAGGGGTCAAAGTGTTCAACTGGCTGTTCACGATGTACCGAGGCAAGCTAAGTTTCCCGACGCCGATGATGTGGTCGGTCGCATTCATTCCGTGCTTCGTTATCGGGGGCATGACCGGGGTTCTGCTGTCCGTAGCACCAGCGGATTTCCAGTTCCACAACAGTTACTTCCTGATCGCCCACTTCCACCAAGTATTAATCGGCGGCGTCGTATTCGGTTACTTCGCGGGGCTATACTATTGGTGGCCGAAAATGTTCGGGTTCAAGCTTCACGAGGGACTCGGCAAATGGGCATTCTGGTTCTGGAACATCGGCTTCTATGTCTGCTTCATGCCGCAATACGCGCTTGGCCTCATGGGCATGACGCGCCGCGTCAACACGTACGACTTCGACATGGGCTGGCAGCCGCTTAACGTCATCTCTACTGTCGGCGGTTTCTTAATGGGTATCGCGTTCCTGTTCCAAGTATGGCAAATCGCGCACAGCATTAAATTCTTTAAGAAAGTCGACAATGGCGACAACTGGGACGGCAGAACGCTCGAATGGTCGATTCCATCGCCTGCGCCGCTCTATAACTTTGCAAGAATACCGCAAGTACAAAGCCAGGATGACTGGTGGGAAACGAAGCAGCGCCGCGCTGCTGGCGAGCCTGAACCGGCGCTAGCACCGCTTGAACCGATTCATATGCCGAAAAACTCGGGCATTCCGTTCATTATGTCCGTCTGCTGGTTCGTATTGGGCTTCGGCCTTGTCTGGGATTGGCTCTGGATGGCGATACCGGGCTTCATCGGCATCGTAGCCTGCTTGCTGGCCCGTTCGTTCACCTACGACACCGACTATTACATTCCTGTCGATGAAATCGAGCGCACGGAAGCTGCTCTAAGGGGGGCAAAATAATGGCACACGCGATTTCAAAAACAGCGGGAGCCCATGGCGGCGGCGGTCACCATGACGAGCACCACGGCCATGACCATCACGATCAAGAATCGATGAAAATGTTCGGCTTCTGGCTGTTTCTTATTACAGACGTTATCTTGTTCGGCACTCTGTTCGCGACGTTCGTCGTGCTGCGCTTCAACACGGCAGCAGGACCTACGCCGGGCGAGCTGATCGAGCTGAACGGCATCATTATCTCGACGTTCATCCTGCTTACGAGCAGCTTCACGAGCGGTATCGCCGTGCTGGAGATGAACCGGGGCAACAAGCGCGGGCTTATTCTATGGCTCGCTATAACAGCGCTTCTAGGCGCATCGTTCATCGCCTTGGAGGTTACCGAGTTCATTCACCTCGTTCATGAGGGAGCGAATATCGGAACTAGCGCATACTGGTCGGCATTCTTCACGCTTGTCGGCACGCACGGACTCCACGTTTCTGTCGGTCTCGTCTGGATGGTTGCGCTCATGCTGCAGCTGTCACGCCGCGGCATTACGCCGGTTACGAAGCGCAAGGTCGGCATTATCAGCTTGTACTGGCATTTCCTTGACGTCGTATGGATCTTCGTATTCACAATCGTTTACTTGATGGGGGTGATGTAGGATGGCGAATCATAACGCGCACGATGTGCAGCATGGCAACGGCGAGCACGGCTCGCATGAGCATGGCGGCACGATGAAGTCCTACGTCATCGGCTTCTTGCTCTCGATCGTGCTTACGATCATCCCGCTTGTCGTCGTCATGAACGACTTGCTGAGCAAGTCCGGTACAACGTTGCTTATCCTTATCATGGCGGTGCTCCAATTCGCCGTTCAGCTCTTCTTCTTCATGCATATCCGCGATGAAGAGAAGCCGCGCTTCAATCTGATGGCGCTCATCTTCGGCCTAGTCATCCTGCTTACGATCGTCGCAGGTTCGATCTGGATTATGACTTACAATACGGTTGCTCATTAAGAGCAGCGCATAGACACAATTAAAGAGGCTGCACATAAGCGAACTTATGTGCAGCCTCTTCTCTTTTTTTACAACTGCTGTTTGGATTTCATTCCAGGTTTCGTTTATTAAATGACAAGACAGTGACCATAGAAGGGATGATCGAGATGTCTGAAGCGTCGAATCAGCAACCTCTTAATGTATTAAAATGTGTATGCTCGAATTATGTACCGGTCAAGGACCCGTTGCGCTCCGCCGAATGGTGGCAACGAAATTTCGGCCTGGCGTATGCCGTGCCTTACAATCCGGCCGAATTCCAAGTCATTCTTAAGCTTTCCGATGGGCAGTGGCTTCACTTGGTGGAAACCGATGGAGTCATTGATAACCAATTCCCTAATAAGAAAGGTTATGAAATGTTCAGACTTACGTTCGAGGTCAGACAAATCGAGCAGCTGTACGACCGTCTGCAGAAAAACGGCGTACGTACGGAGGAGCTAGAGGATCGGGGCAGCTGCGGCATTAACTTCGTGTTCTACGATCCGGACGGCAACAAATTCGATGTCAACGAGGTTGTCCATATCCATCGCACGCCGGAAGAAGCGGAGAAGGTCAAAAAGCATCTCTTTCATATGGCCTAACGAACAATCGAATAAGGGCTGCCTATGTGCACGGCAGCCCTTATTTTCCATTCAGCACAATCAATTGGCGAGCGTCTTGCTGTTCATCATTTTATACATGAAGCGTTGAAGCTGCTTTTCCCGATTCACTCTCATTTGGAGATGATCAAGCGCCGCTTTGGCTCTATCCCTATACGCTTGGTCGCCGAACATTCCATAAAGACGCATATAATCGTTGTATTCGTCCAGCCATTCGTTGACGTAAGAAGCATTCATATCCATCCCTCCATCAGCTCAATGTCTAAATGATAACGCTTCACTATGAATCTATTATGAGTTTAGGATAAAAGAATCGTAAATATTCCATATTTCGTACCTTCGGAAAAAAAATACTCGCACTCCTTGGGGAGAATGCGAGTTCATTCGAAGCTATACCGTAATGGCATCGATCTTCACTTGCGGTGCATTCGCGCATTTCTTGCACACTTTAACCGCTTTATTGCCGGATGTCGTTCTCGAATAAAGCAGCTTGATTCTCGTGCTGCTGCATGCCGGACATGTACCGCGTCCACGCGTAGGATCATTCCAGAGCGCCTTGCCTCTTTTTGTTTTGGCCATTGCCTATTACCCCTTTGCAGACAGATGCGGAGCCTTGCCGGGACAGCCCGGAATGCTGTTCGGCACGCTTCCCTTGCCTCCATTGTAGCGGCGCTGCATGCCGTCCGAAAGGGAATAAATGGTTTAAATCGAATGCGGCTATGAACCAAGCCTCTCTACCAACTAGTAACCCCGATGCTCAACCTCTAGTCCCTTCGGCAAGACGAGCGTGAGCTGCGAGTCGTATGTATCGGTAACGAGACCGCCGTCTCTGCGATCAAGCGTGCCGACCATAATATAGAGCGTATTGCCGACAACCGTCGTCTGCATCAGCTCTTTGTCCGGTTCGCTAATCGGTTCAGCCGACCAATAGCGAATCTGTCCGAATAGCTTTGCCTCGCGCGTATCCGACTCTCCAAGCACAACCCCGCCAATCGATTGCACGATGACTTTACTCACGTTATCCGGCACTTGCAGCGAATGCGGCTCCACGAAGACCGATCGCTGCGTCGTTTGCAGGCCGCGTTGCAGCTCATCGAATAGGCCGGTAGACATCAGCAGCGCAAGCCCGAGGCTTGCGGTGCCAATAAGGCCTACAAAGAACACGCTAACCCAATCATATCTGACGATGGCAAGGTCGCTTCCGGAGAACTTCAAATATAATAGCAGCTCCAAGCCAAGCAAGATGAACACGATCGGCGCAACCCATAACAGCATTTCATAGGCTTGAATGTTCTGCCAAAGCGATGCGGCAAGCGCCGCACCAATCAGCATTAGCGTAACACCCATCGATAGGGAGCCTACTCGCCAAGTGCGAATCCCTCCATCGGGAAGGGGACGGTTCAACGTATCTAACGCATTCATTGCATATCCTCCTCTTGCTTGGATAAAGTCGGCGGCGGCGGTGGCGGTGCCATCGTATCATGCCGCCCCTCGGAATAGGTTTTACCGCCAAACACAAGCCGCATGCCGACGATAATCATAACGAAAGCGACGACCGCCGTCGGAATCATATATTTCAGTTGCAAGTATTGGGTGTAAATTTCGTTGGAATATCTCGATGCCACTTCCGCAGCTACACGGTCGAGCAAGTAATACGCGCCAAAACCAAGCAATGCGAAACCGAACCAGCGTTGGTACGGTACAAGCTGCGTCAATACAGGCTCGTCGCTAAGCGTCTGACGCTCGTAGCGTGACGTCTGCTGCAGCGCATCGAAGAATGCGAAGCACCAGAACAATGGCAATAAGAAGAAGAACAATGACAATCTGAGATTGTCCATAATGTAGACGGTGAGCAGGAAGCCCCCCATCAATTGCAGGCCGCGCTTTTGAAGACCCAGATACAGATGGCCTGCACCAGGGAAAATCGATAGCGCAATCGCCAGCACCTTGCTTTTGCGTCCCGAGGCGATATGCGCCTCAAGCTCCTCGAACACCGCGCGATCCTCCATACGCTCTCCGCGCTGTTTCGCATGCATTTGCTGAATCGCATCGAATAAGCTATAAATCCAAATAATCGGAAGGCCCAGCAGGAAAATAAGTAGCGCTGCCTTACTGGTCACTACACTCAGAAACACGATAATAACGAACAACCCGATAAACGATATGAGAAACGTAATGCCGCGCTGCATCAGACCGAGACTCATATGACCAAGACCAGGCAGGAAGGAAAGCAGAATCGTCCTCGTCTTCTMTTGCTGCTGCTGATGCTGCATATGATATGCCTGAGCCTGATCATACGGATTGAAGCTTGATTCCGCCCCTGCTTGACTCGGGTACGAGCCAAGCATCGGAGGCACCGCCGGCGATCCGGCATTCACTCGGCCTGAGAACAGCGTTATAAGCATATCGAGCATATTGATAGACCAGCTGACCGCCATAACAAAGAATCCAAAGAAAGCGAAGCCCTCATCCAAATTGTTCGATATGCCAAAAAGGAACATGAAGAACATAGTTCCGAAAAACGATCCTCCATATAATACGAACCGGACGGGACGGCCTAAGTAACCATGACCTACTCCTGGTAAAAATGATAGTAAAAAAGCAGCTAACGGGCTTTTATTCATTCTAAATTCCTACCTCTCTGTTCATCGTACTCCCGTGCATCTATCTTCATCGAGCGAAACCGTACATACGCTCTTGCTTACCTGTACCTGCTCTCTCGAATGCCATCCAACCAAGAGCCAGTTCGATCAACCATACGATCCGACCATGATTCGGAAGGAAGCGACGGCAAGTGCTCTGTCGCCTGAGGAGGTTGAATTACGGCCTCCTGATCAAGCCTGGACAGCTTGTCGGATAGCCCGGCAAATGTGCCTGTACCTAGAAGCAGCAGTGTAATGGATGCTGCTATCGTATATTGAGCGACCGGATGCTGCAGCCAAGAACGGCGGCGAGCATGGCGGGGTGATGACTGAACAGCCTTGACAGCAGCTGCAGCTTCACTCTCTGCATGGAGCTGTGCAATGACCCGCTGCTCCAATATGTCCATATCCGGCAGCAACAGCTCACTCTCTGCATGCGTGGCCTGGGCCGCATCCATAAAGCGCTGCAAGCAATGTTCGCACTCAGCCAAATGCCCATCAACGAGCTCGCGTTCCTGCTCCGATAGACGATGCTCCACATAACTTCTCATCGTAGGTTCGGCTACATGATCGTCCGTCCCATCTGCACCTTCTCTGCTTGCTATATGCTTGTTCATTCAAAATCCTCCCTTCGCCAATGCTTCTTCATCCAGCTTCGCGCTCGGTACAGCCTGGATTCGACGCTCTTGCGCTCCAATCCGGTTTCGACCGCAATCTGTTCATACGATTTGTCTTCCATATAATAAGCGGTGACAACCTCGCGATAATTTCCCGGCAGCTCGTCCACCCGCTCACGAATATGCCGTAAATGTTCTTGTTCCAGCGCGATCGATTCCGCGGCGGGAACATTGCTGTCATCATGCAGCTGCTCCTCGGTCCGCAGGTTCGCCTCGCTCTCGAACAGCTCCTCGGGTTTCCTTGCTCGGCTGCGCTTGTAATCAATCGCACGATTAACTGCTATTCGTGTAATCCATGTCTTCAATCCGTCTAATCGGCATTCCGGGAGGGAGCGATAGATTTGAAGGAGCACTTCCTGTGTCACATCCTCCGCATCATGCGGCGAATGCAGCACGGCATAGACGGTTTTGTATATATACGGACCATAAGCTTGTACGAACGGTCGATAATGCTCGGGCCCGCCGCTCTGTACCGCCTTGATCCAATCCGTATCCTGAATGTCGCTCTCCTCCTTCCCCATACAATAGACGACAGAGACTGCCTTGTACCCTGCACTTTTTTTAAAAAAAGTTTTTTCGCGCCTAAGCGAAGATAACCTCTCGCCGTATATTCGCCCTGTAAGAGCATATATGCACTTACGGACATAGTCGCACTCCCAACCTCATGCTGTAAGGTTGACCCTCAACGCGGAAAACCTCACCATTCGCAGGATTATAATCGCTGCGAACGGTGAGGTTCTCCCCTTCAATGGGCTATCGCCCTCTTACGCTATCCCTTATGCCTCGAGCGCTTGCTTGAGCTCATCCGTCGAACGATTCCACCACTCGGCGTTGTGCTCCACGAGCAGCTTGCGCAACGCGGCTTTCTCCACATCGCCAAGCTCGCCAAGAACGATACGGCGCTTCAATGAATAATCCAGCTTGTTGACGTGATCGGCGAGAATCTTCCACCCGCGGCGCGCTTCCGTATCGATCCACATCTCGCAAGCCGTAGCGCCTGCATAATAAGCGCCCTCTTCATTGCGATCCACCGCTACCCATACGATCCAGCATTGGCGGCCGTTCGGCGTATCTTCCCGGTTCGGCGTAAACTTAATGCCGCGCTCGATCTTGCTCTTCGCATGCATCGCGCCTACATCGATATAGGCCTCTCCGTTATCGATAATGATGCAGGATACTTGGCTCAGATCGATGGATCCGGCTCCGAAACCTTTATGTTTTTTGTTGCTCACAACGTTGAGCGACAGTTGTTTCTTCTCTTTCTTCTCTGGCTGGTCTTGCTGATTCTGATCATCCATCCCTGCATTCACACCTTCCCCGTACAATAATTACATTTTAGCTAATAATCCTCTAAAAGCAAACATATACATGCTGTAGATGCTTGTCAACGGGAGGGAAACGTTCAATGACTCCACGCAACGTCAAACGAATCTTATTAGTTATACTCGGAATTGTACTGCTCGGCGTGTCTGTGCAGTACGGCTTCGGGAATGCTTGGCAATCGCAGTATACCTATGCATTAGCTCCCGCGGCGAATGCCAAGCAGCCACCGCCCGCTTCTGCCCAAAAAACGGCCAAGCCGCCCGCCCAGCAGCAGCCCGACACGGGCGCAGCGCCTAAGCCGCAATCGCTCAGCAAGCGTGTAGTTGAGTACCACATTAACGTCAGCTTGCGCGAGGACGCTCGGCATTTGGACGGCGATCAGATCGTAACCTGGACCAATCCCGGCAAAAAAGCGGTGTCCGAGCTCTACTTCAATCTGTACCCGAACGCTTTCCTGTCCAAGAAAACAACGTTCATGAGCGAGTCAGGCGGCAAGCTGCGCGAGGACAAGGCTACGGCGGACAGCCTCGGCTTCATGAACCTGCTGTCGCTTCAGACGCTTGAGGGGGAGAACCTGCTGCCTCGCCTCCATTACGTTCAGCCCGATGACGGCAACGTCAACGATCTTACGCTGGTCAAGCTCCGCCTGCTGGAGCCCGTTGCGCCAGGCAAGACCGTGACGCTGCGCATGGGCTTCGAGGTGAAGCTGCCCGAAGTGTTCGCCCGTATGGGCTACTCCGGCAACTTCGTCATGGCGGGCCAATGGTTCCCGAAGGTAGCAGTCTACGAAACGGCGGGAACGCGAGGACGTACCGCCGAAGGCTGGAACGTTCATCAATACCACGGCAATTCCGAGTTCTATAGCGACTTCGGCATTTACAGCGTGAAGATCAACGTACCTGAGTCTTATACCGTTGCAGCTACAGGCTTCCAAACGAAGACGGCTGAAGGCAGCAATGGAAGAAAGTCGTATCAATTCTACGCGGAAGACGTTCACGACTTCGCATGGTCGGCATCGCCCGACTTCGTCTTCGCGGAGGAAGCTTTCTCGGATAAAGGCGTGCCGGGCGTTCGTATTAAGCTGTACCTCGACCCGCTGCATGCCGACCTCCAGGAGCGTTACATGCATGCGGCCAAGTCCGCGCTCTCCAAGTACGCGCAGTGGTACGGCGAATATCCTTACAGCACGCTGTCGATCGTTGTCCCGCCGAAGGGCGGCAATGGCGCAGGCGGCATGGAATACCCGACGCTCGTCACCGCGTTCGCCGCCGAGAAGGCGAATCCCGGCTACGACCTCGAGCGTACCGTCGTTCATGAGATCGGCCACCAATATTGGTACGGCATGGTCGCCTCCAATGAATTCGAGGAAGCTTGGCTGGACGAAGGCTTCACCTCCTATGCCGAGGATATGGTCATGGAGTCCGCCTACGGACTTGAGCCGAACCTCAGAATTGAAGCGAGCTATATGACGGACCCTGCGCCGCTTAAGCAGCCGTCGTGGGCTTATAGCAGCCATAATCAATATGCGGAGAACGTCTATCTGCGGGCGAAGCTTGTCCTTGTCGGCATCCAGCATCAGGTTGGCGACAAGACAATGGCGAAGATTATGCGGACCTATTTTCAAAAATACAAATTCAAGCATCCTTCGACTGCCGATTTCCAGCGTGTTGTCGAACAGGTAACGAAGACGAAGTGGCATGACTACTTCAGCGGATACGTGTACGCGAACCAAATGTCCGACTACTCGGTCGAATCGATTCAAGTGAAACCGACTGAGCAGGACGGCCAGAAGCTCTATGAATCGACCGTGCTCGTCAAGCGGAACGGCGGTGTAAGCGGTCAAATCCCGATTACGCTGCAGTTCACGGACGGCGCGACGGTGACAAAGCTATGGGATGCCGACGACTCCCACGTCCAGATTACGCAAGTGCATACGGCTCCTCTGCAATGGGCGATGATCGATTCCGAGCATTCGAACGTACTCGACAACAAGCTCATCAACAACTATATGCAAGCCGATCTGCCGGACAAGACGCGCATCCGGTGGGGCATCAGCGTATCGAAGCTGATCGAGGGATTGTTAGGTACGCTGAGCTGGTAAGTATAAGCGCGCAAGGAGCGATCGAATATGAAAATGTATATGAAGCAAGGTTGGCAGCTTGCGGTCAAGCACTTCCACCTCATCATTCTGTTATTTCTGTATCAGTTGCTATGGGGCTTCTTCCTCTATCGATTTATCGATTCGGTCGTCTCGCCCTTGCTGCGCCGGTTTCCAGCTGCATACCCGTCTGATACAGCCGTTCACCTCTTCCTGACCGAGGCGCAGTTCCAACTGCTGAAGACCGACATCCTTACGCCTTATGTATGGATGCTAGGCGGCTTGTTCGCCATCCGCATGTTGCTGACTCCCCTGTTCAATGCCGGACTGTTCTATTCGCTGCACCATTCTAGTACGCGAGGCGAAGGCGCGGCCGGCGGCGGCACTAAATTTGTAGAAGGCATTCGCAAAGCTTGGAAACCGGTCATGCTGCTCCACTGGGCGGAGGCCGCGCTAGCACTTGCTCCCGGATTCTGGGTGCTGCCTCATGCGCTCGACGCATACCTGCAAGGCGGATCGAACGTCGACCTGCTGCAATCCGTCCTTCCCGGCGCTGGACTATGGCTGTTCTGGGGCGTGCTGCTGCATCTGCTCTTCCTGGCCATGCAGCTTGGCGCCGCCTCAAAAGAAGGCATCCTCCACTCGCTCGGGCGCGCGCTGAGGCATATCGTCTCCTTCGCTGCCATCTCGCTGGTTATGTGGGCCATCGGAGCCGGATTAGGACTTCTCATCACCGGTGTATCGCTGCTATGGGCCGGACTATTCGCACTCATCCTTCATCAAGGCTACAACTTGGTGCGAACGCTCGTCCGAGTATGGACCATTGCCGCTCAATACGAATGCCTGCAATCCAAGTAGCTTCATTATCTTAGCCCGCTTTAGCTCAAATACCCCCGAATCTACGCCTGTCCTATTATGGCGAATTCGGGGGTTTTTACGTTATCATCCTACTAATGACGGCGACAGCCTTTTTTGCTAGAAAGATGAGAATCCTCTCACCATTAGTACCTTGGGGTCATACTTTACAGAATATCCACATAATAAATGAAATCGAGTATCGATTATTTAGTCCCTCGGTCCTAGTTGAGGCTTTATTATTACATGAAAAATGATTATACGAAGCAGTTTGTCAAAAGATTACATGAGAATTATTAGAATTTTGTTAGAAAGGCAGGAGATGAATGAAAAAAATCGAATAATTGTCAAGAGCAAAACAAAACTGCCTAATTTCCTAGCGGAAAACGGGGGAACCACTCTGGGTGAATTGATTCCGACGCCACGGCTATAAGTCATACCGCCTCTGTAGAAGAGGATATCATCGACTTGTTCGTAGCGCCTGAGGAATCATAGGGAACCTTCAACCGAACCCCACAGCTAACCTCGTCGGCACCGGAAGGAGTTTCACAATTGAAAAAGGTTACCGTAATGCTTTTGGGGCTTGCGCTCTTGCTCGCTGTTCAAGCGGGAAGCGTTTTCGCAGACTCCAAAATGAACGGATTTATCAATGACGTCATTGGTACTCCGTACAAAAGCGGTGGAACTACCGCGAAAGGCTTCGATTGCTCCGGCTTCACGAGCTATGTGTTCGCTAAGATGGGCATCGATCTTCCTCGCGTTTCCTCCGATCAAGCAACAGTTGGCACGAAGGTCGCTAAAGATGACCTGATTGCCGGGGATCTTGTGTTCTTCGACACAAGCGGCGGAAACAACGGCGCAATTTCCCACGTCGGCATCTACATAGGGGACGGCAACATTGTACACGCTTCGGTTAGCCGCGGCGTTGTAGTCGACAAGCTCGATTCCACTTACTACAAACCTCGTTATGTGACAGCACGTCGCATTCTTAGCGAGGAAGCATTTACCACTTACGCCGACGCAAAATAGTTTCACCCTTTACAACAAAGCCGCAGTCTGTTCGTCCACTCGCGACAACAGTCTGCGGCTTTGTTGTTTTTCTGACAAAATAGGCCACCCCAACAGCCTGCAGGCTGTTGGGGTGCTATTACTTTCTATTTATTACGCACAGCATCGCGCCGCTGCGACTGCCCTCTGCCTAGCACAAGCATTGCGCCCAGTACGAGCAGCATGATCAGAACCAGTACGCTTACATACCAAAGCGTAACCCCGCCGTCATATCGATCCATGAACCAGCCGGTAACGCGAGGGAAGATTGCCCCGCCAAGCCCGCCGCATGCTACGAGCAAGCTCGTCGTCCGCTCAGTCATGCCTGGGATTAACGCATTCGCATAGACAAGGGCGATACCGAATATACCCGAGAAGAACAGACCGCTTAAAGCGACGAAGAAGAGCATCCAGCTGAGCTGACCCATGAGCGCCATTAATGCGAACACGATCGTTGCTCCGCCAGTAGCAATAAACAAATACTTCGCATACCCCATTTTCTCCGCCAACGTGCCTGCAAATATACGTCCGAACACCATTGTTGCCCAGAACAGGCTGAGCGCTGCCGCAGCACTCGACTCATTTACCTGCGAACGCTCAATAAGCAAGGAAGGCAAGTAATTGGAGAAGCTCATCTCCATGCCTACGTAGATCATGAAGAACGCTGCCGACAGCAGCAAGAACGGAAGCGCAGTGCGCGGATAACCGAATATACCTGTTCTTGCACCTGCCGCCCCTTGCTCCATGCTGCTGCTCACCGCTGCTTTCGGCGGTTGAAATCCGATCTGCTCGTCCAGCTTGCCGAAGGACATCGTGAGCCACAATACGAATGTAACGCCCGACAGTGCCGCCAGTATCGGGAACGATACCTGCCATACGTTCTGAGCGATCAAATAAGCGGCTGCAACCGGTATAATAAGTGCGCCGACGCCAAAAAACGTTTCTAGCCGGCTCATTGCCGAAGCCTTGCCCTTAGCAAGGTCGATGATCATCGCGCCGACGACCGCTTCCGTCATGCCGAAGCCGAACCCCGCGAGAGGAGCGACGGCCAGCATCCAGCCCCAGGGAAGAAGCAGGCTGTAAGCGGCCTCGCTTAAAGTAAGCGCGCCAAGCGCAATAAGCACCGCGCCTCGCTTGCCGATTCTTGCCGTGATGGAGGGAGCCAGTATGACACCGACCAGGAAGCCGAGAAATTGATTCATAATCCATTGTCCGCCGTCTTTGTACGTGAGCCCATAATGATCAATCAGCTGCTCCAATATCGATCCGCCTACCACATGCGCAATACCGATTACCAAGTAAGACAGACAGCCGATCCATATTAACTTCTTCATGCCGTAGTTCTCCTTATGTCCGCGCGCCTTCTGGCGCCTATCTGATATACTTAGTCATACGTATCCAACTCATTTGCTCCATCCGGAGGTTATAAGATATTGAATAATTTAAACCATTCTTCTCATTATAAACGCTATCCGATTCAAATGACCATATGTCCGCTGGAAATACAGCATGCTGTCGAAATATGTAATTGGATTTATGAGCCTCCCTACGATGTCTACCACTGGCCAACTTGGGAGCAAATGCAAAAGGACGAAATCGAATTCGGCGATCCCGTCCTGCGTGCGCAGCAATATATAGCAATCGTTGACGATAGCTCGAGACTGATCGGCTTCGCCCAGTTGTTCCCCATGACCGGCGTAACCAGGCTCGGACTCGGCCTTCACCCTGATCTGTGCAGCCGGGGTTTAGGTCCTTCCTTCGCTAAGCTAATTGCGCTTGAAGCGCGAAGAAGAATGCCTCAGCATGAGATCGACTTAGAGGTACTCGCTTGGAATACGCGAGCCGTACGCGCCTATGAACAGGCGGGCTTCCGCATTACCGATACGTATGCCCGTCCTTCTCAGAACGGTTACGCCGAATGCCACTGCATGGTGTTCGAGCCCATCCAGAGCTAACAGCTCTGAATGCTATTATATCGCTTGCGTGCCGTGCTCTATATCGATTACATCCGCGAATAAAATAAGTCCAGGTCCAACAAGCACCGATATCGTCCGAATCCATGCATGTGTATCGAGATCCGTATAAGCTCTCGATACAATCGATCTTCGATCCTCGTTCATCTGTACGATGTTCGGAACGAAGTACGGCCGCCAGCACCAGTTCGCGCCTCGAAATTGGTCCTCGCTCCGCCATGAGCCGTCAGACTCGCGGAAATAGTTCGCCGATAGCTGAATGCCGTCCTGATTGCACAAGTACACGCGAATATAGCTCGTGTCCAGCTCCGGCAGAAGCCGCAGAGCCCAATCGTCATTATTTTCCGTAATGCCATCGGAGGTATCCACGATATGCGCGAGCTGCTTCGCAAGCTGCTCAGCCTTGACTTGCCAATCGCGCTCCGAGATGACGTGATGCAGCAGATGCCGCTCCAGCTCCTCTACAATAATTGGAGCGAAGCAATCGGGATCGCGGAAGTCCGCCTCAGCCCTCGCGAACATGAACCCTTGCACATAACGCGCGCCTGCTCGAATCGCCCTTGCAAGATCCTCTCTCGTCTCGACGCCTTCCACGAGCAAGGAGGCGCCGATCAGCTCCGCCATATCTGAGAAGGAGCGAAGCACGCCGAAGTAGCCGTCATGCGTTGCGCTCCTCTTAATCATATGTATATCGATCTTCAGCAAGTTAGGCTGAATCTGAGCAATACGGTCGAAACTGCTGAAACCGCTGCCTACATCATCAATTGCAATCTGACAACCTTGCTCCCGATAGAGGTCTACAACGGTGCGAAGCACCTCCATTGAGCCTTGGAAGCTCTGCTCCGTAATCTCAATAACGACTTTCCTTGGGTCAATACCGTATTTCTTAAGCAGAGACAACGTGAACAGCTCTCCGGATTGCTCATAACGATAAATCCAAGAAGGCTTTAGATTAATAAACAGCATAGGAGGTTCATCCATCTGACCCAGCTTGGCAAAAGCCTGCTCGCGCAACAGCCGATCCACGAGAATATGCTCCTCATCGGGCACCGTTTCATCACTAAAGAAAGGCCCCAAGCTGCGAACAGAATCTCCCTTTACCGCTCTAGCCAGCACCTCATAGCCCATAATTCGCCGAGTATCCATCGCTATGATCGGCTGATAGTAGGCTGCTAGCTTTTCGTCTTGTAGACCTAGCGCTTTTGGTAGTGCTATTGTAGTGTGACCATCACTCATAGCGCTCTCCTTTGTGTTACTCGCATGTTATATTATCTACCATATTAATGAGTACCATTGTAAATGAATCGACATAAAATGTAAAGAAGCGACATATTAACTGCCATCCCGACTATTTTGTCGAATGATACATCTATAATATAGTAGCAATCTAACAACAACCGGAGAAAAGCTGACTTAGATCAGTCTAACTATGCGTGTAACCTGATTGCTCTGAGATACTTCTATAATATGATGCTTGCTGTTGTAAGTAATGACGCCTTCGCCGACCTTAATTTCCGGATTTTCGCCCAGTCCGAAAAACACATCGTCAGCCAGCGCTTCCATTACCTCATGACGGTCATCCTCATGCAGCGCTTCCCATTCCTCGGTTTCCATCTCAAAAAACGTGTAGCTATTCTCAATCTCTGCTACAGCCTCCGTCAACTCTTTCAATATATCCGCATATTCTCTTGCATGTCTTACTCCCATATTCATAACCTGCCTTCTATTATTAGTGTCGTTTTGCTCCGCATGTCTTCGATGGGCTTTCAATCCCGAATGCATATGGCCTTATACTCTTATTTTACATCATTTCGACAATATTAAACGTCTTCCGCCCCAAATCGTTTCGTTTACTCTAATCTCAGCCACCCTATTTGTCGATAATAATAGAAAGTAGACAAGCGTAAACGCTAGAATATTTAATTCGAATACGTACTGGACGGGGTGTATGATGAAAAATTCAACAATTATAGGTATTGTACTAGGTCTTGTCGCTGTTCTGGGAGGTATGGTGTTTAAAGGCGCTCATTTATCGTCTCTAGCCAATCCGGCCGCATTCATGATTATCATATTAGGTACAATTGCAGCGGTCATGGTTGCCTTCCCAATGTCTGAGCTCGGAAAAATCGGCAAACTGTTCAAAATGGTTTTCTCCGAACAAAAGCTTATGCAACGCGATCAGTTGATCGCTAACTTTATGGAATGGGCATCGATCACGCGCCGCGAGGGCTTGCTTGCGCTTGAAGCGAAGGTCGACGATATCGAAGATCCGTTTCTCCGGAACGGCATGCGTATGATTATCGACGGCAACGACCAAGACTTCGTTCGCGACGTCTTGCTTGAAGACATTGCCGCTACCGAAGATCGCCACAAAGCTGGCGCGCTCATCTTCACGCAAGCGGGCACATATGCGCCTACGCTCGGGGTACTCGGCGCCGTTGTCGGTCTCGTCGCGGCACTTGCCGACATGAGCGACATGGAGAAGCTGGCTCATGCGATCGCCGGCGCTTTCATCGCAACTTTGCTTGGTATATTCACAGGTTATGTTTTATGGCATCCGATTGCCAACAAATTAAAGCGTTTGTCGAAGAGCGAGATTCAAATCCGCCTAATGATGGTTGAAGGTCTGCTGTCCATTCAATCCGGCGTATCGACGATTGCGATTAACCAGAAGTTGTCCGTATTCCTCACTCCAACAGAAAGAAGAAAACTGAGGGAGAAGGAGGAAGGCGCCGTTGAGCAGAAAGCATAAGCATGACGATCACGAAGAGCATGTAGACGAATCTTGGCTCATCCCTTATGCCGACTTGCTGACCCTGCTGCTTGCACTTTTCATCGTTCTGTACTCCATGAACTCCGTTGATGTGAAGAAGTTCGAGGAAATGTCCAAGGCGTTCAGCATCGCGCTTAATAGCGGCAGCGGCATACTCGATAGTCCGGCAATCACGCCGGAAGGCGATTCTCCTGATAAGCCGAAGGAAGATCAAATCAAAAAAGACGATAATCCGAAGGATCAGAAAGAACAAGATGCTCAGAAGCTTCGCGAGGCTGCCTTGAAGCAAGAGCAAGAGGATCTCGAGAAGCTGAAGAAGCAGCTTGACGAATATATTGATAAAAACGGCCTGACAACCGATCTGGAGACAAAGCTCAATATGTCCCAGCTCATGATTACGATCAGCGACAATGCGCTATTCGCTCCTGCACAGGCGACCGTCAAGCCGGAATCGAGAGAGCTTGCCATAGCCATCGGCAAGATGCTGCAAGGATATCCCGATTACGAAGTCATCATATCCGGCCATACCGATACGACTCCCATTTCGACCGTCTTCTTCAAGTCCAATTGGGATTTAAGCTCGATGCGGGCAATTCGGTTCATGGATATTTTGCTGGAGAACAAAAAGCTTAAGCCTCAACAATTCAGAGCCGTCGGCTATGGCGAGTATCAGCCGATTGCCGACAATAAGACGACTGAGGGCAAAGCGAAGAATAGACGGGTCGAAGTATCGATCTCGCATACCGTCGCCGATCCAACTAATCAGCAAGTCATTCCAGCCGCCAAATAAATACGAAGCCCCGGCAAGCTGCTTAATCGCAGCCTGTCGGGGCTTTATACTTTCATCGAAATTAACATAGATAAGGTTAGCTGTTTACCTCATACCCCAGCGTCCGGAATAACGCCGACTTCTCCGCCTCCGTTAGATCACGCCACTTCCCGGATGCGAGCCCGCCAAGCTGAATATTCATAACCCTTACACGCTGAAGCTTCCTGACATGATAGCCGAACGCCTCGCACATGCGACGAATTTGCCTATTCTTTCCTTCGGTCAGAATAATGCGGAATACGCGGTCTGTCACACGCGTTACCTTGCAAGGCAGCGTCATGCTGCCGAGTATGCGCACTCCCTCCGACATGCCTCGAACGAAGGAATCGTTAATAGGACGGTCAACGGTTACTATGTATTCCTTCTCATGCTTGCCTTCCGAACGCAGGATCGGGTTCACGACATCGCCATCATTCGTAAGCAGAATGAGGCCCTCGGAATCCTTATCGAGTCTTCCGATCGGGAATATGCGTTCCTCATGACCGATAAAGTCAACGATATTACCTTTAATATGAAGCTCAGTCGTACAAGTAATGCCAACAGGCTTATTCAACGCAATATATACATGCCGTTTCTGTTCGCCAATCCGTCGTCCATCCACGCGCACATCATCGCCTAGCTCGGCTTGGCTGCCGAGCATGGCCGTCTCGCCATTAATCGTAACTCGGCCGCTGTCCACCAGCTTGTCCGCCTCGCGGCGCGAGCAATAGCCCGTCTCACTAATAAACTTGTTAATTCTCATCTGCATGTCACCTCGCCTGTATATGCCCTAACTCAGCAATGTCGCCCGAAGCATATACCTTCACTTCAGGACTCCGCTGAACGGTCCTATTCTGCCCTTGCCCATGCTGCTCCGCCCATGCGATTCGAGTAGCCCGAAGCATTGCAGCAGCCACTACATCGCCGCGAATCGCCCTATACCTGCGCAGCCGTCCGACCATCGTGAAGCCAAGCGCCGTTGCCAGCCACGTCCCTACCGTCTCGCCTAGCCGCTTTTCTTTCCGGTGCCCAAGCAGAAACGACGGCTGGAAAATATGGAGCAGCGGTATTTCCAGCTTCGCAAGCTCCTCTTCAAGCTCGCCCTTTACTCGGCTGTAGAAGAAGGCCGAGCTCTTGGAAGATCCCATCGCCGTAATAACAGCGAACTGCGATGCATTCACTCGTTTCGCATAGCGAGCCAGCGCGAGCGGATATTCCAAATCAACCGTGCGGAACGCTTCCTGCGAGCCCGCCGCTTTAATCGTTGTTCCAAGCGCGCAATAGACAATATCGGCCTCTACGTCCTGCATCGCTAGATCGATATCATCGAAGGACGCTACAATTATTCGCAGCTTAGACCTCATGGCCTCAAGTCCCGCCGTTGCAGCAGCATCCAGCGGCCGCCTAACGAGCACGGTCACCGTTCTAGTATTCGGATCCGCCAGCAGCTGTCGTAACAGCGCAGCGCCAACAAGCCCGGTCGCACCTGCAAGCACACAGCTATAGCCCTCTCTATCGTCACGAGGCCCAGCGCTCATTGCATCCTCTCCCTCGCACTTCGCATCTACATACCCTCGGTTAATGATGCTTCTAGTATACCGTCCTCCGTCAAAGGTTTCAAAGCCGGAAGCGACACATGCACCGTTGTTCCCACATTTTCTTGGCTTTGAAAATCGAGATTCCCTTTATGATTCAGAATAATTCGCTGGCTGACCATAATACCAAGTCCCGTGCCCGATTCCTTCCCCGTGAAGAACGGGTCGCCGATCTTCGAGATCATCTCCTCCGGAATGCCGACACCTTCGTCTGTAATMGTAATCGAAACGATCCCTTTTCGATTCGTAATATGAATATGGATCGGGCCGCCTGTCGGCATCGCCTCGATCGCGTTTTTCAGCAGATTAATGAATACTTGCTTCAATTGATTCTCTTCACATGAAACGAGACAGTTTTCTTCCGTGAATAGCGACTTAAATTCGATATTGTGCAGATGTGCCTCGCTATTCATCAAAGCAACAACATCATTTAAAATATTGCGCATATCCTTGGTTACAAATTTCGTGGCCTGCGGTTTCGCCAAGATGAGGAACTCGCCGACAATAAGATTAATTCGGTCCAGCTCCGATAACATCAGACCTACATGAGACACATTAAGCTGCTTCGTCTGCTGCTGCAACTGGAGAAAACCTCTCAGTGTTGTAAGCGGATTCCGAATTTCATGCGCGACCCCTGCCGCCAATTGTCCGACCGTGGTTAGCTTCTCGGAGCGCCGCAGCAGCTCGTCCATCTTATTGCGGGAGCGCATATCTCTAGAAATGCTTGCGAAGGCGCGGATTGTCCCATCTGAATCGCGGATTGGCGATATGGTAATACTCACCGGGATCAACTCTCCCGACTTCGTCATTCGCATGGTTTCCTTGGCCGGAAGAACTCTGCCTGCGACGAGCTGACTGAGCATCTGTTCCAGCTCGTCACGGTGTGAATCGGGCAAGATCGGGAATACAAGTCCAATCGCCTCCTCTTCCTCATAACCGTAAAGCAGCTCGAAAGCGCGGTTCACCTGAATAATCGTGCCATCCAGCTCCAACAGATGGATCGCATCGCTAGTATGATTAATGAACGACTCCAGATGCTCCTTCATCCGTCTATTCTCTTCGAACGCCTTGCGCAGTTTGTCCATATAGATGCTTAAGTTCTGCGACATGGCATTTACCTTCAAAGCGAGCAAACCGAATTCATCCTTGCGCCGAATCTGAATCGGCTGATGGAACCTTACGGATGACACCTCATTAACCTTCCATAAAATATCTTTGAGCGGGCGTATCATAACGCCTACAAGCCAATAGCTAATTAATAGTACGAGTACCGTAACGATTGCGGAGTAGATTAACGTATCATTTCGTTTCTCTCCAACGAGATCCTGAATGCCTTTGCCGTCATAGACGATACTGATTGTATAGCTTCCAAGCTTCTCGTTCGAATAGTAGCTTCGATAATACGTTTTGTCGTCGATGGTCATTTTGCGAAACACAAATTCACTGTCTCTCGCTTCTTGCACAAATGGGCTATCGTTGGTAGCATCATTGTAAGCATACGTGCCCGCCGATATTTCCTGCGAGTTATTATGGAAGACGGTAATCTCTTTGATATTGTTATTTAATTTCTGTACCAGGTCGAACATGTCTTTGCCTTCTACCCTACTCTTCAATTCTAGAGACCCGCCATCCGAGCTCGTTTCGAAGGCATCCATGGATACAGCTACCTGTATGGATGTGTCCAGCATGACCTGCTTCATTTCTTCCCGTATGCTGCGTATCCAAGCATATTCGTTCAACATGCTGTAGACAATGAAAATCGAGAGTACAATAAGAGAAATCATAAGTGAAAACTTCATCTTAATCGACAACGATAGACACATCCTTTTGTTCAGTAATCATTTCGGAGCAGTTCCTAGGAACTATTCCATTAACTAGCAATTTATAAAAATAGCGATATCGCATAAAAGTCGATTACTTATAGACAGCTTATACCCACTGTTCACATGAGTTATACACAGAAGTTGATATAATGTGCATAAGTTTGTGGATAACTATTATTTTATACACAATTCTATCCACTGCATGTTAACAACGGAATATTTGTTCGCAGAATAAACTACGATTATCGAAAGGAAATTTACCAAAATGATACGAGAACTGGAAGATCAGGCCTGGATGACGGAAGCTATCGCAGAAGCCCGAAAAGCTGAGCAGATCGGGGAAGTGCCTATCGGGGCTATTATCGTTCGTAATAATGAGATTATCGGAAGGGGATATAACTTAAGAGAGACGCATAACGATCCAACCGCCCATGCGGAGATGGTCGCAATCCGCGACGCCACAGAACGCATCGGCGCATGGCGATTGCTGGACTGTACGCTCTACGTCACATTGGAACCTTGTCCGATGTGTGCAGGCGCAATCGTCCAGTCGCGTGTGAAACGTGTCGTCTATGGCACAACCGATCCGAAGGCCGGCTGTGCAGGTACACTTATGAATCTGCTTCAAGAGCCGCGCTTCAATCATGAAACGGAGCTGACGAGCGGCATTCTTCAGCAAGAATGCGCCTCGCTGCTAACGCAGTTCTTCCGCAAATTGAGGGAGAAATAATCATATATTCGATTGCCTGGAAGAACTGTATGTCAGCTCTTCCCGCTGTAGATATTGCAGTTCTACGATCAATTGATCAGCCTCTTCGCTGATCGCCAGAACGTCGGGGTCAGTCAAGCTGCCTCGTGCCTCAGCAATCTCATGAAGCTTAAGCCGCAGCGAATGCAATTGTTGTAGCAGATTGTATTTGTCCATATTCGCTTCGGGGCACGCTCCTTATATAGCACTCGTGTGGTAATAGTTCTATTATACTCCTAGACTTTTAAGGAGTTTGTAAAATCATGTCGACGATCACCAGCAATTTTCATTTATTATTCGACATATGCGCTTTATTTTTCACCCTTTAATAGTTCTAATTTCCTATTTCTGTTTATAGTGAAAGAAAATCAATTTATAATTGTTTACGTTTAAAACCGATTAAGGCGCCTATTATTGCTAATAAATCCATTTGTATTATAAGGAAGTATGCAGTAAAATTATTTAAGCAAATTAAGCGGGGTGTGCCTTTTCTATGAACAATAAAGCAGTCATCTTAGGATGCAATTATTATATCGGCCTTAGTACGATTCGTTGCCTCGGCGTTAATGGAATACATACGGTTGCTGTCGATTACACAGACAATCATAATTACGGTGCTCAGTCCAAGTATTGTTCAGAGCGGCTGATTGCCCCTCATTATAAGAATGATAAGAAGGCTTTCATTCAATTTCTGAAGGACTACGCCAAAGGGCAGTCTGCGCCTCCAGTGCTCATTCCTTGCCACGACAATTATGTTGAGGTAGTGGATGAATTTTTGGAGGAGCTGCGCGAGTTCTACCTCATTCCGCAAGATGTTCCAGGCATCTACACGAACCTAATGAACAAAGAAATTTTGCACCGTCTGGCGAGCGAGAACGGCGTTGCTGTCCCGGAAACCGTCCGCGTGGACGAAGACCAATTTTTCGAAAAAGTAGAATCGATCTTGAAATATCCTTGTGTCGTGAAGCCGACAGATTCTCCTTCGTTCGTCGCGAAGTTCAGGAAGAAGCTGTTCATTGTTGACAACAAATCGCAGCTCGTTGAGGCGCTTGAGAAGTCGAAGCAAGCAGGACTAGAAGTCATCGTGCAGCGCATTATTCCAGGCTTCGATGATCATATGTACACCTATGACGCGTATTTGAATCAAGATTCTAAGGTGACGAACTGGGTAACTTGCCAGAAGTACCGCCAGTTCCCGATCAACTTCGGCGCTTCGGTGTACACKGGACAGAAGTATGTACAGGAGCTGCATGATATCGGCGCTCCCTTCCTAGAGAAGATGAAATGGAAAGGCTTCGCCGAGATTGAGTTCAAAAAAGACGCTGATACCGGTCAGTTTTACTTGATCGAGGTCAACGTGCGCATCACTAACTTGAACAACCTGCTCTACAAAGTCGGAATGAACATTCCTTATCTCACATATATGGAACTGACAGGCTCGCCGCAGCCGCCAAGCGCGCTCAAGAAGGACACGAACCGCGTGTTCTGGTATTTCTACGAGGACTTGCTAGCCATCAGAGGTTACGTTCGCACGAAGCAGCTAACCGTCGGCCAAGTGTTCAAGTCGCTGTTCAAGCCCAAAGCACCAGCTATCTGGTCATGGAGCGATCCGAAGCCTGCCTTCGGATTCCTTCGCATGATTACCGGCAAAATTTTACGCAGAACATGAATCGATTCGGACAAAGGAGTGCGTTTAAATGATTCTGTTACGGGAACTACTGACATCCACCGCAACTTTAGATACGCTGCATCCGAAGGATATAACGGTTTCGGGAATTAGCTACCACTCCCAGAAGTGCAAGCCGGGCGACTTGTTCGTCGCAATCAACGGCTACCAAACGAATGGCCACAAGTATCTCGGCAACGCCGTAGAGAACGGTGCTGTCGCTGCTGTCGTCGAAGAGTTCAACTTCGATCTCGACATACCGCAAATTCGCGTAGCGAACAGCCGAATCGCTTTAGCGCAGCTTGGCGCGGCATTCTACGGCAACCCTGCCGACAAGATGAAGATGATCGGCATAACGGCGACGAACGGCAAGACAACGACCTCCTATATGACCAATGCCATCCTAGAGAACCATGGTCTCAAGACGGGGTTGATCGGTACGGTTGTCATCAAGGTTGACGATGTCTCTATCCCGTCGGAGCTGACAACGCCGGAATCGCTTGACCTGCAGCATTACTTGAAGCAAATGGTCGATAAGGGCGTTTCGCATGTTAGCATGGAGGTATCCTCCGCCGCGCTGGAAACTCGCCGAGTCGAGGGCGTCGATTACGACATTGTGACATTCAACAATTTAAGCCGGGAGCATATCGACTCCCACGGAACGTTCGAACAATATTTCGAGGCCAAATCCAGCTTGATCACGAATGCGGGCGAGCACAGCTACGCCGTCCTCAATCTCGACGATTCCTACTCGGCATCGCTCGCGGATAAGACGAAAGCAAGCGTCGTGACGTTCGGCGTGAAGAGCAAGGAAGGCCATATTTATTGCAAAAATCTCGATCTGTCAACGGGACGCGCACGTTATACATACGAGATTGTGAAGCCGTTCCAAGTGGATGGCACTTGGCATACGGCTGGTGAATTCGATATTCAGCTTGCTGTACCAGGTCTGCATTCCGTCTATAATTCGATGGTGGCCATTACGGTGGCCCTGCTCTGCGGCATTCCCGTTGAAACCATTCAAGCGACGATGCGTACATTCGCCGGCGTTGAGCGCCGGTTCGAATTCATATATGAAAATGATTTTATGATTATTGACGATCATTTCGCCAATCCAGGCAATATCCATGTCACGCTGGAGACGGTGAAGTTCATGGATTACGATAAGCTTCATCTAGTCTATGCCATTAGAGGCAGCCGCGGACCTACCGTCAATCGGGAAAACGCCGAGACGATTGTCCAGTGGATGAAGCGTTTGGAGCTTGATGAGATCATTGCTACGCGGAGTATTTCGCATGTGACGAGCAAGGACTTTGTCACCGATGAGGAGACGCAAGTATTCCTCGACGTCATGGAGCAAGCGAGCATCCGTGTACGGCTGTATGACGAATTGCCTGACGCGATTGCTGAAGGGCTGTCCCATGCAGCATCTCGCGACTTAGTGCTGTTGGCAGGCTGTCAGGGCATGGATCCCGGCGCTCAGATCGCTCTGAAGCAGCTCGAGGACAGATCCGCTGCCAATTAATCCGCCGCATGGACAACTAATTCATTTTAAAAGTGGGTAGAGCAATGGAACATAAAAGCTTAGGCGTCATTGGCGGAATGGGCCCGAAGGCAACCTCCGTTTTCTTCGATAAGGTGATTGAGCATACGGCAGCCGACCGCGATCAAGAGCATATCAACATGATCATTCTGAATCATGTGACGCTGCCTGACCGTACGAGTGTCATTCTTAGCGGACAAGGAGAGCTGTTCTTGGAGGCGATCGAGAAGGACTTCAAGCTGCTCGAGCTGGCTGGGGCGGCGCATATCGCCATTCCGTGCAATACGTCGCATTACTTCTACGATCAGATGCAGGAAATGACCACCGTTCCTATTATTAATATGGTCGACGAAACGTTGAAGGCCATTCATGCCAAATACGGCGACAATAGCAAGATCGGTATACTGGCGACCACCGGCACTATTAACAGCGGTGTTTATAAGGCGGGCTGCGAGAGCTACAATATGAAGCTCCATGAGCCGAATGAAGCGATTCAAGAGCTCGTGATGGACATTATCTATAATCAGGTAAAAAGCAATCTGGAGGTCGATCCGGCCGTTCTTGAAGGCATCATTAACGAGCTCGTCTACCAAGAAGGCTGCAACTGCGTCATTATCGCTTGCACGGAGCTGTCGTGCATACCGATTAGCAAACAAACGATGGAAATCAGCATCGACGCCATGCAGGTACTCGTGGACCAATCGATTGTGCGTTCCGGCAAGCAGACGATCACAGAGATATAACTAAGAGCGGTACAGGGATTAATCCCTGCACCGCTCTTTTTCTTTGGCGCTCTCCTCGACCACCACTGCCACACCAGACCCTTACGCTGTAAGAGCACACGTGCTCTTACAGCACAAACACACTAGCTACTTCACCACTGTAAGCTCACCGGTGCGCTTACAGCTCCCTCTCGATAAGCTGCAGCTGCGGATTCCAGAGGATAGCTCGCTCGTTACCTATGACGCTTTATACCTCCACCTTAAGTCGAAGCTCGACATTACGGGCATTAAATTACTCAAGGCCGCATGACGCCGACCGTTATAGGTAAGCCAGCACAGCTGGTCCACTTTGCGACCGCTGCTTCGCGCTCCTTCGGACCCTGATGCGACGGCAGATGTCGGTCAGCATGAATTTACGTATACGTTCCATGTCTGGAGCGAAGGCTTCATCAACAATCCGGTCATTCGTGAAGCGTTAGAGCTCAATACGCCTATTCCGCAAGCAGCCGGCGCAGTCGGAACGTTCTTCATCTTGCTCACTTCATCCAATGCCAATATTATTTTCGACACGGTGAAGATAGCCGAAGACGGCTCCGGGCATGTCATTGCACGGTTGCCCGTTCGAAGTGAAGACCATTCGAATCATCCCGCAATAAAGCGATCACTTGCGCCTCCAACTTCACCCATGTTAAAATGTGAAGTGTTGCGCCCGTAGCTCAGCAGGATAGAGCAATCGTTTCCTAAACGATGGGTCGGGGGTTCGAATCCCCCCGCGGCGCGCCATTATTCTTTTAAATATTGCAGCATTTATACACAAGAGCCGTTTTCGGTCTGTTTCGAACAGACCAAAAGACGGCTTTTTTTTCAATAGGAAACTCTGAACAATACCGTACCAACGCTGTTTAAAAACTAATATTTTGTGGTAATTATGATTAAAAAAATATCATAAATATCCAACACGCTCTCCCAAGCAGTCATCTAGCCACCCCATTTTCCTTATCCTGCCTGCATATAACAGCTCATAAGATGTCTTTACTACACTCCATTGACTAGAGAACAAGTGTTCGCATATAATGGAAATGAGGTGACGATCGAATGGCTATGAACGCTTATGTAACAGAGCAGTATCCCGTTAGGGAGTCCAATGGGCTGATTAAAGAATACGTAATTCTGTCTTATACGCTTGCCGCCGTCAAGCGCAATCGCTTGGAGCTGGATAAGAAGGCAAGATCGCTTCGCCCGCTCTTCATCCAAGCGGCGAATATCGTGATCGCAAGAATCGAAGCCGATCTTGCGCTTGCCGAGCAATTGCTTCGGAGCATGCATATCGACATCAGTTCAGCGCTTCCGCATATACAGCAAGAGCGACTGAACGCCGAAATCAACAATCGCATTTCCTTTTACGTCACGGAGCTGTTCTCCAAGAAACAGTAGCGGTCACCATTATGAGAATAAGCGGAAGACCGTAAACGTCAACGATGTGCGTTGAAGCCTACGGTCCACCCAAGTTCGGCCAAGTGGCCGCTATATGTTCTGCGAAGACAATGCGGATTGCCCTAATATATCTTTTCGTCTATTCGCGCCCAACATCAACCCCACAGCCGCCAGCTCGATGAAAGTATAGGAGCCCCAGCTTATAAGCGGAAGCGATGTAGAGGAGACGGGCATAAATCCAAAGCACATGAGCAGATTCCAAATGAAATGAAAGCCCATTATCGACAACACTCCGACAATAATTCCTTTCGCATAACGATCTTTCAGCTTCAACGCCATTCTGACAATACGCGCAACAAACAAGAATGCCAACACGACTATAATGAAACCGAATACCCATCCCAAGCTATACACTAAATAAGAATAGAGCATCTCGCTGTTATACGAAGGAAGTCGGTTATTGACTGCGCCAAACCCTTGCCCCCACATACCGCCATCTTGGATCGCTTCAATAGATCGATCTGTGTAATAATGGCTATCCGCATTGGGAAATATAAATCCTTTCAATCGTAACCATACATAATTATATCTGTGGCTTCCCTGAACAAGCCATAGCGCGAGCGCGGCCAATGTGCCGACTCCGGCTAATACCACCTTGTATTTCTTGCCGATTAGGATCAGCATTAGAAACGTACCGAAGCAGAAGATGCTGTAATATAACAACGAGGATGTTGTCAGGTAGAAGTACGTCGGCAGCAAGAAGAACAAGACAGTATCTTGAAGCAGCCGCAGCTTCGGCCTTAATCTGCTCGGCCCGGCAGTTGTTTCCCTGGTCAATATCCCTGCGAAAGCAACCATGAATAGATAAGGAGAAGCGGCAGCAACATTAAAGGTAACCGAGCCGATAATAATCCATTGCTTCGCTCCGTTTATGGCGCTGCCCATTTGACCGGTAGCTGCCAGCAGAAGAATCGTGAAGCCGTACAGATGCCAGGAGTACTTTTGCAGCTTGCGATAATCAAAGAAATAGAGGCAAACCATCGCGACTAGTCCCATTATGACAAACAACAATTTCTTTTCTACAAAATGATTACCCAGCCTTTCATTTCCCGTCGCCTGCACCGTCAGCATAGCAACAAGTCCAATACCGATGAGCAGCATGCATATGCCAAGCAAAGTCCACTCCATTCTCGGCTTATGCGCCTCATGAAGCTGCTTGCCAATCTGCTCCGGATCGCCCATCTGTTTGATGGCGTCCGCTATCGCGTCTTCCTCGGATATATCGCCTGCCAGAAGTCTGTCCTCGACTCGCTCCTCAAGATGGCTAAGCATCTCAAGATTAATATCCTCATGCACTTCCTTTGCTTTCACTTTCCCGCATACGCTTTCTAGATATTGCTCGACCAACGGATGCTGTCTCAGCTCACGGTTCATGCATGCCCCTCCCCGATCACGCGATCCACCGTTGCACGGAACAAGGACCATTCCTTCTTCTTCTCGCCTAGCTGCTTGCGGCCCAGCTCCGTTATCCGATAATACTTGCGCTTGCGTCCGCCCTCTTCATTCCAATAAGACTCCACTTGCTGCTCCACCTCAAGTGTATGCAGGATCGGGTATAACGTCCCTTCCTTGAACGTGAATACGCCCCCGGAGCACTGCTCGATCTCCTTCGTCATCTCGTAGCCGTACATTTCTTTCCGATTCAGCAGCGTCAGAATAAGAATGACCGTGCTTCCCTTCATTAGCTCTTTATTGATCTTCACTGCAATCCTCCTCATGAGCGAAACAATACATAGATTAAATATGCATCGAATATCTATGTATATAATAAACTAAGTTTTCCCATTTGCGCAAGCCTCTTGTCCGATGATTAAAACGGATAACGCTCTTAAACAATCACTATACCCTCCGCACGGCTCAATACAATGGCATAAGACCTTAGACGTTTGAAGCTAACCAAACGTTACTAAGCCGGTCGCATAGAACCACAGCAGAAGAAGCCCCTGCGACTGATGAACTGCACCCCTTATAGTGGACATTGGAAAAACACCCTGGTGTTTAAAACCGATGAAAACTATAGGGGGTGCTTTTCGTTATGGCGAGAAAAGGGCAACGTCTGCAGACGTACAGCTTTGATACAAAGAAAAAAGCAATAGAAATGCGACTGCAAGGTATGACGAAGCAGAAAGTAGCAGAATTACTGGGGATTACAGATGTAGGGCGATTGAAAGTGTGGATGCGACGCTACAATCAGATGGGAGACTTCGGGCTGACAGACACTCGCGGGAAACGGAAAGAGTATGCCACTGAAAATAGTTATGTCAGACGGTTAGAAATGGAGAATGCCGTTCTAAAAAAGTGGTTGGCCATTACGAAGGCGGAGGTGTACCAGAAAAGTGTAGGCTCGTTGAAGAGCTCAGAGACCATTTCACCGTTACAGAACTTTGCAAAGAAGTCGGTCTCTCTAAGAGCGGATTCTATGCCTATCTTAAACGAAAAGCAGTAGATAAGGACAAGTCCTCCAAAGAGATCATTCGCACCACGTATGAACGCTATAAAAGCATTTATGGCTACAGACAAATTCAATTGTTTATGTACCAAGATCATAAGGTATGGATGAACCACAAGAAGATCCTGCGTCTCATGCAGGAAATGGGGCTGCAAGCAAAAATACGCCGCAAATTCCGTCATCATCGATCTTGGAGCTTAGGCGACAGAGTCGTGAGAAATGTGCTGGAGCGCAATTCTGAAGCACTTCAACCTAATCAGAAGTGGGTCACAGACGTAACACAATACCGAGTGAAAGATAGCTGGTTGTACCTCTCTACCATCAAAGACTTGTGTCAAAACGAAATCGTCGCCTACAACATGAGTTTACGAAATGATAAGGATCTTGTACTCCAAACGTTTTCCAAAGCATTTGAAAAGGAAAAGGACGTGACTGGGCTGATCGTTCACAGCGATCAGGGATCCCAGTACACGTCCTACGACTACCACGACATGCTGCCAAAGGTTGGCGCCCAAATCAGCATGTCTCGACGAGGCAATTGTTACGACAATGCCTCAATGGAGAGCTTCTTCTCACATTTGAAGACGGAAGCACTCTATCCTTATGATATCCGATCCATCGAGGAAGCACAAAGTAGGATTGAAGAATATATCCATTTTTATAACAACCATCGTCCGCAGAGAAAATTAAATAAGCTGCCTCCGGTACAATACCGGAAACAGCTTATTGGGTAGGGCTTTTTCTAACTGTCCACTAAATGGGGTCTTGACCACTGATCGCAGGGACTTCTTCTGCTATTTCGAGCCCGTTACTTCTGCATTTCGATTAGTCGGACAATAACAGCAACCTCCTCGGCGCGGGTTACGGCGGAATCCGGCTCGAACCGGTTGCCCGGCCTTCCATCTATAAGTTTGTGCTCCTGCACGAAACCGGCTGCAGGCAGCGCCCATGCAGGGAACAGACGCCACCCCTTGTCGTCAATGCGACATACAAAATATTACATGAATTTCCGAGCTAAAGCTGTTATATTTATACATAAATGCTGTGCGTCCGCGCAGCGAGCGACAGCTAAACGGACAAGAAAGGAGAATCGTTACTTGAACCATCCCTACACGCCTCATCCCGATGAGAAACAATTTGCGATGTTGGCCCATGTCATTGCCTTCGCCGGGTTCATCATTCCGCTCGGCAACATTATCGGACCGCTCATCATTTGGCTGATCAAGAAGGATCAATCGCATTATGTGGACTTCCACGGCAAAGAATCGCTGAATTTCCAAATCAGCATTATGATCTATGGCATCATATCCGCTATTTTGTGGCTGGTCGTCATCGGTATTGTTGCATCGATCGCCGTCGGTATCTTCTGGCTCGTATTGACAATTATCGGAACGATACGCGCTACAGAAGGTCAGTTCTACCGTTATCCGCTTACGATTCGGTTTTTTAAATAGCCAACAAAAAACGGATTCTCTCGACAATCGAGGAATCCGTTTTTTGTTGTGTCTTACTTCGGCAATTGTGCCGCATATTGCTTGCGCAGAGCATGCAGCTTATCAAGCTTGTCGAGCGCCTCGCGGCCGCGGCGCTTCGTAAGTCCTACCGTCAAGGCGTCGATCAGCGCGACAGGAGCGGTCATCGAGTGAAAGCCCTCCAGCTCGCCGCGGTCCAGCTGCAGCACGATATCGCTTTGCGCCAGCATATCCGATACGAGCAGATCGGTCACGAGCACCGTCGTATAGCCCGCTTCCCGCGACTGCTCAAGCAATACCGTAAGCTCAGGCGACCGCCGCACGAAACCGAACATAAGCACCGTATCGCCATCTCCCGCTTGTGCCAGCGACTCGAGCAGCTCGCTCCCGCTTCCCGCCATGCCAATGACCCTTACGCCTAGCCGGTTCATACGAAATTTCAGCAGCTCCGTTAAGCAGACGGAAGCTCCCGTTCCGAATACATAGAGCGTACTCGCTCGATCAATCGCCTCAACAGCTTGTTCGAACTGCTCCCTCTCCACCCGCTTCGACGTTTCCTCCACGTTAGCCGAAGCAATGCCCATCATTTCCGTCACAATATCCGCTTCTTCATGCTCGACCTTGCTTAAGATCGACTTCATCTTGCGTGCTGGTGTTGCATGCTCATTTTGCAGCAAGCTTTTCTTGAAAGCCTTTAGATTCGGATAACCGATCGACCGCCAGAACCTAGAAACAGTAGCCGTGCTAACGCCAACGGCTACCGCGATATCCTCCTCCGTACAATACGGGATATGCTGCAGTGCGCCCGCTACGTAATTGGCAATCGCCTGCTGGCTTTTCGACATCGACTCCAAAGCCATCTCCAATTGAAAAAAAGTTGCCATCCTGGTCACCGCTCCCCTCATTCTATTTACATGGATTATAGCAAATGATCATCTGTTTTGAAAGTTTTCTTTCATACATACACATCATGAAATTTATTTTACACAAACCATACAATTTGTTGATGATCCGATAACAATTGATCCCTATATTAGGGAGGAATCTAATTCGAGGAGGAATTACAATGGTTTCTGCGCCAAGGCGCCGATACGAGCTTACGCAATCCCAAAAACTGATGGTGTTCATACTCGCGATGTCGCTTTACGGAATTTCTAATATGTTCTCCGAGCTTATTCCCGAGCTCAAGCTTGGGCCGATTGAAATTAAGGTCGAATATTTCGCATTCATTCCTTTGACGCTATGCATCTTGTTCAACCCGCTGTACGCCGCCCTGGGTGCCTCCTTCGGCGAAGTCATCTTCGGCGAGCTGCTGCTGGGCCAATTCGGCGGTCTTGGCGAGCTGGAGAAGTTTATCGAGTTCACTCTTGCGATGTACATAGCCGGCCTGCTCGTCAGCGATCCGCGCAACCGCAAGCAGCTTGCGCTCGCTTCGTTCGTTGCCGTCGGCATTGATCAAATGCTTAGCGCGATTGTCGATATTAGCAAAGTATGGTTCGGCATCGAAGAGCTGGAGGCCGTTCCCGGCATTCCAGAGAGCATCGTGTTAATCGAAGGTCTCAGCTTCTTGAATGCCATGGTCATTACAGGCGTACTGTTCTCCTTGCTCCCTACGCTGTATCTTGTACCGCGCCTGTACGGCAAGATCGAGCCGTTGCTTGGCATGAAGCCGCGCGACAGCCGCGTGCAGGTGTCGTTCGGACAGCTGATGACGCCGCGTCTGCTTATCACGTCGATTCTGTTCGTCTTCATCGGTGTAACCGGCGAATTTTTATCGGAAGCCGACATTAATATCGCCGTATGGGAGCCGGAGTTCTTGGAGCAGTACGGTAGCGGGTTCATGTGGGTAAGCGTTGGCGCTGCGGCGCTGATTCTGATTGTCACCTTATTCGCAGCCATTCGGGCCAAGTCCAAAACAAGTCAATCTCCGGAGGGAAAACAGATTTGAACGCACATCGGAACGACAGACAACAGGTGGGGCCGCTAACCGCGGCTCCTATCATCGAGCTGCAAGAGGTTAACTTTCAATATCCCGGTGCGGAGGTCATGGCACTCTCACATATCCATCTTACCGTACAGCCAGGGGAGTTCATCGCCATCGCGGGAACGAACGGCAGCGGAAAGTCGACGCTGTGCAAATGCCTCAACGGACTGATCCCGAACTATTACGTTGGTGATCTTAGCGGCTATATTCAAGTCGCCGGTCTAATTGCCGAGAACGAATCCGTATCCTCCCTTTCTCGCAAGGTGGCTTACGTCTTCCAAGACTTCGAGAACCAGCTGGTACGCCCAACCGTCTATGACGAAGCTTGCTTCGCGCCGCTTAACTACGGCTTCGCGGACTACCGTGAGCGTGCTGCTCGCGCTCTAGCGATGCTGGGATTGGAGCCTTTGAAGGAGCAGTGGATATGGCAGCTTAGCGGCGGGCAAAAGCATTTGACGGCACTGGCCGGCGCTTTATCGCTTGATCCCGATATTATTATCGTCGACGAGCCCGTCGCTCAGCTCGATCCCTATCACGCTAGGCTTATTTACGACAAGCTTAAGATGCTGAACGAGCAATATGGGAAAACGATTATTGTCATTGAGCATCATACCGAGTTCATAGCCGACTATTGCAGCAAAGTGGTGCTTATGGACAGCGGCACGATTCGTTGGGTGAAGCCGGTTCAAGAGGCGCTGTCGGCGGTTGAAGAGCTGGAAGCTCTTCATATATTGCCGCCGCAAGTGACGCTCGCGGTTAGGGAGACAGAGGCGCACCGACAACAGTCGCCGCTCTACCCGATTACAATCCCGCAAGCCGTCGATTATTATCGCGCGAAGCTGCCTCAGCATCCGGAGCACTCAACAGTCGTTACAACTCAGACCGAGGATAACAGCCCATCTATTTCAGCAGCAGCTGCAGCAGTACCGCTTGTCCATTTCGATAACGTATCCTATGGTTACAAAACGATCACTCGAACCTTGCATCCCGTCCTTCGAGGCATCAATCTCTCCATCCATGAAGGGGATCGCATTGCGCTTGTTGGAAACAATGGCGCAGGCAAATCGACCTTATTAAAGCTCATATCGGGCATTCGGCGTCCGAATGAAGGTTCACTCTCGGTATGCGGTCATCTAACGAAGCATACTTCACCAGAGACGCTATCCGACTACGTGTCCTATATTTATCAAAACCCGGAAGAGATGTTCATTGAAGATACCGTCCGCAAGGACGTCGAATATTTTCTCAAAGCTCGCAGCACCGAGGATTACCGTCACTTTGTGGATGAAGTACTGGAGCGGCTGCGACTCACTCCACTGCAAGACCGGGATGGCAGACTGCTCAGCGGCGGTCAGCAGCGCAGGGCAACACTGGCGATCGGGCTCGCCATGCAGCCTACCGTCATGCTGCTGGACGAACCGACGGCAAGCCTCGACGCATCCAGCCGACGCGAAATGACTGCCATGCTGAATCAGCTGCAGGGGCGAGTGAAGGCGACGATAATCGCCACGCATGATATGCAGCTTGTCGCGGAATGGGCGAACCGCGTCATCGTTATGCATAACGGCCAGGTTGCGCTCGACACTGATCAGCAGTCGCTGTTCGGCCATACGGCCGTGCTGGAGCTTGCGGGACTCATCGCTCCCCAGATCGCCCAGCTCAGCTTAGCGCTGGATTTACGGCCGCCTTCCTTGTCCGTGGACCATTTTGCCGCTCGTATCCATTCGCTTATGGGGCAACATCACATTCGAGAGGAGGCTGCCTCCATTGGAACTGGAAGCCATTAAACAAAACATGCTCGACAAGCTGAGCGTGGAGCAAATCAAGATTGAGCTGATGCGCACTGCCTTCGGGCGTCAGTCCGTCCTGCTGTCCCGCTTCGACCCGCGCATCCTGATTGTTTGGTACTCGTTCTTTGCTGTGGCGCCTTGGTTTTTCCACAACAAAACCGTATTGCTCGGCATGCTCATTCCGATGATTTTTCTTACGATCTCGTCCAAAGTTAGTCCGCTCGTGCTTATCATTATGGGCATCGGCCTTGTCAGCGAGATCACTTATATTTTATTCGGCTCGCTCCTGTTCGGCGGAAGCTTGGAAGCCGTCTGGCCCTTATTGACGTTAACGCTGAAAATCCTCATCATATCGCTCGCCAGCATTGCGGTCTTCTCCAGCATGGATCCCGAGAAGCTCAGTGATGCTTTGCTCAGTATGGGGATGCCGGCGCAATTCAGCTTCGGGGTTTCCTATGGCTACCGCATGCTGCCGATTCTGATCGAGGAGTACCATAACCTGATTCACTCGTTCAGGCTGCGCGGCCGTTCGCCCCGCAAGAAAGGTTTTCTGAAATGGCGGTCTCTCGTCTATATGGGTAAAATCGCGGTTTGCGCTTTTTATCCTCTGATCTTGAACACAGCCAAGCGTACGCGCACGACCGTAGAAGCCTTGGAGGTACGCGGCTTCACGTATGCCCTGATCAGCCCGGACGCTAAGCGGTTAAAACTTGCCTACTTGCGCGTGAAGCCGCTGGATTTCGTTTTCCTAGGCTGTTCGGCGCTTTATATGATCGCTTTGCTCGCTTTTGGCCATATGTTCGTCTTTTGATCAAAAGAAATCAAATCAAACCAACACCTCATTTATAGATTGGAGACATAACAATGAACATCGATTTGCATACACACGGCAAACTAGCGAAAAAAACGGATTTTTCGATGGACTACTTCCTCTCGATGACACGCGAAGCGAAGGAAAACGATCTGCAAGCGGTAGCTCTGACCGAGCATTTCAACACGCGCAATTTCTTCGACATGCTGGATCAGCTCGATCGCGAGTTTGAATATATCGGTGACCACTATGTAGTAGGCGGCCTTAAAGTGTTCTCGGGCATGGAGGTTGACGTTGCCGAAGTTGGCCATATTCTCATTATCGGTAACCGTGTCGATATCAGGGAGCTGCGCGGGCAGCTGGAGCCTTATAGCGGCAAAGACAGCTTTATCCCCTTCAAGGAGCTGCTTGACCGCACGGAAAACTATGACGTTCTGCGTATCGGCGCTCATCCGAAACGCGAGAGCACGCCGCTGACCCATCACGATCCGCTCCAGCTGCAGCGTCTCGATGCCCTTGATGTCAACGCCAAGGATCTGTTCCAATACGGCTTCGGCATGGCCGATGAAGTGCGCCGTTTCGCCGACCAGCTTGGCTTGCCGGCCTGCGCCGGAAGCGATTCGCATCAGCCGCTGCAATTCGGCAGCGTCTACAACCAGCTCCAAGCGGATTGCGATACAGCAGCGCAGATTCGCGATGAAATCCGTGCAGGTCGCTATAGTCTCGAGATTTCCCAATGCCTCAACGTAAAGGTGAAAGCAGCGCAAATGATGAAAGAGCTGCTCAAGAAATCAATGGTGGTTGCGTGACAACTAAAAAAGGCAGGGACAGCGGTTATCCGCGTTCCCTGCCTTTCCTATTTTTACATGCCAGTTGGCGACTTGAACAGCTGAACGAGCTGCTCTAACGTGATTGTTTCGGTTGGAATTTCGTACTTCAGCTCCGGTGATTTGTTCACATCCGTGTAGCTGACGTTCATATGCAGTCCCAGGTTCAGCTTCTTGCCCTCTTCCTTATCGCTTACCTTAACCGCCAAGTCCATCCCTAAATAAGACAGATACTCGTCCTTAATCGCTCCTGTTGCTTTGAAAAGGTCGAGGGTAACGTCGTTTTTCAACATATCGAGCGCCTTCGCTTTGCTTGCATCCATTTCGGATTTCATTTTCTCGACATCTGTCTTCTCCAGCTTCAAGGCTGGCAGGGCCGCCTCGTTCGCTAGCAGAACATCGATCAGCTTCGGAAGCGTCTGATTAACAAGCGTCTCAACCGTCTGCTCATAATTGCTGTCATTGATTTCGAATTGAACGATTTGGTTCGCCTTCATATCCTTCGGCAAGCCCGCATCGGCCGCTTTCGGCTCGCTGAAATACGTCTTCTCGTCAAATGACTCGAGAAGCGTGCTCACTGCTTCCTTGCCGAGCTTCTGCTGCGCTTCAACATCCATCTCCGTTACGTTCTCTTGCTCCGCTGAAGCTGAAGCTTGGGATAATTCGAGCTTCAAGTATTTATCCTTAATCGCTTCGGGCAGCTGCAGCATCGGAATTTGCGGAATCTTCACGTAAAGCGCATCCTTTGTCATAATCATCGGCACGCTCAGCTTCATTTCCATGTCGCCGGGAAACACGATTTCCATATCCATGTCCATTTGCATCAGATCTTTGCGATACACGCCATCTATCGTAATCTTCGCGTCTTTCAACATGCCGACAAGAGCTGCCGCTACAAGCGTATTAGGCTGCGTTGTCGCGCCCCCCGTCCATTCCAAATCATCGATGTCGACATCCATATGAATGGCGTAGGAGTCAGCCGCCGCATTGTTGCTTAAAGCTTTCAAGAGCGCTTCCTTAGGCGGTGTACTGGAGCTGCAACCCGCTATGGCGAAAATCATTACCGCGATAAGCAGCAACGTTAATTTTTGATATTTTATCATTACGAAGTTCCCCTCCGCTCATTAGTTCAAGCACCTCCATTCTATACTAATAACCTGATCATTTGAAGCGCATAGGAAAAAAACCGTTCCGAGGGACTCGAAACGGTTCCAAAGTAATATTTCAAAAGCTGCTGCGGACGAACGGTTCTGGTTCTACCTGTTCGTGTTGCTGCCGAGCTAGCTAGCCTTGCGGATTGTTATGCGACACATGATTATGCTGCTTGGTCTTCTTGGATCMTGAATTCGGGGCTTGCAGGCCGCCGCCGGATCGCTGCTTCTGCTGCTGCTGCGCATTCGCTTCTGGCACCGGAACGCTATCTGGCTTGCTCAATCGTATAACCTCCTTCTTCCAAGCTTGTTAGTTGCGCTGATGCTCCAAGTCGGTAGGTTGATCGAAATTCAATGAATCCTGATGACGGCGATCGTTCTTGTCCTGCTGCAGCTGTTGCGCATGATGGCTGTTAACCGGCTCGGTCTCCAGCGCCTCAACGACGTTTTGCAGGTTTTTGTCGGCAGTGCCCTTTGCTTTCGTCATAGCAGCGCGTCTCCTTTAGGCATGCGTCAATTGCTGCAGTGCTTGAGCGCACTCATGCAAATGACGCTTATAATCGTGTATCAGCTGCTGCATCATATCGGTACGCTCGTCGACAGCTACTTTGTCCTTTTCCACATCGACCAGCTCCACCAGCACCTCGCGGCTATCCACGTAGGAAACCTTGAAATCGAACGTATACATTTGATGACCTGCCGAATGAATCGTTACGCGCAGCGCTTTCGCGTCTGCTTCATCGGGGAATACCTCGCACTTATCGGAGCTGTTCATCGTCTCCGGCAGCGTATTGCGCCAAGCTTCGGCTAGCTGCTCAGGACTCGTGCGAAGCTCGTCTATTTTAGCCATGATTGAAGCACCTCCACATCGATTAAGATGCGAAGAATGACGATGTTTTATACGATGAAAAAACGCCTAAGCGGCTAGCGCTCAAGCGTTGTCATTTGTTCTTGGAATATAACTGGCGGAGAGGATGGGATTCGCTCCGTCGCTGCGTGAAGGTGCAAGTCTGCACCTTTACGCTAATTGCGACTATCACGCCGGGGCCTACGGACATGCCTTTGGGGCATCTCCGCTTCACGGCCCGTTCGAATCCCAACCCGCCATACACAAAAAAACGATTCCTTTTCAGGAATCGRCTTGTTTTTTTGTATATGGCGGAGAGGATGGGATTCGAACCCATGTGGGCTTGCACCCTAACGGTTTTCAAGACCGCCCCGTTATGACCGCTTCGGTACCTCTCCACATCTAATCGTGACAAAAGCTATTGTACCACAGGCCAAAAACKAGAAGCAACTTTATTTTCGGCCCATGGACAATATTTCAATAAATTACTGAGCAGAAGGAATCGAACTGATGCCGCCCATATACGGACGTAATACTTCCGGGATCGTAATCGATCCGTCTTCTTGCTGATAATTCTCGACAATCGCCGCGAACGTGCGGCCGACGGCAAGACCGGATCCGTTAAGCGTATGCACGAACTCCGGCTTGCTCTTCGCGTCTCTTCTGAAACGAATAGCAGCGCGGCGCGCTTGGAAGTCCTCTACGTTCGAGCAGGAAGAGATCTCGCGGTATGTGCCTGCGCTTGGCAGCCAAACCTCAAGATCGTACGTCTTCGCCGCTGTGAAGCCTATATCGCCCGTACAGAGCGCTAGAACACGGTATGGCAAGCCCAGCAGTTGAAGCACCTTCTCCGCATTAGCCGTCATCTTCTCGAGCTCGTCGTACGATTCTTCCGGCTTCGTCAGCTTAATAAGCTCAACCTTGTTGAACTGATGCTGGCGAATCAAGCCGCGTGTATCGCGACCTGCTGCGCCTGCTTCAGAACGGAAGCATGAGCTGTAAGCGACGAAATATTTGGGTAGATCTTCAGCCGAGAGAATCTCATCCCGGTGAAGATTCGTCACCGGTACTTCAGCCGTAGGAATCAGGAAATAATCAGAGTCAGACAGTTTGAACAAGTCCTCTTCGAACTTCGGCAGCTGTCCTGTTCCGAACAAGCTGTCGCGGTTAACGATGTACGGAGGCAATACTTCCTCGTAACCATGCTGATCGCTGTGCAGATCCATCATGAAGCTGATCAGAGCGCGTTCTAGACGCGCGCCAAGGCCGCGATAGAACGTGAAGCGCGATCCCGTTACTTTGCCCGCACGCTCGAAGTCTAGAATGTTCAGCGATTGAGCCAACTCATAATGCGGCTTTGGTTCGAACGCGAAAGATGGAAGCTCGCCGACTCTGCGAATTTCTACATTATCTTCTTCCGATGCGCCGACTGGAACCGTCTCGCTTGGAATGTTCGGAATCGCCTGCGTCAGTTCGTCTACTTGAACCTCAAGTACGCGCAGCTCCTCGTCAAGCTCCTTGATGCGATCGCCTACTTCTCTCATCTCCACGATAAGAGCTTCTGCGTCGCCGCCCGACTTCTTCAGCTTGGCAACCTCTTGCGATACAACATTGCGGCGATTCTTCAGCTGCTCCGTCTCTGTAATCAGCTCGCGGCGCTTACTATCCAAGACCGGAAAACCAGCAATAAGATCAAGCGATGCGCCGCGGTTGCGAAGCGCCTGCTCAACCTTCTCGAATTCATTTCTTAACAGCTTCACGTCAAGCACGTTAGTTAACCCCCCTACAATCTAAGCCTTGCTCGCTGCCGCTTCCTTCACCATATCGACGAAATAAGCGTGCAGACGATAATCGTCCGTCAATTCCGGATGATACGATGCCGCAAGCAGATGGCCTTGTCTTGCCGTCACGATCTCGTCCTTGTATGTAGACAATACGTCAACGTCCTTGCCTACCTTCTTAATAAGCGGCGCACGGATGAATACGGCACGGATCGGCTCGTTAATCCCTTTCACATCGAGATCCGTCTCGAAGCTTTCCCGTTGGCGGCCGAATGCATTTCTTGCCACGGTCATGTCCATGAGGCGCAGATGCGCGTCCTCTTGGCCTTCAATCTCTTCTGCGAGTACAATAAGACCTGCGCAAGTGCCGAATAATGGCTTTCCTTGTCCAGCGAACGCTCTTACGGCATCAATGAAGCCGTATTGGCGCATCAGCTTACCGATCGTCGTGCTMTCTCCGCCGGGGATTACAAGCCCCTCAAGCTCTTCAAGCTGCTCGACTCGCTTAACGGCGACCGCTTCCGCGCCCGCCGCCTCCAAACTTCGTATATGCTCTGCCACCGCGCCTTGAAGCGCAAGTACGCCAATCTTCATGACCCAATCGCCTTCCTTTACGAAGCTGAAGCCGGCCGCGCAATAATCTGCACAAAGCCGGCGTCCGCGTATTACTCACTATATGAATTCTGAAATTTAGATACCGCGATCTTGCATGCGTTGCGAAGAATCAAGCTTGGAAATTTCAATGCCTTTCATTGGCGTTCCCAAGTTTTTGGATACTTCCGCAATCAATTTGTAATCTTGGTAGTGCGTTGTAGCTTCAACGATAGCGCGAGCGAATTTCTCAGGGCTGTCGGATTTGAAGATACCGGATCCAACGAATACGCCGTCAGCGCCAAGGTGCATCATAAGCGCTGCGTCAGATGGTGTTGCTACGCCGCCAGCTGCGAAGTTAACGACAGGAAGCTTGCCTGTCTCGTGAATTTGAAGAAGCAGGTCATAAGGTACGCCAAGAACTTTCGCTTCATTGTAGAGCTCGTCCTTCGACAAGCCTTGTACTTTGCGAATTTGGCCGTTAATGAGACGAAGGTGACGAACCGCTTCAACGATGTTGCCTGTTCCCGGTTCACCTTTCGTACGAAGCATTGCTGCACCTTCTTGGATACGACGAAGAGCTTCGCCAAGGTCCTTCGCTCCGCATACGAACGGAATCGTGAACTCGTTTTTGCTAATGTGGAAAATTTCATCTGCTGGAGTCAATACTTCCGACTCATCGATATAGTCAACGCCCATCGACTCGAGCACTTTTGCTTCAACATAGTGACCGATACGTGCTTTCGCCATAACCGGTATCGAAACAACCTTCATCACTTCTTCGACGATTGTCGGGTCAGCCATACGGGCTACGCCGCCTGCTGCACGAATATCGGAAGGTACGCGCTCAAGTGCCATAACTGCCGTTGCACCTGCTGCTTCTGCTACCTTTGCTTGCTCAGCGTTCATGACGTCCATAATGACGCCGCCTTTTTGCATTTCTGCCATTCCGCGTTTTACGCGCGATGTACCTGTTTCCATCCTACAAATCCTCCTATTTTCGACCATTGTCATTGTTTCTTGCCGAAGTTGTACTAACCATTGATTTTACAGGAAGCCCGATTAATCGACAACCCTAGATTTGCCTCGCGAGGCAAACAATTAGAACATATTGATGATCCCGTTAAACAATCCGGAGAAAAACTCGCCAATTGCTCGGAACATCAGCTTGAACCAGCCGGCTTTCGCCACTTCATCCGTCGTCACCAAGTTAACCGTGTACTCGGTCGTGATGTTCAGTTCGGCATCGGTATACTTATAAGTCACTGTGCCTACAGCCGTTCCAGCTGGAATCGGAGCAACAAGCTCATCTTCCGACTTCACTTGGCTGCCGATGAGCTCGACCTTAGGCTCGACGCCTTTCTTAACCATGAATGTAATGTCTTTGTCCGTTACGACATTTACGCTCTTTTTTGCGCCTTTTTTAACTTTTACCGATTGGATCGTTTCTACCACAGATTTCGGCGGCAATACCGTCTTTTTCTCAAAAGTGCTGAATGCGTAGTTATACAGCTTCGCCGTTTCTTGGAAACGCGAGTTTTTCGTAGCCGTATCCATAACAACGCTAATGAAACGGATATCGCCGCGTTTTACCGTACCTGTGAAGTTGTAGCCCGCCTCTTCGATAAAGCCGGTCTTCATGCCGTCAACGCCCTCATAGGCTAAGAAAGCAAGACCCGACTTGTTCTTATTAGCGCCAAGCATATAGTTGAAGTTAACCATCGGCGCTGTGTCGCGCGGACGGAACTTGTATTCCTGCATGCTGGAGAATTCCAAAAACTCTGGATGCTCTTTCAAAATAATTTGCGACAACTTCGCCACATCGGATACCGAAATAACGGTATTCGGTTCGAAGCCCGTTGCGCTTGTGAATACGGCTGATTTGAGATCAAGATTTTTAGCCGTTTCGTTCATTTTGTCGACAAAAGCTTGCTCTGTGCCTGCAATTTCCGTTGCAAGCGCGCGAGTCGCGTCATTAGCTGATCCAACTGCCATTGCTATATATAAGTCCCTGACCGAGTGCTGGTCGCCCTCAGCCAAATATATTTGCGATTCCGAAGGTTCTGTATCTGCAGCTTCTGGGCTTACCGAAATGATCTGATCCCATTTTAAGCGGCCATCCTTAATTTCCTCTAACACGATATACTCTGTCATAAGCTTCGTCATACTCGCTGGCGGCAGCGGCTCGTCCTTGTTCACCTGGAACAACACCTGGCCGGTGTCCGCATCAATCAGTATTGCCGATTTAACCTGCAATCCTAGTGAGTTTTCCGTACTTGGTCTATTATCGTAACCTTGCGCCTCTACTACCGCAGTATTAAACGATAGCATTACCATCCAAATCGCCAAACTTGCAGCGATGACCGACAAAAACCGAACCGGTCTAACCATAACCTTCAACGTCGTCTCCCCTTTTCCCACTTGGATTGTCCGTTGTTAATTGTAACATAACAAACCAATACAATTAAACCTCTTTGAACAGTTACCTAAATGAGTAATCTCTCACCAATTATAAGGGAATTGCACATCAAAGAAAACCAGACAAGGACAAGCGTAGTATACGCAAATCCCTGTCTGGCTGTTATCCCGTTAGTCGGGTCTATTATAGAGAGTAGTTTGGTGCTTCTTTCGTAATTTGAACGTCATGCGGATGGCTCTCACGGAGACCCGAACCCGTAATGCGTACAAATTGCGTGTCGTTGCGAAGCGCTTCAAGCGAAGCCGTACCGCAATAACCCATACCCGAACGAAGTCCGCCGAGCAATTGGTGAACCGTATCGGCTAGCGGCCCTTTGTAAGGTACGCGGCCCTCGATGCCTTCCGGAACGAGCTTGCTCTCGTTCTCTTGGAAGTAACGGTCCTTGCTGCCTTCTTTCATCGCGCCAAGCGATCCCATGCCACGGTATACTTTGAAGCTGCGGCCTTGGAAAATTTCCGTCTCGCCAGGGCTCTCAGCCGTTCCCGCGAACAAGCTGCCGATCATAATGACGCTTGCGCCAGCTGCGATTGCTTTCGTAATGTCACCGGAATACTTGATACCGCCGTCAGCGATAACTGGAACGTTGTATTCGCGTGCTACCGATGCACAATCGTAGATTGCTGTAATTTGCGGAACGCCGATACCTGCAATAACGCGAGTCGTACAGATCGAACCAGGACCGATACCGACCTTAACGACCGATGCTCCTGCTTCGATCAAGTCACGCGTAGCTTCACCCGTTGCAACGTTCCCTGCAATGATCGTAAGATCCGGGTACGTTGCGCGCAGCTTGCGAACCGCTTCAAGAATATTTATATGATGACCATGCGCCGAATCAACGACAAGTACGTCGATACCCGATTGCACAAGCGCTTCTGCGCGATCCATCGTATCTTTCGAGATGCCTACCGCCGCTCCGCAAAGCAGACGACCGTGCTTATCCTTTGCCGCATTCGGGAATTGGATCGCTTTCTCGATATCTTTAATGGTAATAAGACCTTTGAGCGTGTTCTCTTCATCAACCAGAGGCAGCTTCTCAATCTTATGTCTTTGCAGAAGTCCTTCGGCCTCTTGCAACGTTGTGCCAACAGGCGCCGTCACAAGATTCTCGTGCGTCATGACTTCACTAATTTTAATGGAATAATCGTGTACGAAACGCAAGTCCCGATTAGTCAGAATACCAACAAGCTTCTTGTTGTTATCCACAATCGGTACGCCGGATATACGGTATTTGCCCATAAGCTCCTCAGCGTCGTAAACATGATGCTCAGGTGTCAGCGAGAACGGGTTAGTAATAACGCCGCTTTCCGAACGTTTTACGCGGTCAACCTCTTCCGCTTGCTGTGCGATGGACATATTCTTATGAATAATACCGATACCGCCCTCACGAGCTATAGCAATCGCCAATGCCGATTCCGTAACTGTATCCATGCCTGCGCTAATGAGCGGAATATTCAGCTTAACGCTGTCGCTTAATCGAATCGAGATGTCAACTTCCCTTGGTAGCACTTCTGATTTGCGCGGAACAAGCAGTACGTCGTCAAACGTAAGCCCTTCTTTGGCGAATTTTGTTTCCCACACGAGTATGTTCCTCCCTTATTTTCAGTACCTCTCACGTATATTATTGCAATATTAGCAGAGGGGGTAGGGGCTGTCAAGGCTGAACAAAACAGCGTGCACGTCAGTAATTTGTGCAGATTGTTAGCCAAAATGGCCATATTTTATCAGAAAAAGTCCATTAAGTACGTGTTTCGTTCGGGAATACGGTTCTGTAAGCGGTTTATAATGGACTCGTCTCCTTGGACTCGGCCATATTGGTATAAATGCAATATGTTCATATAACCTAGAAGTATCGTCGTTAATGTGCCAATACTGAGTTCAACGCTGTTTTGACCATTATTTGCCGCAGAATATTCATAGGGAGCAAGGCTAGCTTTACCTGATTCGGCGATGCCCAGCATATAGAGTCCATTATTCCATGGCGCATGCTCATCCTTAATTGCAATCACAATATGATCCTCATAATCCGCCGCCTCAAACGAATATTGCTCCACAAAAGCTGCAACATCAACAATACGCGCCATAAAGTACGGAATCGTCTCTTGCTGGATGCGTGGATTATCTAATAGGAATGGCAACTGATCGTCGGACGGCGCCGTTATCGTTACTCGCTCTATCATCGAATCATGTTGAGCTATAAATGACCATAACGAGCTGCGCGCCTCCTCGTTAAGATAGACCAACTCATGTATCGTCATCTGACTATTTTTCACTTCATAACGAATATAGCCTTGGGGCTTGTCCGCATTATCATAATAAACAGCAGTCTGACCAGGCTTGCGTTTGTTGACCCGGTAATCCCACCATAGCTCGCTACGTGCCAACGTTCCGTTGTACTTGGAAGCATAAGCTTCGTACAGTTGACCTATTACACTGGCTGATACCTCCATGCTCACTCTTTCGATTCGTCCATTGATCGGTTGCCTTGCAGGCAATTGGTCGATGCGGATGGTGTAAGACTTATATTCGGTATACGTCTCCCAACCGAACTTCCGGTAGAAAGCAAATGCGAATGGATGCAGAAACGATATACTCTGACCTCTATCCTTCATCCCCTCTAGCGCATGTACAAGCAGCTTAGCAACTAAGCCTTGTCTACGATACTCCGGCCAAGTAGCTACACCAGCCACTCCACCCATTGCAAATCTCTTTCCTCCGATATAGGTGTGCAGATCGAACACCGCAGCTTGCGCTGCAAACTTTCCATCTACGATTGCAGCCCACTTCACAGCGGGTTCTGCTAAGAACTGCTGCTTCGTCCGCTCAATCTCTTCAGGCGATCGGACATACTGAAAGGCAAACTGGGATAATGCTATGCTCGCATCATATAACTCTTCCTTCATCTGAACAATTACAATTTTTCGCTCCATCTCATATCGCCTCCAATTATCACCATCATATAACAAAAGAAGAGTGGCTACTATATGCGGTAGAAATCTCCCCTTTTCCGGCGTCGCTTTTTTAAATGAGATAAAGAATACTAATCACTCTATTCAACATTTCACGACTCCTATGAGTATGTAACGAATCCAGCAGTTCTTATTCAATAGCTTTGATGCATATTTCGGTACTTTGGAGTCAAATAGGGATATCAGAATTCTTAAAATCGGAAAATTAGCTGGTTTGAAGCAAATAAGGTTTATTGGATTCGTGAGCATACGCTTAAACAACGAAAAAAAATACCGCATGTAGATCCGATAGGTCTTTCGTGTCTCGCGGTGGCCTTTCCGCATCGAGCTGAATAGGCTACTTGTGCTTCCTCGCCATTTCTGCGCACAACAAAAAACCAACCGAATGTAGAATGCCGTTGGTTCCTCGTGCTTGGCGACGGCCATTCCGCACCGGCTGAATAGACTACTTGTGCATACTTCGAGGTCGGCATCTGAAGCTTCCTCTCTGGCCGGGCCTGCTTCTTCGCCCTTTCATCGATCGAAGGTTCAGTTACTCTCCCAGCCTGGGAGAGGTAAGTCGCCATTTCTGCGCACAACAAAAAACCAACCGCATCTACATGCGGTTGGTTCCTCGTGCTTGGCGACGTCCTACTCTCCCAGGACCCTGCGGTCCAAGTACCATTGGCGCTGGAGGGCTTAACGGTCGTGTTCGGTATGGGAA
>NZ_JBFTLA010000020.1:0-74462 GCF_056396205.1 Paenibacillus sp. 05T425
CTTCGTGATCCCCGTCCTGCTTCATACTCCTTCAGAATGGCTAATTTCTCTTCCCCGCAGTACTCATTTATTTGAGACATGAAAAAACTCCCCTTGATAAACAGGTTTTTATTATTTCACCTGTCTACCTAAAGGGGAGCATATCATTAGCGGTCGGCCTTTTTTTAATTTTGAGGGGACATAACGGCTAGTATCCAAGCATGCAAGCTATCGCCTGCATTTAATAGGTAGATACCATATATGGGGAGGTACTTGTCTATGTCTTGCAACAATAGCTCGGCGGCCCTAACCTGCTGTACGGAAAAAAACTTCGTTCAAGATAAAGTATGCGCGCCATGGAGCGGAACGGTTGTCGCAACCGATGTTGAAATCGTCGTATTCACCAATAACATCAATCAAAATATTGTAGGCACAGGTTATGTACAGTACGATGTAGGACCTGCTGCTATAACAGTCAACTTTCTCGATAGCGCAGGCAATGCAATTAACCCTACCCCCTTCACTTTAACGCCGGGAACGAGCATGGCTTTCACTTATCGCCGCTTTAGCGAGATTCAAATCATACTGCCAGGCGCAAGCGCCGGTACTTATCAAGGCGAATTCTGCATAACAACTCGTTATTCCATTTAGTAAGGGGTAGAAAGCAACTCTAGAGGGAGGCATGAGAAAACGATGTGCGCAAATACGACGCTAACTTGTTGCTCAGACAAAACTTTCGTGCAAGATAAAGTTTGTATCAACTGGCAATTTACTGCTGGGGGCAGCCAAACGGTTTTTACAAATAATCTATCCCAAAATATTAATGCATCCGGCTATGTCAAATTCGAGAGCGGCGCGGGAATCGTTACCGTTAACTTCATAAGAACCGGTGTAGTTACCCCTATTCAACAAATCGTCATCACCCCTAGCAGCAGCGCAACGTTCACCGTCGCAAGGTTCGATACGATTGCCCTTGTCGCAACAGCAGCCGGTCAAGGCGAGTTCTGCATCACAGTCCGTTATCCCCTATAACTAGCAAAGGTGGTTGCTCCGCTCGGTTGAGTTGGAGAACCACCTATTTTTGCATGCTGTTTATTAACTGGCAATGTAAGGATTATGAGTGTGCAGCGAGGTCGAGACAACGTATTTCCCCTCTACATATGAAAACTCGTTAGCATTCTGGACAGATACTCGTACGATATGGATCGATCTTCCGATAAAATTAACGGTATTTCCTGGCTGAATCACGAATTGTCTATCCTCCTCGCCGACAATGTCTACGATTAATGGATTCGTACTATTGCCCGAAGAATACACGCTGACTTGGATAATATTGGCATAACACTCCACACCCGACTGCCATATTTGAAACGAGGGCTGGACGCCTTGAACAAGTATGCTTCCGCAGCACTCCTTATCAATAAGTTGCTCGCATCTTGTGGGCGGAATTGGCGGAACGGGAGGAATAGGCGGCCACGGCGGGATTGGAGGGTGCGGATGCGGCTTGCAGCAGCGTTCGTGATGGCAACAGTCTTTTTTTCTACAGCATCTATGCTTTGTTCTACATTTGCGGCGACATCTTTTTCTACATTTGTAGGGATTCATACGAAGAGAAAAGGGTATGGTGAACAATCGTCTTTTTCTTCTGTACTTTTTGATCACACGTAATCCTCTCCCTTCGCTCGCATATGAACGCCACATCTTATAGTAAATGTATTTATTGCAGGTATGGTTAACAACTCTTAGGACGTAGAGCGAATAATAGTAGAATGCCTAGTTCTTAATAGGCGTCTAGCCTTGGTAACAGAATTGTACGGTTACGTGATCTCATGCACAGACCATACAATCCCGTTCGGCGGTCCTCCACCGATATTCACGTTAACGGTAAGTCCATTAGCTACATAATACAGCCCGATAACATCACCTGCGTTCAACGTCACTTCTCCAGCTAACGTCACTTCCCCGCTTCCAAGCACCGCTCTTAGCGTTAATAAGAGAACAATACTCACGTTCAACACCGGCAGCAGGCCTGTAATAAGGGAGGTTGTGGTCGGGGAAGATCTTTGTACTTGAAAATAAGGATTAACCCCTGCCCCAAGGCTAACATTAAGCGCCGCTGTCATCGCGTAGTTAATCGTTGCAAGGATCGTATATCTGCCTGTGTTAGGAATGGTGTAATTTCCTGTCACGGCATTGAAGTTAGCATTGCCGTAATAAGGACTGGCAGTCGACCAGTTCGTAAGCTGCGCAGATGCAGCCAGCGTAACGGTCGACAAGAAAGCTGAAAATCCTTGAGCCGCGAAGTTAGGTCCTGTCGCTCCTGTTGCTCCCATTGCTCCTGTTGCTCCTGTTACTCCTGTTGCTCCTGTTGGACCCGTCGCTCCTATTGCTCCTGTTGCTCCTGTTGCTCCTGTTGGACCTGTAAGCCCAGTCGAACCTGTTAACCCAGTTGCACCCGTCGGGCCTGTAGCTCCTGTTAGACCTGTCGCTCCTGTCGGACCGGTTGGACCTGTCGCTCCTGTTAGACCTGTTGGACCAGTTGCTCCTATTGAACCGGTTGGACCTGTAACTCCTGTTGGACCTGTAACCCCAGTCGGACCTATCACCCCGGTTGCCCCAGTCGCTCCAGTTTCACCCGTTGGACCAGTTGGGCCTGTAATACCAGTTAGACCAGTCGCACCCGTTGCTCCGGTTGGACCTGTTAACCCAGTTGCACCCGTCAGACCGGTAACTCCTGTAACTCCAGTCGAGCCCGTCACCCCGGTTGAACCAGTCGCTCCTGTCTCACCCGTCAGGCCTGTCGCTCCTGTTGGACCTGTCGACCCGATTGCACCGACTTCACCCGTTGGACCGGTTGGACCTGTAGCTCCCATTAAACCTATCGCACCTGTAGCACCAGTCCCACCCGTTGCACCTGTTGCTCCTGTAGCCCCCGTTGCTCCCGTTATTCCTTTTTTAGGCTTAAGTCCATCACAACTTAACCCGCCTGCGCATGAGCTGCCCGCCTTACATTTGGGATTGCTGCAATACATATTCATAGACCTTCTGGGCCCCCGTCACAATAGTCGTCATCCCGCATCCAATTTCCCCAACACTCCCGAAACCCACATATGATTAGTTAATGGATTCTTTTCATCTAGTGATTGTACTCTCATCTGTATTACACACAAAAACTTCTATAAAAGAGCATAGGTTCGTCTACCAAGGCCCTCAATTCCACGCATAAAAGGAGCAACACAGGACTGTTCATCCCGCACTGCCCCTCCATTATGTCAACCTTATAACGCCTGAACCATTCATCATTCTAGATTCACAAACCGTGCTTCATAATCCGATAGGCCACCTTTGGCATAAAACGATGCAAATAATAGAGCAGCTTCGTCTTGCCTACATGCAGCACAAGTCGTCCTTTGATCACTCCCGCAATCATCTGATCAGCGAAAGCATCGGCACTAATCTTGCCTTTGCCTCTTCCTCGCACCATATCCGTGTCCACAAGCGGCGGCAACACTTCAAATACTTGTATTGATGATTGTTCCAACTGATACCTAAGCGATCTGGTAAATGTGGAAACAGCAGCCTTGGTCGCACAATAAATTGCCGCTCCCGATTTCGGAGCGATCGCCAGTCCCGACGATAGATTAATGATGGCCGCTTCCGAGCGCAATGAAAGCATAGGAATCAACAACGAGCATAACCTTACAACCGCTACAAAGTTAATCTCCAGTTCATGATGAATAGCATCCAGGGAAGGCGGATCCTGATCGAAGCGCGCATGGTATTGAATACCCGCATTATTAATTAGCACCGAAAGCTCCGGATACTCCGCCTTCAGCCACTCCGCAAGCAATACCCGCTGCTCCTCCACACCAATATCGCAAGCATGAATGGCCAGCTCAGGAATAGCTTTTTGGGCACTTTCTAGCTTGCTCACATCCCGTCCAACGATAATCACTTTATTCCCCATTCGAACAAGCTTTTTCGCAACCGCCAACCCGATCCCAGATCCGCCGCCCGTAATCAACACTGTATGGCCCGTCAACCTCAATCCGCCCACTCCCTCATTATTCATACGTACACGACTGCTACCTGCCTTTGGAGGCAAGAAGCAGTCGTATCGCAGTGAAATATGAGCTTATTGTAGCTTCACCCGCAGCGAGCTTCATTAACATAGGTTAAGTTTTCGATTGATGGACGATTCGGCTTAGCGAAACCGGACTAATACCCAAATAGGATGCGATAAAATACTGCGGAATGCGCGCTTCGAGTCCTGGGTACTTCATCTTAAACGCTTCCAGACGCTCTGCCGCGCTCAAGTAGAGCAACTCCCGCTCTCGCTCTTCTTTCTTTCGGTATAGCTGCTCCACACTATGACGCAAGAAGCGTTCCCAATAACGACTCCGGTCCGCAAGTTCCAGCAGCAGCCCATACGGAATTTCAATGACGAGCGCTTCCTCTAGCGCCTGTATGGAGAAATAGGAAGGCTCACCGCTAATCATCGCCCCATAGGACGTAACGAAATCCCCTTCTATCGCGAAGCTCTTCGTGAACTCCTTGCCATCGTCCAACGTATAGAAAAAACGAAATAATCCCTTTATGCAGAAGTATGCGCAATGAACCGTTTCCCCTGCCCGCACTGCAAAATAGTCCCGTTTCAACCTTCTGACCATTGTCCCCTTCACGAATATATCCCAGTCCTGGTCAGGAACGACTAATGGGCCCATCAGCTTTTTCAAAGCGTCATACTCTTCCCGACTTTCTTCCACAAAGCTCACCTCGCTTATGGTTATTGCTGCAAATCCACTCATATGAAGTATTCGGCTTCCTATGCCTACCTCCTGCGACGGTAACAATCGCTTTAATCTGAATTGTACCTTGATGTCACAGGGCAAACTGGCTGACAATGTGTAACGAGGGAATGAGTACAATGGCAAACGCAGTTCCAGTCGCCTCCCTACGACAACTTGAAGGAGTGATGGTGTTTGAACAAGATCCTTAATAGACAAGAGCCAATGAGAGGTCGTATCGCGCATTTTTAAAACACACCTCTCATTAGGCAATGGGAGGCAAGCAGGCAATGATGTATTTAAGAAATATGATTCGGGGTAAGGTAAGCCCTATTCCGTCCGAGCAATTGCTTGAATTATGGGAGCACGATGCAGGTACGCTGAAGTTTTGGAGAGCTAGCAGCAACTTTGTTTATATCTTCGAGCGCAGCGGAACACGATATTTCCTCCGTTTTATCCACGAAGAAGATAATACGCCCCAGCAAATTGGGGCCGAACTTGACTTCATCCTTTATTTGATCGCACAAGGTTATCCGGCCGCCGCCCCGGTCCGTTCGAAGAACGGGCAATGGTTAGAGACTATATCGACCGATCATGGGCGTTATTTCGGAACGGTATTCGAACAGGCCAAAGGCTCGTATATTCCTCTCGAGAAAATGTCCGACGAACACCTGACTAGCTGGGGAAAGGCTCTAGCGTCGCTGCATCATTTATCCGAAACGTACTGCCCAGACACAAATTCGCGAAAGAGTTGGGACGACGCGCTGCATTTCGTTGCATCGGTCTTGCAGCGTTACCCCGAAGAGACCGCGCTTAAGCATGAACTCTCAAGCTTGCACGAACAACTCCGAGCGCTGCCAATCGGTGAGGGACATACCGGACTTATTCACTATGATTTCGAGACCGATAATATGTTTTATTCGTCTGATGAGGCGCTATATTACGCCATTGATTTCGATGACGCGATGGTTCATTGGTTCATGATGGACGTGGCGTCCGCTGTATCCGATCTTCTCGAACAAGATAGTGAAGAAGCAAAACGACAATTAGACTTGTTCCTTGCTGGATACAGATCAATTAAACCATTGGATGAATTTTATATAGAACGAATTCCCCTGTTTCAGAAGTTCTCCGATCTCTATTCATTCGCCAGGCTGCTGCGCAGCATCGAGGGAATGGACGATGCGACATCACCCGAATGGGCCACTGCGCTGCGAGATAAGCTGTTGCGGATATGCGGTCAAATTCGCGAAAGATATAGCCCGGCAGTCAGACTCGCGCCAATCGACCATACCAATTGGTACGCCTGCTCCTCGCTTGAGGTAACAGAAGAACAGCGAAGCGTATTTCCCAGCCCCGCCGTCTATTGGCTGGCAGAATCCGCTTATTGCGGATTCACTCCGCTGGCTATTTATGCGGGCGAACAATTAATCGGCTTTACCGTTTATGCCATTGATCCCGACGATGGCGCTTACTGGATTATGGCTTATATGATTGATCACAACTTTCAAAATAAGCGCTTCGGGAAATCCGGCATGCTTGAGCTCATTCGTTATATAAAAGAGAAGCACGGTTGCAGCAGTATCATGCTCGGTCATCGACAAGGCAACGAGCGGGCAGCCCGCTTATATGCATCTCTCGGATTCGTTATCGCCGACCAGTCCGAGCAAGAAATCATCCGCAAGCTGCATCTGTAATGCCTGACAACCGCCGAGCAATCGGCGGTTGTCTCGTTCCTCGGCTTAAATAATTGGCCAGCCATACTCCTCGCTCACTTCTCTAATGACTTCACCGACTAACGATTCATCCTGGTGTTTCCCCGGTTCTGCGTTCATCATGACGACAATACCGCTCTTAAGACTCGAAAATGACACCATCTTGCATTGATACCCGACGCCCCAACCTTGCGAAAAGAAACAAGGCATGCCAGCGGCATCAGGAAGGAAAACACCTAGCCCCACTCCCGGCGCCAGACCATAGCTCGTCAACATTGCTCGCGCTAGATCAGGGCGCAATATTGACGCAACGCTTCCTTCCCAAGCGCGAATAATCTCCAAGGTCAACGCAGCGAATTCAGCTGGCGTCGTCCATAGGCCTGCCCCCGACAGATTGGGATAGTGCCACTTCTTCCCTACAACTAGGCAGCCGTTCTTGTCATGCCCTGCTGCTGCATTCTCCACAAAGCGCGCATTAGCATATTCCCCATCTACTGTTTCGCCATTCCAAAATAAGGTACGTTTTAATTCCAGTGGTTCTATAACCAGCCTGCTCATTGCACTTGCGAAAGACTCGCCCGTAATGTCCTCAATGAGCTGCTCCAGAACGGTATAGCCAGCATCCGAATAAGAGAACCGGCTGCTCGGTACTTGTCTTACCTCTACTGGATCCGGATTATACGCTGTATGTCCCGATAGTAGCCGCTTTGGCGAAGGAAAGTCATCCTCCCCATTATGAACATCGAAGCTTCCGTCAGGATCTACGATACCCGCGTGGTGAGCAAGCAGACTCGCTACAGTTACCTTCTCCTGGTCCGTATATGTATTGTCAGGAACCTGCCACGATGTCAAATACCGATTGACGTCAGATTCCGCATCAAGCAATCCGTCCTGTACTAATCGCAGCACTCCTATTGCCGTCACCATTTTGCTCATGGAGCATGCATGAAAGAGGCTGTCCGCATCGATCGGTCGAAGCCCTCCCGCTTCCAATACGCCCCAACTCTCCGACCACTCCACATAACCATCTCGAATGACCGCTACTCCAATGCCCGGAACGTTGCTCCGCCTCATTCGGTCTTCCAACTTCAGCAGTTGCCCATCATGCCGCCMCACAGAACCATTCCTTTCCCCAGTAAAATAAATAGAACATATGTTCTTATAATTATACCAGTGATTGGAAAAATAATCAATCTTCTTACACTGCGATATGGAGACTGAAGCTAAAGGAAATAGCCTGCAGTGAAAAGGAAAAGGCCGCAAGTCTTTAGCTATTAGGAGGTGAATGGATTTCATATAGGCTAATGGGCGAATTAGGCTGTATGATTTCCATTCAAAGGTACTTGTTCTGCCTACCGTTGTACGATATATCGTATAAACCAACCTTACGGATAGGTCAAATCTGGGTTTTTGATCGAAAAATCGTACAAAATCATCGACTGCGTGGATAGATTGACCACTTTTGTATAATAAATCGTATAAGTTTTTACAGTTTACATCTTGTTTAACTGGCCTTGTGTGAAAAATCGTATAAATTGAGATCAATAAAAAAGGGCTGTCCCAAACGAACATGCCTTAAGACCATGTTCGTTCAGGACAGCCCCTTCGCTTCACTCTATAACGCCCTAGAAGCCTCGCTTACAAGCGGGATAAGCAAGTCAGCATCAACAGATTGGCCTCGCTTAAGCTTGATCGTCTTGCGTTCAGGCGGACCTTCGAATAGCCCATCTGGCAGCGTTAGACCCGTTGTATTGAAAATAATGAAGCTTACCGCATCCTTCGACGTCGATATAGCAGCTGCGTACTTGCCGTTTTTGAGAAAATGAGGCTTCTTATATTGGATACGCTCCTGAACATCCGGAATAGCGCGATGAACAACATCGCGCAGAGCAGCGCTAAGCTCGGCGTGCCACGACTCCGGCAATGCATCAATAAAGTCAGTTACTTCTTGATTCATTTCTCTATTCTCCTCTGCTATCGTTAGTCACACATCCTATTTCGTCTCGTTCACGATCATCCAAGTTACGCCGAATTTGTCCTGCAACTCTCCGTATGAAGCACCCCATGGCTGCTTCTCGAGAGGATACTTCACGACCCCGCCCTCGCTCAGCTTGGCGAAAACTCCCTTCGCTTCGGCTTCGCTCTCAAAGCTTAGCGATAGACTCAAGCATCGAGAGCCGGCCACTGGCTCGAAGGAATCCGACATGAACAGCGTGTTGCCGCCTGCAACCGACATTGCCAAATGCATCACCTTGTCCTTGAATGCCTCTGGAATACCAGGCGTATGAGCATGCATCATGACAGATATGATCTCTCCTCCAAGCGCTTGCTTATAGAACTCCGCTTGCGTTCTAGCATCCTCCGACATTAGGTAAGGGGTTAGTAACACGTTCATTTTCTCATCAACCTTTCTCATTTCTTAGTAGTTGGAACTTGGCTTTCTACTAAGACGACGAATGGAAAGGAATGAAATCTACACGCTTCACAAAAAAATATTTCGACTCGGTTAACCGCATTCCTCGGCCCGTCTCAAGAGCAGCTCGCGTTCGCGTTCATTGCGCGTCAGCGAGGCAGCCATCTCGAACTGCTCGCGCGCCTCGGCAGCTCGTCCCAGCTTGACGAGCAGATCTCCTCTTACGCTCGGCAGCAAATAATAGGTCGCAAGCGCAGGCTCTGAGGCTAGCTCTTCGACCAGCTGCAGTCCGAACGCAGGGCCAAAAGCCATAGCAATCGCGACCGCTCGGTTCAGCTCCACAATCGCAGACGGTTGAACGCGCGACAGCGCTTCGTAGAGAGCGGCAATGCGTACCCAATCGGTACTTGCCGCGACCGTCGCCTGAGCATGACAGGCAGAGATGGAAGCTTGAAGCGCATAAGGACCAAGCAGTCCTCCAAACGCACGGGCTCGCTCCAGTGCAGCTAAGCCGCGACGGATCAACAGATGATCCCACTTTGCACGGTTCTGATCCATTAGAAGAATTGGCTCGCCGCTCGCGCCTACGCGGGTTCTGAATCGGGAGGATTGCAGTTCCATAAGCGCAACAAGCCCATGAACCTCCGACTCGCCCGGCGCTATCTCGGCGAGAATCCGGCCAAGCCTCAGCGCTTCGAGACATAAGGTCGGACGAAGCCACTCGCTTCCCGATGTTGCCGAATAACCTTCGTTGAACATTAAGTAGATAACTTCTAGAACCGCCGCCAGGCGTTCCTTCAACGCCTCGCCCGACGGCGCCTCGAACCCGACCCGCTCCGCGCTTAACGTTTTCTTCGCCCGAACGATTCGCTGTGCCACGGTAGGCTCGGGAACGAGAAAGGCTCGCGCAATCTCATCGGTCGTTAGACCGCCAAGCAGCCGCAATGTAAGAGCGACCCTCGCCTCTCGCGACAACACCGGATGGCAGGAAGTAAAAATAAGACGGAGAAGGTCGTCGCCAACCTCTCCATCCACAGCTTTGTTCACGTCATCCTCGGAATACAGCTCGCTTCCTCGTCCGATCTCTTCATATTTCTGATCGCGCAGCTTGCTTCTGCGCAGGTAATCAATTGCGCGCCTTTTCGCTGTCGTCATGAGCCACGCACCTGGATTATCGGGAATTCCCGACTCGGGCCACTTCTCCAGCGCAATCACAAGCGCATCCTGAGCCAAGTCTTCGGCGAGGCTTACATCGCGAACCATCCGCGCCAATCCGGCGATAAGCCTCGCCGATTCAATGCGCCAGATTGCGTCTATCGTACGCCCCGCCAAAGAATCGGTCATTATGATTTAGACCTCTCAATCTGTTCGCGAAGTACAAGCTCCTTGGCCAGCGTCTCCGGATCTTCCATCAGATCATGCAGATCGATAACCTGCCTAAGCTCGATCTGCCCTTCGCCGAAACCGTGCGGATCCGGCATGCGAAGCGCCCACTCGATCGCTTCTTCCCTCGACTTAACTTCTATCAGCGTATAGCCGGCAATGATCTCCTTCGCTTCCGTGAACGGCCCGTCCGTTATCTTCGGCTTGCCGCCCGGCTCCGGATACGAGATGCGAATACCACCGGAGCTCGCATGCAAGCCATCTGCCGCAAGCAACACGCCGGCTTTGACCAGCTCCTCGTTATAGCGCTGCATAGCCTCGATCAGCTCTTGGCTGGGCATCGTCCCCGCCTCTGAATCCTTGCTTGCTTTGACAATCATCATAAATCGCATTATTCATAACCTACCCTCGATATCATGTGAGACTTCATTATTTTTCAGCCTCCATATAGACGACGAACAGATTGACTCAGAATCGACAACGATAGCTATAAATTTCCGCCAACATACTTCTTCATAATACTGGATAATGACTCAAATAAAAAGATCGCAGTAGCGCGCCTATTGGCGATCCCTATGCGATCTTTCGACTTATTTTAATAGATTAGATGTCAAACACAGATTCGCTCTGATCTATGACAGACTGCTCAGCCGGCGTAAGCACCCGGTCGAGAATGAGCTTCTCGAAATATGCGAATCCGCTGTCCTTCACCCGCGGGCGGGCAAGCGTAATCGGTATATCGAGCGCTACCTGCCCTTCGTCGATTAGAATGACCCGATCCGCTAGAGCAACCGCTTCGCTGACATCATGGGTGACAAGAACAGCCGTGAAACCGCGTGTCTGCCATAACCGTTCAATCAGCCGCTGCATGTCAATCCGGGTCAACGCATCTAGCGCGCCTAAGGGCTCATCGAACAGCAGCAAATGAGGATGGCCGACTAACGCTCTCGCAAGCGCAACGCGCTGGCGCTGACCGCCGGATAGGACCGATGGCCACTCCTTAGCCCGATCCGAAAGACCGACTAATTGAAGCGCGGCATATGCCTTCCGCTCCGCATCGGCCGACTTGTCTCCCGCCAGTCCAATCTTCACATTATCAAGAACAGTCTGCCATGGCAGCAGCCTTGCATCTTGAAACATAAACCTCGTATCTTGGTTAATGCCGGACACCGGTTCATCCTGTCTCGTCAGCGAACCGGAGGAGATTGCATCCAAGCCGGCGAGCAGCCTTAGCAGCGTGCTCTTGCCGCAGCCGCTCCGGCCGACAATCGCAATGAATTTGCCCGGTTCGATAGATAGATTAAGGTCGCTTAGTACCTTCTTCTCGCCGAACCGTTTGGAAACGCCTTTCAGCTCGATTGATACGCCGTGTGTCGCTGCTTCGCCGGAAACAACCGGAGCAACCGCTAGGGGTTGCTTAATACTAGCAACCTGCGATTTTTGCGCCGTCTTCCTCTCTAGTTCGAGCTCTTCGACTGCGGCGCTGCTTTTGCGAAATGGGGATGCCATTGCAGCCATCTCCTCTCCAGCCACTTGGCCATTAAATCAGACAGCTTACCCAACAGCGCATACAAAATAATTGCTAGAACGACGACATCCAATTGGAAAAACTCCCGTGCATTCATGGCCATATAGCCGATACCGGAATCAGCCGCGATCGTCTCGGCGACAATGAGCGTCAGCCACATGATGCCGAGCGCGAAGCGAAGACCGACGAGAATCGAAGGCATCGCTCCAGGCAAAATCACTCGGCGATAGAGCTGCCATCTGTTTAGTCCGTAAACGTTGCCCATCTCGATAAGGCCGGTATCGACGGATCTGATCCCGTGAAGCGTGTTTAGGTAGATCGGGAACATAACGCCGAGCGCGACTAGAAATATTTTCGCCGTTTCACCAATCCCGAACCAGGCAATGACGAGGGGAATCATAGCGAGATGGGGAACATTCCGAATCATCTGCAGCGTCGAATCCGTCAGTTTGTCGGATAACCCAATCACACCGTTTAATAAGCCAAGAACGAACCCAATCCCCGCCCCAATTGCGAAACCAATTGCGGCTCTCCAGGTGCTAACGGCGAGCGCCTCAATAAGCTTTCCATTAGCCAGCAGCTCGTACGCGGCTCTGACGACCTGATCCGGCGACGGTAATGTTCTCGTGGAGATCACGCCAGCACTGCTTAACACTTGCCATACGATTACAATGAGTACGGGTATATACCACGGCAACGCGATTGTTGTGAACTTGCTAGCAGAATGTCTCATTTTAACCCTCTCCATTAATGAGCCGAAGCTCTAGGTGTGGGCTTGACAGCATTTGCGATTATTTCGCCAAAAGGACTAATAGACGTCGGGCCGGCTATCGGCTTCCGATCCAGCGACAATAATGGGAACAGCAGCTCCGCCACCCGATAAGCTTCCTCTAGATGCGGATAGCCGGAGAAAATAAACGTTTCGATCCCGAGCGCCTCATATTCCCGCATCCGTTCCGCGACAATCTCCGGACTGCCGACGAGCGCAGTACCCGCTCCGCCGCGTACAAGCCCGATTCCCGCCCAAAGGTTAGGGCTAATCTCCAACTGCTCGCGGCTTCCTTCATGCAGCTTCGCCATCCGCTTCTGACCGACCGAGTCGAAGCGGCTGAAGATGCGCTGCGCTTCGGCTATCGTCTGATCGTCGACGTGCTTAATCAGCTTTTCTGCCGCTTGCCATGCTTCCTCCTCCGTCTCCCTTACGATGACGTGCAGCCGGATGCCGAACCGGAGTGTGCGGCCTTGCGCCTCTGCAAGCTTCCGCATCTCCGCGATCTTGGCAGCAACGTCGGCTGGCGGCTCGCCCCAAGTCAAGTACACATCGACCTGCTCCGCCGCGATTCCCTGCGCTACCTCCGAGGAACCTCCGAACCAGAGCGGCGGATACGGCTGCTGAATCGGCGGATAAAGCACATGACCGCCCTTCACATGCAGATAGTCACCTTCGAAATCCACATTCTCACCCGAAAGCTCCCTCCGCCATATTTGGAGAAACTCGTTTGTGAGGTGGTATCGATCCGTATGGTTCAGGAATAGTCCATCGCCGGCCAATTCAACCGGGTCCCCTCCTGCTACCACGTTAATGAGCAGCCTGCCGCCGGATATGCGATCCAGCGATGCGGCCATTCGAGCCGCCAGTGTTGGCGACATCAAGCCTGGACGTACGGCAACGAGAAACTTCAGACGTTTCGTCGCCGGTACAAGCGAGGACGCTATAATCCAAGGATCCTCGCAAGAAGTACCGGTCGGAAGCAATACGCCTTCATAGCCAAGTCGATCTGCGGCAACAGCGATCTGCTGCATGTAATCGGCATCCACAGCACGAGCGCCTTGGCTCGTGCCGAGATAGCGACCATCTCCATGCGTAGGTATAAACCAAAATACATTCATCATAATCACCTTCACCTTTTTGTAAATTATAAGAATTTATAAGTTTTCTACATAGCCGTTTCTACTTGTATTTGGTTATTTAAGAATGGCATCGTTAATATCCAGTTTCTCTGGAATGAGCTCCAGATTGAAGAACGTATCGGCAATGGCCTGCTGCGCCTTAATCAGCTCTTCATCGATCGGCTGCACGCCGTAATTGCGACGGCCTGCTGCAAGCAGCAGCGACTCTACATCAATACCAAGCTGTGGCGACAGCTTCTCAGCCAGCTCCTGCGGATGATCCTTCGACCAAGCATCGATTTTGTCCGCTTCCTCTAAGAGGATGTCAACGATATCTGGATATTTCTCAGCAAACGTACGAGTGGCAAGATAGAATTCGTGATTCGATACGACATCCTTGCCGTCAGCTAATATCGTGCCGCCTGTAGCCGTCTGTGCCGCAGCGAGGAACGGATCCCAAATGACCCATGCGTCTACGCTGCCCTTCTCGAATGCAGCCCGTGCATCTGCCGGCGGCAGAAACTTCACATCAACATCCTTATAATCGACTCCAGCTTTCTCGAGCTGCTTCACAAGCAAGTAGTGCACGTTCGAGCCTTTGTTCAGCACAACGGTCTTGCCTTTCAGATCGGCAACTGACTTAATTGGCGAATCCTTCGGAACGATAATACCCTCGCTCTGCGGACTAGCCGGTTCATGCGCCAAGTAGACGAGCGGTGCACCTGCAGCCTGCGCGAAGATCGGCGGCGCCTCTCCCGTATGTCCCAGATCGAGACTGCCTACATTAAGCGCTTCGAGCAATTGAGGCCCACCGGGAAACTCAATCCATTCGATCTTAATGTTGCGCTCCTCGCTCAAGCGCTTATCAAGCGCTCCGTCTGCCTTCAAAATGTTAATCGTTCCGTACTTCTGATAACCGATCTTGATCGTAATATCTCTAGTCTCCTTGCCCGATGCCCCTTCATTTGCTTTCTCCCCGTTATTGCCGCATGCCGTCACCACCATCGTTAATGCAAGCAGTGCCGCCGCCACAAACTTTGAAGTCCCCCACTTTTTCTTCATCATCCCAAACCCCTCTCGTCTTCGTTTCTAATCGAATCGTTATAAATAGACAAAGGTCTCCCCACCCGCACCTTCAGTGCGATTAGAGAGACCTCCGGTGGTCCGGTAGCGTCAAATATATAATTAATCCGATGAGTTAACTTGTATATAACGAAATATTAGCACTGACATAAATTGGCGTCAAGAACTATTTTTTTGCTTCTTACTTCCACGATTCCACCTTCTGGCGAAAGTATCGGATCGCTCGTTGCAGTTAGTGCAACAGAATCCCTTCAATCCATATTTCAGCTAGTGTTCGTTGCAGTAAATGCAACTGATTCGAGAGAAACGCACTTAATGAGGAGTGTTAACCGTTCATCCATTGCATTCCCTGCAACGAGGCCTCCCAACGGACGCTCTAAGGACGCATTCTGTTGCATAATGTGCAACGGGCGTATTCTCGTTCTCGTACCGCAAAAAAAGACTTCCCGCCTCGAACGGAAAGTCCCGCATTGATCTATACATATACCAATAAACTCAATTAGGACAATCGCTCTCAGCGAAAATATTGCTAAGGAACAAGTACAATTTGAGTGCTTTGTCGCGATCGAGCACAATTTCATTCTCAGCGGTAAGGTTATTGTCGTCACCAATGGTGGCGGCAATAATCCGTATTTCGCCAGTCTCTTTGTCGTAGGTCAGCACCGTCTCTACTCTATCGCCATGCGTGCGCGTTGCGGAATCCATATAATCGCAATCCTCCTCTTTCATTTCGGTATACACTATACCTATTCGAAGAGTACTAGATTTACGCCTATTGTTTTGCTAACTCCGCCATCGCTTCGAGGAGCATGATGCCGCTTAGCTGGACGCTCAATTGGATTGGCAGCAACGGAGGAGTCGACCATGATGGGCCGCACAGTTTCAACTCGCGATTAAGCCCCCGATCCCGCAGTGATGCGGCATTCGCTTCAATGACCGCGATGATGGCATCGCGTTCTGTTGGCGGAGCTACCTCGGCCATCTGCATGAGGTAACGGATCAAGATGCCTTTGAACAATCCCGTGTCGTCAATGCCTTCATCCGGCAGCAGCAGCGTCCCGGCATCGCAAAGTTCCGCAAAGCAGGCTCTCGTCGTACGGCAAGCTTCCTGCAAATACGTCTCATCGCGCGTTGCCAGATATAGCTMCACGCCCGCTCCGATGAAGACGCCTTGGCAATAGGTGAACTTCCAATCCTTATCGATCTGTCCGTCGCCAAGCCGGTTCATCCCGTCCCATACGAAACCGCTGGCGGGGTCTACCAAGTTATCGCGATTCCACTTATAGATTCGCTCCGCCCACGCCAGGTCTTCTTCTTTGCCATAGGCACGATACAGTCTAGCGGCAAGGATGGCGGCAGGCGCGTTGGCTGGAGTGTTTTTGTAATCGAGTTGGTCCTTCTTCCACGCCATGCCTCCGCCCATATGGCCGTTCCAAGCCGTCTTGATATCCTCCCACAGCTCCAGCACGTTTGCCAAATACGGCTCTTCACCAGTTGCTTCATAGGCGCGCAATAGGGCGAGCGCCGTCCACTCCATATCGTCGTAGTAATTGTGTTTGAAGGTGTCGCCGTTATAGGCATGAACCCCTTCCGCCAGCTTACTCAGCAGTTCCCTGTACGCCGCTTCTCCCGTTCGCTCCAAGCCGTCAATTAGAACATCCATGACATGCGCCTGCCACCAATAATAGAAGTTCTCTTCCCCGAAAGCTTTGACAGGCGGGTACCACTGATTCATCATCGCTAGCTCATCGTTCCAGTACCGGTCTCTCAAGGCAGCCTGCGCCTCATTCGCCAAGTCATTCCAAGCCGAAACCAATGGATCGGACAATTCCATTAGGCGAGCGCCTCCTCCCCAATAAGACCGGCAGCGTTCAGTCTCGTCGCCGCCTCGAGAAGCTTCACCGCGCTAAGCTGGACGCTCAGCGTTACAATGCCCTCTGGCTTCGCCGACCAGTCCGGCGAGAACAACACCGGCTCGCCCGTTCTGCCCTGCTCCCACAACAGCTTGGCGTTAGCAGCTAATGTATCGGCAACCGCCTGATCCCCTCCGCGGCTCTCAAGCGCAAGCTCCGTCAAATAGCGGACGTAGATACCTTTGAACAGCCCGCCGTCGCCTGTTTCCTCATCCGGCAACAGCTTCGTCGATGGGTGCGCAAGTTCGGCAAGGGATGCCGAAGCGGAACGCGATGCATCGGCCAAATACCGATCATCGCTCGTGATCCGGTATAATTCAACGGCAGCTCCGATGAACACGCCTTGGCAATACGTGAACTTCCAATGCTTATCGATCTGTCCGTCGCCGAGTCGATTCATCCCATCCCATACGAAGCCGGTGGCCGGATCTACGAGATTGGCTTTCTGCCATTCGTAAATCTTGACGGCCCATGCCAAATCCGACTCTAATCCGAACGCTTGATGCAGCCGCGCGGCGAGGATTGCCGCCGGAGCGTTCGCAGGCGTATTTTTATAATCAAGCTGCGACTTCTGCCATGCGATGCCGCCTCCCATATGCTCATTCCAACCCGTCTTGATATCCTCCCAAAGCAGGAGCGCGGCTTCCTTGTACTTCGCGGCTCCCGTCGCTTGATACGCGCGCAGCCATGCAAGCGCCATCCATTCCATGTCATCGTACAGCTCATTCGGCCATTCGCCGCCATTGCGTGCCAGCAACCCATCAAAAAATACGCTCAACCTCTCGGCATATGCCTCCTGGCCCGTGCGAAGATAACCATCCGTCAGGACGTCCGCGGCATGCGCCATCCACCAGTAATGAAAGATCGTGTTGCATGCGCCGTCCGGACACGGCGTCTCGATATTGTACATCCGTATCGATTCGTTCCAAAATAATCGCTCCAGCGCTGCCTGCGCATCATCCGCCCGATTCTCCCAAATCCCATGCTCTGCCTGATTCATTTCTCTCTCTCCTCCAGTCGCGCCCGTTGCTCCAGCAGCATAACGGCGCTTAGTTGCGTGCTAAGTTGTACAGCTTTCTCGGGTGTTTGCGCCCACGAATTACTGAAGCGTGCCTTCTCGCTATCCTTGCCATATTCCCATAAGCTTGCCGCATTGGTCTCCAGCAGCTCTATCCACGCCTCCGGCTCGTCGTCCACTTGAATGAGCTCTCCTAAATAACGAACGAATATGCCTTTGAACAATCCTCCGTCGCCGTCGCCTTCCGAAGGCAGCATGCCCGTAGCCTGACTGGTGAGCTCGTTAATCGCAGCAGCAGCCGTCTTCTTCGCATCCTGCAAGTAACGTTCATCGCCCGTCGCCTTGTACAGCTCGACCGCCGCGCCTATATAGACGCCTTGACTGTAAGTAAACTTCCAATCTTTATCGACTAACCCGTCACCCTGTCGATTAATACCGTCCCACACGAATCCGGTATCGGGATCGACCAGCGTCTCTTTCTGCCATTCATAGATGCGAGTCGCGAAGTCCAGCTCTTCCTTATCGTTCGTATGCTCATATAATCTCGTTGCCAAAATAGCCGCAGGCGCATTCGCAGGCGTATTCTTATAATTCAACTGCTCCTTGCGCCAAGCGATGCCGCCGCCCTGCTCCTCGTTCCAGCCGGTTTTGATATCCTCCCACAGCAGCTTCGCAACCTCCATGTATCTTTCATCCTTCGTCGCATCGTAGGCGCGAAGCCACGCAAGCGCCATCCATTCCATATCGTCGTAATAATCGTTCGGATAGACGCCGGCATTCCGCTCCGCAATGCCGTCATACATTCCGCTTAGCAGCTTCGCGTACCGCTCATCGCCTGTGCGTTCATATCCGTCAACCAGCACATCAACGGCATGCGCCTGCCACCAATAGTTGAAAGGGTCGGTACATAACTGCGCGATGCACGGAGAGACATTGTCATACAAACCTCGGCTCTCATTCCAGAACGAATCCGCCAGCTCCGCTTGCGCGAGATCGACCCTCTCCTGCCATACGCCATCCGCGGTGCCGCCGCCGAACGGCTTCCATACTCCCGCCGCCCATAGGCTTCCTCCAGCTAGCAGAGCGACCAGAACAAGACAGGATGCGGTTAGGAGAACAACTTTCCGTGAAGCCATAGCCGTGTTATCCCCCTATCCCTTGATTCCGCTGAACGCGATCCCTTGAATGAAGTAACGCTGCAGTAGCAGGAACATAATGAGTATCGGAAAAATAGCGACGAGCGCCCCCGCCATCATCGGACCGTAATCGGTCTGATAGTTGTACGAGAAAGCCTGCAGCCCCATCTGAATCGTCGCTTTGGCGGGATCGTTAAGAACGATCATCGGCCATAAGAAACTGTTCCAGCCCGCTTGGAAGGTGAAGATGCCTAGCGTAGCCAAGGCGGGTTTCGTCAGCGGCAAATAGATGCGCCAAAATATCCTGAACTCGCCAGCCCCTTCAATGCGCGCCATTTCCATCATGTCGCTTGGCAGCGTAAGGAAAAACTGCCTCATGAAGAACACTGCAAACGAACCGGACGCACCCGGCAAAATAATGCCCCAGAACGAATTCAGCAGCCCGTTGCCTCCGGCTCCGAACAAGTCGTTGCCGCCGAACAACGGCAGATGCTTCAGCACGTAGACGCTCGGTATCATCGTAACGATGCCCGGAATCATCATGGCGGCCAGCAGCACGCGGAACAAAGGCTGACTCAGCTTGAACTTCAGCTTCGCGAACGCGAAGCCCGCCAGCGACCCGAAGAACAAATTCATAAGCACGCCCGATGCGGCAAGAATGAGCGAGTTCGAGAAGAACAACCCGAAGGGTACAGTCGTGAACGCTTTGACATAATGCTCGAACGTAATGTCCGTCGGGAACCACTTGATCGGCATCGAGAATATATCCGAATCCGGCTTGATCGACGTCAGGACGCTCCAATAGAATGGCAGGAACATGACGACCGCAATACCGATACAAAGGATGTAATAAGCGAGCTTGCGGGCCACTCGCAGGGTTGCCGTACTTCCGATGGTATCCATCGCTTCTCCTCCTTATACGACAGACTCTTCTGCCTTGCTGATTTTCATATTAATAAGCGAGAAAATAAGGATAGCCATGGCAAGCACGAATGCCTGCGCCGAAGCGTAACCCATCTGAAGCTGATTGAATCCTTGCTGATAAATCAGATAGACAGGCGTCTTCGTGACGTTCGCGGGACCGCCCTGCGTCAACACGAATGCTTGATCGAACAACTGCAGCGCTCCGATGATGGACATCGTGCTGACGAGGAAAGTCGTCGGTCTCAGCTGCGGCCATGTAATGTAACGGAAGCTATCCCATTTCGTAGCTCCGTCCAGTTTGGCCGATTCGTATAAGTATTCCGGCACGCCTTGCAGCCCTGCCAAATAAATAATCATGTTCGAGCCGACGGATTGCCATAACGTCAGCATAATGATCGACATCATCGCCGTTTCGGTCTGCGCTACCCATGCAGGACCGGTTATGCCGATAGAAGACAGCAGCCCGTTGACGAGCCCGTATTCGGGATGAAGCAGCCAGATCCATACGGTAGCCGCAGCCACCGCGGATGTTAAGGTCGGCAAATAATTAAGCGTCCGGAACAGCTTGACGCCCCGCCAAGCGCGATTCATCAGCATCGCAAGCGACAACGAGATTATAATGTTCAGCGGGACGAATATGACGGAGTAAATAAGCACGTTTTTGAAAGTCGTCCATAACAGAGTGTCATCGATCAGCCGTTTGTAGTTGTCGAGGCCTACCCAATCTTTTTTGCTAATAACGTCATAATTCGTAAAGCTAAGATAAAGCGCCATGAAGACGGGAATGACCGTGAATACGATGAACAGCAGCATCGTTGGCGTAATGAATAGATAAGCCGTTCGCGCTTGATGCCGTTCAAGCTTTTTCATGGAAGCCATGGGGAATACCTCCTTCTTAGCGGAACGAAGAAAGGGAGGACCTCCTCCCCCTCTTCTTCCACGCCGATTATTTCACTTCGTTATCCTTGAGCAGCTTATCGCCTTGCGACTGCGCTTTGGACAGCGTATCCTCGATACTTTGCTTATTTTGTTGAAGCAGCTGCAGGTTCGGCGTCAATGCATCGCCCTCCATGACGGAGTATCCTGGATGCTGCGGACGAATCTTCGCGAACTCCAGCGTTTCTAAGATTGGCTTCCAGAACGGATCGTCCTGGAAGAACGGATCTTCAAGCGCCGGCTTGAAGCCCGGGATGTTGTAGCTTGTTTTTGCCCATAGCAGCGCATTCTCTTTGTTCGCCGTCCACCACTTGATGAACTCCCAAGCTTCCGCTTGATGCTTGGAGCCCTCCGGAATAACGAGGCCGAAGCCGCCCATGACGCTTGCCTTGTCGCCATTCGGTCCCGCAGGAGGCGGCACGATGCCGAAGTCGAGATCTTTGCCGTATTTCTTGTAGGTGCTCAGCATCCATGGTCCTGTATACTGCATCGCCAGCTTCCCTGTTACGAAAGCGTCCGTGCCTTCGCCAAGCCCTTGCTCGAAGCCGACTTTATACACTTTATCCTTGTTCAGCAAGCGATCCCACAGCTCTAGTACCTGCTTCCCTTGCTCATTGTTGAAGTTCGTCTTGCCGTCCTCCGTGAGCATTTGGCCGCCCGCTTGCTGCAGATACATGTTGAACAGACCGTTATCCCCTAGGGAGAAGCCCGATACTTCAAGCTTGTTGCCGTTCCACTTGGTCAGCTTAGCCGCAGCAGCTTCAAGCTCTGCCCATGTTGTGGGAGGCTCAACGCCCGCTTCCGCTAGAAGCTTCTTATTATAAAATAAAGCGCGAGCATCAACCGTTAGAGGCAAACCGTATAATTTATCTCCATATGAGAGCTCTTTGAGTGATTCTTCGTAAAACTCGCCGCGAGCCAGACCGTCCTTCTCCATGAATTCGTCGATCGGATGCAGGACGTTCTTCGGTGCGTACAGCGATGTGCGCCATCTATCCCAGAACAGAATGTCCGGCGAGCCGCCGGAAGTCGCTGCCGTTAGAAATTTCGTGATCATATCCTGCTGCAGCACGTACTTGACCTTGATCTTGTCTTGCGATTTGTTGAACGCGTCAACCATCGTCTCGAACTGGATCTGTCCTTCGCCGCCCCAGTCGCCCCAGAACGTTAACTCCACCGCGCCTTTGCTCCCGCTGTCTCCTGCCGGCTTCTCTGTCTCATTGCCGCTTCCCGAATTGTTCGAACCTGCGTTATTGCCGCTGCAGCCGGCAAGCACGGCCGTCGTTGCCAAAGCGATCGTCCCCATCTTGAACCACTTCTTCATTAGAACTAGCCTCCCTTGAATCTCTAATGGTTTTCGTTCTCTCATTTATTTATGTTATAAGAGGATTGCTCCCCGTCTAACCGTCGTTACTTGCGTACACGAATCCCGCATACGTCAAGCACAAGCTCGCAAAACATCATGTTTGCCCACGAGAACCAAGGCCGGGTATAGGCAGCCGGGTCATCGGCGTGAAAGCCTTCATGCATAAAGCCCGTTCCAGCATCGGTATGCGCCATAAGATCGAGCAGTCTTTCCTTCTCCGCTTGCTCCTTAGCCGTTAATCCCTGCATCGCCAGCGCAATCGGCCATATGTACCTCTCCGGCGTATGCGGACTTCCGATGCCTGACGCGGCCGTTCCCTCATAGTAGTAAGGGTTATTCGCGCTTAGGACAAACCTGCGCGTATTTTCATAGATCGGATCGTCCGCCGAGGCATAACCGATGTATGGAATAGAGAGCAAGCTTGGAACATTGGCGTCATCCATCAAGTTGTATTGACCGAGGCCGTCCGTTTCGTAAGCGTAAATCGTACCGAACGACGGGTGTTCCACCTTTGCGTATTGTTCAATCCCTTGATGGATCTCGTCGGCAAGCTTCTCGGCGCGTTCCGCCAACTCATTGTCATTCATCACATGCCGCGCGATCTCTGCCAACTGGCGAAGAGAAACAACAGCGAACATGTTGGATGGAATCAAATAGCCGAATTGACAAGCATCGTCGCTTGGACGAAATCCCGACCAGGTCATTCCCGTTAGAGCAACCGGCGTCCCTCTGCCCTCACGCGGAAGCGTATCGGAGGCGGGACATCCGAATCGTTCAAACGAATAATTGGAAGCGTTCTCATGATTCTGTTCAAGCGTCCACAGCTTTAGGATTTCCTCTGCCCCATTCCGGAAAGACTGTCCGAATTGGGAGGTTCGGTCCGTGTTTTTCCATAACAGGTAACTCAATTGAATCGGATAACATAAGGAATCGATCTCGTATTTCCGCTCCCATATCCAAGGGGTCATCTTCGTCTTATCCCCATGATGTCCCTTGCCGCTTGCCTCTTCATTGAAAGCATTCGCATACGGATCGTGAATTACGTACCGGAATTGCCTTTCTACCAAACCTTCGATCATATCGGCAATCTCTTTCTCCCCAGCGGCAGCGAGCAAGAACGGCCGCACTTGAGCAGCTGAATCACGCAGCCACATAGCTGGAATATCACCTGTTATAACGAATGTGGTGCCGTCCTCCTCGCGTCTGATGGTTGTATTCCACGTATTGGATAAGCATTGCTCGAACATGGCCGCAATCCGTTCGCGATGCGGCAGCTTCTCCCTTACGGTTGCAATTAAAGCCTTCACCGATTCGGGCAACCGCTTCTCGGTCGTCATCTCCATCTTGCTCCTCCGTTCTGCACTGTATAATAAACCGCTTTCATGTAGCTAGTATATTAGTATGTTAATGGTATGTCAATAACTGATTTTTTATCGTGAATTAGTATGCTAATATATTAATGCGATTAAAAAGAAAACCCCCACCGCGATGCGATGAGGGTATAACAATCAAGCTCTGTCTATATCCGGTTAGGCGCCTCGCCTGTCGATTGCCCAATAACAAGCTTGGCGTCCAAGGTGACTTTGTTATTGGTGACCGCTTGCCCCTCCTTAATCCTAAGGACATGCTCAATCGCCAGCCTCCCCATCTCCTCTTCGTTCTGCCGCATATGTGTGAACGCATAGGTTCCCCCGAGATCGGTAGGCGGACTGTCGAAGCAAATAACGGAAATATGTTGCGGAATGCGCATACCTAACCGCTCGATTGCCGCTCTGGCCAGCAGCGCAATATTGTACTCAATAGCGAATACAGCCGTAATGGATGGATTGTTCCGCAGATGCTCCATTAACCTTAGCACGTCACGCTCTACATTATCGTCATCGCGGAAGGAATCGGGCAGCGTAGAGAACAAATCGGCTACCCACAGCTCCTTGTCCACCATAATGCCCTGCTCCGCATGCGCCTGAATGAAGCCCTCGATTCGGTCCTCAACGGCCGACGTGTCGGTTGGCGGAGGACAGAGGAAAGCGATATGCCGATGGCCGAGACCGAATAAATACTCGGTCGCCACGCGGGCTGCCGTCACGTTGTCCGTGCTGATAGAAGCAGCGGCAACCCCTTTCAGATGGCGATCGACGAGCACAAGCGGAAACTTGGCAATAACCAGCTTCAGAATCTCCGCGTTGAAATATTCGCCCTGTGCCGGGAACACGATTAGTCCGTCTACGCCCATCTTAAGCAGCTTCTGTATCGATTCTTCTTCATTGTCGGGAATGCCGAACGAACGACGCAGCACCAGGAAACAGTCATTATCCCTGGACGCCTGTTCCATGCCGTAGATCAAGCCCGTTCCATAGCTGTTGCCAAAGTCGGTAATGACAAGCCCGATCGTCGTGCAATCGTCCCTATTCGCGGTACTGCCCGCATTTCTCGGCAGTTGGCTTGCAGAAGGTTCGGAATCTGCAGCCCCCGTCTCTCCAGATGGATCCAGCACGAACGAGCCTCGGCCGGGTATTCTGACGATAAGCTTCTCGCCAGCCAGCATCTCAAGCGCCTTCTTGCTCGTAATACGGCTGACGCTGTACTCATCGGCCAGTTCCTTCTCCGACGGTATTCGTTCGCCAGCCCCATATTCCTTGCTTAATATTTGGTTTTTCACCGTTTCAAAAATTTTCTCGTACATCGGCTTCGATGAAGTGTCGTTCGCCATTCCTATACCTCCAAACTCCCTGTCCTGCTCTCGTTTTTCCTTATATATTAGTTTTATCACATAATGATATATCATGCTATATTATTTTTAGATTTGACGGTTATGCCGATAAATCTAATGGAGATGAATGGAGAATCTTCTCCATTATTCGTGTTTTTCCGCTATAATGTGAGAGAAGCAACTACCTCAGGAAAGAGGGAGACTACTACTATGACTTTAGATGTTCTCGTACGTAACAACGTGAAAGTATTAGGAGAAGGAAGCCGAACCATCGTGTTTGCCCACGGCTTTGGCTGCGACCAACACATGTGGCGCTATATCGTCCCTGCCTTCGAACAGAATTATCGCGTCGTCCTATTCGATTATGTAGGCTCGGGCAAATCCCAAATTAACGATTATGATTCGACCAAATATAACGATTTGCAAGGCTATGCCCAAGATGTACTGGACATTATGGACAGGCTCGAGCTGCGAGATACGATCTTTGTCGGCCATTCCGTAAGCGGCATGATCGGCATGTTAGCTTCCATCCGGAATCCCGAATATTTCGAGCAAATCGTCATGCTTGGACCTTCTCCTCGCTATGTCAACGACCTGCCCGATTATTATGGAGGCTTCGAACGCAGCGATATTGACGAATTGCTGAGCATGATGCAGCTGAACTTCATCGGTTGGGCCAGCTACTTGGCACCCATCGTGATGCAGAATCCGGAACGGCGCGAGCTTTCCGAAGAGCTGGAGCAGAGCTTCTGCTCGAGAGACCCTCATATTGCCCGGCAGTTCGCGGAAGTAACCTTCCTCTCCGATTGCCGTACCCAGCTTGAGCTCGCTTCGATTCCGTCACTTATTCTCCAGTGCGCGGACGACAGCATCTCACCGGTTGAAGTAGGTCAATACTTGCACGCGCATCTCAAGCACAGCACGCTTCGGCTAATGACTGCCAAGGGCCATTATCCTCAACTAAGTCATCCTGAGGAAACGATTCAGTTCATTAAGCAGTATTTGGCCAGTGCGTAGCGGAAATACGTGGAGGAACGTTAACATGGATATTCAATTAGAAACAGCCCCTTGCGGCTATTTCTCGATCTTGGACACGGGAATCGTTCAATCCGTTAATCAAACGCTGCTCAATATGCTCCTGCTGAAGCGTGACGAGCTGCTCGGCCGTCATATTGAAACAACGATGTCCGTCACGAACAAGCTTTTTTTTCACACTTACTTCTATCCATACATTCAGATCAATGGACATGTGAATGAGATGTACTTGTCATTCCGAACAAGCGACAACCAGGAAGTACCCGTGCTGCTAAACGGCGTTCGCCAAGAACGTGGCGGACAGACCGTCATCGATTGCGTTGTCGTTATGATGCGTAAGCGGATTGAGCATGAGAAGGACGTTCTGCAGACGAAGGAAAGGCTGGAACACCTGTACCAGGCGACCAACGAGGCGAACAAGCAGCTCGAACGGCTGCATGAAGAGTATGAGACCAAGCAGCAGGAATTAATGCGGATCAACCATGAGCTCGAGGTTAAGGCGTCGACTGATCCGCTGACCGGGCTGCGGAACCGCCGATACTTCCAAGAGAGCCTGCAGAAGCTCATTGCTGAATATCAAGAGACACGGCAGCCGTTATCGCTGCTCATTATCGACATTGATCATTTTAAACATATTAACGATACATACGGCCACCCGGTTGGCGACTTGGTGCTGTCGGGTTTGGCTCGCCTGTTGCAGCGCTTGTCGCGCGAAGGGGATGTTCTGGCCCGTTTCGGCGGCGAGGAATTCGTAGCCCTATTGCCGGGCGTGGAGCAAGACGAAGCGATAGTTATCGCGGACAATATTTGCCGTACGGTAGCTAAGACCCCTTTGGACAATTACCAGATCACCATTAGCATCGGCATATCGACCGTAACGGATACAGATACCGAGCAAACGTTGCTTCATCAAGCCGACTTGGCTCTCTATCAGTCCAAAGCCGGCGGAAGAAACCGCGTGACGCATGCCGCACATTCGGCAGAGAGCTAGCCTCGTTCATAAGACGCATCTAGGAAACGCAAGCTAGTCATATTAACTGGAATTTTTCCCGTTATTAATAGAGATATTGCCCTTCACATTCAAATAGTTGGAATTACTCCCGTTAATACAGGCCTGATTGCGATAAACTCGTATAATCAGTCCAATTAACAGGAGTTTTTCCCGTTATTGCTTAAATTCAAGGTTCGATATAGATATTAACGGGAGTTTCTCCATCTATTATCCCGCGCCTGCGTCCCTTAGCGAATAATAACCTGTTCCCGCCCCGGGCCGATGGACACCGTCGTAACCTTAACCCTGATGTTCTCCTCGATAAATAGAACGTACGCTTTAGCCGCTTCCGGCAGCTCGTCGAAACTCCGTACGCCCGATAGATCACTTCGCCAGCCTGCCAAATGCTGCAGGATTGGCTTCGCTCCTTGCAGCTTGCCCGTAGACGGAAACTTGTCTGTAACTGTACCGTCCTTCAACTCGTATGCCGTACATACAGGAATCGTGTCGAGGTAGCCAAGCACATCGAGATTAGTAAGTGCCGCCTCTGTAGCCCCTTGTATCATACAGCCGTACCTTGTAGCAACGACATCGAACCATCCCATGCGCCTCGGACGTCCTGTTGTTACGCCATATTCGCCAGCGTCGCCGCCGCGGCGTCTGAGCTCGTCCGCTTCCTCTCCCTCAATCTCGGATATGAAAGGACCTGCCCCGGCACAGCTGGAATATGCCTTAACAACGGCGATCACATCCGTTACGGCTCGTACAGGTATGCCGCTGCCAACCGGACCGTAGCCCGCAATCGTCGAAGAGGAGGTTGAATACGGATAAATGCCGTGATCGGGATCACGAAGCGCGCCGAGCTGCCCCTCCAGCAGGATATGCTCCCCATTCCTGCAAGCCTCCTGCAGCATGTCAGTCGTATCGCAGACGAAGGGCCGAATCCATTCCGCCTCCTGCTGCAAGCCGTCCAGCAAAGCTTCTTCTTCAATGGGCTCAACTCCATATAAATGCTGGAGCAGTACATTTTTCGCAGCTAAGGATTGCTCAAGCTTCTCCCGTAATCTAACCGGCTCGAATAGGTCAGCAACTTGGATACCCAGCTTCGCGAACTTATCCGCGTAGAAAGGCGCTATACCTCGCTTCGTCGAGCCGAATCCTCGTCGCCCTAGCCGCTCCTCCTCCAGCTCGTCGAACAGCCGGTGAACGGAAAGCACGACCTGCGCCCGCTCCGATACATGCAGGCTTGGCTTCGGCACGCCTCGCCCGATAAGCGCCTCGTACTCTTCCCTCAGCTTGCCAATATCCAGCGCAACTCCCGGTCCTAGCACGTTATGGACTCCAGGGTAGAACACCCCGGAAGGCAGCATATGCAGAGCAAACTTTCCGTAGTGGTTAATAATCGTATGCCCCGCGTTGCTGCCTCCCTGATAGCGAACGACATACCCGGATTGCGCCGCCAGCATATCCGTGATTTTTCCTTTCCCTTCGTCTCCCCAGTTAGCTCCTACGATTGCCGTTACCGCCATGGAATCCGCCTCCGCCGCGTCAACGACGCGCTTGTATTTGGTTACATCCCCCATTATAATTACGCTTATTACATAAATAAAATTAATATTAGTAATATATGATATAAGGTGAGGTAATGACATGGACGTTAATTTGGAATGGTATCGCGTATTCTACCGGGTCGCTAAGACTGGCAGCTTAACTGCGGCAGCGGAAAAACTTCATATTACGCAACCGGCGGTGAGCCATACCATTAAACAATTAGAGGAGCGAATGGGAGGGGCTCTATTCTTCCGTACGTCCAAAGGCATAAGGCTAACAACTGAAGGCGATGTTCTGCTTCGGTATATCGAACAAGCTTTCCTGAATATCGAGAGCGGTGAACGCGCCATTGCGGAGATGAATCAGCTTCATAGCGGAGAAATTCATATCGGAGCGAGCGATACGCTGTGCAACTATTATTTGTTGCCGTATCTGGAGCAATTCCATGAGAGACATCCCCATATCCGCATTCATATCACGAATCGGACGACGCCTGAGACGCTGTCGCTGCTTAGACAAGGGAAAATCGACTTCGGCATTGTCGGCTCGCCCGCTCCGGATAAGCAAATCCATTTTCGCAGAACCGCAACGATTCACGATTGTCTTGTCGCCGGCAAAGGCTACGAACATTTGGCCGGCACGCCTCTCGGCTTAGATAACATAGGCCAGTATCCATTGCTGATGCTTGAACCGGGCTCAAGCACACGGACCTATATCGATGAGTTTGCCGTAGCGAATGGCATAAGGCTCAGCCCCGAGATTGAGCTCGGCAGCATCGATCTGCTTGTTCAGTTCGCCCTTCGCGGCTTCGGACTTGCATTCGTTATTCGCGAATTCATTCAAGAACGGTTAAAGCGCGGCGAGCTCTTCGAGCTGCCGCTCCTTCCGCCGCTGCCTGAGCGAAGCATTGGCGTCGCTTCACTCCATGGCGTGCCGCTATCGTCTGCTTCGAAAGCGTTCCTTGCTTTATTACCCAGCTATGATGATGCCTAACTGAACAGCTTGTAATACATAACGGTTGCATCCAGACCACCGCTCGCCGATCTCGCGTAATGCGGGATGATTCCGGCCTGTACGTAATTAAGCGAACGATAGAGCAAGTTCGTCAGATCACCCTCCCTCGTATCGAGAACGAGCAGCGATCTCTCTTCCTGTATGGCGCGCTGCTCTGCTGTCTGCATCAGCTTACGGCCAATCCCCTTGCGCCTATAATCGGGATCTGTCATCAGCTTCGCGATTTCGGCGCGATGGAGTCCGTTCGGCTTCGTACATAGATGGAGCTGTACCGTACCGACGATTCGTTGGTCGTGCTTGGCAATGAAGAGCCTTACGTCCGGCCGGAGTACGTTTCTCCAATAGTCTACCGCCTCCTTATCGGCAAGCGGCGGTAAGAAGCCCAGCGACGCTCCATCCTCTACGACTGCTTTAAGCAGGATAGACAGCTCCTCCAGAATGTCCTCGATTTGCATGACCTGTTCAAATGTAACTTCCATATGCAATCCCCTCTCTTCGAAACGTATAGAAAGATCATAAATCCGTGATTATAATTTGTATAACGAATCTTTCTTATTACAATAATCGATATTTTGAATAATAGAGGTGTGCAAGATGGACATGTCACAGTTGGAAGCTTTTCTGGCGGTTAGCCAAACGCTTAATTTCACCAAAGCCTCGGAGCACTTGCATATTTCTCAATCCGCCGTTACGGCCCGGATCAAAGCGCTGGAGAGCGCTGTCGGGAAACCGTTGTTTCTTCGAGACAACCGCAATGTAAGCCTGACGCAAGCCGGCGTTATGCAAGTTATCTGACTGATAAAGCGAACGATGCCAGTGTAAAATCAGCACTAGAGCTGCTCGGCGTACACGGGGCAAACAGTGTTATCTAGCAAAAGCATAGTAGACGGCCTATCCAAATATTAGTATAATTTATGAAATGTTTAACTGAACGGGAGGGATAGCTTTGATACTTACACTACAGACGGATCGTTTGCTGCTGCGGCCCTTCGAAGGAGCCGACGCCAAGCAAGTACAGCTGCTGGCAGGCGACAAAGATGTAGCCAGCACAACGCTGGCCATCCCTCACCCCTACCCGGATGAAGCCGCGGAGCAATGGATTGAAGCTTCTCGGCAAGCGTCCGTTCAGGGAGACCGTCATGTCTTCGCCATTGTTCGTCAAGAAGATTATGTCCTGCTCGGCAATATGACCCTTGGCATCACTAAGCATCATAATCGAGCGGAGCTTGCCTACTGGATGGGTAAGCCGTACTGGGGACTAGGTTATGCGACGGAGGCGGCACGCAGAGTTGTGCAATTCGGCTTCGAAGAGCTGGCGTTGAACCGTATCCACGCCGCTGCCATGACGAGAAATCCCGCATCCTATAATGTAATGATAAAGGCCGGCATGAAGTATGAAGGCACTTTCCCGCAGCATATTAAGAAATGGGAGCAATATGAGGATCTCGTCTTTTATGGCCTGAATAGGTCGGACTGGAGCCTGCTCCGTCTCAACGCCGACCTTTAATGAACAAAAGAACCGCAAGCCTCTTCACGGAGAGCTGCGGTTCTTTTGATATAACACTTGAATCCATTATAGGTTAAGCTCGACGATTGACTGGGCTCGAACCGGGTAATCGGTTATGATTCCGTCGATTTGGAATTTGAGCACTTCCTTCATATTGCTCCTGCTGTTCACCGTCCAAATCCATAGCTCGCGCCCCGCGCCATGCACCCGCTCGACGAGCTGCTCCGTCAGCATGACTTTCTCGATCGTATAGAAATCAACGTCCAGCGCCGACAAGTCGCCTAACGCAAAATATAAGATTTGCCCGATCTTAATACCGGGTGCAATCGCTCGAATTTGCTGCAAGGTATGGCTGTCGAACGATTGAATATAGACGTCCTCTTCCATGCCAAAATATTTCACGAGACCTACAACGCTTCTCACCAGCTCCTCGCTCGGACCGTAAGGCTTCAGATCCAGCAGCAGCTTAATCCGTCCCTGCCCCTCGGCGAGCGCTTCGCTAAGCGTCGGAATGTGAATAACGTCCCCGTTCTCATCTCTGCCGATCGCAATTTCGCTCAGCTCCACATAGGTAAGCTCGGATACGCGTCTCTCCACGCCAGACACTCGCTTCAAATTATAATCATGATTCAGAACCGGTACGCCATCCTTCGTCAGCTGCACGTCGATCTCTACCGATTGGATGCCTTTATCAATCGCCGATGTAATCGATGGAATTGAGTTTTCCGGCGCATCCTCCGTATCCCCTCGATGGGCGGAGATCAGTACGCTCCACTTGGCATAGACGAGATTGTCATTTGCCTTGAAGCCTAGAAATAACGCCACACACAAGTAAACAGCAGCGGCGACCAAGTAAATCAGCCTTGTCTTGCTTCGTCCCTTCTCCCGCATATACGAAGATATTTGTTCTTCCAACCTTCCCAGCCGACTCCGATATACGCGAACTTTATCCAACGGCATTACGCCCTTAGAACGCCCGAAGGAATAGAACAGCCGAGTCAGAAAGATCATATTAATCGGCAAGAGCAGCAGCGTCAGCATATATGTAAGAATGGTCGAAACCGTAAGCGAATAATGGGCGGTGAACACTTTTAGCACATTAATATCAAGCCATGAAGGCAACAGCGACAGCGAGCGGATCGACACAAAGCCCAATCCAAAGATAGCCGCATTCAGCAAAAATAACGAGAAGAAAAGCTGCAGCCTTCTCCCCCGCGTCAGCACGAGACTGCTTCGAATCGCCTCCGTAATGGTCTTGCCCTCCAGCATCATGAAATGCAGTACGAATATCCAGCGCAGCACCGTGTACAAGGCAGCCAGGAGCACTAGAATATAAACAAAGGTCATTATGAATGAAGCCGACAGTACTTTGCTGCGCAGGAAGATCGGCACGTTGAACAGCGCGTAAAACGACGCGGACAACGGCGAGTCGATGAAAGGGATCAGAACAAGCAGGAAGACGAACAGCTGCACGATACCGAAACCGAACAGGCGCGGCGTCTGGCGAAGCGTCGTCAGAAAGGCATCCATAATCGCCACTTCTCTGCCGAAGTACCTCTGCTGCACCATAATGATAAGCACGCATAGTTCAATGAATAAGGCGAAGGACGCGACGAGTCCAATCAGAATCAGTCCAAGAACACCTTCATAGCTGACTCCCAGCCGATACACCTCGCCATTGAGCAGCGAGCCTGAGCCGACGACCGTCAATATCCGGTTGAAAATAAACGTAATAACGGGAATGATGACCGAACTCGTCAGCAGCATATATAAATACTCGAAAAGAAGCAATTTCGGGTACGAGGCGCGAAAATCACGAATACTTTTGCCTAGTAGCCTCATCATGGCCATTCATCCTATCTATGCACATAATAATCGGCGCGTCAGCGCCAGCTATTTCAATTATAGCTGTAGAATGACCATTTTACACGATGAACCTGCTTTGATGCCAATGAACCGCGTTAATTCCGCTCAACCCAATGTTTAAGCACCCACTCCTTGATTTGAAACGCGACGATCGGCGTAGGTGTATCTGTGGTATCGACTATAGGCTGCAAAGATAACATCGCTTCTTCAAACATCCTGCTGGCGAAATCGTTTGCGGCTGTAATGCCTTCTTCCGTCCACACGTTGCGAGCTGTTAATCGTTTCGTCCGTTCTGCATTGCTGCAATGCAGAAGCAAATAATGCACGGAATCGAATCTATGGAAATAATCGCACAGCTCAAGGTTATACGCTTGGGGGATGACGCCGAATAAGACAGTACAGTGTCCACTTAAACTATTAAAATAAGCTATTCTAATCCAGTTGTTGCAAGCGGCTTGATAGTCGCCCTTCACCACGATGGAATCCATATCATACACATTGAATCCGGCTCCCATCATACTTCTAAGTACCGGTACGGTCGTTGTTTTTCCAGATCCGCTTAATCCCGTAACAATAAACAATGAATGCGTCATTATTATTCCCCTCTGCTCTTTCGCTCATCTCCTGACGAAACGGAGTCCTTATGATATGACATGCTATGCGACACGAAAGGACAAAGTATGGGCTAATAAGAGAACCGCTTAGAAAAAAGAAAAACCGCAAATCCCACGATCGGGGACTTGCGGCGCCTATATGGTAAATAATCAATAACAAATAATTATAATAAAAATATCCGTAGCCTAATTCTTTTACATATATTAATATATTAACATTATAATTTCTTATTACGCGGCATTCGAGGGGGTTCATATGCTTCAAGCTTATTGGTACATAACGAAGATGAGGCTTCTTACCAATCTGACTTATCGTTTTGAAGTATTCACCGCTGTAGCCACCAACCTCATTCTCACGCTGGCATCCGTTTTCCTATGGCAGACCGCCTACAAAGGCGGCACCGGAGCCGTCGAAACGCTCAGCTTGCAGGATGTAACGACTTACACCATTCTAGCGATTACACTCTCGACCATCTTCGTTTGCGACGTACAGAACACGATTTATTACAAAATAAGAGAAGGACAGATCGTCACCGACTTTTATCGCCCCATTCCGCTTCTAGCTTGCTACCTCGCCGACGACATCGGCGATATGCTCAGTTCATTCATGAACAAAGCGCTTCCGCTCATCGTATTTGCTTCCATCTTCTTCGGGATCCCTTGGCCCGCTTCCTTCCAAAGCTTCCTCCTCTTTCTCCCGAGCTGTCTGCTAAGCTATGCCATTCTGTGGCTGCTCAGCGCGCTCGTCGGACTGATCGCGTTCTGGGTCATGGAGCTCGGCAATATGGGGATGGTCAAAGACAGCATCGTTCGCGTATTATCCGGCAGCATCATACCGCTATGGTTTTTTCCCGACAGCGTCCAGACCATCTCGAAGTTTTTGCCCTTTCAATACACGTACCAGACACCGCTCGGCATTTATATCGGCAATACGAACGCAGGCGATGCTTTAGTCGCTATGACCGTCCAAGGCGTGTGGGTCGTTATCCTCTATCTCTTCCTTGCTGCCGGATGGGCGCGCACGAAGAAAAAAACATTAATCCAAGGAGGATGATGACCCGATATGGTCTCCTCGATTAAGCACTATGTATCCGTCGCTTCCTGCTTCGCTCGCCTGGCCGTTCAGCGGCAGCTGGAGTACCCGCTTTTCTTGTTCAGCTGGCTGCTTATGATCCCTATTCAATATTTCTCCGGCATTTGGATGCTGAAGATTATCGTCGACCGGTTTCAACCGCTGAACGGATGGGATTTTCCCCAGCTTACGTTCCTGTATGGACTCGGACTGATTAGCCACGGCATCTTCGTCGTCTTCTTCATCAATACATGGAGTATCGACCAAATGGTCATTAACGGCGGCTTCGATCGTCTGCTGCTGCGGCCAATGAACGTGTTCTTCCAGCTCATAGCAAGCTATGTGAACTTTATCGGACTCATTGATTGCATTCCTGGCGTTATTATATTCATCTATGGCTGTGAAATAGCCGGTTTCGAATGGTCGCTGGTCAACGTCGGCAAGCTCATTCTTGTGCTGATCGGCGGTATTCTGATTCGGGCCGCCCTGTTCACCAGCTTGGGCGCGATTGCTTTCTGGACGAAGCGGAACGGCTCCATGGTAGGCTTTGCCCTTACCATGCTTGAGCGCGCAACAATGTACCCGCTCAGCATGTACCCTTATTTTCTGCAAGCGCTATTTACTTTCGTCATTCCGATCGGGTTCATCAGCTTCTACCCCGCTGCCGAGTTTCTCGGCACGGATAACGGCGGTCTTGAACTACCGCTTAGCTTTGCGCTTTGGACGCCTGCGGTCGGATTGGCATGCTTCTTGCTCGCGAGCGTTATTTTTAGATACGGCATGAAAAACTACGAGAGCGCAGGCTCATAGGGGGACATTACGAGAATGGAAGCCGTTATTGAAGTGAAGAACCTCGTAAAAGAATATATTATCGTGAAAAAAGAAAGCGGACTTCGCGGCTCGCTCAAAAGCTTGCTGTTTCCTAAAAAAACGAAATTTAACGGCGTAAACGGTATTAGCTTCTCTATCGCTCCCGGCGAAATTGTCGGCTATATCGGCCCGAACGGCGCCGGCAAAAGTACGACCATCAAAATGCTTACCGGTATTCTCCACCCGACTGCCGGCACGATTAAAGTATGCGGCATTTCTCCGCAAGCGGACCGCAAATCCGTCGTTCGCAAGCTTGGCGTCGTGTTCGGACAGCGCACGCAGCTTTACTGGGATTTGCGGCTTGGCGAATCGTTCGAGCTGTTGCGGAGAATCTATCAGATCGATCAAGCCGCCTATGAGGAAAATCTCGCCGTGCTGACCGATGTTCTTAAGCTGCAGGACTTCATCAATACGCCCGTTCGCCAGCTTTCGCTTGGCCAGCGTATGCGCGGCGATATCGCGGCGGCGATGCTGCATTCTCCATCCGTGCTGTTTTTGGATGAACCGACAATCGGGCTTGATGCCGATGCCAAGCACGCGATCCGCAATTTCATTAAGGAGATTAATCGTACACGGAATGTAACGGTTATTCTGACGACGCATGACCTCGACGACGTCGAGCAGCTATGCAGCCGAATCATTGTCGTGAATAACGGGAAGATCGTCGAGGACGGGCCCATCGACTCKATCATCCACAAGCTGACGCCGCACCGCATGCTCGTTGTAGAGCTTCAAGAGCCGTGTGACGATCTCTCCACCCCTAACGCCACCGTAATCAAACAAGAGGGACTCAAAATTTGGTATCAATTCGAGAAGGAAACCGTATCCGCTTCCGAACTGATCGCCGCGCTGTCGCAGAAGCTTCCGATTCAAGATATAAGCGTGAAGGAGCCCAACGTCGAAGACGCGATCCGTGAAGTATATAAGACGACGGCGACGGTGTAACGATTGAAAAGAAGGAGGTGTCCTCAAGCCAATGGCTTTTGAGACACCTCCTTCATCTATTAGTACTTCTTGCTATAATCGACCAGATTGCGCAAGCTTCCGGACTCACCGGATAAATAGATCTTCAGATTGTCCACGAACAGCTTTACTAGCCGCTCCGTGTTGCGCACGGTCATTCCGCCGGCATTATGCGGTGTTATAATGACGTTCGGCATCGACCACAGCGGATGGTCCGTAGGCAGCGGCTCTTGTTCGAACACATCGAGGCCGGCACCCGCAATTACGCCCTTGTTCAGCGCTTCAATCAAATCTTCCGTACGTACCGTCCCACCTCGTCCAACATTAATAAAGTATGCGCCGCGCTTCATAACGGCGAAACGCTCCGCATTGAATATATGCTCCGTCTCGTTCGTAAGAGGTAAAATATTAACGACATAATCGGATTCCCTCAGCGCATCATCGAGTCTTGCCGTCTCGTAGACGACGTCGGCCTCCGCCATCGCGCCTCCCGATCGGCGTACGGCAATCACGCGCATATCGAACGCCCGCGCTATACGGGCAACCTCTCGGCCGATTTCCCCTGCGCCGACAATCGCCACCGCGCCTCCGTTCACCTCCGCCAGCGTTGCCGGGCTTTCCCATAAGCCCGTATGCTGATTGCGGACGGCCGTTGCAATGCCTCGGGCAAGCCCCAGCATCATGGCGACAGCCGTCTCCGATACCGATCTTGCATGTACGCCGCTGGCATCGGTGAGTAAGATACCGCGCTGCTCCAACTCCGTCAGCGGCAGACTGTCGATGCCCGAAGACCAGCTCTGCACCCATCTCAGCTTCGTCCCCTCCTGCAAAGCTGCCGTCTTCACCTTCGCATTCCAGCCGAATATAACTTCCGCTTCCTTGTAGTCGTGCTCATCAAAGCTCTTCGACGCTTCCCCGAACTGTATCGATAAACCAGGCGCAGCGCTCCGCACCATCTCCTGCTGCTCCAACGTTAATTCTGGAATACAAAGGATTGATCTCATTTATCATTACCTCCTATGTCAGTGCATCCATTTAAACTAATCCGAACGAGTACTCCCTCTCGACCTTGCAGATTCGAACCGTGTAATGCTCGTACCAAACCTGCTTGCCCTTCTCCTGGGCAACCTGATGGGCTTCATTTCTCTTCCAATTGCCGATTGACTCAAGACTATCCCAATAAGAAACGGTAATTCCGACTCCTGCGGCATCTCTTACGCTCTCGACTCCAATGAAGCCCGGCTGCTTCCCCGCAAGCTCTTCCATCCGGTCAGCCATATGTCCATAGCCCTGATCCCCGTCCGTACGCTTGCTCGTAAAAATGACCGCGTAATATGATCCATCCGGCTTCTGCTCCATAACAGCCTCTCTCCTTCTGTCTTCATGTTCCGTCTAATGATGATTATACCACTTTTAAGGAATTTGTTGACACTAAAGTAACCGTCGGTTATATTATAACCAACGGTTACTTATTCGCATTGAAACGAGGTTTTCCATCATGACGACAAGACAACGGCTTCGCTCCGAGGAGACGAAGCAAGCGATCTTATCCGCTGCAGGCAAGATGTTCTCCGAGCGAGGCTACGACGTTGTAACGATGAGAGAGATCGCCAAGGAGGCTGGCTGCTCTCATACAACGATCTATATTTATTTTAAAGACAAGGAGGTGCTTCTGCACGAGCTCTCCATGAACCCTTTAACCGAACTTAAGGAACGTTTCATATCGATTGCCGCGCAAAGCGAGCTACCGCCTGAAACGAGACTTCAAGAAATTAGCATCGCCTTCATCCGCGTCTGCTTGCTGCATAAATCGATGTACTCGGTTATTTTCATCACGAAAGGAACTCGAGTGGATCAAGAGCCGGAGCTCGCCATCAACAAAATTCGCCTCGAATTATTCAATCAATTCGGGCATACGCTGCAACAATGCTTGCAGTTGCAAATCAACGATGAACGTTTGCTAGCCTATAACCGCATCTTTTTCTATATGCTGCAAGGCATCGTCACCACTTACTCGCAGACCGATGAACCTCTCGACGACATCATGGCGCGCCTTCACTCCACTTTCGAGGAAGCCTTCGACTCTCTGTTAATCGGATTTAAATCCAAATTAGCTATTGGAGGATGATAACAATGAAAGCAACGCAAATTTCGAAGCAAGTGTGGAGTCTAAGAACTTGGGTAATCATCCCGATAACGGTGTGGGTTGTCGTCGAGGAGGATGGAGTCACTTTAATCGACACCGGCATCCCGACAATGGCGAAAGGCATTATGAAATTCATCGAGCAGCTCCAAGCCGGTCCTCTCAAACGGATTCTTCTGACACATGGGCATTCGGACCATGTAGGGTCGCTCAAGGCAATTCTAAGCAAGCATAATGTACCGGTCTTCGCGCATCGCAAAGAAATTCCATTCATCGAGGGCGAGCTCCCCTACTCGGGCAAGAAGCTAATGACGACCTTGCCGAAAGGAGCGACGCAGGCGCTGCAGGAAAACGGGCATGGCCAACTGCAGCCGATCGGCGGCTTAACGCCTTACTTCACGCCCGGACACTCCCCCGGTCATACGGTCTACTTTCATGAGGCGGATCAAGTGCTGCTTGCAGGCGACCTGTTCTCGTCCAAGAACGGAAAGCTGCGCAAGCCCCTCTTTACTCCGGATATGAGCGAAGTGCTGAATAGCAGTACGATCGTAAGCAAGCTGCGCCCTGCCAGATTGGAAGTTTGCCATGGCAGCTCGGTGTTCAAGCCGGCGGAGCAGCTGGATGAATATGTGGCCGGTATCCGCAAGACCCATCCAAGCGTTACAACGAATTAGTTGATCATACGGTAAATAGAATATAAACAGAAGCCCGCGCCATCCAAAGGACAGCGCGGGCTTCTATTCCTTTATTTATTAATGAATTGCAAGTAAACGAGCATCCGAGTAATCATAACGGCGCTTTGAGCCCGGGTGGCATTCGCTTGCGGAACGAATGTCGTATCGGTAACGCCGCGGATAATGCCTAAGCCTGCCAACCGTCTCGTCGCCTCAGCCGCCCAGATTGAAATATCGGCGGCATCGCTGAAGGTCGGTATCGCGCTATCCATCTGCGGCGATCGACCGGCGAAGGACAGCGCGTTGGCGATCATGACCGCCATTTGCTCCCGGGTAATGTTCGCTTCCGGCCGGAATGAGCCATCCTCATATCCGCCTATTAAGCCGGCTTGCTTCGCAGCTCCCACCGCCCCGGCGAACCAATCCACGGAATCCACATCCGTGAAGGGCTCCCCTGGTCTCGTCTCGGGCAAGCCAAGCGCTCGAACAAGCAGTGCAGCGAACTCCGCCCGGGTAATCGTAGCGTTCGGATCAAACAAACCGTTCGGTCTTCCGTCCACAATCAGCTTGTTTGCGAGCCGCTCGATATCGACTTGAGCCCAGTGTCCTAGCAGATCAGTAAACTTTCGGTCCAACCGAATAATCGTATACATGCCCTCATACGGAGAATGAATGGTTACGGTCCCGTCGCTTGCGAATATCGCTGGCGCAAAATGAAGCTTCTTATCGTCACCCATCCAAACGACTGTCGCTTTGTCAGGGTCGACTGCCGCCGTCAGCTTTATCGTCTTATGAGCGTTAATGCTTTGCCAATCGTCCACGATTCGGCCGTCCGCCTCCAAGGCGAATACAAGCGGGCGATCTAAGAGGGCAGTGGCTCCCCGCATGTCAACCGCTGATTGTAAAGCATCATTTGCTGTATTGGAAGCCTCCGCTACGCTCAGGGAAAAGGTAGTTATCGCCGATAGCTGTTCGATCGCGGCAAGCGGAATATCCAAACTATTTCCGTTCACGGTCACTTGAACGCGGGCATCGGGCCGTTCTTTCAGCAGTCGCAGCAGCGTCGGCACAGGCAGGTTCACCTGTACGGACGAGCCGATGCCATTGACCGTAATGACCATATTCGTTCGGCCAGATTCGAAAGATTGGGCTAACTGCTCCGGTTTCAGCGAAAGCTTGATAACAGACTGCTTGTCGGAGGTTATTTCGGTCGTCACGCTTACTTCCGTCTGGATGCCGTTCACGAGAATGATTGCCGTTGCCGGAATTTCAATATCAGGATTGCCGGAGCCGCTCCCGCCGGACCCCGGGGACGGTGTCTGGATCCCTGTAACGGAAATCTCTTTCACCGCTTCATTGCCTGCGGCATCCTTAGCGTAGACCGTATAGATGCCATTCGCCGAAACTTGGAATTGTCCGACCGTCAAAATATCCGTCCCCGCGCCGCCGGCAAAACCGGTTGTGCCATGACTTCCTTTCATCCAAGCCAGCTTGGACAACGCGTTTCCTGTCGCAGTCCCTTGTACATCGGCTGTTACCGTAACGCCAACCTTATTGCCGACAACCCCGCCACTGACGAGCGTAATCGTCGGCGCGATCGATACAACGCGGATTCCGCTCACGTCCACGCTTGCATACGCAAGAGAGGCCGCAACGCCGCCCGCCCGCGTAATACCCGCTCCGCTTGGAACATTTATTTGCGCGGCAATAGCAATACCGTCTTCATCCAAGAAACCCTCAGGCACTTCGTATTCAAAGGTTAGCTCCGTCAATGCAGTATCGCGCGTTCCCGTATACGCAGCCTGAACGACGACTGTCGTACCGTGATTGCCGATGGTTATCGGAATGGTCGGCGTCCCTGTCACGGTTACTCCGTATCCGTAGCTCACCGTAAAGCGAAGGCTGTCATGAATGCCATATACTCCGGCAGTCGGAGCCTCCAGCACCAATTCCACCCAAGCGGCTTCAAAAATCGCGATAGCCTCATTCAAATCGGCAACCGCCGTATCCAATTGAAGCTGGGTATAGTTCTCGGCATCGTCAGCGATTAGATGCGCCGCTTCAATAGCTGCTTGGAAAGCGTCCCTTGCCGCCACTGTCGTCTCGCCTACGTTCGCGCCTACGGGATGATCGGTTAGCATTTGCGCCGCATCCGCCAGCAACGATACCAAGTCTGCGGCATCCCCCGCCTCAACGATTGCCCCATTAAATGACTGAATGACCGCGTTCAGTTCGGCAGCGGCAGCAGCCAAATCAGAGGCTGCTGATGCATTGGTAATCGCATCAATAAACTGCTCGGCATCGCTGAGAGCGACCGCTAGATCATCATAGATGCCCGCAGGCACTTCTCCTATCGCCGTGCCCGGAGCATAGTGCTCCAATAACTGCTTGGCCGTTGCCAGAGCGCCGAACAAAGATGATCCGTCTACAAAGGTAAAACCTTTGCCAATCGCATAGGTTTGTACGGGCGAACCCGCGAAACCGAATATTTTCAAGTTTGCAGGTACGGCTTGATTGTTATTAAACGATAGTGGATCAATTGCGGTGGAGCGATTCAGCACGACTACGCTCGACAGGCTGTTATAACGGAAGGAATAGCCGCCAATCGACGTTACGCTCGCCGGTATAACGATTTTAGTAAGCAGATTGCCTCTGAAAGCAAAGTCGCTAATGCTTGTCAAACTTTTCGATAGAACAACGCTGGCAAGCTGATTATCCCTAAAAGCCTCCTGCTCCATTGTCGTTACGCTGTCTGGAATGACAACGCTGGTCAACTGGTTATTCGCGAATGCTCTCATTCCGATATAGGTTACTCCGTTCGGGATCTCCACGCTTGTGAGATAGTTATAGCCGAACGCAGCATCTCCGATGCTCGTCAAGCTATCCGGGAAAGTGACGCTTGTGAGATCGGTAATATAAAACGCTGTTTCACCTATTCCACTGACGGGCACCCCTCCCAGCGTGTCTGGAATGATAACGTCCACCGGAGCACCTCTAGGGTAATCCGTAATCGTGGCAGTACCCCCGTCAATGATGTACGTATAATCTCCGTCCTCGTCCGCATAAGCATATTGTGCCTGAAATATCGTTGTCCAACCGACTGCTAATGCGATGATTAAACATAAAGCAGATTTTCTCATTATTAATCTCTCCTCTACCAACTTTTAACGTAGAAACAGGTAACCATGTACCCCTCTCTATCATGGTAGCAACCCCCAATAAAAGAATTGTGAAAGAATCCGCGGCAACTTATGAATAACCGAACCAAAAATATGCAAAAAGGGAGCGCGGACAGACGTCCACGCTCCCTTTTTGCATATTTCCCCTGTTATTGAAATGAGCAGCCGCTACTTTCTAGCCGGCGTTTCCCAAATCGCTTGAAGCCAGGAATCAAACTCTGCGCCTTTGTCGCCCTCGTACGTATCGTAAATATCCGAACGCGTCTTTTGCAGCTTTTCCTTGAATTCCTCAAACGTATGTCCCTCTGGCAGGCTCTTCTTGATGCGCAGCAAAATTTTGTTAAGTCCCTTATACAGCTCGCCCTTGCTCTTTGCCGGCATTTGCACATTTTCACCCAATTGCTTTAGCTTGCGGTATGCCGCCTCGCGCACTTGGAATACGGAATCGCCATCCATAACATGCTGCAATAGTTTAATGGTAGGCGCCGTGTCCCATTGGCCGAGTTCATTCACGGCATTCAGACGGTCTCTCCAGCTCGCAGTCCGATTGACCGCTTTCTTAAGCTCCTCGAAGTTTTCTGGCAGTTCGGTTACAGCATCAATATGATTGTTGTTCAACGTTTAATCTCCTTAATCATCGCCATTGGCAAATGATGAATATCATACTAGCGGATTCTATTATAGCATGAACCTAACTAACCTACTCGTATACCTCACCATTCTGCACAACATTTATTTTAAAAACACAAAAGCCTGCCATTATCGCTTCCGTTGCCGGTTCACGTAATCGCAGGCTCTGCATTAATATTTGATGCTATTTGGATGTATCGACGCGACGCTAGACTTTAAGAAGCTTGCGGCAAGAGATTCGCAGTCGCGCCTGGATTAGCGAGAGCGGTTACGATCTGATCCGTCGGCTGTGTCAGCAAGGCGTATAGAATAGCCGCCAACTCTTGGTTCTTCAGCACGTTCTTGGATCCGAAATCGGCTGTTCCGTCCGCATTAAGCTTAACCTCCGGTCCATGAATACCGAGCGCGACCATCATCTTAACGGCTGGTATTGCCCAAGCGTCGGTCTTCCCGGCAAGCTTCACGCTCTCGAACAGCTGCGGCGGGTATTGGAGACTGTACAAGCCCCATAACACAGTTGCTGCTTCTTGGCGCGTAATGACACGGTTCGGATCGAACTTGCCATTGCCGGTTCCCTTCACCATTCCAAGCTCATATGCCGTCTGAATGAAAGCTGCCGAAGGATGGCCGGTCAAGTCGTTGAACGCTAGCTCGGTCGTTTCGCTTCCTTTCAGATTGCTTGATTCCAAAATAAATTGCACGTATTCCCCTCTAGTCACCTGCCGCTCAGGCTGGAAGGCAATGCTTGCATCGTTCGCATAATAACCAAGCGACTGAAGAGCAAATATTTGCTCCGCATACGCATGCTCGGCAGTCACATCCGTAAAGCCAGCAGCCTTTACACCTTTGCTCGCATAACCAAGCGGGTTCAAATAAGGCTCTTTCATATAGAGAACGTTTCCGTTCTCATCCAGCTTGAAGGCGGTGAATTGATTTGTCAGTCCGTCGACAAACAAGTTGGCATCCACTTGCTTCAGCTGGCGAGGTCCGATGAATGCGTCGGCAATGGTCAGCCCAGCTTCTCCAGACTTAAGACCTGAAATTATGCTTCTGATCCGCAGATCCGCATAGTAGCCGGTGAACTTGTTCAACTCGTCTGCCGAAGCAGGCAAGTACTGCGGCAGCTGTGCAGGCGCAGCATATTGCGGGAAAAATGTCTGAATGAATTGCGGGTAGAACAGGTTGCGCAGAACGCCTTGTTGGTTATACGTCAAGAACACGCCGGTATTCTGCTCCGGAATAAGGAATAAATAAGAGCTGAAATCAGTCAGATCGCCAGCTTTCGTAATAATCTTGGAGCTGCTTCCCGCCCCCGGAATTTGGAACGGCGCTTCGAAGCCGTAAGTCGTATCCGGCAGAAGCGGATGAATGGATGAGCGGTACACTTCCATCTGATCTACCGTGTTCTCCGCGAGAATACGGCTGGATTCCGTTGCTCCGCCATTCAGGAAGGCAATCATGAATTTGCCTACGTCTTCGGCAGTCGAAAGCATGCCGCCATGCGGCATAATCGTTGGCGTAACGGCGTACGGCTCAACCTTCTGGCCTGCCGCGCTGTATCCGGCAGCCAGCTGTTCCTTCAGTTTGCCTTCAAGCTTGAAGCCGCTATTGTTCATGCCCAGCGGTTTGAAAATATTTTGCTCCATATACGTTTCGAAAGGTACGCCGCTTGCTTTCTCCACGACTAGTCCTAGCAGAAGAGAAGCGAAATTATCATACATATAAGAGCTGCCAGGCTTGCGAACAACCGGCGGCAAGTTGGCTTGTACATATTCTTCAATAGAGACGATCTTGTTGAAATCGAAATGAAGATCTTCCGGTTTAGGATCGCGAATCTCGAATCCCGTCGTATGCGTCAACAACTGCTCGATCGTGACAGGGGTGTTGAACGGATTAACAAGCTTTAAGTTCGGCAAAACCTTCAGAATATCATCCGTTAAGCTAAGCTTCCCTTGTTCAATAAGCTGCATGGCCGCCACAGCGGTAAACGTCTTCGATACCGAGGCAATGCGGAAAACAGTGGATGCCGGATCAACAGCCTTTCCCGTTTCCTTGTCCGAAACACCATAGCCCTTCTGGGCAATAACCTTGCCGTCCTTAACCACAACGACCGAAGCGCCTGTGTAATGAGGCTTGGTTGTTTCCGAGGCGAAGAACGAATCGAGGAAGGCTACTGCGCTCTCTGCGTTCAGTTCCTTTGTTTGGCTATTGCCTTCCGTCTCTGATGCCGCGCCATAGACGGTTGAGGTCATCAGACATAAGATCAATAAGGCTGCAGCAAATGATTTGATCCATAGTGCGGTTCTAGGCTTGTACTTGACTTTGTTCATTATCACTTGATCCCTCCCAAGTTTTAGGTGCCAAGCCTTTAATACGCACCCAATTATTAGGAAGTTTCACCTTTTTGGAGGAGCTGTTCCTACAAGCACTTGCCGCCGATCGGTCGCTCAGGAACAGCGCTTGCTCCTGCAATCAAAGGCCGGCAATGCTGTTTTGATATCGCTCACATAACTATAGGTAAATTATTCTTTATAAAATATCCGTATCTATTAGATCTTCCCATTTACTTGGAAGTGTATTATCATATTAGAAAGTATTAACATCATTAAATTTTAGATTTAAATGAGAAAGATTGATTGCCAACACAGAAAAAGGAGATGTTTTACAAATGAAATTGGCTTTTAGCAAAAAAACGTTAGCTATCATTACAGCGGCATCCCTCGTCATGACCGTAGGTACGACTGCATTCGCCGCATCAGCACTGAAGAAAGTTACCGCCTATCAGAATGCTAATCTTAAGATTTCGGTAGACGGCAAAAACGTTAATTTGAACGGACAAGCCCCACTCAATTATGAAGGCAGCAACTACGTGCCTGCCGCTCTTATAGCCAAACAATTAGGTGCAACAGTCGTATGGAACTCTGCCGCTCAAACGATTGAAATCTATAGCAAAGGAACGACGGTTCCGACTCCGACGACTCCGACGACTCCGACGACTCCGACGACGCCAAGCACTTCCAACGCAAAAGACGCAGTGAAATTCTACGAAGCAGGCACAGCTGCATCTAAAATGTTTGAAGATAACAAAGCAGCAGCGGCTTATTTCATTAGCCTTTACGGCAAAGCACTGCAAACTGGCGATACAACTGCCGTTGAAACTTGGATAAAAAATAATATTCAACAAGATTCATCCGGTTACTCTTCTTCAGAATTCAGTATTCGAGATATCCAAGAAACTGTAAAAGGGCTTCATGACCGCTATGGTGTCGACGCCATTACACCAATCGCTAAAGATGTTGTTGCAAAAGCAGACAAACAGCAACTATCCGCAGATTCAGAATATGAAGAATATACATACTCCAGAGATTTGATGTATTACGTGGATGCTGTAGGCGGAGAATTCGAGGACAGATTCGGTGTATATTTTATTTACAATTTAGACCAAAAAACGAATAAATTATTTTTTAAACAAGTCGTTGTTTACTAATTGTCACTGAATGGGATGCTCAGAAGATCTTAGGTCTTCTGCGCATCCTTTATTTTCAGCTTTTATATTCCTTGACAGGAATATTCTCGTTTAAGTATATTTAATCCAAGCAATACAGCAACGCAATCCACTCTTGATGTTCAGTTGCACAGACCCTAAGGGTAAGCTATGACAATGTCCGCGACAACCGGGAACACATCCATTTACGATTACATTTGGAGGAATGAATGAACATGACCGACAGCCGCTCGGCTAACGCCAATCAAGTGAACACCGAAGAAGGAAAACTCGTCATTACCCGTACGGTAAAGGCCCCTCGCGAGTTAGTATTCAAAGTATGGACGGAGTCCGAGCATTTGAAGCACTGGTGGGGACCGACAGGCATGGCACTGGAAGTAAAGACGCTCGATCTTCGTCCCGGCGGAATCTTCCACTTTAGCATGACCTCTCCTGACGGCGGTCAAATGTGGGCCAAGTTCATCTATCAAGAAATCGATGCGCCGCACAAACTCGTTTACATTAGCACCTTCGCAGATGCAGAGGGCAATACCATACGTCCTCCATTCAGCTCGGAGTTTCCGCTTGAAATATTGAATATCGTACATTTCGAAGAACAGGACGGGAGAACAACCCTTACTCTTCAAGGAGGACCTCAGAACGCTGCTCCAGCAGAGCATGCCTTCTATAAAGGCATGTTCGAATCGATGCAGCAGGGCTTCGGCAGCACGTTCGACCAACTGGACGCGTACCTCGCAAAGTTCTAAACATGCAAAAACAAACAAAGAGCGCGGCCTTCCCGGCCGCGCTCCGCAACTATAAAACTTCAAATCGGCGCATTCACCAAAACTCCAGCTTCTCCACTTCCAGCTTTCCAAAGTCTTGAAAACGCCATTCCCCATCATCCAGGCTCAGCACGGCATCAAGATGAGCAGCCAAACCGATGGCATACCATAGGTTGATCGTGAAGGTGGCGTGAATACGTCCGGATTCATCGAACCGCGCATCGATCGGGCTCCAAGCAAACGCTCGGGACCAACTGCCTGCGGCCGCAGCTTCAGAGTCGAACCTCGACTTCAGTTGTTCAAAGCCCCGACTGCTCCATGCCTCTTCCGTGAACAATGCCCGCAACCGTTCTTCGTTCAACTTTTCTTCGGCTGTATACCCTTCTTCTAGTCCGAACGCCTGCTCCAGGTAATTCGTATAACGTTCCAATAGGGTGTTCAAATACGTATATTGCGCCGTTTTGTCGACCATGCCGGTTAAAGTGAGCGTATGATCGCGCAGACTAGGCGTCCAAGCCAGCTCGTATCGACCTTCGGCCAATGCCGACTGGACAATGATCTCGCCATCCCGAAGCTCGATTGCCGCATGATCATGAATCGTAATCATGTCCGAACGCGTCATACCGCTAGTCGAGGCATACTGGAATTGCAGCGGGAAAGCTTCCCCTTTCTCCGTAATGACGTAAGCAAACACTTTCTTAATGCCGCCATCGAAGCCTTTCGTGAACCGGTATTGGGTCGGCTGGAATATAACGACATCATAACCGTCCAGCGAATAACTGCGCATTTCGCCAACGGCCTTCTCCTGATGCAGAGAGAGCCCGTCCAAGCTTGGCAGCGACCGCTTCCGTCCGTTCGAATCGGTATACCAAGCCACATAGTTTCCGTAATACCGGTAGCTTTCCCCGATCTTCAAGGTCACTTCCCCTGCTTCCGGTTGCAGCGTAATGTCGCCGTATCGGCTCTTGCCCTCAACGCGTGCAGTTTCGCCGTCCTGGGCGGGAACGACGCCGCTTTGCGTCTTCCACCATTCGCCTCCGGCGGTTTCCTCCGGGAATGGCGTTTGAACAATCGGCAGGCCATCGTCATTGCGCTTGGCTTCGGAAATCAGCTTTTGATATAGGACGCTATGTCCCTTGTTCTCCCGACTAATAGACCAATCCCCCTGGAGCGCGATGATGGTTGATTCCCCCTCGTCTGCGACCCATTCCAGCCCGCGTCTTTTCTCATCCCATCGGAACAAAGCAGGAGGATCGCCTCCCCAGGTTTTTGCATATAGTTGACCATTAGAACGAAACGTCCGTCCCTCCAACTGAGGTTCCCATATTCGCTTATGCTTATAATCTGCCATAACAAAGGCCTTGGAATCGTACACGATTGCGTTATGCAGGCTGACAGCCTCCGGATTTTCCAACTGATTAGCCGAATCCGTTGTTCGGTATGGCGTCAGACGCCCGGACTGAAGATCATACAGCTTATAGGAGATCCTCCCTTTCAACCAGGATCCTTCTTGGTCCTCGTAAGGCTTATACATTTCAATCAATAGCTGATTCTCGTTAACCCAATTAAATACACTCATCCGTTCAACTGAGCCGTTCGGCTGAGACAACGTGCGGACAAGCTCCCCATCCCGGCTATAAAACGAAATATGCTGCGCAAAAACATAGCTGGCATTGTCATAGCCTGCGCCCATCGGCTTGTCCCGATCCGCATATTCCAAGTAGAAATAGCTGCTCTCCCCGTTCCACCCTATCCCGTCGTCCATGACAGCCATAGCATTATCAATATCAAACGAACGCAATAGGCTTCCATTATCAGCATCAATGATCCGGAATTGATTCGTCACCAGGATTTGGTTTTCATCCACTCCCTGATTCACGAATCGCTTCAAATCAGGCGAAGGATAAACAAGTCCGCGCAGCGGCTTACTCCCCATGTCCCCGTAAGCAGGGTACAGCTGCGTTCCCTCCCATTGAACGTTTCCGGATTCCGTATCGATAAGCCATGTCTTTCCTTTAAAGCTTGTCAGCAATACTTTTCCGCCGGCTCCGTTCGCCGGTTGAACGACGCTTAGCAAGAAGTCGTCAGCCGGCTCATGAAGCGGCACTTCGACCTCCCAGAACCGAGAAGCAATGTCATCGACTACTCCCGTCGTAATGTTCAGCCTGGCAAGATCATGAATAAGCCTTCCACCGGCCTCCGATCGGCGAATGAACATGACATGCTGTTCGTCGAGCTTGCGAAAAGCCATAAGTGAAGGCGGCGTAGTTAATTCGGCTTCATAAAGCGGGAAAGTTTGCAGCTCGCGGCCATCAGGCTGAACAACTGCTGCATCGTATCGATACTTATTGCTGACCGTATCCCCTTCAGCATAGATCGTGCGGGCAAGCAAATGCACTATTTTATCGGCAACCATGAGCCCTTCGATCCCGTCGACGTATGTATGCTCATCTAAGACAAGTCGGAATCCGTCTTCTKACCAATCTATTTCGACTGCCGGTTGAAGCACGGGCTCCTTTTCCGGCACTTCCTCAACATCGGGCTTTGGTGTCTCAACCTCCGTCATACTTGTCGGCATCGTAGCCGGCTCACCTTCGGCACCGGGGCCTTGTCCGCTTCTATTTATTCCAGGCAGCGCCAACAGCGCAACGATCAGACCCGAAATTACCGCCGTATACACCAATCGTTTATTCATAGGCTCTCCTTATTCGTCGTAGTGACTTCAAACCTATAAACGTAATTTGGATAAAAATGTTTCCAACTCGCGATCAGAACGTAACACTAAAGAAAGAAAGACGTTACTTACGAGGCGAGGTGCGAGAGATTGGTCATGAAGAAATCCGAATTACATACATCAAAAGGTAAGCTGCTATACCAGATCAGCGGCAATGGCAAACCGACTCTCGTTCTGATCAACGGAGGCTCGGGCCCGATTGAAGGCTGGATGAAAATATTGCCAGACATCTCTGCGGCGTCCACCGTATTTTCGTATAACCGTTTGGGCGTTGCAGGCAGCGACAAGCCTCAGCATCCCCAAGACGGAGTTACGATTGTCGAGCATTTGCGCGAGGCATTGCAGCTTGCGGGATTGAAGCCTCCGTTCGTGCTCGTAGGTCATTCATTAGGCGGACTCTATGCGAACTTATATGCACGGAAATACCCGGACGAGGTTGCCGGCGTTGTCTTCCTGGAGTCAAGCACGCCTGGAGATATCAGCCTCGATCAACACCAAGGCAAGACGGTCAAGGCGATGAATAAGCTGCTAGCGATGTTCGATTTCTTGTCACCGCATAAGAAATACGACGAGGTTCATTATGTGAAACAAACGGTCGATCAGATTCATGCGCTTGACCGCTTTCCTGCCGTTCCGGTATATGTCATAACCGGCGGCAAACAAAATCCGATGATGCCGGAAGCCGTCCGCAAGCAGCGGCTCCACAATCAGCTTGAGCTTCTGGCATTTTCTCCATCCAGCACGCATATTTCGGCAGACAAAAGCGGCCACTTTCCTCAGTTTTCGGAGCCGAAGCTCGTTATTGATGCAATCAAGGCTTGCATTGAAAAGGTTCAAGATCGAACGTAATATTGTCGCAAGAAATAAGACTAGAGCGACAGCTTCATAGCTTCGCTTTCATTCACCCCTCATGCGGCAAAACCAGACGGCTCGTCACCGGCGAGGACAGGATAACCGACGTGTTGACATTGCCGTACGGCATGAGCCGCTCCACCAGCAAGGTTAACGACTCCATGCCCGTAACGGCCGCTTTCATCATATAACTGACCGTGCCCGTTACGCGGTGGCACTCCAATATCGCCTCGTCGCTTGCGATCCGCTTCTCGAAGTCGGTCGGCGATACCTTCAGCTCGCTCATCTGAATCATGAGCAGCATCGACCTTCCGACTGCGGCCGGCGATACTTGTGCTCGGAAGCCGGTAATGACTCCCTTCTCTTGCAGCCGCAACAATCGCTCCGAGATGCTCGGGCGACTAAGCGCCAGCCGTTTGGACAGTTCGCTTACCGTCATCCGCCCATCCTCCTGCAGCATTCGAAGCATCTCCCGGTCCAATCTGTCCATTGCCGCGCACCACCCTTCATTTTGCATATTTTATGAGGGTAATCCGTTCATTGTTACCAATTCTCACACGAATTCGATTCATTTACTTATATAACGAGCTAAGGCCGTTCAGTATGCTTAAAGGAACAACAAGCAACAGGCGGTGCATCTTAGATGAGACGGATTATGGTGACCAGAATGAAGGCGCGGGGTCGCAAATGGCTTCCAATTGCAACCGGTTGTTTATGGACGGCCGCGGGTTTGATTATGCTTAAGCATGCGGGGCTTTTTACGGGGGGAACTGCCGGGCTATCCCTGAGTCTTGCCCATATGTGGCATATGAAGTTTCACTATTTGCTGTTGCTGATCAATGCTCCGTTCCTGCTGTTCTCATATGTGGCGATGGGACGCAAGTTCACGGTGCATACGATAGCCGCTATCGCGCTTCTCTTCGTTTTTTCCTCCGCGTACCCTTTCATTCCCTACCCGTCGGTACCTCCCCTGTTCGGTACGATAGCCGGAAGTGTACTCATTGGATCAGGCGTATGCCTCTTGTTCCGTCACGGCGCCTCGCTGGGCGGCTCCAATATCCTCGGACTCTATCTTCATCGCAAATACGGGATCAATCCGGGCTTAACCAACTTTCTCTTTGATTGCATCGTATTGCTTATCAGCTTGGCCGGCTACAGCTTAAAGGGAGTTGTTCTTTCCGCGATATCGATTGCCGTAACCTCCTTCATAATGGCCATTTATAAAAAAACGAATAACGAACGCCGCGCTTGTACAGCAACGTACCCAAAGCCTTCGCCCGGCGATCCAGCTGCCGGGCAGCCTCGCCGATATCCATAAACTCGTGCACGGCCTTCTCGGTACGATGCTGGTATCGGCAGCATTAATACGCAGCACGAAGAGGGGGCACCGTTTAGTGACCCCTCTTCGTTGTCGTTATTGCCCGCTGAAGATATGAAGCTCAGCACGAATCATCTTAGCGAGATTAAGCGCTTGATCGTCCAACAACGCGCCTGAAGCAAGCTGGCGGGCGGCGGACGGAACGTACCAAGGCGTAATTTCCGCTGCAGTCAAACCCGAAAGCTTGGCGTACTCATCAACGAATATTCGGCAGGCAGTCTCTCTCATATCCTCGAAAAAAGCAAGCACGTCCGGCGGCGTTTCCGGCGGCAGCACCGCATACAAAATCGTCACGCACACTTCGGCAACATCCGCAGCCGGGTTCCCGATCGCGGCATGCATCCAATCGATCATGACCGGCGCACCTTCGCTCATAATGAGATTGTTGGGGTTCGTGTCGCCATGGCATAACTGCCGTTTCGCCGGCAATTGATCTATATAAGCATGAAGCGAAGTTATATCGTCATCCGACAATAATGCAGGCCGGCCAATAATGTCCTTCAAATGCTCCTTCTGCTCAGTGACGACGCCGTCGATGCCTTCCTTATGAATGTCGTGGAGCACCCTCGCGAACTTCCGCAAATCGCTTTCCTCATGATCGTAATCGATGACCTGAAAAGCATACAGCTGTTCGAAAAACCGATTGACGAACGTCGGTCCGTCCACTTTCTCGAATACGATACCGTGTCGGTTATCCCACTCGACTTGCTCGAACGGGCGGGCAGCAGGAAGCCCGTTGCCCCATGCCGAAGCGCTGTTCCGGTATTCGAGTTCTACCTCATCCCTTGACGTGCCGGTATGGAACAGTTTAACGACCTTCTCCTCGCCGCCCCATTCATACACCTCGCAGCTCGAGCCCACGCCTATACATTTGCCTAGCATGACCAATAGCAGCCCCTTTACATCGAATGTAGTTGTAAAATAATCCAATTATATCCTGTCATTTGTTAGCGTACCATGCCTTTGGGCTAATCACCACCGCTGATTATATTAACTGACTCTTGGCTAGGATTTGCAGTGATGCTAAACTAAACGAAAAGCAGAGTAAAGCAAAAGCAATCATGCTGGTTGGAGATTGATGAAGGAGGAATATGGCGATGCAGCCCAGGGTGAAAATCCAAAACTTCGGACGCTTCAAGGTCGTTGCTGGAGAAGGTACGGGAGTGAAATGGCGCATCTCCAAAGCCGAAGAGCTAATGGCTTATCTCATTCACCACCGCGGCGCGAGCGTAGACAGAGACCGGATTATGAACGCCTTGTGGGGCAGCAATTCCGGGAAAACGGCAGCCTATTTCAATACGACTGTCCACTATCTGCGCAGAAATCTGCTGAGTGCCGGAATCGAAGATCTGCTCCATCATAGCCGCGGGCTTTACCGAATCGAGGTTCATAGAATCGAGAGCGATTACTTAAGCTTCGTTCAATTTCTGTCTGCTCCCGATCCTATTGATAGCGGAAATATAGGCGTGTACGAAAGCATGGCAAAGCTGTACGCAGGCGGCTACTTGGCAGACAACGATTACAGCTGGGCCGCACAGGAACGGGTAAATTTAGAGAACGAATACATAACCTTTTTGCTCAAAATAAACGATTACTATTGGAGGGAACGCCTCTACCCCCCTGCCATTAAAATTTTAAAGAAGGCATTGAAGCATGCGCCTTGGAACGAGGCCATTCATGCGAAGCTGATCAGCGCCCATTTGGCGACCAACGATCGCATAACCGCCATGAAACAGTATGATGCGCTCAAGCGTACGCTGAAACGCGACTTCAGACTGGAACCCAGCGAAGAAGTAAAGGCGCTTCTCTACCTCTGAAGGATTGACAATATTCGGCTCGTTCGACGGAAATCCTCGTAAATTCGACAGACTTGAAAATAATGGTATTTAACACGACCCGAACCGTAAAACCCTGATTTATCAAGGGTTTTACGGTTTTTTCGCGCGCTTAATGACCAATATTTGTTAAGGTTCAATTTGCTATGATAGCGATAATCTAGTCATCCATTATAAAGGGAGGAATTTTTCTATTATGAAAAAGTTATGGACGTCCGCCGGCCTTATCGCCATTCTGCTCTCCTCGGCGATCGCCAGCCCGATAGGCAATGTGAACGCCGATGCCAAAACCTCGGCCGATTTCAGCGATCTAAAGGATCTGGACGCAGCAACGAAAGCCAAATTCGACGCGCTGATCAGCGCGGGCGTATTTGATGGCGTCTCTGAAGGGACATTTGGATTAAAGGACGAGATGAACCGCGCCCAGTTCGCCAAGGTAGCCGCCCTGATCTTCAATCTTAAGGTAGATTCGAACCTGACAGAGTCCAGCTTCAAGGACGTGAGCGAGGATGGCCCAGGCGGCTATGCTCTGCCTTATATCGAAGCCATCAAGAATGCAGGTATTACGGAAGGATACGGCAATGGTGTATTCGACCCTGCGGGTAAAGTCACTAAAGAACAATTAGCCACTTTCCTTATCAAAGGCCTTGGAGTTAAGAAGGATTCCCAAGAGTCTACAGGTGTAAACGACACTACCGTGTCCGACTGGGCAAAAGGATATGTAGCGTTGGCCTTGCAATTGAAACTTCTGGAAAACGGTGCAGACGGAAACTTCGGCGGCAAAACCAATGCGACAAGAGATCTGCTTGTTCTGGGCGCTTATGAAGCGAAGGACCAATTCGTTAAGCTTAACCCTACACCAACACCATCTCCTTCGGAGTCGCCGACTCCAACGCCAACGGCTACGCCGGAACCAACGACACAGCCTACGCGCAGGCCGGCTACCCCGACGCCTTCGCCGACACAAGCACCTGAACCGACGCCTACTTCAACGCCGGAATCGGCAGTAGATGTAGCCTTCCTATCGACTTTGTATGCAGGCAATGATATAGAGGATCTCACCATTACGTTCCAGACGGAGCTTGGAAGCGCCACTACATCCATTACAGATATTGGTCATTTAATTGATTCCATCGTTATTACACCAAATGGCGAACAGCCGTTTAACTTGGAATTAATGTCGTTTAACTGGCTTGATGAAGGAGACGGCTTCCCAAGAGCTGATATTAAAATTCCTCAATCTGATTTTTTAGTAGGCGACACAGTGCGGGTTAACTTTAAATCAGGGGCATTGTTCGACGGGGATGACGTAAGCATCACACAGCAATATTGCCAAACGGTTGTGGCAGCTTACATACCAACTCCTACTCCTATCCCTATTCCTTCTTTTCCTCCTATTCCTTCTTTTCCTCCTATTCCTACTCCTCCAATTTAAATAGCTGATAAAAAAGATCGGCGCAGGGATAATCCCTGCGCCGATCTTTCTTTTGCTCCCAATTATATCAACTTATCTGTTATATAAACGAATGCAGCTCCTTGTTCCTTCCGAACTTGTATGCGGCGGTTAAACACAGGACGAGCGCGAATGCGGCTAGAATGGCTAGATTCAGCACCAGACCGGATACTGTTTCCCCCTGCTGAAGCTTGCTGACCGTATCTAGCAGCCAGTATTGGGGCAAGAACTGGGCGATCTGCTGCATGAATGAAGGCATGGTCGCGAGCGGGAATAAACAGCCGGCAAGCAGACTTGTCGGAATGATCACCATCGTTTGGATGCCGCTCGCCGCCATCGAGCTTGCAGAGAAGGCCACAATGGTTAAAGACAGCCCTACCGCTACTATGGCGAACAGTCCCAGCAGCAGGTAGAGCTGCACAATCGGGATGCCGGACTCCATATGGAATAGCCGGGTCATCACCGTCAGCGTCACAAGGATCTGGATCAGCATGACGATGACGTTCACAATGACATTGGCCCCTACATAAGCTCGGCCCGTGATCGGTGCAGCGAACAGTCGGAACAACGTCCGGTTCTCCTTCTCCTTCAGAATCATCGCCGACAGATTGACTGCCGAGAACAGCATTAGCATGATTAAATAACCTACCGTTTGCGAAGACTTGCGATGCTCCAAGGAGCGATCCTCTACTTTCTCGACGGAGAGTTCAAAATTCGCTTGAACAAAGCTTTTATACAACTCATCAAATTTCGTTTGATCGCCTCCCGATGCCAGTCCGATCGATGCCAGATTTCCGATGTAGGCATTCACATACGACTTGATATAAGGGGCAACCTGCGAACCCTTGACGGAAGCCAGCGAGACGTTCGCCGGTTCGCCTGTCGGCAAACTGACCGCGAAGCCTTCCGGAAGCGTCAGTGCCGTATCGATATCTCCTCCCCGCAAAAGGTCTTCTGCCTCATCTGCCTGAATGTCCACCACTTCTACCTGATCGAGCTCGCTCATATAGGCAACCAGATCCGTGGACGCCGCCTGACCGTTATCGAGATTGACCACCCCGAGCGTTAATGGTTCCTGATCGGAACTGCCATAGATCGATGAGGATAACAGGATGCCGAAGATCGGCAGACATAAATACAAGAGCATGACTTTGTAGTTTTTGACCGTACTTAGCGCCATGCGGCGAACGAGCCATGTCGTCTCTTTCATTACAGACCCTCCCTCCTTCTCATCAACACGATAGCCAGTGCAAGCAACAAGACCGAGCAGCCTGTATTCAGCAGCATAGCTGGAAGCGAAGCCTCAAGCTCACCCGCATAAATGATTTGCAGGATAGCCTCATTGGACCAGTGCAGCGGCGAATACGCGGCGAGAGCATACATGAGTCCAGATGTATTTTCGACCGGGGTATACGCTCCGCCTACGAAAGCCGCTACTTGAATAATCATCATCAAGACGCTGCCGGCCACATTGCCCTTCAGTAAGTAACCAAAGGCGAGCCCAAGGCTAAGCGCTAACACAATCTCGCTGAATAAGACCAAGAAAACAACCCACAGATGGCCGCCCCAGTTGGCGCCAAACATATATTTGCTAAGCAATACGACAATGACGACGAAAATCGCATTCAGCACAAACGATCCGGCGATTTTACCAGCGAAAATTTCACCCTTCGACACAGGAGATGCCAGCAGGCGGATATCGGTATGCCCGCTTCGCTCCGTCTCGATAAGCTGCCCCGCAGTTAAGGCGCTGTACAGAATGATCATCGTGGTAACGGCTACCGCAAAATAGTCCAAGCCACTCGGCTGCAGCCCCGTATCGATCGGCGTCTCCGCTACATAATTGCCGTCTGAGCTAGAAATACCGCTCTCGGCGACCGACAGTTTGTAACGGTCTGTTAGCGGAGTCAATAATCCTTGGACGATGCCGTTCTCCATGGCCCTGCTACTGTTGCCGTAATAGCTGATGCCGTCCTCAGAGATCGTCGCATAACCGGTATAGAGTCCGTTTTGCACATCGTCTTTAACGTCTGCTTCCCTACCATCCGTTGCCTTCTCGAAGACGATGCCGGAAGCTGCTCCATCCTGCAGCAAAGCCTCCCACTTCTGTTGTACCTCTCCACTTGCTCCATTGAAGCTATAAACAACACGTATCGGTTCCACCTTCACGGTTGCTTGAAAACTGCCGGACAGCGCCGTCCCCAAAATAAGCATGAGCAAGACGGGCGTCGCCAGCATGAACAGCAGCATTTTAATATCCCGGAGAATCTTCAATTCTTTCCCTGCGATTCGCAATATGTTCATTGGCTGTACTCCCTCCCTCTGTCGTGTCATCACTGGCCGCTTGGTTATTCATCGCGCAGCGTTCGGCCGGTCAACGTCAAGAACACGGTCTCCAGACTCGGCTCCTGCCCTTCCACGCCCCGAATTTCCAAGCCGCTTGCCACGAGCAGCTGGATGATCGCATTTAGATTGTTGATTTCTACAGCCGAGCTAATATGGATCGTCTGATCCGCGACTTCGACCGTACTGACGCCAACAATGCCCTTCAGCTCTTCCAGCGGAACATCGTCGGCCGATCGTACGGCGATGCTGATGCTCTTCTGATTCGTAATAATCGCCTTCAGCTCAGCCTTCGTTCCTTCCGCAATGATCTTCCCATGGTCGACAATCGCGATTCGCGAGCAGATCTCCTCGACCTCTTCCATGTAATGACTCGTGTAAATGATCGTACTGCCCATTCGATTCAGCTTCCGCACCGAGTTCAGAATATAGCTGCGCGATTGCGGATCGATTCCTACCGTCGGCTCATCCATGATGATCAGCTTCGGCTTGTGCGCAATCGCGCAGGCGATATTGAGCCTTCGCTTCATTCCGCCGGAGAAGTTCTTCGGAAAGCTTCCTTGCCGATCGGATAGTCCAACGAATTCCAGCGCTTCGACCACGCTTCGCTTCAGCTCCGCTCCTCTTAAGCCGTATAACCCTGCGAAAAAGTGAACATTTTCATAAGCCGTCATATTCTCGTAGATCGCTAAATCCTGCGGTACGAAGCCAATCGACTGCTTCGCAAACTTGCCGTTCTTGGCTACCTTGCGGCCCATTATAGCAATCTCGCCTTTGGTCGCGGAGAGCAAGGAAGCCACGATATGAATCGTCGTGCTTTTGCCTGCGCCGTTCGGTCCCAAGAAACCGAATATTTCTCCTTCTTGCACCGACAGCGATAAGTTATCCACGGCGGTATAATCACCGAATTTTTTCGTCAGCTGATTAATCTCCAGTACGTTCACCGTTATTTCACCCTCCCGTTAGTTCCGTTCTTCTGTTCTTATCGTACAAAAAAAGGACGTCCTTGCAGAAGTGCACAAGTTCATCCTTCTCCCATGAAATAGTTCATGACGTACCCCTCATTTCTTCACGGGGTATACGGTATTAAAGTCGTCACCGAAAATCCMCTCGAGCCGTCTACGATGATTTTACCGCCCACGGCCGCCGTTCTCTCTTCCATGCCCACGATGCCGATTCCCTTCACAATCTTCGTCTGCCCCTGTCCGTTGTCCGTGATTGTAGCCTTGATTAATGTAGGCAGCACCTGCACGTGGATCGAGATCGTGGTAGCCTTGGCATACTTCATCGTATTGGTAAGCGACTCTTTCGTATTTTCATGAATGATTCTCCAATGAATCGGCGTAATGAAATCGATATTTCCTTCGTAGGAAAAGGCCGTCCGGATCGGGTGCTTGGCCGCAAATTCGTCGATGAACAATTTCATTCGGTTGACGCCCATCTGTTCCGTCGGCGGCTTCATCCGCTTCAGCTCGATTCGAATGCTTTCGATCCCTTCCTTCGAAATATGAATGGCATTATCCAGCAGCAGCGACGTCTTGCCCGGATCGTTCGTGATCAAGCGCTTCGCCGCCTCCATCTGAATGAGCGCGCTCGTCATGGCATGTCCGATGTGATCATGGATATGCTGGGACATCCGGTTTCTTTCCTCCAGCTTAAGCGTGTATTCGGTTTGCCGCAGAAACTCATCGTTTTCCTGAAGCTTGACGTGCAGCCGTTCCAGCTCGCCCCGCATTCGTTCCAGCTCGGAACGTTGTTCTCGCAGAGATCTTCCGTAGCGCTGCAGGACATAAAAATATATCCACGTCGCAGCTGCAATGAATAGATAGAGGAACATCAGTTGCCGGGGCAGCATCGCTACCGGAATAAGCGTGAGCAGGAATGAAACAACCCCCTGGATGCCGTGAGCGATGGACGACACCTCCCATAGATGTACCGGCAGCAGCAGAATCATGAGCGGATAATCCTGGCTGGCGAAGATGGTTACCCCTATGGACAAAACCGCGATTGCGGGACGAAGTCCCTCTTTTCGCAAAATATAGAACAATAAGTTCGTAGAAAGATAGACTAACACAGATAATATGAACCAGGGCGTTGCGCTTGTTTCCGAGATTAGCGATTGGCCCGCCGTAAAGACGAGCAAAGCCGCTTTAAAGCCGATTCCGGCAAGCTCCGATACATCTCTTGCTCTTGGTTCGGTCATTAGGTCAATTCTCCGGTCAAGTAATAAATCGCGATTTGCGTACGATGGGTGAGACCTGTTTTGCTCAATATCGAAGTAATGTGGTTAGCGATCGTGCCTTCGGAGATAAAGATTTCTTTGGAGATCTCCTTATTCGTCCTCCCCTTGGCGATCAGCGCCATAATATCGAGTTCCCGCTCCGTAAAGAGGCTTTTGTCGACTTTCGCAGCTTCGTTAAGCACGGGCGACTCTGGCTCTTTCGCCAATTTCAGCTTATCCAGTACCGAATCCTGCAGAACATTATGGCCGTGATAGACCGTTTTAATCGCGTCGCTGATCCGCTCGGGATCGTTATTTTTAAGCAAATAGCCTTTGGCTCCGTAACGAATGGCATCACGTATATATTCATCATCGTCGAAGGTCGTTAAGATAAGCGGTCTCGTCTTTGTCCGCTCGGCGATTAACCGAGTAGCTTCCACCCCGTTCATCTCCGGCATCCGCACGTCCAGCAGCGCCACGTCAACCTCATGCTGCTCGCAATAGGCCACGGCCTCCAGCCCATTCTCGACCGTCGCTACAACCTCGAACCCTTCGAACGTCGTTAATATGATTTTCATTCCTTCGCGAATGAAGGAATTGTCGTCGGCTATAAGCACCTTAATGTTCGGCATTCTATCATCCCCTTCCATCCTTCCATTATTATGCTATAGGATAGGCGATAACGCTATATGGAATGGCTATTGATTGTCGATAGGGTGTTTCAGCTTTGCCTGAACGGTTTACTAATAAGCAAGCGAACGTTGCACGGGTTAGCTTATAGCAAGCGGCCACAAGCCAGTCGTTCGCAAATCCTAATTAAAGAGGTGTCGTTATGAGTCAGACAAAAACTTCTTATTACACGGGCGAGCAAGTCGATCAAGAAGGCGAGTACATTTGCGAGGCAGGCCGGCGCGCTGCATTGAAAGAAGGGGACAAATTCCCGTATTGTCCCGTAACCGGCCTCGATACGAATTGGTATTTGGCTAATTAACCGACTCTTGATACGCTACCATACACATGCAAAAAAACAGCCCGCAGGCATCTGGAATGCCTGCGGGCCGTTCTGTATTATTGATGGCTTGTCGGATGCTGCGCGGTTGCCGGTATTTGACCCTTCAACATTCGATTGATGTCGCCCGTCAGCCTCAAATAGAAGTCCGAGGAGACAGCAACGCCGTCCGCATCAAGCGTCAGGAAATAATGATTGGCCGGAATCATGGAGGAATTTTCCGCGGCCTTCGCGATGGCTGTTCCTTCATCGTATTCATCGAACATGGCTACGTAGCCGCTATTAATGCCAAGACTCTTGGCATTGTACGCCTGCCGCCACATGAAATCGCCATGCAATCGCGGAATTTGATTTTGCGGCCCTGCATGCAGGTTATGCCAGGAGAAGCCCGGCCACAGCACCGGCTGATAATCGATGCCGTATTGGTTCGTAACCGCTAGATCCGGCTGCATCAGATTGTTCTTGAAGTGATCCGCGCCGTCCAATCCGCCGAAGCGACCAACGTACCATGGCGAGAGCATGTCGAACGATTGGTAGACGCTCATGAAACCCGCCTTGGAGTCTTCGACGCCAGTACGCCAGTAAGTTGGCACGCCGCCGATGACGTAGACGTTCTGATCCTTGAACCATTGGATAAGCGCCGCCGATTCCGACGCCGTTCCCGGACGATCGTTAAAACCAATCCCCCATATATTGACGACGATCTTCCCGTCCTGCTTCGCGTAAGCGGAAGAGGAGGTCAAATTCATGCCGCCGAGAATGTTGTTCGTCCAGTCGTATTTGACCGCATCGTCCCACGTATTCGCATCCATGCCTGTAATATCGTACATGATATAAAATTTGCGGCCATAGCTTTCTGCCGCATTCTTAACCTTAACCGCAACGCTGTCCCGATTCGTCCGCCAGTTGTCCGGCGTGCTGCTCGTGCTTGCGCCAAACCGTTGCAAAGCCGCGCCGTCTATGTTGTAGGTCTGCATCCATTCAAAATGCTTGTTAACCGTCTCTTGATCATAAGACGAGAACAGCTTGGCCTGTTGTCCGTTATTCAGATTTTGCAAACTGGTTGCGTAGGTCTTCGAATATTCTCTGAGATCCGGATACAGGTCGAAATTCACATTGCTGCCTGTTCCAGGAGCGGAGCTATTCTTGGACCAATGAATCCAGCCGCCGTTCGGAGAACCGTCTCCGGCAGCGTTGAACCAGCCCTGATAACCCGCAATGACTTTGCCGACAACGTCGCCGCCTGACGGTTGAGGCGCGGACGGATCGAAGCGGAACCAGTTCAAGTTGAACAGGCTGCCTACTCCACCCGTAAATTTAAGAAACACGTTTTGTACGCCCGTTATGTTCGAGACGCCACAGGATACCGTCGTCCAGTTCTGCCAGCCGCCGGTTACGGGAACCGTGCATGTGCCTGCCAATGTGCCGGTTAAGCTGCCTAGACGAACCTCGATAGATCCGCCGATCGATTGGCTTGCGACGCGAGCCAAGAACGTATTAGCGCCGCTGCCGAAGTTCAAGTTGTTGAAGCGGATGTAATCGCCATTATCGATGTAGGCGACATTCTGTCCGCCTTCGCTCGCCGTTTCCAGTTGTATGCCCGATTGTACGTCATACAACTCCGCTTCCGTCTGCACGAATGCCGACTTTCCTGCGGAGAATTGGAACCAGAGCAGGTTGAACAAATTACCCGTACCGCCGGTAAATTTCAAGAACAATGTTTGCGTGCCCGTCGGATTGCCGCTAATGGCACAGGATATCGTCGACCAGTTCTGCCAGCCGCCCGTACCTGCAACCGTACAGGTTCCGGCCAATGTGCCGGTCAAGCTGCCCAGTCGCACCTCGATCGCTCCGCCGCTTGCATTGCTGGCCACTCGCGCCGAGAAAGCGCTTGCACCAGTTCCGAAATCAACACCATCGAACCTGATGTAGTCCCCGTTATCGATAAAAGCGACATTTTGCCCGCCCTCGCTCGACGTCTCCAACTGTATACCCGACTGTGCATTGTAGCTCGACGCCGCTGTCTGCGTGAACGCAGACGCTGCTTGTACGTGCGACGGCGTTAACGTCAGCATCGCCAACAGCATTGCCGCTATGAGCACTGCGGATAACCACTTCTTGTAGACTTGCTTGTCGACTGCATGATTCATTCTTGCTCCTCCTCGATTCATAATGAGTGCATGCATACCTAGCCTGTCCACCGTTCCAAACGGTCGTCCGAACCCTCCTTCCTTCGCAGACCTGAGCCGTCCGCTCTCGCCGGACGCATTTCTTCGCCTGTCGCTCTAGCCTGTTATTACCATATTCATACAATTATTGCGACAGGTATAGGGGATGATCTTGGCTTTTACAGTTGAATTCCAGCCTAATCTTTCATCTTGACCATGTAGATTAAAACAAGGCCGGACAACCTCTCGTAAACGGAGGGCTCTCGGCCTTTGCCTTGTCTTATATAGCTATTACGAGCGCACGGACTGGCGCCATATAATGGATGCCCCTATTTTGACGGTGTCACGATTGACATTTCCTTTGATCAGTTCCAGCAGCTCCTTGGCGGCCAGAAACCCGCTTTCGTATCGCGGAATTTTGATCGTGGTAAGTCCCGCCAGCGCAGCCGCGTCCGAATCATCAAAGCCTGTAATGGAAATGTTATGCGGGACGGAAATTTGATGCTCTTCGAAAGCTTTCATAGCTCCGACCGCCATATTATCGTTGGCGCATACTAGCACTTCCGGATAATCGTTGCTAAGGATCATTAGCTTGGCCGCTTGATAACCGCTCTTCTCCCGGTAATTGCCGTGATAATAGTACGTCTGGTCAAAAGCAATTCCGTTGGTTTGAAGCGTATCGGCGAAAGCAGAGAATCTCTCCTTATTATCTAACGAAGTTGCATGTCCGCCCAAGAAGCCGAAGCGCTGGAAGCCTCTATCCACTAAAGACTGTACAAGCTGACACATAACCGGATAATTATCGACGACCACGCTTTTTGTATTCTTATTTACGTTTTCGAGAACCCTATCCATAAGAACAACCGGAAACTCAGGCTTGGCCACCGTTTGGAAAAATTCGTCCGACAAGCTTCCGTCCAAGCTGATGGTGCCTCGGGCGAAGCTGCTTTTCAGGAAGTTATCGCTGGATTTGTTGGTACAAATGATAAGATCATACCCATTTTCGTTCAGACAGGTGCTGACGCCTTCGATAATCTTCAAATAAAACTCGCGATCAAAATCGCTAAAAATAAATACGATCCGTTTATCTTTATCTGATTTGGATTTTTTGGGCGAAGCGTCATGCACATAACCTTGCTCTTCGCAGCACCGCAGGATTCGTTCTCTTGTTTCTTGCGATACATTTTTCCGTCCGTTCAGTACGTTGGATACGGTCGAAATAGATACGCCCGTCAACTGGGCAATCTCTTTCAAACTGCTCATCCATAAACCTCCTCATCAATTCACCTAAGTAAAATACATTATAACACTTTACAATCATTTTACCTACACATTTCAACAAGAATAAAATTGCCAAAACCATTGGTACGACAGGATCCATGTCTAGAGTCATATTTACACGTTAGTAAAACACCTTCTATTTTACCTTGAATTTTCAGTAGTGTTTTACTTAAAACTTCGACAATTTAATTAGTAAAACATCAATTTTATTAAAGTTTTTTATTGACTTCTCCATCTGTCTGTTTATAATCAAGGGTACATCCAACTAAAGGGGGACATTGCAAGTGACAAATGTAAAGCGCTTTATTTCCATTATGACCAGTGCAGTTGTGCTGATGACCATCCTTTCCGCATGCGGCGGCAACAACACAGCTACTGAAGAGGGCGGAACAGATAAGCTTCCGAAAATTTCATTATTCCAATCCAAGGTTGAAATTGCGGATCAATTGGAAGCAATGGCCGAGAAGTATAAAGAAGAAACAGGAAATGAAATCGAAGTATGGGGTTCCGCAGGGGACAACTATCTGACTCAGCTTCAAGCGAAGCTGAATGCCGGTGAAGGACCAACGATCTTCGGCGTTCAAACAGGCGCTGAGACAACGAAGTTCCAATCGTACTACTACGATATGAGCAACGAGTCATACGTGAAAAACATCGCTCCTAAGATGCAAGTAAAGATTGACGGCAAAATCGTCGGCGTTCCAACTGGCGTTGAAGGCTTCGGTCTCGTATACAACAAGGATTTGGTGGATCCCGCCAAAATTACCGATCTTGCATCCTTCAAAACCTTCTTACAGGACATGAAAGCAAAAGACATTAACGGCTTCAGCCTCTCGCAAGAAGCTTACTTCTTGATCGGACATATCATCAACACGCCGTTCGCGCTGCAACAAGATCCCGTTAAATTTGTTKAGCAGTTGAACAAAGGCGAAGTAAAAATGGCCGACACTAAAGAGTTCCAAGAGTTCGCCCAGTACATGGAAGCCATCAGAGAGCTAGCTTCCAATCCGCTTGAGACCACTTACGATTCGCAAATGGGCGACTTCGCTACAGGCAAAACCGCGATCGTTCACCAAGGCAACTGGAGCTACGGCATGCTTGCCGACTACAAGGACATTGAAGTTGGCATGATGCCTCTCCCGCTTGCCGGCAACAACAAGCTTGCTGTCGACATCCCGGCGATCTGGACGATCAACAACAAAGCGAGCGCGGATCAAATTAAAGCGGCTAACGCCTTCTTCGAATGGCTTTACAACAGCGAAACGGGCAAAAACATTATCGTCAACGAATTCAAGTTCATTCCTGCTATGACGAATATCGAAACAAACAACCTGGACCCTCTTTCCCAAGCGGTATCTGAAGCTACGGTCAGCGGCAACACAATCCCATGGGCGCTGACGTACTTCCCGCAAGGCATTATCGTCAACGACTTGGCTCCAGTCACGCAACAATTTTTCTTGACTCCGTCCATGACTGGAGAGCAATTCCTGCAGAAGCTTGATGAAGTTTGGGCGAAAGCTCCGAAGTGATCACAGCTGCACAATCAAGCGTAAACGGCTGACGCCGTCCTCTGGCGGCAAAAGCAAACGTTTCGCGGTGAAATATAGGCGTGAGTATAAGGGTGAAACTTATACTTTCCTATATTTGAACAAATCGAGAAAAACTAACCTGGCACAACCAGGTTAGTTTTTCATCTATTCCCTTCCGTTCAACCGATATTACTCCGAAATGAGTGAATGTACATGAATGCGATCAAAAATAGAGGCTGGTACGCTCTATTTACATTGCCGCTGCTGTTTATCTTTTCCCTTGTCGTGCTCGTCCCCTTCGCGATCGGAATCTGGTATTCCTTTATTAGCTGGGACGGCATACCGGCCAACCCGAAAGTATTCGTGGGTTTCGACAACTACGTCCAAATCTTCCAAGACGAACGTTTCTTGAAGTCGGCTTGGCTGACGATTAAATTTACGTTTCTTGCCCTTGTTATCGTTAACGTAATGGGGCTTGCTTTGTCGTTGCTTGTTACCTCCAAACTTCGCACCAGCAATTTGGCTAGAACACTCTTCTTCATGCCGAATCTAATCGGCGGCTTGATCTTAGGTTACATTTGGAAGTTCATCTTCACGGACGTGTTCAAATATGTCGGACAAAACGCCGGCATGGATAATGTTTTCTTCAATTGGCTTCTTAATCCCGAGTATGCGTTGTACGCGATCGTTATCGTATTCGCTTGGCAAATGGCGGGTTATACGATGATTATCTACATTGCGGGCATTCAAGGCATTCCCGACGACTTGATGGAAGCGGCGAAGGTCGATGGCGCGAATGCTTGGCATAAGTTGACCAAGATCGTGTTCCCGCTGCTTATGCCATCCTTTACGATATGCTTATTCTTGACGCTATCCGGCGCATTCAAAATATTCGATGTGAACCTGTCGCTTACCGGCGGCGGGCCGATCAACTCCACCGAAATGTTTGCCATGAACATTTTCAACGAAATTTTCGGATATAGCCGTTACGGTATTGGACAAGCGAAAGCGATTGTGTTCTTTGTTCTTGTCGCCGCCGTGACCTTGGTCCAAGTGTATATCACGAAGAAAAAAGAGGTGCAAATGTAATGAAAAAAACAAGCAAATGGATTCTGGAAGCGTTGCTTGTCCTATTTGCCCTTCTATTCCTGTCGCCTATCTATATCATGATCGTGAACTCCTTCAAAACCCGTTCGGAGCTTTACGAAAACGCATTGGCGCTTCCGTCCTCCTTCAGCTTCGAGTATTACGCCGAGGCGATGGATAAGATGAATTATTTGACGGCGTTCGGCAACTCGCTGTTCGTGACGCTTGTTTCCCTTGTGTTCATCGTTGTCTTTGCCTCCATGACGGCATGGATGCTGGTCCGTACGGACAACAAGCTCAGCCAGATCATCTTCATGGTGCTCGTGTCGACGATGCTCATTCCGTTCCAAACGCTAATGATGCCCCTGATGCAAGTCATGGGCTGGATCGGCACAACGCTTCACATTCMCATGCTCAATACGCATGGCGGACTCATCTTTATGAACATCGGCTTCCATGCCAGCATGGCCGTATTCCTGTACCACGGCTTTATTAAATCCGTTCCCATAGCGCTCGAAGAAGCCGCCACGCTCGACGGCTGCACCAAATTCGGCGTGTTCTGGCGGATCGTATTCCCTATTCTGAAGACGATTACGATTACGGTTGCGATTCTGGACGTCATCATGATGTGGAACGATTACTTGCTTCCTTCTCTGACGCTATCGGACAAAGGCTTGCGCACCATCCCGCTCTCCACCTTCTATTTCTTTGGCGAATTTACGATTGTGTGGAACTTGGCGATGGCAGGCTTGACGTTGTCCATTATTCCGGTTGTCATCTTCTATTTCACAGCACAAAAACACATCATTAAAGGGGTCGCCGAAGGCGCGGTGAAGTAACCGGGAGGAATGACAACATGAATAACTGCGTGATTAAAGAAGGACATCTATTCTGTCTTACAAGCCCCAGCGGCGATATGCTCGGAAGCTCGGACGAAGGATATGGTCTCTATGCGAAAGATACTCGCTTCCTAAGCGAAATGGATTTGAAGGTGAACGGCGAGCAGCCTCAACTGCTTTCCGCCCATATGGATCGGAGCTACTACACCAAGCTTCGTCTCATGAACCAAACGAAAGACGAAGGCGCTCTGGAGATTGTTCGGGAACGTTATATTTATGAGGGCTCGCTGCACGAGCGAATTACGGTGACGAATTATTTCCCGGATGCCCGTCCTGCCGATATTGATCTGAAGTTTGGAGCGGACTTCCAAGATATGTTTCTCGTTCGCAAATACCGTACCGGCGAGGTTGGACAAATCAGTCATGCCGATTATGGTTCCGAAGCTATAACGTTGCAATACTCGGGTTTGGACGGCGTGGAGCGCTTCATACACATTCAGTGGGATTCGGAGCCTGCCGAGGTGAGTGAAGCCGGTAATGTTCGTTTCTCCAGTCTGTTACAGCCGCGCAAGTCGGTTTCGATTCATTTTATGATTACCCCTCAGTGGGATTGTTTGAAAAAGACACCTTTCATAGCATTCAAATCAGGATTAACGGCCCTCTCCGACAGCTACCGTACATGGACGGAAGAAAGAATGATGGCAGAAACCGATCATCCGCAATTTAATCGTGTATTTAACCGAAGCGTGCAGGATTTAAAGATGTTGTTGTCTGACTACGGGTTTGGCGAGATGCCTACGGCCGGCCTGCCATGGTTTGCGGCTCCGTTCGGCAGAGACAGCTTAATTACTTCTCTCTCTATGCTAATGCTGCAACCGGAGACGGCAAAGGCAACCTTGCGCACATTGGCCGCTTGGCAAGGCGACAGATATGACGCTACGCGAGACGAGCAGCCAGGGAAAATCATGCATGAAAAACGATTTGGCGAATTGGTCGCTACGGGGCAATCGCCGTTCGGCCCATACTTCGGCACCGTCGATGCAACGCCGTTATTTCTCGTCGTCCTTGCCGAATACGTCAAGTGGACTGGCGATCTAGATCTGGTTCGAGAGCTAACGCCTGCCGTAACAAAGGCTCTAGCGTGGATTGACGACACCTCCGGCAAATACGGAGGCTTTCTCTCCTACCATCAAGAAGCCGAGCTTGGCTTCCCCAACCAAGGGTGGAAGGACTCGCCGAACTGTATCGTCCATCCGGATGGACGTCTGGCGTCCTCTCCTATTGCATTAAGCGAGGTTCAGGGTTATGTCTACTATGCCAAGCAGCAGCTCGCTGCGATCTTTGATAGCCTTGGCAATGTCGAACTGGGAACGAAGCTGCATCAAGAGGCCGACCATCTTCGGGAGCAATTCGAGTCCCGCTATTGGATGGATGAACATCAATACTATGCCATAGCGCTTGAACGCGGCCTAGAGCCTGTTCAATCCGTTACATCCAATCCCGGTCACCTGCTCTTCTGCGGGTTGCCGGAGACAGATCGCGCGGCGAAGGTGGCGGAGCGATTAAGCGCGGCGGACATGAATGGCGGCTTCGGCATTCGAACGATGAGCGATCAATCGACGGGGTATTATCCAATGAGCTACCACAACGGCAGCGTATGGCCTCATGATAATGGATTCATCCTGCTGGGCTTAAGCCGTCTCGGTTATACGGCGGAAGCGGTGCAGCTGATGGACAGCTTGCTGGAAGCCTCTTTATCCTTCGATGATGCGCGATTCCCTGAATTGTTTTGCGGATATGCGGGTGAAGGCGAAGGCGTCGTCCCCTATCCGACGACATGCTCTCCGCAAGCCTGGTCTGCCGCCGTATCGGTCGTGCTAGCGCAATCAACTTTGGGGCTTTTCCCCAATGCCTTAACCAGAACCATTCGGCTTCATCCGGCTATGCCAAGCGGGATGAACACCTTGAAGATTGAACGAATTGCCATTGGCGGAGGCCACTTAAGTATCGAATTACAAAGATCAACGACGAATCAAGACCTGCATGTGAATGTGCTCCGTAATACGACGGGCTATGCGGTTGAAGTAGGAAAGGGTAGATAACAACATGAACAAAACCTGGTGGAAAGAAGCGGTCGTCTATCAAGTGTATTGGCGCAGCTTTTATGATAGCAACGGTGATGGCTATGGCGACCTTGAAGGCGTGTATAGCAAGCTGGATTACATTCAAGGCCTGGGCGCCCACGTCATTTGGTTGAACCCGTGCTACGATTCGCCCGATGTTGATAATGGCTACGACATTGCCGATTACCGTTCGATTATGCCAAAGGCGGGCACGATGGCAACGTTCGAGAAGCTGCTGTCTGCCGTGCATGATCGCGGCATGAAGCTCATTATGGATCTTGTCGTTAACCACACGTCTGATCAGCATAGTTGGTTTAAGGAGTCGCGTTCATCCGTCGATCACCCGAAGCGCGATTATTACATTTGGCGCAAGGAACCGAACAATTGGCGCTCCTACTTCGCTCCATCCGCTTGGACCTTTGATGAAACAACGGGCGAGTATTACTTCCACTCCTTCTCCGCCGAACAGCCGGATTTGAATTGGGAGAACGAGAAGGTTCGTGAAGAAGTTTATGCTTTGATGCGTTTCTGGCTGGATAAAGGGATCGACGGCTTCCGAATGGATGTGATCAACCTGCTAGCGAAAATTCCTGGCTTCCCTGATTCCGAGCAGCCTGAGAACATTTCGTATTTGGGCAACAATCCCGGCATTCACGAGTACTTGCAGGAAATGCATGATAAAGTGATCAAGCATTACGATGTGTTTACCGTCGGTGAAATTCCGTTCGTGAACCCCGAAGACGGCGTGCTCTACGTTGGCGAGGACCGCGGCGAATTAAATACGTTGTTCCACTTCGAAGTATGCGATTATATGGCCCATTGGGATATGCATCGTTTCAAGCAAATCCAGAAGCGATGGTATGACGGCTTGTGGGGCAAAGGCTGGAACTCCCAGTTTTTGAACAACCATGACCATACGCGGCTTGTAACGCGCTTCGGCAACGATGCCGAATATCGCGAGCAGTCGGCCAAATGTTTTGCCACCCTTCTTCACACCTTGCCGGGCATGCCTTATATTTATCAAGGTGAAGAAATCGGGATGACAGGCATTCGTTTCGATTCCATCGACGATTACAATGATATAGCGATGAGAAACAAGTATAAAGAAGAAGTCGGGAAAGGCCGCGACCCGGAAGAGGTGCTGAAGGAGCTGCAGCACTTGTCGCGCGATAACTCCCGTACCCCTATGCAGTGGAACGCCGAGCCGCAAACCGGCTTCACGGAAGGCCAACCATGGATTGGCGTCAATCCGAATCACAAAGAAATCAATGTCGAGCAAGCCTTGGCAGATGACAACTCCGTTTATTATTACTATAAACAACTTATCGCATTAAGAAAAAGCAATGAGGTTATGGTTTACGGACAATTTGAAACCTACTTGGACCAGCATGAGCAGATTTACGCTTATACGAGAACGATGGGTGAGGAATGCTGGCTCGTTCTGCTGAACATCTCGGATCAACCCGCAACCTGCAACATCGCGGAGTGTGGCTTTGAGAAGCTTGGCGACATCGTCATTAGCAATAATGCCGAAAGAACCAATCAAGAAACGATCATTGAGATGTTGCCTTACGAGGCGATTGTATACCGAGTAATATAATGAGGTTTAAAAAACCGCAAGCTTGACACTTTGGTTAAAGTGCCCCGCTTGCGGTTTTTTTGCGCGTGTTGCGGTACTAGGAATCGCTTTGAACCCTGCAGGCAACTTGCTCGACGTCCATAGCCACTTGCGAAGAAGGTTCAGAGAGGCTTCGCAAGGGAACTTCTTGCTCTTGCTCGGGTTGATCGATCGGATATATTCTGGCTGTCTCATTCTCTTCATTCACATGCTGGATATAAATACGAACCCCGTCATACTCTACGTTCTCCATGGTCGGCGAAGCCGCAATTTCCTGTGCCCGCTGGATGTTCATCGTATTAGCCTCCTCTGCTTCTTTTCGTTACCAATTACATTGTGCGCGCATGAGGCGTCAACTATTCAGGGGCAATCCATTCATACAGGTCATCGACCTTACAACCAACCGTACGAGCGATGGCAACAGCGTTTTTCAAGGGCATCACTCTCTTGTTTTCCATATAATCGGAGATCAACTCACGTTTGTAGAGCAACGCTTGGGCTAGCTCTTCTTCGGTCATTCCGGCCTCCGCTAATCGCTCTTGCAGCAAACAACGGCCAAGTTCGAATTTCATTTCATTATCCTCCTGCAAAAAAGTCCGTTTACCACCATACTAGCCAATTATCCGGCTTCGAATACGACTGCAACATCTCAAAATCCCTTCTATGTTAAAACTGAAAGTGAAATAAGAAGAGGAGCTGATGAGAAAATGAAAAAGCTGAATGGAAAAGTTGCGCTCGTTACCGGAGCAAGCCGGGGGATCGACGCGCCATCGCGTTGCGCTTAGCAGAAGAGGGTGCTTTGGTTTCCGTTCACTATGGCAGAAGCAAGGATGCCGCCGAGGAAGTTGTCCGCTTGATTGAGCAAAATGGAGGAGCGGCTTTCGCGCTGGGGTTGGAGCTTAATGCTGCTAAGGATGTCAAGGCGTTGTACGATGCATTAGATGACGCGTTAATCCAACGTACGGGTGACTATCAATTTGATATTCTATACGTTAAATGAATAAATGATTTGCCCCATAAACACTTCGTTCCATTGAAAAGCATAGATACGAGCTCTATTCCTTATTACCTTGGGGAAATCGAACGACTGCCAACAACGATGGCAAAGAGAACAAGATATTTAACGCTTGATCGATTCAAGGATCGATACGGCAGGTCTTTGAACTTACTGGATGCTAAAATGTGGATGGACCGCATATCCGAAAAAATCGAAGTGGATACGGTTGAAATTTGGCGACTCATCAACGTCGTCGATGATGATCCTCATCCCATCCATATTCATTTGGTCGATTTTCAAATTATCGAACGCCAGCCTTTTGATGTTACTCAATTTCAAAAAACGAGAACCCTTGTTTTCACGGGGCCACCGTCTCCTCCTCACCCCTATGAGGGGGGATTAAAGGATACGGTTCAAGCCCCTTTTGCTTACGTCACAACCATTATAGCCCGCTTTGGGCCCTTCACCGGACGTTACGTGTGGCATTGCCACATGCTTGAGCATGAAGATCTCGAAATGATGCGTCCCTTTGAGGTTTATAAACCACACAGGTAAGCTTCAGATGCTTTGTATTAAAGGCCATGCAGAGCATCCCGCTCCATTTGCTATAACAGTGTTTCCGCCCCGTCTATGAATACCTCTGTTCCAGAGATATGACTGGATTGCGCCGAGGCGAGGAACAGAATCAGGTCAGCTACCTGCTCGGGTTGGCCCGGACCGTGCTCAAGCGGCTGATTGCCCTCTGGGTATTCGACGGGAATGCTGATCTTATCGACCTGCTTCGTGCGATCGGTATTTTCGCCGATATTCGTTTCGATCGCTCCCGGGCAAATGACGTTGACGCGGATTTTATAGCGGGCCAGCTCCAGGGCGGCCATTTTGGCAAAGGCGACTTGGCCCGCTTTGGATGCGCTGTAGGCCGACATGCCGAATCCGGAGAACTTCCGGCTTCCGTTGATGGAGCTCGTAATAATAATGCTGCCTCCGGATTTCTTCATATGCGGAACCGCGTATTTGACGGTCAGGAACGTTCCCTTCAGATTGGTCGACAGCGTCTCGTCCCATGCCTCCGGCGTTAAGTCCTCGATCGGGGCAAGCGTGCCATTGATGCCTGCATTGGCGAATACGATATCGATTTTTCTGAACCGATCGATGACAGACTTCACCGCTTGCTGTACCCGCTGCGGATCCGATACGTCCACGTCCACGAATAACGATTGTCCTCCCATTTCGTGAATAGCCTGCTCCGCCTCTTCGGTCCGATTATTATTCAGATCGAACAGGCAGATGCTGGCTCCGTTCCGAGCCAATTGGAGCGCCGCTGCACGGCCTATTCCCGAACCCGCGCCCGTAATAACTGCTACTTTATCCTTCAATAACACGCTCATACTCGCAGCCTCCTTGGATAACCGAATATGAACCGTTATACCCTTCTTTAGAACGTTATAAACCGATTCCATGCTTTACCGCAAAAATAGCCACCTGGGTCCGATCGCGTAATTCCAGCTTGGCAATGACGTTGGAAACATGATTCTTGACTGTTGGTCAATCCAGTCCTAAATCCGAAGCACAGGTCCTCATTTACTCCTATTCGCTTGCCTGTATTTCATACAGTCTAATCGGGCACATTCGCCGATAAAGTGACACTTGATTGGAAAACATGCAGTCAAATCCGGCATTTTTACACCCAGCAGGGTAGCGTCAAGAAGTTTGTGTAAGAAGGTAGGAATATCCATTGGGGAGACGGGTGTGAGTTGTGTTTGAATATTCTGAAAAAATAGTCGGTAGGGCTTAGCTCCTATTCGACTGGAACTTATTGGTTAACCAATGGCCTGTG